>CAXPTH010000012.1:0-95169 GCA_964220215.1 Alteromonas sp. | reverse complement strand
CTGGTTGGTCACTAATTTTCCCTGTGGTATAATTAATTATTAGAGATTTAATGGGCGATATGATAGTTCTGGTTGGTCACTAATTTTCCCTGTGGTATAATTGTTAAGTAATCACCTGCAAACTTTTGTAAGTTCTGGTTGGTCACTAATTTTCCCTGTGGTATAATGACCGTGAATTGTACAATTTTGAATATACCGTTCTGGTTGGTCACTAATTTTCCCTGTGGTATAATAACGCTAGAGGAACCACAAGCGTCAGACTGTTCTGGTTGGTCACTAATTTTCCCTGTGGTATAATAACAAACAACATATGGTTACATTTAGAACGTTCTGGTTGGTCACTAATTTTCCCTGTGGTATAATAGATCCCGCTATTATACCCACTTTTTAGGCATAAAAATCGTAGTAATGAATGGTTGCTTTTTTCAAAATAATGTCAATTGTTCTGGGTTTTTTGGGCTTGGGGATTTATTTTTTCCAATAAATGCATAAATATTTTCATATTGTTTATCTGTAATAGATAAAACGTAAATAGACCCTTTACTTGGCAAATGAGATTTGATTTTAGCAATAAGAATCGCTTGTTTTTTCTTATTAGTTACGTACTTCATATAAACAGAGTATTGAACCATATGAAAGCCCAAATTTAACAAGGTTTTTCTAAATGTGGTTGCTGCTTTCCGTTCGGGTTTTGTTTTAACTGGAATATCAAAAATAACTTGCATCCACATAATCTGATAACTGGATAATGGGGTGGTCATGAATCGTCACAGATAGTAAGACTGGGGAAGACGAGCTCAACTTGCTTGGATTCTAAACTGTTTACATAGCTAAAAATAGTCTTATGAATACAATTGGGTAAGGGGCTGAACTGGTTGGCACATTGAAAATTGGTGTAGATATAATCCACCATGTGTTTTTTTAGTGTGGGGGTTAGTGTTCCGATCGTATTGTCAGTTCTATAGACATAATAATCAATAAATGGCCTGTAGGGTTCCATTAAATCATCTACCAAGCAAAACGCATTGGTTTCATTTTTATGGTGGATGCCCAACGCTGGGTTTAAGCCAGAGGCAGCCACCGATCGTGCGATTAGTGATCGCAAAACAGTGTAGCCGTAATTCAATCGGTGGTTAATCGGGTTGGTTGCATCGGATCGCCTAAAATCAGGGCCAAACAACAGTGGCCAATATTTTTTAGCTCCGACGGCTTCTTGGTTGGTGCTGTCGCCAGATCTCAAATTATTAATAATCGTCTGAAAGTCCATGGTTTTTGAATATAAGGTATCTAGAATTTGTTTTTGACGGAGTAACTTTTCATACACAATTTGTTTCCATAATTGTTTTTTTAAAACGATTGGAAGCGCTAGTTGGCACTTCAGTCGTGCGCCAATTTGATGAAAGTGGTTGATGGGCCAAATAATATTGGCTGGCAGGTACTGCGCATCTGTCAGAACAATGATGGCATGGTGATCATGCAATCGATTGATTAAATGAACCGATAGTGTTGTATTGGGGCCACTTAAAATTAAGGCGGCAATGTCATCCAGAGGAACCTTGCCCACGCAGGTGTCAGCATCGGTGACGACTAAAAAACCATTTTTGACAGATAAATAATGACTGTTTTGAACCTCAATGATTCGCCCAATCATGAGTGCGTGTGGCGAGCATCCCCCAAAACGGTTAACTGAAGAACGGTAATTTCGGCCGTAATCCATTTGGAAATAGAAATGGTTTCATTTGACTTGTCCCCACCGTCATTGTGGGGCTTAAATACAATTTGGCCATCTTGACGTAGTCCTTTAATGACGCCTGTGCAGCGCGTACCTTTGTGAATGAGTGAAATCATGTCTCCCTTGTGTAGTTTACCAAGGTATTTTGCGGTGGGTATTTCACGACCGGCTTTGTCTTTGGGACGAAATGATTGCGTGCCATAGTTGGGGGTGTTAATATCCAACAATCGAACAATAACCCCGGAGACTTTTCCGTTGGGCAACTGCCACACCTTCATGTGATGATTGCTGCTACCCGGCACGACCCACTTGGTATGGCCGTTGTGCCGAATGGGGATGATGGGGTTGTCTGTTTTGAGGAGTCGAATCTGCTTAATGCCGGTTTCTTGACTATAGCGGTCCAACACGGATTTCCATTCTTTGGAGTTGTCTGCGAGCCCCTGGGTCCGTTCCATTAAGGTGTTGCGGATGCTGATGTCCCGAATTTGGGCAATTTCCTTTTTAGTCAAATCAACGAATGCTTTTCTATAGACAAGATTGAATTTTTTGTCTGATGGGTTTCGTTTATCTTCAGGAATATAGCCATAGTTGGTGGCTTCGTGGAGTTGTCCGTTGTTACGGATGGTTTTTTTGTGATACACAATACGGGTGCTGGTGATGGCTTCGAGTTGTTTATGCAACGCAGATTTATCAAGTGGGCATGGAAATTGAATGGCTTCTAATCGATCGTATTTACTATAGACATTGGCTTTTTGAACGGTAGATGCGTCGGTCAGCCCAATAACAACCGCATCAACAAAGTGATGGTGATGGTTGTCTCGATCTTTTTTAAGTCCCCAGTCATGGCGCAATTTTGCGGTGAGTTGGCCAGTGACTACAGATACTGTGTCACAAATAGCGTGCAAGTATTGTTTGGCCACTTTGGAGAGGTATTGGGTATCGTGTAGCTGGCGATCTAAAAAAGCAAACTGATCGTTGAACCGATCCATGGCTGCTTCGCTAAATCGCCAATGTTTGTGTTTCGGTAGTGATTGTGCGCGATGCAATATAGATTCAAATTCGAGGGTATGCCCAAAGGCTTCAAAAGGGGATTTATTGCCCTTTTCTTTATTGGCAGATCGAAATGATAATGTTTTATTCGCAGGGCTATCATCGTGGGTGCGTGTCAGTGGCAAAATATGCTCAATGTCAACGTCATCCCCATACAATTGAGCTGCGCTAATGGGTTTCCCGGTATACACACACAATTTGGGCTCTCCCAGCTCTTCCCATAATTTGTATTTTAATCGATTGGTATAGGTGTTGGCTTGGTTTAATTCGGCTAGTGCCGCTGCAATGCGTTCATTCGTTTTTTTATTTTCTTTTTGATACTTTTCTAGTGCGCTCTTTTTTGTAGCACTCAGCTTCAAATCGCGTGCAATTTCTAAATGAATGGCAGTGGGGGGATGGCCCATTCGGGCAATAACAGCATTAACAACGGCCCGAATATTATTCAGCCCCACGTGAACCGTGGGGTTGCCAATGATGCCGGTTTCTTTTTCGGCTGAGGCTGTTCGGTGTTTTCCACTATTGGTTAGTGCCTCTGGGATAACATAGCCGTAATATGGGAGTGTGGCCATAGTCGTATGGGTTGGTTGGGCAATCGTTTTTTGAAGTTCTTGCTTGGCCTCATAAGCGTCCATATTTTTTTTCATTAGGGTATTGAGTTGTTCGAGTGCATCCGTACAAAAGTGAAGGGTTCCAGTGGCAAATTTTGATACATCTAGATTGGCGAGCGCCTGTGCGGTTGCTTCGGACAAGCCCCAGTTGGTAGTCGCTTTTTGAATAATTTCAGATTGATTTTCGCTTGTGAATACCCCAGACACAATCTCATTTTTTTTTCTTTCTGAGAATGAATCCCATGCGTCAATTAATTTTTTGAATTCGATATGGGTGGGCATGCCCGTGAGTTGTTTGGTGGTTGATTCTAGGTTAAAGTGACAAGCGTCATCCAAGTTTAACAACGATTTGATTTTTTTAAAGGCTAGTTTTTTTTGCTCGCTTAATTTTGAGATAATTATGCTTTTTTGATCAAGGGTTAAGGTTTTTTTTTCAAAATTAGGGGTAATAATGCGTAAGTTATGAACGGTTTGCCATGCGATAAACGTTTCTGCAGCGGGTAGGTATCGGTCAGCGCGGGGTTTTTTGTCATTAAAATAAATAGAGCAGTAGCCCCGCTCAACCGGTTTTAAGGGTCGTTGAAAATAGATAATATCTCGAATTTTTTCCCAATCGTCGGTGGATAGTGCGTGGTGGGGTTCTTGATGGGTGCGAATGCAGTCAAATTCCTGTTCATACAAATCCCGATATGGGAATGGGTCCGCCTCGGCTCGGGACCGCACACCGTATACGCGTTGGATGTTGTTGCTTAAATCGCCGTCGAGTTGGGTTTGTTTTTCTTTCCACAGATACTCCCCGAGGGTTTGGTAGCCGGATTCTTCAAAGGTAGTCTCAAACGCATTCAGTGTTTTAAGGAGCTTCCCGTCATCGGTTTTTTGACCATCTTTGCGACTGGACTTGTAGCCACGTCGTTGGCCCAATGCAAATAAAACTCGCCCCAATTCAAACGGATCTAGGGGGCGGCTGAGTGCTTCAAATCGAAGTTTATAGGGGTCCAGTTTCTCCAAATTTTTTTGGTCGGCTTTTTCTTTAGGAAATAGGTTGTTTTCACTTAAAAAGCGGATAATTTGTTTTTTTCGCTTGAGTCGCCGATCCCGTTGACGGCGAGCCTGTCGAGCATCGCGACGGGCTTTGGCCAGAGACTCCTTGGATTGCGGGTCTCGAGAGTTATTGAAAATAAAGCTGTTGCCATCAATAATGCTCGTTGGTTGATTTTGGCTGTCTAAGGACAAAACGGCCCATCCAATTGAGTTTGTACCCAAATCAAGTGCTAAGCGGTAGTTTGTGTGGGGTGATTGATTCGTCATAATACTGTAAATATGATAATATCATACTCAGGACACTTTTCGGGAAAATTAGTGACCAACCAGTAACACGGCATTGTTGAAAAACAATGGCCAAAATGAAAAGGGAACAGCTACGGCGTGTTCCCTTTTTTTTAGGCGTCTATAACACCGACCCCAACATAAACAGCACCAGGTACAGGATGGAGCCCTTGAGCAAGGCTTTGGCTGTGGTGTTGGTTAGTGTGCGAACCATATCCAGGGATTGTTTGAGGTAATAGGCACTGAGGACCAACCCAATGCTGAGCCCCACAATCGATAACACATCCAGGCGATACAGCCATACTGTCGCAAGGGTCAACACCCCAACGCTGATAAACATATGCCGACGCATGCGGCTACCCGTCGCATCGCTATTGGGCAAGATATGAATGCCCGCCCGTTTATAATCATCTTTATACAAATACCCAATCGCATAAAAATGCGGATGTTGCCACGCAATAAAAATGGCCAGCACCAGCCAAGCTCCCAACCCCAAGGGATACACCCCAGCCGTTAACGCACCGGTTGCCCAACCACCCACCGGTGGCAATCCCCCGGGGAAGGCTCCCACCAATGTATTTAACCAAGAAACACGCTTCAACGGGGTATACACCAATAGATACAGCCCAGCCGTGATCATGGATATAAACCCCGCCACGCCGTTCACATTGCGAAATAAAATACCCACACCCACCATGGTGACGCATAGGCCCAATATAAAAACCCATGTCGGGTTAAATCGCCCACCGGGCAAGGGTCGGTTTTGGGTTCGCACCATGTGCTGATCCGTTTGACGTTCTAAATAATGATTCAACATGCCCACACCCGCAGATACCACAAAGGTGCCCAGGCTGAGCCAAGTAACCGTGATGGTCCACGTTGGGTTGGGATGCGCCAACCAATACCCCCACACCACCGTAATGACTTGCATTAGGCTAATGCGCAATTTGATGATATCCAGACTATCGGTAATAAATTGCTTCACGAATGCGATGGGGTTAGTGCGCGTAAACACGTGTCATACCGTGTGGGTAATTGGGGGTCATCGTAGGTTTCCATGATGTAATCCGCCCATTGGGCACCGGTACAGCCATCGGCGTGACCCGTCAAGTTTAAAGCCTTTTCCAATGAACAAACCGTCATCGCTTGTTCCAATTGCTTGGCCTCTTTGGGGTATCCAATGTGGGATAACAACAATTGCGCCGCTTTAATCATTGAAGATGGGTCAGCATACTGGGCCCGGTTTTCTTCAATCATCCGTGGGGCACTGCCATGAACCGCTTCAAACATCGCCCATCGATCCCCAATATTGGCACTCCCAGCTGTTCCAACACCGCCTTGAATTTGTGCCGCTTCATCACTCAAAATATCCCCATACAAATTGGGCATCGCCAATACTTCAAACTTGGATTGAGTCGCAGGGTTAATGAGATTGGCTGTCATAATATCAATGTACCATTCATCGCACTGAATGCCTGGATACTCCGCCGCGATCTCTTTTGCGATGGCTGAAAATAGCCCATCGGTTGTTTTTACAATATTGGATTTGGTCACAATGGTGACGCGAGACCGCCCATTGGTTTTCGCATGCTCAAAAGCCGCTCGAATGAGTCGCTCAGAGCCTGGGCGTGTGGTTACCGTGAAGTCAATGCCCACGGTTGGGTCAACGTGAAAGCCATGCGAGCCGAGCATGTAGGACCCTTCGGTATTTTCCCGATACAAGACCCAATCAATGCCCAAACTGGGCACCCGAATTGGACGCACGCAGGCATATAAATCCAATTCTCGGCGCATGGCCACGTTGGCACTTTCAATATTGGGCCACTGGTCGCCTTTTTGGGGTGTTGTTGTTGGCCCTTTGAGGATAACATCGCAGGCTTTGAGCTGCGCCAAAACAGAATCGGGAATGGCTTGTTTGTGCGCCGCACGGTTTTCAATGGTTAAACCATCAATAATTGAAAATTGAATCCGTCCGCTTTGCACCGCTGAACGGAGACTATGCTCTAAAAATCGCTGCGCTTGCTGACAAATTTCAGGGCCAATGCCATCGCCGTAACACACGCCAATCGTGATGGTTTTTTGGGCGCTGTAATCCACGGCGGCGGATGTCTTTAGCAAGGTCTCAACCCGATCCAATTGCTTGGATACAATCGGTTTGAATCGGGCACAGGCTTGCTCCAAAACGGCCGAGCGGCTGGTGGATTCCCGTTGCTTAAAGGCATCTATGGTGTTGTGCATCAACATGGCCACCGTCATCGGGCCCACGCCACCCGGAACCGGTGTAATGGCCGAGGCAATCGGCGCAACTGCATCCGTGTCCACATCGCCAACCAAGCGGTATCCTTTAGGGGTATTGGCATCGGGGATTGAGTTTATGCCCACATCAATCACCACAGCGCCTGGCTTAACCATGTCTGCGGTAATAAAATGGGCCTTGCCAATTGCTGCCACAACAATATCTGCCTGACGCACAAGGGCGGGCAAATCCTGGGTTTTGGAATGGGCGATTGTAACCGTGCAATTGCCGTAGGCACTGGATTGCACCAATAAAGCAGCCATGGGTTTGCCCACAATGTTGCTGCGGCCCACCACCACGGCATGCTTACCAGTGGTTTCAATGCCGTAGTGTTCTAAAAGCTTGATGACCCCATAGGGTGTGCAGGGGCGAAAAGCCGGTGTGCCAATGAGCAACTGCCCCACGTTATAGGGATGAAACCCATCCACATCTTTGGTTGGGCTAATGGTGTTAATTACCATGGCTTCGTCAATATGATCCGGTAAGGGGAGTTGGACTAAAATACCATCCACGTGGTCGTTGCCATTGAGCTCATGAATCAAGGCCTCCAACTCAGACTGAGAGACCGTGTCAGGTAATTGGTAGTCAAATGACTGAATGCCCACTCGGGCACACATCGTTTTTTTTGTTTTGACATAGGCGTGGGATGCGGGGTTGTTGCCCACTAACACAACCGCAAGGCCCGGGGCTCGTCCGCTGTGTTGGGCTAACTGAGTTTCCAGTTCATGAACAATGGCTTCAGCGGTTGCTTTTCCATCTAAACGGGTTGTCATGATAGGCTGCCATGGGTGACAAATCGCTCGTTATCTTCGACGCCCCCCTCGTATTTATTGTAGGTGCCGTCGCGATACCCATTGTTTTGGCGGTGGTGATTGAGTTTGTTTTTTTTCGTATACAAGTCAATCACATCGTGGGCATCAAGACCCACAATTGTACACATAGACACCCAAAAGTGAAGCATATCAATTAATTCAACTTTAACGTTGTCCCAATTATCCTCGCCTTTTTTCCACCACTTCCAGCTCAAACTGTCGACAGCTTCCGCCGATTCTTGGCGCAAGGCACGCTCAAACCGTAGAAACCACATTTTTCGAAGCTCAGGGTCGTTGCGGATATCCTCATACAAGGTAGGGATTACTTTTTTGTTAAGCTCAACTTGTTCATTAAAAATATCATGTAGTGTCATTGTTAATCCTTTTGATTATTAATTCGCTGGCAATAATAAAGAGATAAAACTCACAAATCAATACGCTTATTATTATACCAATATACAGGGTCATACCCACAACCCCTTGGGGCAATATCTGGCGAATCAGTGGGGATGCAATAGCGTTAAATCCGAATAAGACTAAAAAAACGCTTTGCAAGACAGTGTAATGGCGATTGAATGGGGCCGTGCCCATGTAGGAAAATCCAGCGGCGACTAGCCCAGAGGCCATAAAGCGATAGTGGTTTGGAATATTGGGTATAATCACCGATGCGATTGCAATAACAATGATCGAAAAGCCAATGGGTAAGAGTGTTCGATTCGTTAATTTTGGCCATCGACGCATAAAGAGTAACCCCAGCACTTGAATGCCAATGCCGATTGCCAGTAATACACATGTGTTCATGATACAAGAGTATCAAATATAAGGCTAAACATCAATTTTTGAAATTCTTTTTTAAGCTCCCAAACTTAAAAGAACCTCTCCCTGCAGAGCAGGGAAAGGAAAGCAAAATTGCCGAGGGGAGGGACAATTTGCTTAGTTACTAGAAAGTATACAAGCGGGTTTTTAGTTCGTGCAACAGCCAGTCGGGTATGATTATGCTTTTTAAAAGAGTAAAAAAACCAAAAAACACTTACTTAACTTTATATTTTTGAATTAAATCATTTGTTTTTTTTGTTAAAAACATAGAATTAAATCCTATGCGTTTGGGATTCAAATGGTAAAAACGTTGATAAACTAGGTGGTTTAGGCTGATGGTTGTACTAGCCATTTGCCAATAGTAATAGGCTTTTTGGGCTTGATTTAACTGAAAGTAACAGTCTCCAGTATTCAAACAGGCTAAGCCATAGTACACGGATTTTTTTTGAGTGAGTGCAAGCCATTCGGGTAATGCTTCAGAAAAATTGCGATGAATCAAATGAACACACGCTGCGGTTAGTCCGGATTCTGGTGCTGGAGACTCTGTTAAAACGCTTTGGGTAACGGCGGCATTGTGATGGGCAACCGGATGCTCGTTGTTGAGCTGTATGGCTAGCTCAAAACTTTGGTTGGCATCCCGAATATTATGATGCAAGCTTTGGGAAATGCCGGTATCGTTGTGGTGGTTGGAAAAATTAAGATTGGCATAATTGCGTTGTTTTTGTGTAATAAACGCCACTGGGGGCAAGGCAATGAAATGGGGGGATTGGTTGCGCCAGTTGAGGGCAACGCCCAGCACTTTGGGTAAGGATTGATGCAATTGGCGTTGGTGCACATCGTGACCCAGTTCTGTAATGCCGGGGGTGTCAATTGCGGTTTGCATGAGTTGGCGGTGGTAGCGCATGGCGGCGGCATCGTCTCCCGCATGAATAGCGGCGCAAACAAGCCAAAATAATGTTTGGGCATGGGGGGATTCGTCGTAACTGGTTGCCAATGTATCCATCGCCAGTGAATACAAGCCATCTTCTAAAAAACATCGGCCAATTAATTGCTGGGGTTTGGGTTTGCTGATGAATCGAATTTTTTGAAAGTGGGCAATGGCATCGGATAGTCGTTCATCTCGAAATGCCAGAAGCCCGAGCTGATAGTGGGTTTTAGGGGATTGTGTGGTGAGCCGATTGCGTTGCTCCATGCCCCAGTAAGCATGGGCATCCATTAAAGCGTTATGATACGCAACGGTGTATGGGTGCCGGTGAATTAAATCCACTAAAATTTGAACCATAGCGGGGTAATGACGGGTTTGCTTGGCCAGCTCACTGCTTAGCAATAAGGCTTTTGCCTGGTACGAGGTTTCGGATAACTGATCCAATGTTGGTTGGGCTAGGTCGTATTGCCGGGTCTGAATTAACCATTGGGCATATAAATACAGCCCGACAGGGTTTTCATGGGTCCCAATCCGATGCATTAAATCGTGAAGCGCCGGGTTTGTCTCCCCGTGTTCTGTGGCCAATAGCGTCGATAAGTGCGTGTACGCAGCGTGATCGTGGTTATGATCAAATAAAATGTCCAATAAAATGACTTGATGGGCAATGGCTATGCGATGATGGGATAACGTATGCTCCGTGGTGGTAATCCAGAGTTCGGTATCGGTGTCGCACAGGGTAAGGCTCAAAAGACGTTGATTAATGTGCATGTACTGGGCCTCATTCCACGGGATATGGGTGTAGATGGTTAACCAGAGAACCCAAAATCGAGCATGATCCGGGTAATGTTCGGTTGCGAGCCTGAAGCAGGCATCCATGGTTTGGGGGCAGTCGGATGCACGGACCTGTAGAAGAACGGCGTGGATGGCATCGGGTTCAGATTCTTGAATTAATAATTGGATCAGCCACTGGTAACTGTGCCCACAGTGTTTGTGCTGACGCAGCAATCGTTTTAAGCCATGTATGGCGTGGTTTCGGGCGATATCTGATTCTTTTGCATAGGCGTAATAGGCCTCGGCGGCTGGGTGATATTGATGGTTGGCTTGGTAGGCCAGTGCGGCCTCCATATAATATGGGCTTAAAGATCCGGTGGATTGTCGCCAATGCTCATAAAACCAAACCAAATCAGCAGCGGTTCCGTGATCGGCATAAAATTTGGGCAATGAATCAATAATAATGGGAAACCAAAACCCATGCTTAAGCGCCGTTTCAAATTGGCCAATAATCGGGGCAGGGGGTTGCGATTGATAATAGAGCTTGTCCAGCAAAACATAACTGGGGATATGGTCAATTTGAGTATCTAAAATATCGAGGCAGGCTTCCAGCGCATTGGCATAAAAACCAAAATCATAGTACAGTTGAGCAATCGTGTGATGCAAATCCGCATCGGCTAAGTTGCCCATTAAAGTCCGATACAGTGGGATTAATGTTTGAGAGAATTCAGATTTGTTTTTTTGAATTTTTTCTTTGCAAAATTCATAAAGAGGACCTCGATCAGACTGTTCTAAAAGGCTGTCGAGTACGGTGCTCAATTTAGGTTAATTTGTCTTTTTGCTGCTCAATGCGCGTCCGACGCTTGGCAGCCTTCACTTTTCGTTTGCGGACATTGGATGGCTTTTCATAAAACTCTTTTGTTTTACAGGCCAAAATTGTTTCTTTGGAATCGCGCTTGAATTTACCCAATAGCTGTTCCAATGATGATTTGCGTTTTTTTTCCATGTTAACTCCTTGTTATTATTTAATGTATGGCAAGCATAAGCTCGTCCAGTTGTAGTTTTATATTGCAATTATACTGTATTTTCTTAATTTTTTCGACAATCAGATTCATGATTGGTGAAAATTGATTGCGTTTAACCAAGGTGTCAAGCCAAAATAATAATTGATATTCACAATATTTTTTATTCTTTGCCATGATTTCTGACTGCGAAAATCGATCAATTAATGAATACTGCTGCAGTGTCTCAAATGCAATCAGGGGCGGTTCTGAGTCTCCATAATCGCGGTGCAGGGGGCTGGGCATACCCGGCGTTTGCTTGGCTTGATTCAAATAAATGTGGTGGCATCGGGATCGAATGGTGTCCAAGACATCCGTGGTGGGGGCAGACAAAATGGTACTAATATTGGGCGGCGGTTCTTCTAAAAATTTGAGTAAGGCATTGGCAACCGATGCATGCAAGCGATTGGCCGATGGAATCCATACCAGTGTGTGGGTATGGGTGCCAGAACGGGTATCGCTATGCAAGGCTCGAATGTGCTCAATACGAATAGGGTCTTCCAATAACGGCATGCACAACGTGGACGCTTGAGCGTCAATCCAATTGCGAACACGCTGGGTTAAATTGGACCCCGGGGATCCAATGACTAAGTAGGCACAACCGATGGTAATCTTAGTTGGTAGCAAGGGCAATAATACTTAAAAGACCGGCACCCAAGGCAATCCAACGTGTTTGGGTTTCACGTTTCTGGAGCTTCAGGTGTTCCCCAGCCAAGGTGTCGTGTGCGCTGAGAAGGGTCATGTAATCGGTTGTTAATGCGGTTTGGGCGTCGGTGAGTTGGGTGATGTCGGATTCTACATTAACAATATAGGTTTTAAATGAGTTGCTTAAGTGTAGCAATTCTTCAAAATCACTTTGAGACAAATTAAAATATTTTTGTTTAATCTTAGAATCAAATTTTTGAATAATAGTTGCCATATCCTGTCGGCTAATGCTTTGGTTGGGATTGAATCGGTTTTTGCTGTCCAGAACCATATAGCCGGCGTCTAAAGACTGTTGAATGGCGGGGTACGATCGATTGCTAACTGGAACATCTTGAATCGACGAGCCAAACGCGCTTGCAGAAATTAACACGGCTATGAGAAGTTTGTAGTTCACCATAATTTAGTCTATCCCAAGTGCCAGTGAATGTAAATATTCTTGGGTTCCGATACCGGCATAGGATTCGACGAGTGTCAGTTGTGTGTCGCTGATGTGGTGGCTGCCGTGCACGACCCAACTCAGCGTTTCTTGGCTGGTGTCTGGGAAGGCTAAAATGGGCTTCTCGTTGGATTCAAACCAAGCGAGCTGAAGACCATCGGGCAATTGTAGCTGATAGGTGAGATCCAATAAGACATGTGGGGATGGGTTGGTAATTGTGGCGGTGATTTTGTAATATTTTTGGGATAATTGTTCCATGGTCAGTGTATGGGTTGGGGTTGGTGGGGCAATGGTTGTAATAGTTCGTTCGGTTGTATTGCTTGGTAATGTGCTGGATGTTGCGTGTAAGGCTAGGGTATGGCGACCTTTTCCGGGTTGCAGGGGTTGTAATTTAAATACAATTTGACGCGTTTCATTGACAGGCAACCAACCGATTGACTGCGTGGCTGTGCCCGACACCAATTTGAATCCGTCTGGGATGTGTAACGATAATGCTGTATCGGATGAATCAAACCCGCCGGTGTTTTGGACGTAAGCCACAACGGGGATGGGGTCCCTGTCGGTAAAGTAGTGCTCAGCCGGCGCCGTTAATCCCAAACTTAATGCACCTGGGGATAGGGTAACGCCTCCAAGGCCATAGGCGGTTCGAATGGTGTGTGTGCCATTGGGGGGTACTGAGATTGGATCCCAATACATTGCAAGAGCCGTGTCCGGATCGGATTCTCCGGATCGAATAAACGATCGGCCCTCGATATAATTAAAATCCCAAACCGAATCGGCGAGTGTTCCCCAGTTAACATAAGCCGTTCGATCCGGTGGCGTGATTCGCAAGCGAGGGTTTCGAAGGAGGCCTTGGGCAATAACGGTGGGTTGGCTGAGGCTATCAAACGTTTGCCAGTAATCCACAGGGTGGTTGTCAAGAATAGACTCAGACTGAATGGCGAGCTCGCCCACCCGAAAGGGCGCGGCGTCATTGCTGCCCAACCAGGTATCAATCATGATGCGTGCGCCAATGGCATGAGGGGTTGTGTCGGTGTTGTGTACGGTGTAGTCAATTAAGACCAAATCTTTAACCAAGGTGCTGGGATTTCGGACGAGCTGAATCGTTTGTGTGATGGTCAGTGTATTATACTGAACGGTTGTTTCAATGGCCCCATCGACCAGTTCTTGACGGGTAACGGTCCCCACGACACTGTTTTTCCCCGCGCGTTTACTGGCAGTGCCGCCAAATACAATGGGGCTTCCATCAATCAAGAATGTAGTGTAGGAGCTCCAGGGATAGGGTTTGCCCAACGATAGGGGTTGGTTGTCATCCAAGGGTGTGGCGGGGTTGCCCTGGGTCGTTTGAATGCTGAATCGCCCCGTGTTATAGGCCCGATTATTAACATCCACACGAAGAAATTCATTTTCAAGAAACAAAGTATTGGTGGCGCATGCACCAGCGGTGCAAAAACCAAGTATCATTAAACATAGCCGTATCGGGTACTTCATTCGTCTAAAGAAAAAGTATAATCTTGTTCTAAAATTCCTTCAACAGCGTTCCCTCGAAATTCTTGGGGTAAATACTGTTGTTGCTTTAGGCTGTTGATGTAGGCCGTATCGAGTTCTGGAAAGCCGGAGGATTGTAGAATTTTGATATTGGTAATCTGGCCGCCAGTTCCAATCCGCAATTCCACACGGACCCGGCCTTCCCAATTGTTAATTAAGGCGCGCTTAGGATATACCGGGGTGACGGCGGTCTGAACGTCGGGTTGTTTTCGGTCGGTTTCAAATGGTTGCGGCTCAACCGGCATGGACTCGGTCACACTAGCCGGTGCTGGGGTGTCGCTTGGTGCCGCTTTTGGGGCTGCCGCCGCTAATGGTTTGGGCTGTTTTTGAACGGCTTTTTTAGGAGCGGGTCTGATCGTTTCTGGTTCATGATGCCAGCTGGCGGTTAGTGTTTGTTGAGGGAGATCTAACGCTGGCGCAATGGGGGGGTAGAGGGCAATGAATAGAGCAACGAGGGCATGCACGATAGCCGTGATGACGAATGCGGTTCGATCAAGGGGCGTCATAACGGCGCGTTGTCGCTAGTACTGCGTGCTTGCCACCGGCTTTGTGTACTCGGTCAAGAACCGTGATGACGGATTGGTAGGTTAAGCTGTTATCCGCACGAATGACAATTGGAATGCTGGGCTGGGCCTGGATAACGGTAGATAGTTGGCGTTGAAATTGGTCTGGGTTTAGAACAACTTGGTTGATGGATAGGCGATTGTTGGCGTCAACATGAATGGTTAATTGGGCTGTTTTTTGTGGATTCGGGCTTGCGTCGGGCAAGTTTAATTCGAGCCCATGATTGCTCTTGAGTGTTGTGGATACAGAAAAAAAGATCAGTAAAATAAAGACAACATCAATTAATGGAATGAGATCAATTGTTTGATTATTCGATTTTAAAGGCGATCGGTTTGAAAGATAGCGCATAAATAAACTATACAGCGGTTTTTTTGCAGAGCTCAACGACATCGCGAATACAGGCATCCAATGTGGCTATGTATCGGTGTGTTTTTTCTTGAATAACCCGTTGCATAATAATTAATGGAATGGTAATTGACAGTCCGGTAACCGTGGTAATTAGGGCTTGGGCAATGCCGCCGGAGAGTTGTTGCGCATCATCAATGGGGCCGCTGGATAGCACATTAAAAATATCCATCAAGCCAATGACCGTGCCCAATAGACCTAAAATAGGCGTAATTGTAATAATACTGGATAACACAGCCATGTTTCGATCCAGTTCGGGGGCGGTGTTGGGCAAAGCGTGTTGAATCGTGTCTTGGATAACATCGTGTGGTTGATCGGATTCGGCGATACTCATCGCCAGTATCCGTTGGGTAGCCGATCGGGATTGACTTAATTTTTGAACCGTGGCCGGTTTGCCAAAATTCACAAAGTGTTGGGTAATCATGCGGATCATAGCGTCTTTTTGAATTGTGTTAACTTTAAAAAACAATAGCTTTTGAACAACAATATAACACCCATAAAATGAGCATAGTCCCAACAAAATCATAATGGGGCCGCCCTTAATGAATAGATTAATCATATAGACTCCTAACTCACGTTATTAATTGCATGGATCAACTTATTCAGACTACCATATTTTTTGTTAAATAAAAATCGAAGCACCGGTTTTTCGGGAAATGGGTCAGACGCCACATCGGTTTGCTCAGAATAGGTAAAGACGCCATCGGTTGTTAAATCGGTCCCACACGAATCGGTCAGCGTCTGTATGTGCTGGCTTGTTAAAGGGCTGTTGAGCCGAATAATAGCCGTGTTGTCCCGATAAAAAATAGAATGGTACCGACTATAAAAATGACGGATGTGCTCGGTTGCTTCATGGGGGTCGCTGGTGATCATGAATAAATCCATGTCATCGGGTGAAATTAATTGTCGCTCAAGCAACTCGTGTTTGACGAAGGCGACCCAAGAGTTCCAGTATGACGAGTTTTTTTCATGCATTAATACAAGGGGGCGTGGCGCGCAGCGGCCGGTTTGAATGAGGGTGAGCAATTCAAAGCCTTCATCGTGGGTGCCAAACCCACCGGGGCATAGGATTGTGGCGTCGGATTCTTTAATAAAAAAGAGTTTGCGTAAAAAGAAGTAGTTGTAGTGAACCAATTTGGGGCTATTCTTGATAAAGATATTGGGCTCTTGTTCAAATGGCAGATCAATATTGAGTCCAAAACTGCGTTCCGGACCGGGGCCTTCATTGCCAGCGGCCATAATGCCATCCCCCGCACCTGTAATAACAAAAAAGCCGCAGCGTGACAATTCGGCGGATACGGCTTTGGCCAATTGATAATCGGGGTCTTCGCTGGGTGTTCGAGCGGACCCAAAAATACACACTTTTCGGCTATCGCGATGGGGCAAAAATACTTTAAACGAATGGTACAGCTCGTCCAACGATGTGGTGGCAATTTTGCGGTCGCTGGCAGTGGGTGTTGTGAGCCATACTTTGACCAAATACGACAAAGCGGCATCTATATCACCCGGCTCCGTGTGTTTGGCTATGGCTTGGGATAGCGCTTGAATGGCGTTTTGAATATCTTTAGGAATGAGCATGAGACACGATGGATTCGATTTCAATGCCAACATCTTTGGGCAACCGAGCCACTTCTACGACAGCGCGGGCGGGGTAGGGTTCCGAAAAGTAGGTGCTGTATATGCGGTTAATGGTTTCAAAATCGTCCATGTCTTTGATGTAAATGGTGTTTTTGATAACATCGGCAACGGTTGCATCGGCCGCATGAATAATAGCGATTAAGTTATCCAACGCTTGGCCAGTCTGTTCGGCAATCGTATCTGGAATAACCCCAGTATCGGGGTGCATGGGAATTTGCCCGGAAATATACACGAGACCATTGTACGCAATGGCTTGCGAGTAAGGCCCAATGGGCTGGGGGGCATTTGGGGTATAAATGATATGCTTTGGCATTGAAAACCAGTCTAGCAGAAAAGAAAGTGGCTGTTAAGTGCTTACGGCTTTAACCGATAGCCAGTCTTAAAAATCCAATGAATTATTATCAGGGAAACAGATAAAAATACCCCAATCATGATAAAACTGGTGGTTAGGCTAACGTCACCTTGACCATAAAAACTCCAACGAAATCCACTGATTAAATAAACAACCGGATTAAATAGCGATACCGTTTCCCAAAAGGGGGGAAGCATTGAGATCGAGTAAAAACTCCCACCCAAAAATGTGAGGGGGGTAATAATCAGTGCTGGAATAATTTGCAGTTTTTCAAAATTCCCCGCCCAAATGCCAATCATAAACCCAAACAAACTAAACGTAATACAAGTTAATACTAAAAAAACTAGCATCAGTCCAGGGTTTTGGATGCTAACAGGGGTAAAGGCAAATGATGTGGCTAAAATGAGCAGACCAATAAGAACGGCTTTGGAGGCGGCGGCTCCAACGTAGGCAATGACCACTTCAATATAGGACATGGGGGCGGATAATATTTCATAAATAGTCCCATTAAATCGTGGGAAATAAATACCAAATGAACCGGTAGCAATGCTCTGGGTGAGTACCGATAGCATAATTAGGCCCGGGACAATAAAAGACCCATACCCGATGCCATCAATTTCATTAATATGAGAACCAATTGCAGATCCAAATACAATAAAATACAAGCTGGTAGACAAAATCGGGGCCACAATGCTTTGAATTAATGTCCGGCGCATGCGCAACAGTTCCGCTTTATAAATAGTAAAAATTGATTGAAGCATCATGACTTGGTTAACCGGACAAAAATATCTTCTAGCGAGTCTTGCTCGGTTTGAATATCCACATAGGTTAAATCGTTTTGTTTTAGTGTGTCTAAAACATCGGCAATGGTATGCGTGGCTTGTTCAAAATCGTAGCGCATTTTAATAAATTTGTTTTCATGCAACGATACGTGAAACGGCGTGAGTGTATCGGGGAGTGTTGCGAGTGGGTCTTTGAGCTCGATTGAGACTTGTTTGGTGCTCATGCGTTGCATTAATGTTTGTTTGTCTTCAACTAGAACTAACTGGCCGTTGTTTAGAATCCCAATTCGATCGGCCATTTTTTCGGCTTCTTCAATGTAGTGGGTGGTCAAAATAATGGTGACCCCATTGGATTTCAAGGTTCGGATTTGTTCCCACATAGCCTGCCTTAATTCCACATCAACACCTGCCGTGGGTTCGTCCAAAAATAAAACTTGGGGTTCATGGGCCAGGGCCTTGGCAATCATGACTCGGCGTTTCATGCCGCCGGATAGCGTAATCATTTTCTGATTCCGTTTATCCCATAATGACAGGCGTTTGAGTAACTCTTTGATATAGGCATCGTTTTTGGGCAGCCCAAACAAGGACCGGCTAAAGCGTACTGTTTTCCACGGGGTATCAAAAATATCAATCGTAATTTCTTGGGGCACCAGTCCAATTTTGGATCGAGCCTCTCGGTATTGATGAATAATGTCATAGCCCCCAACGTGAATGTGGCCGTGGGTAATTTTGGTTAAGCCACAAATAATGCTGATTAAGGTTGTTTTGCCAGCGCCGTTGGGCCCCAATAGGGCAAACAATTCGCCTTTTCGTATAGACAACGATACATCCTGTAACGAGTGGACCCCAGAGGCGTAGGACTTGCTTAAGTTTTCGATGGTAATGATGTCGCTCATTGTAACTCTTAGAGTAGCATTATTACCGGTTATTTTGAACTGGGATTGCATAATCGGTGAGTATGCGATAGTCCCCGGGTTTTAAATCGTCTAGGAGAATATCGCCAAATTGAACGCGGGTGAGGCGATGCACACGATTACCAACAGCCTCGAGCATCCGGCGAATTTGTCTGTTTTTACCTTCGGTTAATTCAATATCAATATGGCGTGCGGATCGTTGGTGAATCTGACACGGTTTGGTGATGTAGTGTCCAATATCCACCCCAGATTCAAGCTGGCGGACGTGTTCTTTGGATAAGGGGTGGGCGGTCACAACGCGGTAAATCCGAGTGTGCGGGCTTGAGTTATTTAAAAAATAATTGGCAATGGTGCCATCATCCGTTAATAGAATCAGGCCTTCAGAGGCTTTGTCCAAGCGGCCAATGGCATGCAGATGTTGGTAGTGTTGGGGCAATAAATCAATAATTTCACGCTCCCCGGGTTGTTTGCAATTGGTTACAATTCCTTTGGGTTTGTGAAAAGCCAAGAGTGTGTAGGCCTGCATGGCTTGCTGGGCTTCGGGGGAGAAGGTCAGGGTATCGGTCTCGGGATTGAATCGGGTGCCTGGGGTTGTTACTGGGGTGTCGTTCATTAAAATCCAGCCTTTTTTTAAAAATTCTTCGGCTTTTCGCCTGGACAATACACCGGTTTGGGATAAATACTTTTGAATACGCATACTCATGTTGGGTGTAAATGGTGGATAATTTTAACGCTGGCGGTTGGAAATGGATACTGATGCAACTCGCTGAGGGATACCCAGCGCAGGGCATCGGTTGTAATGGGGGTTGCCGTGCCAGACACCAACGTACACCAGTAAGCATGAACGGTGATTTTGAAATGGCTGTAGGCATGGTTAATGCTGGCAATGGCGGTGGTGCATTTCACGGTTAAGCCCGTTTCTTCATAGACTTCCCGTACAACCGTTTCAGTCAGTGACTCGTTGGGGAGTTGTTTGCCACCGGGGAACTCCCAGAGTCCGCCCAGCATTTGTTCTTTTTTTCGCTTTCCAATTAATACCCGATTGTTGTGTTGAATCACGCCAATACCCACATGATAATGGGGCACTTTTTTTCGGGCTGGTCGATTGGGCAGGTGCTCAATTTGGTTGTTAATCGTAGCAAAGCATCCAGACTGTAGCGGGCAGTCGGGACAGTTTGGATTTTTCGGTTTGCATACTAGGGCACCCAACTCCATCATGGCTTGATTAAAATCAGCGGGTTTTTGATTTTGAATAGCGGGCAATAGTCGGTCAAACAGGTCGGTTTTCATGCGCTGGGTAGTGCTGTCTTCGGGTAGTCCAAAGAATCGGGTAAACACCCGAATGACATTGCCATCCACGACAGGAACCGGCTCGCCAAAGGCCAGGCTGGCAACCGCTGCGGCGGTATAAAACCCCAGGCCGGGCAACTGTTTGAGTTGGGTGTATTGCGTTGGCCAGCCGGTTTGAGCAATTTGTTTGGCTGCGGCGTGCAAATTTCGGGCTCTGGAATAATACCCCAATCCGGCCCACAGTTTTAGGACGGTGTCTTCATCGGCCTTGGCCAATTCAGCCACGGTCGGAAAGGCAGCCATGAAGCGATTAAAATACGGAATAACGGTATCCACTTGGGTTTGTTGAAGCATGATTTCACTGACCCAAATAGGATACGGATCTGTGGGGGATTGATTGCGCCAGGGCAGTGTCCGTTGGCGTTGGTGATACCATTGAGTGAGCGCATCGGGCCAGTCAGCCGGCGCAGCCATTGAGTTATGCAAACAGCTGAGCGAGTTCGCCTGTTTCATAGAGTTCCATGACAATGTCACAGCCCCCAATGAAGGTTGCGTTAACGTATAGCTGAGGGACTGTTGGCCAATCGGTAAATTCTTTAATGCCTTGGCGCAAGGCATCGTCTTGCAACACATCCCGGGTTTCGTAGCTGATTCCAAGGTCATTTAAAATCTGGACCACTTGGGCAGAGAAACCGCATTGGGGGGCAAACTTGGTGCCTTTCATATACAGCACAACAGCGTGCTGATTAATGTCGGTTTTTATTTGGTCTTTTGCAAGCGCGACGGGATTGCTCATGGGGAACCTCCTCAGATTCAATGTAGGGATATAGCTGTTTTTTTTCAGCCCAAGTAGCGGGCGTGAATGTTTTCAAAGCCAGGGCATGAACGGTGGTTTCAAGCTGTGCTTTCAAAGCATTCATAACGACTTGGTGCTGTTTAACTAGGGGCATGCCTTCAAACGATGGGCAAATGACAATGGCCTGAAAATGTTTGCCGTCTTGCTCGGGATTGATGATGTAGGCGGTTGACTCAGGCAAGGCCGATTCAATAATGAGTTGGATCTGATCAAGCATGCTGGGTCAGCCAGTTTATAATATCTTGGGATTCGTATAACGGTTGGCCATCAATAAAGAGGCAGGGGACTTGGGTTTTACCCCCAACGGCTTTTAGCCGTACGTGGTTATTTGGATCGGTTTGAGTATTGCGTAGCGTTACGGGGAATTCATGGGTTTGAATGTGATTCAAGACAATTTGACAGTACGGACACTGATCAAAGTAAAACAATTCTAATTCACGCTCAGCCATGGTAGCAGTCTACAAGAAATCGGGGGTATGCGTCAATTGGCGCCAGTTCCATTGCTGCTAAATCGAATGACATCATTCATGAGCCAATCCAGATCGGTACTCATCAAGGCGGTGCTGGCGACTTGCTTTTCTTTGGGTTCAGACGATCGAACCGCTCTAAAGTGCTGCTCAATTTCTTTGCGAGATTGATGACAAAAAGCCGTTGTTAAAGCCTGAATGGTTTTGGGGTTTTGATGATTATGTAAAATCGACTCCGCTTTGGACAGCGTTGCCGCCATGGCGAACAATAGCGTTCCAATATCTACATAATGCGCAAGAATCGCCTGCTGATATTCGAGTTTGGGGCCAAAGCGCATCATGGTATGAAACAAACTTCTGGCCAGGCGTTTCGATGTGCGTGAGATATAATGCAATTGGGATAAATTGCGCTGGTTTAAATGCTTGATTGAAAACATCGACCACGATGGCAGCCATAGCTTCGGGTACCATAGCAAGTAAAACAAACCGGCTTTCAACACAATACCGATTTTCTTTCCGATACTGATTGACGGGTTGCTTAGAGCAAAGACGGTTTTAATATGCAAATCCATGGCTTCTCGGGCGATAAACAAGTGCATAATTTCGCTGGTTCCTTCAATAATTCGGTTAATTCGTGTGTCGCGCAACACCCGTTCAATTGGGATGCCAGGTTCATTGCGTTTGCGCAATGAATCCGCCGTTTCAAAGCCCCGTCCACCACGGATTTGTACGGTTTTGTCCGCCATATCCCACGCCCGTTCGGATCCAAAATATTTGGCAATGGCTGCTTCCAGGCGTACGTCTGCGCTGTTTGTTTCAATCAAGGAACAGGTTAAAAAGCTCATAGCATCAATGGCAAATGTCTGGGTCGCAATATCATTAATCAAGTTGGCAACAGCTTGGTGCTTGCCAATGGCTTGGCCCCATTGAACACGTTGTTTAATCCACTCTTGGCAGTAAGACAAACACACTTTACCCGTACCCGCTGAAATAACCGGAATGGTGAGTCGACCAACATTCAGTGTCGCTAAGGCAATTTTAAGCCCATCACCTAAGTTTCCAATAATATTTTCTTTGGGGACTTTAACGTCTTTAAATTCCATCCACCCGTTTCGAATCGCCCGAATGCCCATGAATTCACATTCATGCAAGACCGACAAGCCTGGGGTGGGTGCCTCAACAATAAAAGCCGTAATTTGTTTCTTTTCTTTTCCATGAACCAGTTTGGGTGGGGTTTCAGCCATAACAACCAAGAGTTCAGCTGCAGGGCCGTTGGTGGTCCATAGTTTTTGACCGTTGATGATGTAATAGTTGCCATCGTCAATCGGCGTGGCTGTGGTGCTCATCCGTGCCGGATCGGACCCAACATTCGGCTCAGTGAGTGAAAATGCGGACACCGCACCAGCAGCCAGACGCGGCAGGTATTTTTGTTTTTGTTCTTCAGTACCAAATTCTTTAAGTGGTTGAGGGACCCCAATGCTTTGATGCGCCGATAGCCATACGGCTGTTGAGCCACACCAACTGGCAACCAGTTCCATGGCACGCACATAGTTGGTAACGGATAAGCCCATGCCGCCATACTCTTTTGGAATTTTCATGCCAAAATACCCGCCCGCTTTTAATGCATTGAGGGCTGATTCGGGTAAGACACCGGTTTTGTCCACTTCATCCGGATTAATATGCGTTTTTAAGCATTTTTCTAATTCGACAAGCACCGCATCGCCAATGGTTTTGTCCGCCTCAGACTGCGCTGGATACGGATGAATCAAATCCCAGCGAAACGAGCCTTTAAAAAGCTCAGCTGTAAAACTGGGGTGTTGCCATTTGGTTTGTCTGGCCGATTCGGCTAAATCCATAGATGCTTGTTTATCGTGTTTACTCATGTGTTACCTCCTGAATAAAATTGCTGATTCTTTTTTGCCATTGTGACCAATAGCTCACTCGGTGCGAAACGATCATGGACGGTATCCGCTAGCCGGTTTAGCTTGTCAACAACAGCGGGGATGCCCAATGCATCGGCATATCGCAAAATTCCACCCCGAAATGGGGGGAATCCCATACCCATAATGAGCCCCATGTCTAGTAACTTGGGGTCTGAGACAACCGATTCTTCTATACACCGAGACGCTTCGTTTAACAGTGTTAGCATCAGACGATCTTCAATGATATCGGTCGAATAGGCTTTGGGTGTGACGGAGCTCAACAGCTTTTTGTTTACTGTTTTTTTGCTGGTGTAATCGTAAAAACCAAGTTTTGTTTTTTTGCCGAGCCAACCGGGGTTTTGTTCAAACACTTGAAACAAACTGGCTACCCGGAGTCGATCACCGAAATGATCCCCCAATTGTTTGGCAACTTTCATGCCAATATCAATCCCCACTTCGTCGACCAACGTTAATGGGCCTACCGGCATGCCAAATTGCGTGGCAATCCGGTCAATGGCCGGAATGGCATAGCCTTCGCATACCATATGGACGGCTTCATTCACATAGGGGATTAACACACGATTAATTAAAAATCCGGGGCTGTTTTTAACAACAATGGGTGTTTTTTTGATGTGCTTGGCAAAAGCAAATGTGGCATGAATCGTATCCAAGCTGGTGTGTTGACCGGGTATAATTTCAACCAAGGGCATGCGATTGACCGGACTAAAAAAATGCAATCCAATCAAGCGTTCAGGATGCTGAAGTCCGTCAGCCATTTGATCAATCGACAACCCCGACGTGTTGCTGGCCAGAATAGCCGTGGGGGCAATGTGGGGTTCAAGTGATTGAAAGACGGTTTTTTTAATGGCCAAGTCTTCCACAATAGCCTCAATAATAAACGGTTGTTTGGCTAGGCTAGTGGGGGCTATATTTCCAGATAATCGATGCAAAATAGTGGCGCTATCATGCGTCGTCATTTTTTTGCGTTGTGTGGCTTGTTGGCAGTATGTATGCACGGTTTTATAGCCACTTAAAATGGCTTCCCAGTTTAAATCTTGAAGTCGTGTTTGAAAGCCTGCATTGGCGCATGCAAAGGCAATACCACCGCCCATAAATCCAGCGCCTAAAACGCCCACTGAGGTTTGCCGTGTGGAACTGGACTGGGTGAGACGCATGTCACCGCCACAGCGTTTAAGGTCTTCGTTGGCGAAATAGAGGCCAACGAAGGTTTTGCAGGTATCGGTATGCACCAACTCCCCAAAGGCGGTGGCTTCTTGTTTAAGGGCGTAGTCTCGAGATTTAAACGCTGTTTTTTGTATGGTTTTTAGGGCGGCAAGCGGAGCGGGGTAATGGCCGTTCGTTTTTTTCATTACGGCTTTTTTGGCCATGTGGGTAATTAGGTTTGATTTGCCGGGAAACCCAGCCCCGTGTTTGTGTGATCGTGTGGGCTTGAGCGTTCGAACCCATTGGTTGCTGGTATCGGATAAAAAGGCACCCTTTTCGAGTCGATCCACTAGGCCAAGTTTTAACGCTTTGGTGGCGGATACCGATCGCCCCCCTAAAATCATATCCAAACTGGCAGGTAACCCAATGGTTTTGGGTAATCGATAGGTGCCCCCAAATCCCGGAATAATGCCCAGGGTTGTTTCGGGTAACCCCAGCTGTGTTTTGCCATGATCCGATGCAATGCGATAGGTACAGGCCAGGGCCAATTCTAAGCCCCCGCCTAAACAGGCCCCATCAATCACGGCCAGGGTTGGAAATGGAAGGTCTTCCAAGCGATTCAATATGTTTTGGCCCATAGTGGCTTTTTCTTTGCCATCGTGGGCGTCGTGAATAGCGGCAATTTCTTGGATATCAGCGCCAGCAATAAATACATGGGGTTTATTGCTTCGAATTTGCAAGCTTAAGCATTTGGAATCGGTTGCAAGCTGAGTGAGATGATGATCCAGTTCATGCAAAGCGGCCGTTGTTAAAATGGGCATAGTGTTGGCCTCGCAGTCATAGGTGAGGCAGTAGTGTCCGTCGGTGGATTCAAGGGTCCAAATCATGCAGCAGCCTCCACAATGAAGGCGCCACCCTGGCCACCCCCAATACACAATGTTGCGAGCGCTCGTTCTTTTTGTTGGATTCGAAGTTCATGCAAAGCGGTTAAGATGAGTCGCGCACCCGTGGCGCCAACCGGGTGACCCAATGCAATGGCGCCACCATTCACGTTTAGCTTTTTAGGATCAATTTTACCAATGCCGTACTGCTCAAACGCTCGTTCGCACGCAATGACCTGAGCGGCAAACGCTTCGTTGATTTCAATAATGTCAAAATCCTTGAGTGTAAACCCTGTTTTTTTAAGCAGTGCCTGGGTTGCATAAACTGGCCCTAAGCCCATGCGTTCGGGTTCTAACCCAGCGTACGCATAATCATGAATATAGCCCATGGGGGATAGCCCCATCTCGGCCGCTTTGGATTCGGCCATGACGATCATTGCAACAGCTCCATCGTTAATGGGACAGGCATTGCCCACGGTTACGGTTCCGAGCTTTCGGTCAAAGTACGGGCGCAATTTGCCTAGAGCGTCCAGCGATTGATCGTTGCGAACGCACTCATCACTGTGAATCATATGGGTGTAGCCTGGATTGGGAATCGCATGGCGTTCACAATCAAACCGATGCTTGGATTCAGCAGCAGCGGCTTTTTGGTGGCTCAATACAGCATAGGCATCTTGTTCGGCACGGGTGATGCAAAATTCTTGCGCTAAATTTTCGGCTGTTAAACCCATAATCAAATTGGATACTGGATCGGTAAGGCCCTGGACAACACCAATAATCGGTGTCATAAACCGGGGGCGAAAAGACAAGCAATGCTGCAGTTTGTCTTTGGTGGATTTGAGTCGAGACAACGTTTCAAAAAATTGGGTCATGGAGGCGTTAAACAGTAGGGGGATGTTGGACATGGATTCAACACCGCCCACGACACAAATGTCGGATTGTTTCGATGCAATAGCCTGATAGGCTGTGCTAATGGATTCCATGCCCGATGCGCAATTGCGGTGTACAGTTGCTGCGGGAATGCCTTGATCGAGGCCGGCTTTTAAGGCAATCACGCGGGCGATGTTGGCGGCGTGACCGGGTTGGGCAACATTGCCCAAAAACACGTCGGTAATTTGAGTTGCATCCACAGGACTTTGTGCCAATACTTCTCGCAATAGCACAGCCCCCAAATCGTCCGCTTGCATGGATTTAAATTGGCCACCGGCTTTTCCGAACCCAGTTCGCAAACCGTTAATTATGGCGAGTCTATCTTTTTTAGACATTGCGCTTCATACTCATAGGGATTAGCATTATTATACAGGGTTTCATTTAAGATTCAACAGCCGTTTTGTACAATTCATCCAATTGATGACAATAAAAATCTTGGATCATACGGCGTTTGATTTTTAATGTGGGGGTACTAAATTGTTCAACGGATTCAGTCACTAAAACAAATTGTTTGGGTTGTTTAAATGGGGTAAACGATCGGCATTGTTTGCGAATAACTTTTTGGTAAAACTGAAGCAGCTCAGGATGCGTGTTCCAGTCGGGCGTATTGACGCGGTTGCCAAGGGTCGGATGCTGAGATAATTGCGCCTGATCTGGAAATATCACGGCTGCAATGTAGTTTCGGTTATCCCCAATTAGCACGGCTTCTTGAATCCATCGACTTTCTTTTAATTTGGATTCAATGGGAATTGGCGGGACATTTTTTCCAGTCGATAGAATAATTAGGTCTTTTTTTCGATCAATAATCGAGATAAATCCATCGGTATCCACAGACACCAGATCACCGGTAGAGAGCCAGCCCTCTGGGGACAACATTCGGTCGGTTTCCGTGGGATTGTTGTGATACCCAACCATAATATTCGGGCCTTTGGCTAATAATTCGCCGTCTTGAACCGTCACGGTAACACTCGGCAGGCTTTGCCCAACGGTTCCAAATTTAAAGGCATCCAGTCGATTGCACGCGATAATTGGGCTCGCCTCGGTTAGTCCATAGCCTTCAATAATCAGCAAGCCACAGTTATGAAAAAACTGAGCAATTTTTGGGTTTAATCCGGCACCACCAGATACAAAAAATCGAATCCGTTTGCCAAATCGCTGGCGTATTTTTTTAAGAACCAGGGTATCTGCGACTGAAAAGGCCAGTTGTAACAGGTAGTCGGGGTTTGATTTTTTGGTGTGATAGCGTTGGCTAATTCTCAGTGCGCTTTTCAGCAAGATTCGCTGGATTCGAGATGCAGACGCATGAATGCGCTGGTGTATTTTTTCATACAATCGAGGGACGCTCAGCATAATCGTTGGGTTAATTTCAAGGATGGATTCAGCGAGCCTTTCAATATCATGGATATAGTAAGTACGACCGCTAACCGCCAGCAGCGTGTAGTACCCGACAGTCCGTTCAAAAATATGAGATAAAGGTAGAAAGCTCAGGGCAATTTCATTTTCGTTTAGTGGGATAATGCTCAAAACATCGCGAACATTACTCAAAATATTGGCATGGGTCAAGACAACACCCTTAGATTGTCCGGTCGTGCCCGATGTATACACAATGGTTGCGGTTTGATCGGGGGATAGTGCCCCCAGTTGTTTAGCGAAAGCGCCACTGTTGGTGTCGGCTGTTTTTCCATTTTCGAGTACTTGATTCCAAGATAGATAGCGGTCCGTTTTAGGATAGGGGTGATTATTGTTTAAAAATAGTTGTGTTATGTGATCGGGGATGCGATCGCGTAGCGAAGCATCGTCAACAAACATTACTGATATATCGGCATCTTGAGTAATATGGACGATGTCTTCTGGGTTTGAGGTGGGGTAAATGGGGACACTAATCGCGCCAATGCTCATGATGGCCAAATCGGCAATGACCCATCGGGTTTGGTTTCGAGCAAAAATACCAACCCGATTCCCCGCTGCAATGCCCATGGTGCGTAAGGCATGCCCCAGCTGCATCACATGCCGCTGAATATCCATGGCGCAGTTGCCAACATAGTTTCCGGTATCGTCGGGGGTGAAAAATAAAGGCTTATTTGGATTTGCCAGTACGTTATGCAAGAGCAAATCGGGTAATGTTTGAATAAAATCAGGAAGTTTGCGAGAAATAAAGGACTCCTTGGTATTGTTTATGGGGTTAGTAAGCTGTATTCAAAACCTAAAAACAAAATCAGAGCGGTGTGCAACTTGGTAGCGACGACTGGACTTGAACCAGTGACCCCACGGGTATGAACCGTGTGCTCTAACCAAAACTGAGCTACGTCGCCATTTGTTAAATCACCAAATGATAGTGTACCAGATTCTTGGGGTGTTGGCCTATAGCTAACGATCTAGTTGGCGTATAATAGTTAAGGTTAAGCGGTTCTGAGACTTGTGTGTTGCGGTATGGATATTAAATATGATATCATTTATTTTGTATTCCATTAATAAATTAATGTCTTAAAATTTTGAATTTTTAGGAAAAAATAAAATATGAAAAAAATAATCGTATGTTTGATTTTGGGGTTTTCGTTAACTTTTTTCTCATTTTCGGTATCGGGTAGTTCTGTTCCGACTGGTTATGTTCCGCCTACAGTTAACATCAATTTTTTCTTCGATGATGTCACTGAAAACATTCGTGTTGGGGTAGTAGTGGCATTGTTGGAGAGTAATGGTACAGCTACAGGTTCATTAACCAATTTCCCACAATCTGCAACATTAAATGGGCGGTTTTTGACGCAAGAAGTGGGTGGTTTTGATCGTGTTGATTTTTCGGGTTTATTGGGTCCGCCGACATTAAAAGTGACTTTAACAGATAATAGTGGTAATCAAATTAAAACTGAGACTATTCCATTGTATTCGGTTCCTTATGCGCTTTACACAAAAAGCGTTCCCAAAGAAATAAAAGTTTCAAAAATTAAGGGTACAGATTCTTTGTTGGATATTGAAGTAACACCAAACGGTATTATCAATATCACGGCAGCAACAGCTAATATTGGAGGGGTTAGTATTTTGAAGGATGGTTCGGATCTTGCTGAAAAGTTTTATTTTTCAGATGCGTCTGACATTACTCCTGGCATGGTTGTTGCCATCGATGTGTCTGCACAACCCGGTGTTCTTAAACAATCAACAATGGCGTATGATTCCCGCGTTATTGGCGTGGTGAGTGGCGCCAATGGGTTATCCCCTGGTGCCATCATTGGGGACGGGGATCATCCAGTGGCATTGGCGGGCCGTGTTTGGGTTTACAGCGATGCATCGTATGAGGCGATTCAGCCGGGTGACTGGCTCGCATCATCCAATACGCCCGGGTATGCTATGAAGGCATCCAGTGTGACGCGTGGTGGCATCATTGGTAAAGCCATGACTGCGTTGCCACGGGGTCAGAAGGGGTTTGTGCTGATGATGGTTTCCTTGCAATAGCATTAATGCGCCAGATACAGACGCTTATTGCTGTGCTTGTATGCCTTGGGATTTCAGCGTCTGCGGCACCGGTCACAGCGATTGATATTACTCAGCTAGGGACGAGTGCGCACCACATTGGATTAGCGAATATTAGTGGGTTTAATCGATCGGCGAGTGGTGTATTTGAAAACCCCGCTAGTTTGTATTCTGTGGATCGATGGTCGGCATCCTTTTTTAGCACAACGGTTATGGATGAAGTTGAGTATTTGTCGATAGCCGGTGCATACCGGCTTAAGCATGGGGTGTTAGCCCTGGCGCGTATGGGAGCCAGTGTGTCTGATATTCCAAATACTGCGGGCCAGTATAATGCTAGCAATGAGTTGATTGGTATTGATACCGTTTCTGTATTCGAATACGGCAACCATGTGTATAAGCTGGGGTACCAAACGATGCTTGAAAGCCAATGGTCTTTGGGATTGGCATTCAATTATTACCGGATTAATGCGGGGACTCATTTAAAGGGTAGTGGGGTGAATATGGATATTGGGGCTATTCGCCAATTTGATCGATTGGATCTGTCGATGGTTCTTCAAAACGCGATTCCCAACCAAAATATTAAATATAGCAACGATGGAAATGCTGAAAAATTGCCGTCCCGTTATTTGATTGCGGGTAAGTATAAGCCAGCGGAGTATTATTCGGTATTATCCGAAGTTAAAAAGTATGAGTTTCATTCGGATATATTTTTCTCTGCCGCATTGGACTATGAGTTATTTCATCGGCTCTTGAAAAATATTGACTGGTTTTTTCGTGTGGGTCAGCGCAACTTTCCCGTGAGCCCGGTTCGAGTTCGTTCTGCCACCACGTTGGGTATGGGGTTTGAATTTGATTTTTTGAGTATTGATTATGCGTATCAGGTATCGGAGCATCCAGATTTTGACTTTCAGCACTACTTTTCTTTAGCATTAAATTTCTAGGATGTTTATTTTTTATGATTTTGAAACGAGCTCGCGCTCGTTGTTGGGCCAGATTTTGAGCTATGCGTTTGTGGTGGTGGATGACCGTTACACGGTTCATGATCACTTGGTGGGAACAATTGCTTTAAATCGCACGCAGCTACCCGATATTGGGGCTATTTTAACCAACCGAATTTGCTTAAATACCCACCAAACGCACAGCGTGTCTGAAAAAGAATCGGCGGGTAAGATCTATCGCTTTTTGGATACATGGACAACACAATCCGTGTGCACATTGGTTGGCTACAACTCCAATCAATTTGATCTCAATTTTTTGCGAAATCTATTCATTCGATATGGGTATAATCCGTATTACTACGGTCGATTAAAAAACAAAGACTTGTTGCATTACAGTCGGCATTTAGCCTGTCAGTACCCAGATCAATTTCGATGGGAGTCCGGGACTAACCCGCATGGCGATCCCTATTGGACCTTTACGCTAGAGTCAATGGCCATGCGATACGGCGTGTTAAGTGATAAACAAGCGCATGATGCCTTAGCGGATGTTCAGGTGTGTTTGGATTTGATTAAGGCGCTAGAATCGGCATTTCCATCGGAAACATTGCGAGCCTTTCAACCATTTAATGTCGCTGGCATTTGCCCGGGTCAAATTGTTCAATCGCACGTCGTGGGTCGCCCACCCACACGGTGTGAAGATCAATGGTTTTATGTGGTTGACATGGATCGTCGTGCCGCATTATTAATTGACTTGGATCGGTATAATGGCACAAATTTTTCGGAATCAATGTCAGCCAATGGGGTATGGTATCGAAATCCAAATAAGCATTATGTTCAATTAACGCCAGCGCATGTGGTTCCAGAATCGTATCAAAACATTGCCTCAGATATTCAAGAAAACCCAGCGGTTCAGGCGTTGAATATTGCGGGGTATTTGGATACATTGCAAACGAATTGGGACATTGAGCAGCGCATATATGCCATGGGATTTGAGCGCATTTCCCAATTGCATCAGTTGATTCAAACGGTGGATAAGACACCCACTGCACACACAGCCTTGGTTAACGATTTAATGCAAGAGCCCTCTGATAAAAATTTGCAACTGGTTCAGCTATTTAATCGATATTACTTAAACTATGGATCAGAGGTCCCAGAGTCTTATTTCGAGCGTTATTTAATTCCACGCTATATTACCGGTGAGTACGAACGGGATTTAGAGGATTTTCAGCCATTTCCTTTGCGCTATGCTGAATTGCTGGAACACTTAAAACAGCCCAATCCAGACGATATAGAAATTTTGCACGATTTAAAAGCGTATTACGACTGCTTTAAAGAGCGGTATCCGTATTTAACTCAAACAACCACCAAATGAATGGTTTGGTTGCGCTTTGAGCCAACGGATATCATCGATGTTTTTACATTAATTTGCGATTCGATAAATTGCACATACGCTTGGGCTGCTTTGGGTAAGTCGGCATATCGTGTAATTTGCGATGTATCCGCATTCCATCCCGGCAAGGTTGTATACACGGGTTTGCAATTTGAAAATGCATGCAATGCCATCGGAAACTCATCAATTCGCTCACCATCCAGCTCATAATGGGTACAAACGTTAATTGAATCGAATTTGTCTAATACATCTAATTTTGTCAGACACATGGAGGTGATGCCGTTAACCCGAACGGCATACTTCAGAACTACAAGATCTAGCCATCCACAGCGTCGCTGACGGCCGGTTGTTGTTCCAAACTCAGCGCCTTCTTGGCATAATTTATCGCCTAGGCTATCGGTTAATTCTGTTGGAAAGGGGCCTTCCCCAACGCGTGTTGCGTAGGCTTTTGTAATGCCAATAACAGAATCAATTTTATGCGGGCCTATCCCAACCCCGATGCAAGCACCACCCGCAATTGGGTTGGATGACGTCACGTATGGGTAGGTGCCATGATCGACATCCAGCATGGTTCCTTGAGCACCCTCGAGTATGACGCGTTTTCCATTTGAAATGGCCTGATTAACGAATAATGACGTATCAATAATAAAGGGCTTGAGCTCGTTGCCAATGTTACATAAAGCATCGATGTCAGCCTCGTTCATATCATGATTTTTAATTAAGCGTTTCTTTAATTCATTGGGGTAAAACAAATCAATCATGCGAACACCCGATCGCTTGACTTTGTCCGTGTAACACGGCCCAATACCTCGGCCAGTCGTTCCAATCTTTTCATCATGGCGCCGATTTTCTTGCCGGTTGTCTAACTCTTTATGCGATTCCAAAATAATGTGGGCGAAACCAGATATTTTGAAATTATCGGGGGTGATTTGGATCCCTTTTTTTCTTAGTATACTCATTTCTTCCAATAAAACGGTGGGGTCGATGACTACGCCATTTGCAATAACACAACAACAATTGGGATATAAAATACCCGAAGGGATTAAGTGTAATTTGAACGTGTTGTCTCCAACAACAACCGTATGGCCGGCATTGTTTCCACCTTGATATCGAACAACCAAGTCAACATCTGCCGCCAGGATGTCTGTGATCTTCCCCTTGCCTTCATCACCCCATTGAGTACCTACAATTACCGAAACTGTCATAAATCAATCCTATCTATTTACTCTTTCTATACTAAATTTTTGCTAAATTACTTACTTAATTGGCGTTGCTACACAACGACTTGTTGTTAACTTGGCAACAGCCAATCATAGTACCACATTAATATCGATAATTACAGTAATCCATTCTAAAAATTATGAAGTGGCCCAGGGCGGAGCGTTCTTTATTTTATCCGATAGTAAGCTAGATGTATCGTGGGGCATGTGGATCATCTGTTCACATGCTATGGTTCCTTGTGATATTATTTTCAATTGTATATGAAAAAATTATGCTACTTGGGGACACCTGTTGTTTTTTTATTGGGGTTTTTTTATGGTTTTTTTGCCGGCATCTTGACTGGGTTTCGTATTGCATCGGATCGGGTGGCCGTTGTTGTTGCAGCGCAGAGAAACTTCCCTAATTTTTACGATCAATCGTTTGAATTCGTAACCGATAATGAATCGATTGCTAGGAAACGAAAACCCTTGTTTTTCATTGATTTTATAGCTATAATTCTACTATGTATTCCACTAATACTATTTCTAACCCTTCGAGGAACCGTGTTGGGTCCAATTTATTTGAGTCGAGCACACATAAAACAAATTATAAAGGCGAATGCTAAATAATGATGAAATATACCCCAACAATTTTGGTTGTTGATGATGAAGATGATTTGCGAAAAGGAATTAAAGAGCTAATTGAGTCTCGGTTGGGGTGGACTGTTTTGGATGCCAGAAATGGCTATGAAGCCAGTGAAAAAATAGAAGCAACCCGATCGTTCATGAGTTTGGGAACCCCAAAAATAGACTGTGTAATTTTGGATGTTAATATGCCTAAACAAGGCGGCTTGGATTTTTTAAAAGAGTGGCGAGAAAAGGAATCGTTTTACGAGTGTTTGAACGTTGTGTTGTTAACAGCGTATGACGAGCCGTACATTTGGCAAGCGGTTTGTGATCCAGTGTATGGACGCATTATTGAATATTTAATCAAGCCATTTGATATTGATAAATTGATTGATTTGCTGAAGCGTATTGTTGTGTTGAAACAGGGTGAAATCATTGCGGCTCAAACGCGTGTTCGATCATATGACAAGCGATTGCTTCATGATAAATCCAAAAAACCTTCCCTGTAGTTTAATAGAGCTATAGAGCGCTATAAGATGACGCAATCGGGTATTTTATTGGTCAATTTAGGAACACCAGACTCAACGTCTGTTCCGGATGTCCGACGATACTTGGGGGAGTTTCTAATGGATGAATACGTCATTGATTTGCCCCATTGGCTACGATGGCTGCTGATTCATGGGATCATTCTGAGGGTTCGTCCTAAAAAAACAGCTGCAGCCTATCAGTCAATTTGGACAGATGCTGGGTCTCCGCTATACGCCATTAGTGACGCATTGACGCAGGACATTCAGTCGCAGAGTCAAATTCCAGTTGCGTTGGCCATGCGCTATGGAAACCCCAGCATTCGTCATGGGCTTGAGCAATTGAAAGACCGGGGTGTTGATCATGTTATATCCGTTCCATTGTATCCACAATACGCAATGGCTACCACAAAAACGGTGACGGTGGCGGTCGACACAGCTGCACAGGAATTGGGCATGGTTGTTAATCATGTTTCGCCATTTTATGGCGATTCTGGTTATATTCATGCTTTAGCGAATACAATTCAAGCGCATGTTGATCATACGGTTGATTACTTGTTAATGAGTTATCATGGCATACCGGTTCGGCATGTTAAAAAAACAGATCCCGGGAAGCATTGTTTTCAATCCAAAGACTGTTGTTTCATACCCAATAAAGATGCGCATGCGGTGTGCTATCCGCACCAAGTCAAACAAACGTCGCTGTCTGTTATTCAGGCGATGAAAACACCCCCTCCACAATGGAGTTGGTCGTTTCAGTCTCGGTTCGGATTGGATCAATGGCTGACCCCATTTACGGATGCAGAAATTAAGCGGTTGGCCCAATCCGGTGTGCGGCATCTGGCTGTATGTTGTCCGGCATTTGTTGCGGATTGCTTGGAAACGCTTGAAGAAATTGGTGAAGAGGGGAAAGAAATCTTTTTAGAGAACGGGGGTGAAACATTCACCATGATTCCATGCCTGAATACAGAGCCCGAGTGGGTGTCTGCATTATCGGGCATTATACAACGCGCATTGGGCTAGCTGTTGGTCCAATGGGACAGCGCTTTTCCAGATTGTAATGCGTTGTCTAGGGCATTCCATGCCGTCGCATACGGCATCAGGGATAGAGTGTCGAGCATGGCTGATCCGGTATGTAATAGGATTAACCGCATGGGGGAGGGCCGACCATTTAAAGCGGCTATGCCGGTGTCTATGGAATCGGTTAAGCAGTCGTGGGGAGGGGCGTCATTGTGTGGCATGTTTGGAGGGTCAAGAAAGTGTTCGGTATGGGTGTTGAGCTGAACAGTTCTGTATCGTATCCGCTTGGTCAGGGATAGTTGCGTGGAGCCTTCAACTCCACGAAACAAGGTGCCTTGTGTCATGGGGCTGTGGGCCATTAAATCGGTCATTTTTTGTTTGTAGGGCGGGTGCGTGTATCCGGTAATCAAGTGGGTGGATTGGCCGCGAATCGGCAGCAATATTTTTTCTAAGGTTGCGAGCAATGGCCGTTTGACCATATCCAAACGCAATTGTTTTTGTGCGTATAACAGGGGCGAAAAAACAGACTGGTCCACATAACACCATCCGTTACCCATTAATTGCTCAGCCGCTTCGGATAATGTATGGGTTGTTTTTTTATTCATGGCCTGCAATAGTTTGCTTGGATTGACACCATTTTTAGGGCCAATGGCATCGATGCCATGCAACACACAGGGGAAGCCAATGCTGCCCAATAATGGCGCTAAAAACACGCCGCAGTATAGATTGCGATTAAATCCATCATATGGGTTTGCCAAATCAATCACATGGGGCAGTCTTGTTTGTATATGATGACTCTGGTTGAGCAAATAAGTATAGGCCGTATGATTTTCAAGCTTGGTTTCTTCTTTTAGCCGCAATGCTTCTAAAAAAACCGCTTTTTTAGTTGTGTTGTTTCGTGAATTAAAGACATAGTCCAAACCCGTGTTCATATCAGATTCAGACAAATTCGTGTGATTGAGTAGGTTGTGAATAATTTGATCCATTGAACTTTTCGGTGATGTAAAAAATAGGGCATATAAATCCGGGGGTAGTATTTGGCTGGCTGGGTCTTGGAGTGTATGTTCAAACCAACGGCTTTCGGCATCCGTTTTTTCCAGCATGATCAATGCCGTTATTAGGGTCGCTTTGGTAGCGGCATGGGTGTTGGGGGATTGTAGCAAAGGAGCCAGTGCGTGCAAGTCGTCGTCCGATAGCGCTTTACTCATGGTTTTACCCGTTCCCTTTCGTTTGACAATCTGAACTAAATCCAATTGTTCCGTCATGCTAGGTAATAGGCGATATAAGCAATATATAGAAACGCTAATCCGCTACCAGCCCAACGATTCATTTGGGTCGCATAATGACTCAATAGCCATAGCGCAATGGGCAAGCCCAATACAAGCGCACCTTCAAGGCTTAGTTTGGATTGCCAGGCAATGGGCTGGATGCTGCAGCTAATGCCTAAGACACAGGCGATATTAAATACATTGGATCCAATAATATTGCCCAATACCATATCGGCGTTGCGTTTTACGGCCGCATTAATGCAGGTAACAAGCTCAGGCAGCGAGCTGCCTAAAGACACAAAAAACAAGGAAATAATTAGTTCAGGTATTCCCATAAATAAAGCAAGTGCAGTGGCTTGTGTGAGAACGAGGTATGAAAAGCTTGGCAATGCAATACAGGCGAATGCAAACAATCCCAAGGATGGCCCCAATTGGGGAGGGCCTGGCTCAGAATCGGTGGGTAATTGGTTGTTTCGGTATAACAATACTAGGTAGCCGGTTAGTAGTAACAACAGCGCGCACCCTGCGCTAGGGCCTAGGGTGGGGTTGATCATTATGCATACAGCGAGGCCGAGTGGCGGTAGTGTGTGGGCAACTAAAATAGCGGTTTGTCGTAACGGCTTAAAGCATAACGGAGTAATAATGGCGGTTAAACCTAAAATGAGTGTTGTATTGGCAATGTTGCTGCCCAATACATTCCCCCAGACAATCTCCGGCTGTTGGTTTATGCTTGCCATAATATTAATCATAAGTTCAGGTGCCGATGTCCCAAATGCCACGAGGGATAATCCAATCATTAATGGGGATACTTGGTAGTATTTTGCGATGGCGGTGCCGCTGTCAACGAGCCAGTCGCTGCTTTTCCATAGACCAATGAGTCCGATAATAAATAAAACACTTGTCATCACCATTGTAGAATTAAGTGTAATCTAAATTGGGAGTCTAAACCAGAGTTACAGGTTCTCGGTCAATATGACGTCGAACAGATTTGGGTGGGGCGGGCAATTCCTTTAAAACGGCATGACAATCGGGAAGCAGTGCGTCTGAGATGCGAATGAGGCTGTGAAATCGATAATAGTTGTTTTGTTTTTCAAGCGGTGCTGGGCAGGGTTCTGATAGCGTGGCTGTTGGTAAGGCTTGGCGAATAACTTGGTAGCATTGGGTTAAATGGGCCAAAGCCTGTTTGGCGACAGTGGCATAGGTTAAAATTCGGAATAAATGCGAGAACGGTGGGTAGTTGAGTAAGTGCCGCGTATCAATTTCAGTTTCGTATAGCCCAAGAAAGTCATACTGTTGAGCCGCTTCAATCGCGTAGTGATCCGGTTGTGTCGTTTGCAAAATAACCCGCCCGGGTTGTGTCCCGCGTCCAGCCCGTCCAGCCACTTGCGTAATCAGCTGAAAGGCATGTTCTGAGGATCGAAAATGGGGGCTATTTAAGACAGTCTCGATGCCCAAAATGCCGACTAAGGTAACGGCATCAATATGATGGCCTTTGGCAATCATTTGGGTGCCAATCAGAATATCTCCATGGGCTCGAAAAGCATCCAGCTGTTCCGTTTGTTTCTTTAATGTATTGGCGGTATCGCGATCCATGCGAATAATTGTTGCATTGGGCAGTTGTTGGCGCAGGGCCAGCTCCAGTTTTTGAATGCCCAGTCCACTGGCATGCAAACTTGGTTTTTTACAGTTGAGACACGTATGGGTCATAGTGGCACGAATTCCGCATCGATGGCACCGAAATGTTTGATCAGCATGATAGGTGTAGCTGAGTTGGCATTGGGTACATATATGGGGCGTGTTGCAGTGACTACAGGTGACAAATGGGGCATACCCCCGACGATTCAGCAAGATAATGCTTTTCTGCTTTAAGTCTAAGTTTTTGACTAAAGCCTGATGCAAGACATCGCTGATTCCATCGGTTGTGGGCTGCAGGGTGGTATCAACGCAGTCAATGGTGGGTAGGGGAATGGTGGGATTTGCAATTCGATGGGTTAATTGAACCACTTGATTGCGTTTCGATAACGTATGGTACAACCCAATATCTGGGGTGGCTGTTCCGTAAACGAGCTTCGCGTTATGGTACTGAGTGCGCTTTCGAGCAATGGTAATGGCATGGTACAGCGGGGTGTTGTCTTGCTTGTAGCTTTGATCATGGGCTTCATCCATTAAAATTAACCCTAGGTTTTGAATGGGTGAAAATACAGCGGATCGAGGGCCAATAATAATGCGGACTTGGTTGCTGTAAATTTGACTCCAGGCAATGTTGCGTTGACGCGGGGTCATACCAGAGTGCAGGGTTGTGACTCCGGTGCCGAATCGCGATTCAAAATACCGTTGAATTTGAGGGGTTAAGTTAATTTCAGGAAGCAATACCAAGACGGACTTGTTTTGGTTTAATAATGCGCGAGCTAGGTGAACGTATAGCTCGGTTTTCCCACTGCCAGTTACCCCAAATAATAGATGTTCATTGGTGGTTGCATGCAAGGCGTTTAGGGCATCCTGTTGATGGGGGGTTAGTGGAAGGTCGGGGGCTGTTTGGGGGGGGTCCGACATGGCTGGCGGGGTGATCCATGTGCGGTTGGTGCCAACAATGGTCGTGTAGCTGACGTAAGGGGTCACATAGTAGTAGTCGGAAAACCAGTCAATGAGTTCGATCAAATCGGGATATAGGCGGGGTAGATGCGGACTATGGCGAATCATTGGTTTTATCGCATAACGTGTGGATGGTTTGGGAATAATGCGCATGACTAACCCTAGGGCAATACTTTTACCAAACGGAACTTCAATATGGTCCCCGGGTTCGATGCCACTGTCAACGGCATAGGTGTAATATCGATTCAAATCGCGCAGGACAAGAACGTGGGCAAATCGCATGGTCATTCATCATAGCATAGAAATTTATCCGGTGGTGTGTAGTGATTTTGTGGTGTGTAAATGGTACACTAAAGACACCAATGGCACACGATGAATTAGCGGATCAACTGGTTCAAGACATCATTCGAACAATGAGTCGCTATGCGAATTTTCGATCCTATTGGCGCAATACAAAACGGCAAGACACCATCCGTGATAATCTTAAAAAAACGATTGTGAAACGGTTGAATCAGAGTCAAAAAAATCCGTTTTTGCGTTGGGATTAGGGGCTGACACGGTTTTAATCCAGAACGATGGCCAAATCGCTTTGGCACTTGAATAATAGTGATCGACAGTAGCTGCATCAATTGCCGGTACAAATAAGCATCCGCCGGATCCCGTTAAATGCAAGCGGCTCTCGGGATGCTTCCGTATCCAGGTGTCTTGGAGTGTTTGGTACAGCGGATGCAATTGCCAAACAATGGGCTGCAAGTCGTTATGCCCGAGGGTTCCGTAATCAGGGATGGCTTGTGTCAACGGTTCGTCGGGATAATGTCCAATTGCATCATAGGCAGCATAAATATCCTGAGTTGACATTCGTTGGTTGGGGAAAACAAGTAAAAAAAAGTTAAATTCACAGGGGCCAATGGGGGTGACAGATTCGCCGGTTTGGGTGACCCACGCGGTTGAGCATTCGTGTATAAATACGGGGACATCTGATCCAACGGATCGGCCCAATTGTATCAATTCATGGTTTGTATAGCCGAGAGTACATACGCGGTTGATGGTTTTTAAAAATGCAGCGGCATTTCCGCTGGCGCTTCCGAGGCCGCTGCCCACCGGTATTTTTTTGTTGAGATGTACGGACAGCCCATGCAAGAGCCGATCTTTAATTTTTGCGTAACAGGCCGCTATAGTATTGGTATGGTCGGTGGGTATCGAGGGGTCATTGCAGGTTAACGTCAGACCGGGCTGTTTGGTTTGACGAATGCTGATGCTATCCCATAGGTTTATTTTTTGAAAGCACGAGGCAATTGGATGATACCCGTCGTGGCGCGGGGCATACACAGCGAGGGATAAATTTAATTTGGCGGGCGATTTGATTTGAATGTCCATAGTTTAGTATCGATGTACGGTTACGGTATCCCGTGCTTGATTAATATAGGCATCAATGAAGGCCTCTCGTTGTTCAAAGTCCAATTCAGCCCGGATGAGCTTTAGGCTATCTGCTTTGGGCTGTGTGGGTGTTTGGTTAATCCCAATTAATTGAATAACATAGTAGCCAGTTTGTGTTTCAACCGGTGGGGCAATATCGCCAATGGTCTTTAATGAAAACACAGTTTTGGCCAGTGCGGAGTCTGGGTGATTGTGGGTGATCCAACCCCCGTGTGTCCATGGAACGGCGCTGGGGTTTTGAGTCAGTTGGGAATAGCGCTTACTGGCTTCGGATTGTGTGTCTGACACGCTATATTGAAACCGACGTTGATGAATGGAATCAAACAGTGCAGCATTGGCTTGATAAAATTGATTGACTTCAGCATCGGACACACCGGGGTAGTTTTCTAGTAATCGAGCAATCATCAATTCTAGCAACAGCGCATTCTTGACGGTTTCTAAATTGTCCGCATATTCTTTTGTGCGATGCAAACCGGTTTTTTTTGCTTGATAAACTAAAATGGCTTCATCAATTAACTGATTTAATGCCCATTCGTAACGGTCTTTTTGTGTAGTTTGTGGGTTTTGGGGAAGTCGGTTTAATCGAGTATGGACATCGTGCGTATCAATAATCGTTTTGCCAACTTTAGCAACCGGACGACTTGGGCCATCGCTCAGATTTCCAAAACTAATCAGGGATAGCAGAATTCCGAGTGTCGTTATCGTGAGTATCATCATGGTTGTTTTTGCGCTTTTTTATTCAATGTTTGTTTGTTTTTTTTTAAGACACAAATCATAATATCACCGCATTTCGTTGACGTGCAACTCAAATGAAGCCTACAATATGGATTAATTTAGTTAATTGATTTATATGACAAAAAAACAGACAATAGAATCCACAATACAAGCAGATACCTGGAACGGCAACAATGTTGTATCGGTTTCGCAGTTTACAGAGTCTGCGATTGATGCGTTATTTGAGTTAACCGATCGGCTTAAAGCAATGGGGCGATCCCAATTGCGACAGTGGAATCCACTCAGTGGTTATGTGCTAAGCAACTTGTTTTTTGAGGCTAGTACCCGTAGCCGCATTAGCTTTGCTTCTGCATTTCAATATTTAGGCGGCAGTGTGGATAATACGGTGGGTGTTGTGTTTTCTTCAATTTCCAAGGGCGAAAGTTTGTCGGATACAATTCGGGTGGTCCAGGGGTATGTTGATGTGATTGTTTTGCGTCATTTTACGGTGGGATCTGCACGCATTGCGGCGGATAACAGTACAACCCCCATTATCAATGCTGGAGACGGAATTGGTGAACATCCCACCCAAGCCTTACTGGATTTGTATACGATATACAATGAAACAAAACGCCTGTCTGATTTGACCATAGCCGTTGTGGGTGATTTGCAACACGGTCGAACCGTTCATTCGTTGGTTCATTTAATGCGGTTATATACCAACATTCATATTGTTGCGATTGCGCCCAATGATCTTCAATTGCCAGCGGACAGCGTCCATGCTTTGCAAGGGAGCGGTATTCGTGTCACTCAAACCGATGACTTCAAAGTGGGTATTGCTACAGCGGACGTCATTTATATGACGCGATTGCAACGAGAGCGATTTCAATCCGAGTCGGATTATGAGCGATTTGAACAATTGTATATTTTAAATCGGACGTTAATAGAATCGGTGTGTAAGCCCGATGTGGTTATTATGCATCCCCTGCCACGGACCAATGAAATTCATCCCGATGTGGATGACCTGAACCAAGCGGCCTACTTTCGGCAAACAGATAATGGGCTATACGTTCGAATGGCTTTATTTTTATTGGTTTTACTATCTCCCAGTGAGTTGCGGAATCATTTAAACACGGTATAATAAACAAAAAGAATTGTACAAAAAGGAGACACCATATAAATGAAAAAAGTTTTAATTAGCATTATAGTTTCATTGGCCGTATTTGGCATGGCACCAGTTCATGCAGAAGTTGGATTAATTAATATGCAGGCTATTTTTGAGCGATATACAGAAGCCGCTAAAATGGAAGAGGTGTTTCAAGAAAAGCGCCAAAAGTATGAAGAAAAGCTTGAGAAGCATAATGAAAAAATGACTGAGGCCCGGGAAAAAAAATCCAGCGAGAAAAAAATGAAAGACCTTGCGGATGCCATGCAAAAAGAAATGGAGCCGTTGCAGCAAGAACTGTTGCAGTTTCGTAACGAGTCGATTTATTCGATTCGACAAAAGATTTTAGCCATGACTCAGCGTGTGGCCAAAGAGCAAGGCTTGGATGTTGTTATGGATCAGCAAGCGGTTGTGTATGGTGGCTACGACTTAACTGAGTTTGTATTGGATCGGCTGAATAAAGAATCGGATTCAAAGTAGTCTTGATCACCGTAGCGGATATTGTTGATGCGCTCAAAGGCAAAGCGGTTGGTTTAGATCCCCATCATCCATTGGTTGGGGTTGCGTCTATCCAAGCACCAAAGCCGAATCATGTGATTCCGTATTTTTCAGATCAACATTATGATCAGCTGGTTAATGTATCTAAAACATCGGTTTTGTTGTCCACACAAGCGATAGACCAGCCACATATTTTTGTTTCTAATGGGCCTATGGCGATGGCTCAACTAATTGCGTTGTTTCGATGGGTTGTCCCTCTATTGCCAACACTGGTGCACGATACAGCCCAAGTTCATGCATCGGCACATATTGGGGATGGGTCTGTGATTCAGGCCGGTGTTGTGATTCATCCCGGTGCCGTTATTGGTAATAGATGTTTTATTGGTGAAGGATCTCAAATTTTTTCAAATGTTTCTATTGGGGACTCGGTTCGAATTGGCAATAATTGTACGATTCGATCCGGAGCTGTTATTGGTTCTGATGGCTTTGGGTACATGACACAGCCCGACCGGACGCATCGGTTTATGCCGCATCAAGGCGGTGTTTGGCTTGGAGATTCTGTTCATATTGGTTCCTTGACAACCGTTGATCGGGGTGTTTTGGCCGACACACAAATCGGGGCAGGCACTAAAATTGATGCGCATTGTCATATTGCGCATAATGCGTTGATTGGCAAACAGTGTCTAATAGCGGGAGGGGTTCAATTTGCAGGGTCCGTAACGATTGGGGATCATTGTATTTTTGCGGGCCAAGTGGCCGTTAAAGATCATGTGACAATTGGGCCTAATAGTGTTATTCTAAGTAGAGCAGGCGTAACCAAATCATTCCCATCTGGTGGGGTGACATTGTTTGGATTCCCAGCTCAGTTGCATCGTGATGAACTGCGATTTCAGGCAAAATTAAAACGGATGGTAGATACAAAATGACAAAACTAATATATGGAATTTTTATTGTGGCGCTTATCGGAACTTCTGTGCTTGCTGCACCAACAATTGGTGGGCCAACCGGGCTTTTGGAAATGCCAACAGCCGAGCGTTTGCAGTATCAAGAGTACAATCTAGGTATTGATTATTTAGGCGATGCTCGAAGTATTGACAACGATAAGCATAAAAGCGCTCATTATTACAAACTTAACATTGGGACCTATGACAATATTGAGATGGGTGTTGTGGGTGGGACTTATCCGGAAGAGGGTGTGTTTTTAAATATGAAATATCATGTGTTTTCTGAGCAGAAGCAGTATCCAGTCGATGTGGCCGTGGGGCTTGAGAATTTGACAGCCAATGAAGGCAGCAGTTTGTACATGGTTGCGAGCAAGCCATTTCAGGCATCGTTTACGGGCCATGTTGGGTTTCGTGCCTTATTCGAAGATTCGGTTAGCTCAGCGTTGATGATGGGTGGTGAATACTTTTTAAACGATGCCATTAGCCTTGTTGTCGACATGATTGGCGATGACGGGCTGTATCGGGTAAACACGGGTGCTCGGTGGTTTGCAATGGAAAATCTGATTTTTCAGGCAGCGATCTTAGATGGTGTTGGCGAGAGCAGCAATCCCCGATTCATGGTGGGCGCTAGCATATCAAAGTTCTTATAAGATGACGGCGGCATAAATGACTATTTGGGAGGATGTCCAAGTTGCCCTTGAAACGTATTTAACACCGCCTGCTTATCAAACATTTTTGTCTTCAGCATCCTTTGTTTCATACGATAATTCTGTATTGCAGCTCAAAGTGCCCAATGCATTTTCAAAAACTTGGATGCAAGAAAAATGTGAACCAATTTTTAGGGAGTATATTTTATCTGAAAAATACCCAGGCACATTGGTAGAATATACGATTGATGTTGAGCGGCCTGAGGAGCAACAATTGAGTTTATTTGACGCGGCTCCGAGTGTGGTTTCTCAAGATAGGTTGTTTAATTCTCGGTATACATTTGACCAGTTTGTTGTGGGGCATAACAATCGGTTTGCGCATGCCGCATGTGAAGCGGTGGCAAAAACGCCAGCATCGGCCTATAATCCATTGTTTATTTACGGGTCTGTTGGGCTGGGAAAAACGCATTTAATGCATGCTATTGCGCATCATATTCAGAAAAATCATCCTGGGTTGAAGTTAAGCATGGTGACATCTGAAAAATTCACCAATGATTTGATTAATGCAATTAAGAATCAACGAACCCGGCAGTTTCGAGATCAGTACCGTGCCGTGGATGTGTTGTTTGTGGATGATGTGCAGTTTTTAGCGGGGAAAGTTCAGACTCAAGAAGAGTTCTTTCATACATTTAATGACTTGTATAGTCAAAATAAGCAGATTATTTTAACATCGGACCGATCCCCCAAAGAGATACCAACATTGGAAGACCGGTTGCGTACGCGATTTGAGTGGGGATTGATCGCCGATATTCAACCGCCTGAATTGGAGACTCGTTTGGCAATTTTGCGTAAAAAATCCGAAGACATGTCGTTGGTAATTACCGATGAAGTGGTTCATTTTATTGCCACACAGATTCCGTCAAATGTTCGAGAAATGGAAGGTGCCTTAAACCGAATTGCTGCGTATATGTCGTTGTTGGATGATGCGGATATTACCTTAGAAATTGTGAGCAATATTATTAAGGATTTAGTTGGCGTTCGGTCCACAAAACCGTTAAGCATTCAGAAGATAAAATCCAAAGTTCAAAATTATTTCGGTGTTACAGATACTGATTTGTGTTCATCCAGTCGGGCGAAAGATATTACGTTTGCTCGCCAGATAGCGATGTACTTAGCACGAGAGTTAACCAATATGTCGTTCCCCAAAATTGGCGAGTACTTTGGAAAGAGAGATCATACAACAGTCATGTATGCGTGTGACCGGATTCGAACAGTTATTGATTCAGATGATTCTGTGAAACAAGTCGTGGATTTATTAATCAGCCAATTAAATGAGACTGAATCGAATTAAGATATGGTACACTTTTATAGAGATATAGAATTATCAAAACGACCAAAAGGAGATAAAGCATGAGCAACCAGGAATTGATTGATTTATTGAACCAAGACCTTGCCAATGAATTTGCTGCCATTATTCAATACACAACGTATGCGGCAAAAGTAACGGGTCCATTTCGACCGGAGCTCAGTCAATTTTTATTGGCCGAAGTTGCTGATGAGCAAGGGCATGCTAAGTTTTTAGCGGATAAAATTTTGGTTTTGGGCGGAGAGCCCACAACCCAGGCAGCCAGTGTAGCGCCGGCTAGTACCAATAAAGCCATGCTCGAAGCTGTTTTAGAAGCTGAAAACCGCGCAATTATCGGATATACCCAACGTGCTGAGCAGGCGGCGGCTTTGGGTCATAAAGCCTTGTCTTTAGATTTGGAAGATATGATTCGGGATGAAACTCGGCATAGTGAGGAAGTATCTAAAATTTTGAACGGGTGGAATTTATAGTCCAGCGTTCAATAGTGCATGCGATAGACTGGCTGACAAAGCGGTCTTCAACGTGGTCGAGTTGATAAAAAGGTTCGGGATCGGGGAAGTGGGTATCGCACTCCCAAGATCCTGACACTTGCGTAATGATGAGCTGAGTGGCGATTTGTTCTTGGATTGTTTGTTGATAAACCGCAGCGCCTCCAATAATATACGTTTTCGATACACCCGCTTCTTGTGCTGTGCGAATGCCGGCTGCTAGTGTGGATACCACGGGTACCGGCACATTGAGTGCATCGGGGTTTCGGGATAGTACAATATTTAATCGATTGGGCAACGGAGCCTTGGGCAGCGATTCCCATGTTTTTCTACCCATGATAATGGCTTGCCCGGTTGTTTGTTGTTTGAATCGAATTAAGTCTTCCGGAATATGCCAGGGCAACTGATTGTTAATGCCAATCCCGCGATTGGTATCCATAGCTACTAAAACGATAACCTGCATTAGACGGAAATCGGAAACCGAATAAAGGGTGCGGGTTGGTAATTATCAACAACAATATCATCAGCGGTAATCTGATCAAACGGTTTATTGGCAATTCGAATTGTGGGAAGTGTTTGAGTTGGTCGTGTAAGTTGCTCCCGAAGGCCATCCACATGGTCCGTGTAAATATGAGCATCCCCGATGGTGTGAATAAAATGGCCGGGTAGTCGATTGCATTCCTGGGCAATCATGCTCAGCAATAACGAATAACTCGCAATGTTGAACGGCACGCCGATGGCGACGTCTGCCGATCGTTGATACAGTTGGCAATCCAAATAATCGCCTCGCACGTAAAATTGAAAGAGTAAATGGCAGGGAGGCAACGCCATTTGATCCAAATCCGCAACATTCCATGCGGATACAATTAACCGTCGGGAATCCGGGTTTGTTTTGATGGTATCAATTACCGTTTGAATTTGGTCAATATGCCGTTTTACAGGTTGGCCAGATTCATCGGGTCTAAACTGTTCCCATTGTCGCCATTGGTACCCATAAATTGGGCCCACATTTCCATCGGCATCCGCCCAAGGATCCCATATTTTTGAGTTTAAACCATCATGAATATTGGTGCTGCCTTTTAAAAACCACAACAGTTCGTTGACGACACTACTAATTACAATTTTTTTAGTTGTTAGTAGTGGAAACCCCGCTTGCAAATCAACGCGGTATTGATAGCCAAAAATAGACTTTGTTCCAGTACCCGTTCGATCTGTTTTATCAATGCCGTTCTCTAAAATTGTTTGAACTAAGTCTAGGTACTGTTTCATTATAGGGAATCACAGTGTTTTTGGTAATCGGATGCGTTCAGCAGTTCATGGTGTTCGGCGCTATTGGTTGGCTCAATAGCCACCATCCAGCCATTGGCATCCGGGGATTCGTTAACAATGTCAGGCCGTTCGGTCAATTCGGCATTGATTCGTGTAATTGTTCCCGATAGGGGTGCGTAAATACTGGATACGGTTTTTACGGATTCAACGGTTCCAATTTCTTCGCCTTTTGTCACCGATCGCCCGACTTCGGGTAACTCAATATAGACAATATCGCCCAGCTCATCCACGGCATATTGGGTAATGCCGATGGTCGCTTCGGTGGATTGAATCTCTACCCATTCGTGATCCGGTGTGTAATGCTTGTTGCTCATCTGATGGTTGCTCCTTTGGTTTACTTGCGTTTATGTTGATGTTAGACGTTTTAAATTATAGCTATAGTGTATCAAATTTTTTGTTTTTTTAAAAAAATAATCTCGGTCGGTTTTTTCAAAAACCTTTTTTTAACAATAAAAATTTTTTTAATCTATGCTTAAAAATCTGTTTTTTTGATTTCAGTGTTGACATTAATGATTGATTCCCGGTAAGATTGATAATCCATTGCACCACTAAGCGTGCTAGATCATTGGAAGAAAGTAGAATAAAAATAATGAAACTGAATTGAATTCAATTGTTATGATTAAGTTGCAGTAGTTAAGATAAAAAGGGCACATGGCGGATACCTTGGCGTATAGTACGAAGAAGGACGTGGCTAGCTGCGATAAGCCTCGGCAAGCTGCTACAAGCGTTGAGCCGGGGATTTCCGAATGGAGAAATCCGCATGGTGTAATGACCATGCAACCTTTATTTGAATACATAGAATAGAGGTAGACAACCTGGAGAAGTGAAACATCTAAGTACCCAGAGGAATAGAAATCAAACGAGATTCCCTTAGTAGCGGCGAGCGAAACGGGAATAGCCCAAACTTTAGCTGTGTTAGTAGCGGATAGGCGCTGCAGCTAGAGGGTTGTAGGCTTCAATCTTGTGTACCTATCTTGTACACAGATAAGTTACAAATTGTTAGTTTAGTAAAAAGTGTTGGGAAGCACTGCCGAAGAAGGTGATAGCCCTGTATACGAAAAATTAACAACTTATCGATTGTTGTCCTGAGTACCGTGGAACACGTGAAATTCTGCGGGAATCCGGGTGGACCATCATCCAAGGCTAAATATGACTATACGACCGATAGCGAACAAGTACCGTGAGGGAAAGGTGAAAAGAACCCTGGGAAGGGAGTGAAATAGAACATGAAATCATGTGCCTACAAGCAATCGGAGGACGCATCTGCGTCTGACGGTGTGCCTATTGAAGAATGTGCCGGCGACTTAATGTCACTAGCAAGGTTAAGTTTAAATACGGAGCCGCAGCGAAAGCGAGTCTGAATAGGGCGATTTAGTTAGTGGGATTAGACCCGAAACCTGGTGAGCTATCCATGAGCAGGGTGAAGCAAAAGTAACATTTTGTGGAGGCCCGAACCGGTGTATGTTGAAAAATGCTCGGATGACTTGTGGATAGGGGTGAAATGCTAATCGAACCAGGAAATATCTGGCTCTCTCCGAAATGACTTTAGGGTCAGCCTTGAAGTTTAGGTTCTTGGAGGTAGAGCACTGTTAGGGCTAGGGGGATGACCAATCTTACCAAACCCTGGCAAACTCCGAATGCCAAGACACTTTATTCAGGAGTGAGACCTAGGGGGATAAGCTCCTAGGTCAAAAGGGAAACAGCCCAGACCGTCAGCTAAGGTCCCTAAATACACACTAAGTGGGAAAGGAGGTGGAGTTGCTTGAACAACCAGGAGGTTGGCTTAGAAGCAGCCATCCTTTAAAGAAAGCGTAACAGCTCACTGGTCGAGCGATTCTGCGCCGAAAATGTAACGGGGCTAAGTGTGTTACCGAAGCTACGGGTTTGTCTTTATGGCAAGCGGTAGGAGAGCGTTCTGTACTAGGATGAAGTTGTATTGAAAAATATGATGGACGAATCAGAAGTGAGAATGTCGGCATGAGTAACGAAAAGATAAGTGAGAATCTTATCCGCCGAAAGCCTAAGGTTTCCTGAGGAAGGCTCGTCCGCTCAGGGTTAGTCGGGCCTAAGGTGAGGCTGAAAAGCGTAATCGATGGACAACAGGTTAATATTCCTGTACTACCCGTAAATCGTTATTAGCAATGGAGTGACGCAGGAGGCTAGGTCATCCACTTATTGGATTGTGGTACAAGCATGTAGGTAGAAAAAGTTGGCAAATCCGCTTTTTCGTTAATCTGAGATGTGATGTCGACTCCTTTTGGAGGAAGTGATTGACGCCACGCTGACAAGAAAACCTTCTAGCGAGATTTACAGGTAACCGTACTAAAACCGCCACAGGTAGGCAGGTAGAGAATACTAAGGCGCGTGAGAGAACTCTCGTTAAGGAACTCTGCAAAATGGCTTCGTAACTTTGGAAGAAGAAGTGCCCAAATTTGTGATGATACTTGCTATCGGAGCATATGAGGGTCGCAGTGAACCGATTCAATCGACTGTTTATCAAAAACACAGGTCAATGCTAAACCGCAAGGTGATGTATATTGGCTGACGCCTGCCCAGTGCTGGAAGGTTAATAGGAGATGTCAATATTGCTTGCAATGTGAAGCATCGAATTGAAGCCCCAGTGAACGGCGGCCGTAACTATAACGGTCCTAAGGTAGCGAAATTCCTTGTCGGGTAAGTTCCGACCCGCACGAAAGGCGTAACGAATTGAATACTGTCTCAACGAGAGACTCAGTGAAATTGAAGTGTCCGTGAAGATACGGACTACCTACAGCAAGACAGAAAGACCCCGTGGAGCTTTACTGTAACTTGGCTTTGTATTTTGGAATAACTTGTGCAGGATAGGTGGGAGGCTTTGATCTATAGTCGTCAGACTGTAGTGAGCCATTGGTGAGATACCACCCTGGTTATTTTGGAATACTAACTTGTCTCCGTCATCCGGAGAGAGGACATAGTCTGGTGGGCAGTTTGACTGGGGCGGTCGCCTCCTAAAGAGTAACGGAGGCGCTCAAAGGTTCTCTCAAAACGGTTGGAAACCGTTTGTAGAGCGTAAGGGTAGAAGAGAGCTTAACTGTGAGACTTACAAGTCGAACAGAGACGAAAGTCGGACCTAGTGATCCGGTGATCCCGTATGGAAGGGTCATCGCTCAACGGATAAAAGTTACCCCGGGGATAACAGGCTTATCTCCCCCAAGAGTCCATATCGACGGGGAGGTTTGGCACCTCGATGTCGGCTCGTCGCATCCTGGAGCTGAAGAAGGTTCCAAGGGTTGGGCTGTTCGCCCATTAAAGCGGTACGTGAGCTGGGTTCAGAACGTCGTGAGACAGTTTGGTCCATATCTGCTGTGGGCGTAGGAAATTTGAGAGGCGCTGTTCCTAGTACGAGAGGACCGGAATGGACACACCTCTGGTGTATCAGTTATCGTGCCAACGGTAAATGCTGAGTAGCTATGTGTGGATAAGATAACCGCTGAAAGCATCTAAGCGGGAAACTTACCTCAAGATGAGATTTCCCATCCCTTTATGGGAGTAAGACCTCTTGAAGACAACAAGGTTGATAGGCTAGGTGTGTAAGCGCAGTAATGTGTGTAGCGGACTAGTACTAATTGGTCGAGGTCTTAACTATTGCAACTTAACCATAACAATGCAATTTAATTTATGTTTCATGTATACTATTCTTGGTCATTATAGCAAAAGGGGTACACCTGTTCTCATTCCGAACACAGAAGTTAAGTCTTTTAGCGCCTATGGTACTGCCAGGGTTCCTTGGTGGGAGAGTCGGTCGTGGCCAAGAATAGTATATCAATTAAACAGCACAATTGATGAGGGAGCTAGTGTATTTTAAGGAGATAATTATGACAGGATTGAATCAATTAACGAATACAACGGATAACGTTCATTATTTGAATTCTGCTATGTTTCCAATGTCTTACTTTTGTCAAAACAAATGCCCCTACTGTTCCTATCGAGTTGCTGATGGGGATGGGGCTCCAGTACTTAATGTACCGTATTTAATTATTCAATTGGTTAAAGAAGCAGCGGCTAATGGCTGTAAAGAGATTTTATGCGTGAGTGGCGATCGTCCTGATAAATATTCGAAAGTTCGCAATCGACTGGCTGTTTGGGGATTTGATTCATATTTATCTTACGTGTATACCATTTGTGAAATGGTATTTTTAGAAGGGTTTATTCCAGTTGTTGAAATTGGGTCGTTATCCGGCTTGAGTGATTATCAGCGCCTATCGGAAATTTGCTCGTTGGTTCGAATTAATTTGGATGCTGTAAATCCAAGCAAACATGATAAAATTTATCCCGATTCTCCGGGCAAGGCAATTGAAAACCGATTGCAAAATATCCGATGGGCGATGGAAGCTGGAATTCCTGTTAGTACAGGTTTATTAATCGGTATTGGGGAAACCCCTACGTATCGTCAAAAAATGTTGAATGAGCTCATGAATTTGCATAAAGAATACGGGCTGCTGCATGATGTCATTATACAGAATTTTGTGCCTCAAACAGATACTGACTTTGCAAAAAAGTCAGCATGTGATGATGCGAAACTTATACAAACAATTCAAATGGCACAATCAACATTATCGAGTGATGTAATTTTAAGTGTAAACCCAACAACCGTGCATTCAATAAAGAAAATACTGGCATCGGGCGTTCGGGATATTGGTCGTTTATATAGTGGCAAAAATCTGTTTTTTGAGCCTGGCCTAGACAGCCCTGAAACAGTGCTTAACGCAGTTCAAAATAACGGCTATGAAGCGGTGGAGCGTCTATCGTTGTCCCCCGCTTATATTGCCAAAAAACGATACCCGGATAAATTGTCTCAATTATTTATTTCATCAGCGGCTGACTTAGAGATCTAAAGTCATGTCAACGGCATCAACGGGGCCAGCACCATTGTCAGATTCCTTTAGCAATACCCTTGGAAACCAGGCGTCTCAGCCAGATGGCAGTTTTGATCAAACATTACAGGAAGAAAACGGGTTGGTTGTGGTCAACGGGTTTCTAAATTTGTTAATGACTTGGCTAAACACGCCGGTAACTCCTCAAACATTGGTGCACCGTTTAGAACAATCCGGCGTTGAATTTTATCAACATATCGATAATAGCATTCGTGTTTCATTGAGGCAGACGCATCAGTTGCCCATTGAAATTGCGTTTTACAATAATCCCCATCACTTAGGTATAACAGTAACGGTATCAGCGGAGCTATTTAGCGCATTTTCAAGTTCGCGCTTAGAATTAGAAAAAAAACTAAAAAAAAGCCTGGGAAAATCCGTGCAGCTAGACTTGAAAAAATCATGAAAGCTTATGTTTTTTGTGTTTTTATTTTTTGTTTCTCCTGTGTTTTTGCTCAAGAAAAAAACTTGATTCATTATTTGAGTGCACATGTTATTGATCAAGCGTATAAATCCGATCGCGTGGTTGGTATTCGGTACCAAGATTATAAAAAACCATTGGGTCCGCATCGACGCTATTTTGCAATTATGCGCGACAGTAGAAAAAATAGGCGTGTTGAATTTTATGCGGCATCGCCCCCACAACAGTTGTTGCAATCATCAACCCAGCGCTCACCAGCCATGCAAAACTCGCAGTTTCAAGCCAATCAAATTATGGTTCAGGCGCAAGAGGCATTGATGAGCAGCATTGTTAGTGATGGTGATAGTGGCCGATCTTTTTTTGATGGGGGCGCTAGCCCGATTGCCAGCGATTGGGGTAACCCCAATGAGATGGATGCGATGCTTCAGAGTTTTAGCCCCAATCCAATCAATCAGCCGGATTTAAAGCAATTTGTTAAAGTCAATTCGAGTATTCATTATTGGGATGGAGACGTTGTTAAATCAGGTAAAGTTTGGTATACTATAGACGATGGTCAATATTTTTTTATCGCACTTGACAACGGTTTTTTTGTTGAGCCTAAGATTAAGTAAGCAGAGTAATTAAATGACGTTAAAAGAAAAGCAGTTGTATAGTAATCGATTGGTTTTGGACTATCCGTTTCATTGGACAGAGTTAAAAAAAGAACACGTTGATGCGAATGTTTCTTGCCCAATCGAATCACCCCTGTTGACACAATCAATTATTCGCAACGGTCTGCTGCAACATTATTACTATTTTCAAGATTTAGTTCAAACCATGTCTCGTTCATTGGGCTGTCCAATTGCTATTCAATCCATTGCCTTTGTTGAGGCGATGCCTGCTGATTTGTTGCAATACGAGTCCCATACGTTTCAACATTTATCCTTGTTGTCAGACAATGCGCGTATTTCAATTGTGCTGTCCGATGCGTTTTTAAATAGTTTTGTGCATTATGCCTTGGGTTGTGTGGGGCAGTCAATTTTGTCGTTATCTATGACAAAACGAGAAAAAAAAGTCGTTGAAATCTTTACGGATATGCTTTTGAAATCATTTGATAAGGCTTGGGGTCAATCAGCGGGTCGAGCTGGATTTCATTGGGATTCTTCAACTGCATCGGGTGATACAAATAACTATAAATCATGTTTTTTTATGGCGACAGTATCCATTGATGGGGGCGCTCCAGTCGTGATTGGAACGTATTATGATGCTAAAACAGTCCTCCGGTTTGCTAAAGATGCGGTGCCAGATTCCATTAACCAAGAATCTGTGGCGCTAAGCGCTAATTCGATGTCTAAGATATCTGTTCGCATGAAAGGTGTTCTGGGACATGCTCGCATGAATATGGCGGACTTAATGCAGTTGCAAGTCGGCGATGTTGTTGCTTTGCCTACGCGCTTGGACGACCCAGTTTCGCTGGAAATCGGAACCACACGATTCGATGCTGTTCTGGGTAAGAAGCATCAAAGCTTAGCGCTGAAATTATTGGCCAATAATTTTGGGTTGAATGCATCGGAAGTGCCCGAAGGGGATGCTGATTTAGCTCAGTTAGACGACTCGGAAACAGATCGCGACGTTGAGGATTTGATAGACTACGATGATAGTTTAAATGATGATGAGGCAGATTCAGCACCGAGTGATTTAGATACATTTAGTTTAGAAAACACGGAACGCGCTACTGACGAGACAGGCAATGCATCCGATGATAGCTTTTCATGGGATGATATTAATGATTCCATGATATCGTCGATCGATGATGCGGATAACGACAATGATTTGGAAAGCAGCTTTTGGTTGGAAGATGATGCAGATGGTAAATCAAGCTAGGCCGAGGAGGTATTCATGACAAAGCGTTTGGGTATTATGAATTATAAAGGGGGTATGGGAAAGACGTCTTTGGTTGTTCATTTGGCTATGGGGTTGGCGTTAAATGGGCAGCGTGTGCTCGTCGTTGATATGGATCCGCAAGGGTCTGTGAAGGCCATGTTGGGCGTTAAGGCATCATCGGGGACCTATGAGTTGTTAGTGGGAAAGCAGCCGGTGGCAGACTGTATCACGCCAGTTCGTGATGGCTTGGATATTATCGCTAGTGATGAGCGACTGTTCCCAGCATCGATGCAAATGGTTGGATTTCCAAATCGAGAATTTGTTCTTCACAATCGACTTGAGACAGTCCATGGTTATGATTATATTCTCATTGACTCTGGACCATCCTTTGACTTACTGGCTCAAAACGCCATGATTGCTTCTCAAAACTTAATGGTTCCGATTTCAATGGATTTTATGTCTGTTGTAGGGGCCAAACAATTGCTTAAAAATGTAAAACTGCTGAATCGACTGTTTGCCCAGTCCATCCACGTTCAGCATGTCGTTCCAACCTTTTATGCTCAGCGTCAAGCAAAAACTATCAAAGTTATGGCTGCCGTTGAGGCCTTGTTTGGCCTTGACAAAATACGAGGGCCCATTCGTAGTTGTGCCGATGTGTCCAATGCGGCGGGCGTGGGACAAACTGTGTTTGAGTACAAACCAAAATCACGGGTTATTCCAGACTACAACCAATTGCTAAAAGCCGTGATGATAGAAGGAGATAATGAATGAAAGATGATGGTTACTTGAATGAAATAGAAGCGGACTCAGTGATTGAGTCTGATCCAGATGTTGTATCAGAAGATTTGCACGTCGATAGCGATAGCGAATTGGATGATAGCACAGATTCGGTTATGGAGTCTGCGTTTTCAATCCATACGCCACCCAGGGTAGATGAAGAAGAACCCGTCATTGAAGCGATTTCCGAGCCTGTAGATGAGGCTGAACTTGTCGAGGAGACTGTGGCGGATTTAGCCGATGATCCGGCACTAGAAAACTCTGAAAAAATTAATCTGGATCAGGTCGACATTGCCCACTTGTCAGCATCGGATTCGGGTGGTGATTCTGTTGCAATACCCCAATCGGTACTGGGTTCAATTTCAGTTGATGTTCGTGTTGAATTGGGTGAAACAATGATTAATCTGAACCAACTGTATGCATTGAGAGAAGGTCAAATTTTAGAATTGGATCGTGAGCTGGGTGCTCCATTGGATGTGGTTGTTAATGGTCAAGTGATTGCTAAATGTGAAATTGTATCGATTAACTATCGATATGCTATTCGTATTATTGAGTTGATTAATACCCAATAGGGTGGCTTATGACCAGCGGATATTACATAAAATTTATTGTATTATTCGCAATTTTAGTTTTTATTTTGATGGGGGCTATCCAACTAATTAAGTGGCTCCAAAATAAACGGTATGCCTGCGATATGACCGTTGTGGATCAATTAATTATCGCCAATAATACAACTTTGTTAATTGTAAAGGTACGCGGAAATGATTATTTTTTAGGAATCAATGGAAAATCAATACAGGTGTTGGATAAGTTATGATTAAATTAATTGTGTTGGGATTGGTAATGCTTGGGATGCCCTCGTGGGCGGAGCCGGCTAATGTGCTGTTTGATGCCGGCAATACACTGATTAATACCGATGCGTTAAGCTCATCGGTAAATTTGCTATTAATTTTGACGTCGATTGGATTTGTTCCGGCATTTTTAATGGTGACAACGTCTTTCTTGAGATTTGTTATTGTCTTAAGCTTGATTCGTCAGGCACTGGGAACGGCGCAGTCTCCACCCAATCCCGTTATTGTTATTTTGGCATTATTCATGACAGCGTATGTTATGGCACCCGTATTGTCTACAGTATATGAAACAGCGATTGTGCCGTATAACAATGGAAAAATTAGCCAAAAGCAGGCATTTGCACTAGGCGCTGAACCATTCCATGCATTTATGATGAAACAAGCGAATGAGGCCGATATTGAGTTGTTTCTAGATTTTTCAAACGTAGAATTGAAAGTCAGCGAAAAAGTTCCAATTTATGTCTTAATACCAGCGTTTATTATTTCTGAGTTAAAATCAGCCTTTCAAATTGGCTTTTTAATCTACTTGCCCTTTGTGGTGATCGATTTGTTAATTTCAAATGTATTATTAACATTGGGGATGTTTATGTTATCGCCGGCCATGGTCTCCATGCCATTTAAATTTTTGTTGTTTATTTTGGTTGATGGCTGGAATTTGATTATTCGTGGCTTATTGCTCAGTTATCAATAATGGGTGTCATGCGTAAAAATCGGAAATCTAAATGGACTTAATGGTAGCGTCTGAGATTGTTACGCGTATTTTTAATTTAGCTGTGGTTGTTTCCTTGCCAACGGTTGGCTTGGGTCTGCTCATTGGTTTAATCATTTCGATTATTCAGGCTGTGACTCAAATTCAGGAGCAAACATTGACCTTTGTGCCAAAAATGGTTGTTGTTTTGTTGTTATTTGCTGTTTTTTTTCATTGGATGTTTGGGTTAATATCGGGTGTCGCGTTGGATCTGTGGCAAGATATACCGATATATAGCCAATGATTATTCCTATTGATTACATTATTGTTGTGGGCTTAATTACAGCCCGAATTTTTGGGTTGTTTGTTACAGCGCCGGTCTTTAATAATGCTCAACTGATGCCAGCCACAGTTCGCATTATTATGATGGTGTTATTATCAACGCTCATTGCATTTGTTGTTCCGCTTCCAAATACATTGCCGGCTCAGCCGATTTCATTGTTGCTGGCGGTGGCTATGGAGATATTGATTGGGCTGTGTTTGGGATTCACGATTCAGCTGCTTATTATTGGTGTGGAGTTGGCCGGCTCTATTATTGACACGCAAGCAGGAATTAGTGCAGCGGCAATGTTTGATCCACTTCGTGGGGATCAGGTCACCATTATCGCGCGGTTGTATCGACAGTTGATTTTACTTGTATTTCTTTTGTTAAATGGGCACCATATTGTCCTATTGGCGATTCGTACGACATTTGATGTTATGCCCATTGGTATGGCACACAATATGATAACCGGCAATCACTTTTTGCATATTGTTAATTTGGGGGCAATGATTTTTGAGGTGGGTTGGCGGTTTTCAGCACCAGTAATTGTTGTTATTTTTTTTGTTGACTTTGGGTTTGGGATGCTCAGTCGCATTGCATCACAAGTCAATGTGTTTCAGTTAAGTTTTCAATTAAAGCCCATGGTTATGATTGTGGTTTTGATGTTGATCATTCCCTATTTCTTAGAAGATGTATCGGAATTATTGGCAATGATCCCCAATTTAATGGGTGATTTTATTTTAGTCGGCCAGGAGCAGTAATGGGCGATGATTCCGGCGAAAAAACAGAAGAGCCAACACCGCATAAGTTGCGTGAGGCTCGAAAAAAAGGGCAAATTGCCAAGGGTAAAGATTTAACGGGGGCAGTTGCCATGTTGGCGATATTTTTTATCTTAAAGGCCATATCGTTTCAAATGTGGAGTCGAATTGGATATCTAACTGAAACGATATTTAATGCAATTGCAAAGCCGTTTAGCTTAGATTTAGCGTATACCATTTTGTCGGAGCTCATGTGGACGTTTTTACAAATAATGACTCCGTTATTTGCTGGTATTATTGTGGTTATCTTTGTACTTGAAATTTTGCAAACACAAGCGTTAATTTATTGGGGGGCTATTTTGCCGGACCTTAAAAAATTAGACCCTATTGCCGGCACCAAAAAATTCTTTTCATTAAAGCAATATGTTGAGACATTAAAGTCAATTGCTAAAATTTTGATGATTTCTTTTTTGATTTACAGTGCAGTTAAAAGCTTTTTACCGTATTTTTTCGTTACGGGTCAAATGCCTGCGATGCAGGTGATGATTTTGGTGGGCACGTTAGTCATGCGTATTGTTATTCAAATTGGCATATTTTATTTGATTATTGCGCTATTAGATTATATGTATCAAAAGTACGAGTACATCAAATCATTGCGCATGAGTAAAAAAGACATTCAAAACGAATACAAGCAACTCGAGGGAGACCCGATGATTAAGCAGCGCCAGCGGGATCAGCAGCGTCAATTGGCCCAAAGTCGGCAAATGGGAGCGGTTCCAGGCGCTGATGTTGTGGTGACCAACCCCACACACATTGCAATTGCAATTCGTTACGATGCAGAGACCATGCAGTCGCCCATGATTGTTGCGCGGGGTCGTCAGTTACTGGCGCAGGCCATTCGTCAAATTGCAGATTCGCACTATATTCCCATTATTCAGAACCCACCACTCGCTCGAAATTTGTATAAAAAGAGCATGGCGGGCCAATTTGTTCCGCCAGAATATTATCGAGCAGTGGCTGAGATTCTCGCTTTTGTATATAATTTAAAAAGGAAGCGTCGTCAGCGATTAGCGCCACAGGAATAAATTATGTCGAAACTAAAGTCATTAAAAGCCATGTTCAATGTTCCGGATGTATCCGTTGCAGTCGCCTTGATCATGATTGTTGGGGTTATGATTATTCCAATTCCAACGTGGGGGTTGGATGTTCTGATGTCGTTGAATTTATCCATCGCTATTATTTTGCTATTGGTTGTTTTGTATTTAAAAGAGTCTCTAGAGTTCTCAGCGTTTCCGCAAATTCTATTGGTGATGACCTTGTTTCGCTTAGCGATTAACGTGGCGTCCACCAAGCTTATTTTGAGTTCGGGGCCAGATTTTGATGGTCAAATTGTTATGGCATTTGCGGATTTTGTCACGCGAGGAAACTTGGTTGTGGGATTGGTTACCTTTTCAATTATTACCCTTGTGCAATTTGTGGTGGTAACCAAAGGGTCGGAACGTGTTGCAGAAGTGTCCGCTCGATTTACTTTGGATGCATTGCCGGGCAAACAAATGAGTATTGATGCCGATTTAAATGCGGGCTTGATTGATGCTGAAGAATCCCGAGTTCGCCGAAAAAAACTAGAAAAAGAATCAACATTTTTTGGCTCTATGGATGGGGCCAATAAATTTGTGAAAGGGGATGCCATTGCGGGTATTGTTATCGTTATTGTTAATATTATTGGGGGGTTGTTAATTGGGCGATTTCAACAAGCATTGGATTTGGGCGAATCAACGCAGGTATATGTTCGCCTGACGGTTGGGGATGGCCTGGTGTCTCAAGTTCCGGCCCTGTTAATTTCAGTGGCAACCGGTTTGGTGGTGACCAAAGCCGCTTCTGAAGAAAGCTTTGGGTCCGATGTGAAGCGTCAAATTTTTGAGCAGCCAAAACCATTTGCGATTACCGGCATTATTTTGCTGGGATTAAGTGTAGTGCCGGGATTTCCATTTCGTTATTTCTTTTTATTAGCCTGTTTAGCGGGCCTGTTTTCTTTGAGCGTGGTTAAAGCAAAAAAAACACAAGAAGCGCATACGATACAAGCGCAGCAAAACGTAGCCAAGCAAGCCATGAAAAAGCCAGAAAACTTGCTGGGCACGCTTAGCTTGGACCCAATTAGTTTAAAAGTAGGGCGTAATTTAGTCCCGCTTATTGATCCCAATCAAAATGGCCCGTTGCTGGAGCGTATTACGCTGGTTCGGTATCATATTGGCCAAGAACTTGGGTTTGTCATTCCGGGTGTCCGAATTATGGATGAATTAAGTTTGCCGGTCAATGCGTATGAGGTGTATATTCGGGGGACGCAGGTTGGGTACGGGGAAGTGGTCATGGGGCATTATTTTGTGGGTCAGTCAGCCACTGATTTAAAGCACCAAGGCGTTCCAGGTATTGAAGCCGTGGATCCAATCACTCAGGAGTCTGCGGCTTGGGTGCCAGAAGATAAGTTGGGGGCGTTGCAAGAGCAGGCCATTTCTGGTTTAAATACAACCGATTTTATTGCGATGCATTTTTCAGAAGTGATTATGCAACATGCCGATGAAATTATGACGCGCCAAAACGTCCAATCGTTGTTGGATTTAGTTAAAAATACCAACGCGGCCATCGTTCGAGAGCTCATTCCCGATATGCTTTCCCTGGGGCAAGTCCATAAAGTGTTGCAGATACTTGTTTCTGAGCGCGTATCGATCCGCGATTTGTCTACCATTTTGGAGCGATTGGCTGACTATGCGACGATTTCCCGTGATACGAATTTATTGGCTGAATACGTACGACAAGCCTTGGCTCGTCAGATTTGTAGTAAGTATGTTGATAAAGATAACAGCATTCTGCTCTTTACGATTGACCCGGAGTTTGAAGAACGGATGATTAATGCGATTCATCAATCTGAATATGGCTCATTTTTGGCGCTTGATCCGGATGTGGGTCAAAGTGTGTTGGCTCAAATTGGTGAATTTGTGAGAAATTTTAGACGATTGGATAAAGAACCGGTTGGCTTGTGTTCACCTAAAATTAGAACCTATTTTAAAAAGTTTTTAGAACGCAATTATCCCCGTTTAATTATATTGTCCTATACTGAAATTCCCTCAAATGTTAAGGTTCAGTCCATTGGTATTTTGTCGAATTAATGATGGTTGATGACGAGTATTGGTCCCAGATTATTCCGCAAAGTCGGTATCGAAAAATTGACGAGGACGGTGACGTTCGGTCCCTGCCCATGGATGTTGAGGCCTGGACTGCTAATGATGAATCGGACAAGCAGAGACTCCGTGAGCGGGTTGATGCGCTGTATACCGTGATTCTGAATGAATTAATGGGGGAGCATACAGACCATGTTGATTCGACCAACATTTTAAATGCGATTAAGCGAAAATTGGGTGTATGAGTACGCACGACGAGTATTGGGAAAAGAATTCAGTCGCCATTGCCAATTATCTGAAGTTGGCCATTTTAAAGCGGCATCATAAAGTGGTCTTAACGACATTTAAAACACGGATGAATCGAATTTTATATACGTACCTGAATCATTTGCCCCGGCATGTTCGAGACAGTGAAAAAGAGGACTTGCAAACCATCGTGTTAATTGAGTTGTTTGAGACCATTAAAATTTGGGATCCTGAGCGCCATAGTTCAGTCTGGCCGTTGGCCTATCAGCGCATTAACGGCGCGATGCGTGATCACATTCGATTCGTCACTCGATCCGACCCCACCCGATTTTACGAGTGGGTGAATACGGCTGCCAATATGTATATTGTCATCCAAGAGAATAATACCTTTGAATCAGACATGGACAGTGCGCATGATTTGCAATCGGTGTTGCAGCTTTTGGATGCCCGAGACCAGGAAATTGTCGTTTCCCATGCGCTTCATGATCAAACATTTAAACAAATTTCAAAAAAAATACAGTTGTCTGAATCTCAAGTGTCCCGAATATACAATAAAAGCATTAAAAAAATACAAGATATTCTAGCAATCAAAAAAGGAAACAAACAAGGACTAAACAACGCCGATACCAGTACTGGTTAGATACGCTGTCTGGGTTAACCGTGGCCCTGGCGTTGGTGCCAGAGGCGATTGCTTTTTCATTTGTGGCTCACGTCGACCCAAGGGTGGGTTTGTATGCAGCAATTATCATGGGGCTTGTCACGGCATTATTGGGTGGCCGTCCGGGTATGATATCCGGGGCTACGGGTGCGGTTGCGGTTATATTTGCGCCGCTTGTAATTAGCCAAACTCAGCAGCAGGGCATGGCGGTTGCGTTGTCGTATTTGTTTTTAGCCGTTGTAATTATGGGCGTTTTCCAGCTAATATTTGGCTTGCTGCGTTGGGGCAAGTTTATTCGACTCATTCCGCAGCCGGTCATGTTTGGGTTTGTGAATGGCTTGGCCATTGTTATTTTTAAATCTCAGCTCACGCAATTTTATATTCAAACCCATGAAGGGCTGCAAATAATGCCGCTACGGCCATTATTAATTATGCTGGGTTTGGTGGCCCTAACGATGGCAATTATCTATGGGTTGCCCAAAATTACCAAGCGCCTACCGGCCACACTGACGGCAATTCTTGTGGTATCTGGGGTGTCTGTTTATTTGCAGTCACTGGGCTATGATAGTCGGACGGTCTTGGATTTTGTTCAAACTATGGACCCGACCCAAACGACGATTGCTGTGGGCTTGCCACAATTTCAATTACCGATTCTAACGCTGGAGGCCGTGATGACAGTGTTGCCGTATTCTTTTTTGGCGGCATCCGTTGGTTTGATTGAGTCGTTAATGACGTTGGTTTTAGTGGACGAGCTTACGGGTACCCGGGGGCGAGGCAATAAAGAAAGTTTGGCCCAAGGCCTCGCAAATGTGCTCAATGGCTTTTTGGGTGGCATGGGCGGGTGTGCGATGATTGGTCAAAGCATGATTAATGTGCGTGCGGGTGGTCGTGGCCGATGGTCGGGGGTGGTGGCAGCCGGTAGCCTATTAATTTTTTTAATTGTGGGGGCTCGATGGATTGAACGTATTCCGTTGGCGGCGTTGGTGGGTGTTATGGTTATGGTATCGATTGCGACATTTGAGTGGTCCAGTTTTCGAATTATAAAAAAAATACCTAAATCGGATGTTGCGGTTATTGTAATTGTATCGGTAACCACGGTGCTTGTTGATTTGGCCGTGGCTGTATTTGTGGGTGTTATTATTTCAGCCTTGGTATTTGCATGGGAACAGGGTAAACGAATTGCAGTTACAGAATCCACCCATGATACGGCCTACAAAGTTTACACACTAAACGGGGGGCTGTTTTTTGGGTCCGCAACGGCGTTTAAAGCCTTGTTTGATGTGGACAATGATCCAGATCATGTGGCGATTGATTTTCGACATGCGCGTGTTTACGATCACTCAGGACTTGAAGCCATTCATGTGGTTGCCCAGCGGTATGCGCAGGTGAACAAGAATCTGCATATATTAAATGTGAGTCCTGAATGTCAGAGTTTGTTGGACCGTGCCGATAATATTGTTGAAGTTAAAGTCTTAGAGTCTTTGAAGCATTGGCGTATCGCAGAAGACCGATTGGCCTAGTTTTTGCAGATTAGAATCGGGTTATTTGGCTAGCCGTTTGGGTGTGTTTTATGGTATAACTATACCCAGAAATGAGCAAAAAATCCAAGACAATTATCTGCATTGAAGCCAATGCAATTAATCGGTATATCATCAAAAAATTATTGGAGTCTGAGGGGCACATTGTTCACGATGCAGAGACTAAAAAAGCCGGTTTGGATTTGTTTAGAACGGTTGAGCCCGATTTAATTTTAATTGATTTGCATATGCCGGGGGTGGATGGTTATGCAATTACCCAACACATTCGCAGCATTGACGGGTTAACCGATGTTCCGATTGTTGCGCTGACGACCCATGTGGGGATTGATGGGCATAATAAAGCCCCGATTTCTGGTTGTGAGGGCTGTATTCAAAAACCCATTGATGCACAGGTGTTTGTGAATCATTTGGCTCAGTTTTTAAGTTAGGGGAATGCGATGAACATTGCTATCTTTGAAGACAATCGCTATGCTCAATTTCAACCCATGGTTATGGCGCGTCCTGTCTATGAGTTGGTGGTTGGTCATTGTAGCTTATTGGATCGGTTTCAGCATTATTTTTCAGATGTTTTAACGGCGTACTGCCGTCCCCATTTAAAATCAATTGCCAGTCAGCAGCGCCCGCATATTGGCGTTAACTGGTTGGGCAATACGCATCAATGCTTATTTTTAAATGCGCGTGTTGTTATGGATGCCCCGCTGTACCAACAGTTAATGCAATATGGCACGAATCATCCGTATGTTGTAGTATCCGAAGCCAACGATGTGATTGCGGTGTGTGCAAGCTCTGATTTGGCATTAACCGTTCACGATTATTTAATGACTATTTCAGACGGGCAGACGTTGGTGAATATGCTGCAATCCGTGTGTTCGATATATACCTATGCCCATGCACGGATCCTTCGCCATAGTTGGGATTTGGTGACGCTAAATCAGGCTTTATTAATGGAAGATGGCGCACTGATGCCTGAGCGCTATGGCATTGTGAAAGGCAATGTCGATGCCTGGGTATCCATTCGAAACGATGAGCATGTATTTATTGACCAAGGCGTGACCGTTGAGCCCTTTGTCGTTATTGATGCGAGCCGGGGGCCTGTGTATATTGAGCGGGATGTGGTTATTCGCAGTCATGCGCGATTGGAGGGACCCGTTTATATTGGGGCTGGCACACAGATTTTGGGTGGGGTTATTTCGGCGAGTCGTATTGGCCGTCATTGTAAAATTCGGGGTGAAGTGAGTCATTCTGTTATTCATAATTACACCAATAAAGCGCATGACGGATTTTTGGGACATAGCTATATTGGGGAATGGGTCAATTTAGGCGCGATGACTACCAATTCAAATCTAAAAAGCACCTACGGATCTATCTATGTTGAGACATCCAGTACGCGCCAAGATACCGGTCAGCAGTTTTTGGGGGTATGTTTGGGCGACCATGTTAAAACAGCCATTGGGACACTATTGGGAGCCGGGAGCTTGGTGGGATACGGGTCAACCCTGCTGGGACGCGAGCATCGTGGGTGGGTGCCGCCCTTTAGTTGGGGGGAATCGGGGTGCTATGTTCCGCAAGAATTGCCGCAGTTTTTGCAGGCTGTTGAACGGATGATGCAGCGTCGGTCCATTCTGTTGCGAACAACGGATAAAAAATTAATGGCGTTACTGTTTGAACATGCCCATTCATAGCCACGATTGGGCCTATTGGAACGAAGGCGCTCTGGGAGACGCCCAGCTTCTGGATCAGTATGGCATGGCGGTTGACCACCATCTGTGGGAGCGGTGGGCGGTTGCACTGACCCAAACCAGTTATTATTGGGCTCGGCATCCACAGCCACCGGCGTGGTATCGGGATGTGCGCAATGAGTACCGGCTGTTTGCCGAAGCGATTCGTGCGGATCAACGCATTACCCATGTGGTTCAAATTGGTATTGGGGGATCATCGCTGGGGCCTCAAGCCTTACACGATGCCTTGCGTCGACGTGTGCCGCTGTCTGAGCAACGGCCAGCCGCATTTATCGCGAACTTGGATTCCGATGATTTTGATGATGTTATTCAAACCATTCCGCTGGAGACAAGCCTGTTTATTGTGGTCAGCAAAAGCGGAGGAACCGAAGAAACCCAGGTTAATATGCAACGGTTGGTGGATCAATGTGGCGATAGTGTCTACGAACGAATCGTGGTGATTACCAGCCCTGGGTCTGTCTTGGATGTGCCCAATCGCTACCGTCAGGTATTTTATTTAGATGAAAAGACGGGTGGGCGATATTCAGGAACCAGTGTTGTTGGGGGCTTGATTGTCTCAATTGCCTTGGGGACGGCGTGTTGGGAGTCGGTATTGCAGGGGGCTTATGCGATGGATCAGCAGGTGCAAATCCAAGATCCTGGTCAGAATATCGCGCTGGCCATGGCGCTGATTTGGCGCTATCAGCGGCAGGATTCAGATGTTCAGGTGATTATTCCGTATGCGCAAGCGTTAGCGCTATTTCCCAATCATTTGCAACAGTTGATTTGTGAAAGCAACGGCAAGTCGGTGACACAATCGGGGTCTCCGGTTCTTGGGCCAACGTCTCCGGTTGTTTTTGGCCAAACGGGGACTGTGGCCCAGCATTCGTTTTTTCAATTGTTGCATCAAGGGACACATCCCGTTCCGGTGACATTGATTGCGGTTCGGCATTCACAATGTTCCAACCGCCATCAGCGGGATGTTATGGCGCATGTTATTGCCCAATCATCGGTGTTCAAACAAGCCAATCGCCCACATGCTGTATTAATTGCGGATCATTTAACTCCCAAATCCATCGGGGGCTTGTGGGCATTGTACGAGGCCACAACCGTATTTCAGGCTTGTTTATGGGATTTAAATGCGTTTGATCAACCGGGGGTAGAACTGGGCAAGGCGATTGCCAAACAAGTCTATGCCAATCATGACTTGGATGAGTATGCTTGCCAGCTGCGTCAATTTATTGACAATTAAGATTTTTTTTGATACAATAATGGACAGTTAGTATATTTTCTATGAAAAAACTTATCGTTACGTGTATAGCAGTTTGTCTGGTTGGCTTTTCGGTCAGTACCTGGGGGGATACGTATGATTTTAGTGATCATTTTGTTGATGAGTTTAGTGAACCGGTTGTAAATACCCAAAATAGGGACCCCTGGATGCCAATGAATCGTGTTTTTTTTAAATTCAACGATTATGTCTATGTCTCGGTGGTTCGTCCGACAACGCGTGTGTATCAATTTTTATTTCCCACTCGTGTGCGTAAGCACGTCAAGCAAGTGGTTCAGACTGTATCGATGCCCGTAGACATTGCCAATTATGTGCTGCAAGGGCGGGTATCGATGGTAGCGCAACAAACGGGACGATTGTTGGTGAATGCGACGGTGGGCATTGGCGGAATTTTTGATGTGGCTGATCCGTGGCTGGGCTGGTCGTATCAACCCACAGGATTTGGGGCTACTTTGGGTCGATGGGGTGTTCCCAAAGGTCCGTATTTAGTATTGCCATTTTTAGGGCCCACAACGCTCCGCAATTCGGCGAATGTTCCATTTTCAATGTATGCGACACGATTGTACCTCAAGGATGACGCATTAAACACGACCCTTTTGGGGGGACGATCCGTGACAATGTTTGAAACTTTGGTAAATGGGTATGATACTATTTACATGAATAGTTTAGATGCGTACAGTGTCGTGCGGGAATGGCAGTTAAATCGAGGAGAGTAACCATGAGGTGGATGGGCGTTTGTTTGGGAATTTTAATGAGTGTAGTTGTCTATGGAGAGGGGCTTCCGTCACCGAATATATTTTTGCAGGATGCCTTTGATCAGCTATCCAGTTTCGTACAGCCGGTGTCTGGGAATGTTCGAACCACCAGTGATCTTGAGGCATCACTAAAACAGTGGGCTGAGGACTTGGTTGATTTTACACTGATTGCCCAGCTGTCAGTGGGTCGGTCTGCATGGACTGCGGCTGCATCGGATGTGCAATCGGAATTTGTGCAAACATTTAAGACCCATATATTTGATACCTATTTAAGCCAGTTTTTGGCGTACAAAGATGTGCAAGCGGCTGTAACATTTGGAGACCCGATACTGAAGTCGAACAAAGCCAAAGTGCCCTGCCGCATTCAATCTGGAGCCAGTGAATTGAATGTGGCATTCAAGGTGTATGCCAGTCAATCCAACTGGAAAATTTATGATGTTGATGTTGACGGGGTAAGCTTGGTTTCAGCCTTTCGCATGCAATTTTCATCTCGATTAAAAGACGGCACGTTATCGGATTTAACCCGTAGTTTAGCAGAAAAAAATCGCTCATGATTAACCGCATTCAACACCCTAGGCTGTTATTGATTGGCCTGGGAGTCGTGACCGTGGTCATGGCTCTGTTTATTCCCCAATTTCGGTTGGATGCGTCCCTAGATACCTTGGTGGATCGCAATGATCCGACGGTTGCCTTGAGTCGATCGGTTGACGATACCTTTGGGTTTGGGGATTTATTGGTGGTGGCGTATCAGCCTAAAAACGGCCAATTGTTTGACCCGATGCATCAACGCCATTTGGCTAATTTTCAGGCGGATCTAGCGACGATTGACGGGGTTGAACGGGTGCTGACGATTCGGGATTTGCCCGTCTTTAAAGAGCAACCTAAATCGTTAGCGCAAGCCTTATCGAGCATGGTTTTTTTGCGGGATGCTGATGCTGATTTTTCGAACAAAGAACTCAAAAAAATATTTGATAATCATCCGGTATACAATGACTTTTTAGTCAGTGATGATCTAACGTCAACAGCCGTCATTATTTGGGTGTCTAAAACACTGAATCGTGGGACGAAGAGCCAACAAACTGAGCAAAATGAGGCGCTGATTCAAACGATTCGAACAACGATGCGCCCCTATCAAGTTGACGCCAGTTTGTATTTCAGTGGGATGCGCATGATTGTTCATGATGCATTAACCTTTATTCGGCGTGACATTGTGGTGTTTGGGGTCTTGTCGATGTCGGTGTTAATGCTGATGTTGTGGTTTGTGTTTAGACAAATTCGTGGTGTATTTTTCCCCATGGTTACGTGCTTAGTCTCGTTAACACTGATGGTTGGTTTGTTTGGATTTTTGCATTGGGATGTGACGGTTATTTCATCTAATTTTATATCGGTTCAGTTTATTTTAAACTTGGCGCTGTGTTTGCACTTAATGGTCAACTATCGGCAGTTGTATGACGAAACACCGAGTATGACGCCGGGTGAATTGGCGATTCAAACCGTCAGAATTAAGTTTTTACCGTGTTTATTTGCAGCGTTAACAACCATTGCTGGCTTTGGATCGTTATTAGTATCCGACATTTTGTCTGTGAGTACGTTTGGCCATATGATGATTGTTGGGGTTGTTATTTCATTTTGTGTAACCTTTGTGATGTTTATCGCTTGGATGAGCCTGATGCCACGCCCCAAGCAAATATCCTTTGAGACCGGTTTGCTTTTAAATAAAATAGCCCCCTTGTTTTATAAACTGGTACAAAAAGCGCCGATGGGCATTTTGATCGCATCGGTGGTTCTTGCTGGTTTAAGTGGGGTGGGGATTGGCAAATTGGAAGTTGAAAATCGGTTCATTGATTATTTTCGGCCCAGCACTGACATTAACCGAGGGTTATCGTATGTGGATCGGCATTTGGGTGGGACGGTTCCGCTAAATGTGGTCATCACGTTTGATGAGGTGCCCCAACCGAGTGATAGCGAGTTTGATGATTTTGATGATTTTGATTCTGTTGATTCGCAGTCTAGCTACTGGTTCACACCGGAGCGAGTTTCGGTTATTAATAATGCCCAACGCTATCTATCCGAGCGGCCCGAAACCGGTAAAGTGGTTTCATTTGGTACGTTGTTGCAGTTTGCGGAGCAACTCAATGGGGAACCGCTCACCACATTTTCATTAAATCTTTTATATGAAAAAATTCCCGATGAATGGCGGGGGGATTTAATTGATCCGTTTGTATCAATGCGCAACAACCAAGTCCTGTTCTGGGTGCGTATGCGCGATACCAATCCAGACTTGAAACGCAATGAATTTATACGAACGCTAAAGCGAGAATTGCCGACGCAACTTGGGGTTCGTCCGGATCAAATTTCATATTCAGGCCCACTCATTTTATACAACAACATGCTTCAGCGTTTATTTGATTCCCAAATTGCAACCTTGGGTCTGGTAATCGCTGTTCTATTTGGCATGTTTTGGTGGTTGTTTCGGTCGGTTAAATTGGCTGCAATCGGGATTATTCCCAACGCTTTGGCCGTAATCAGTATTTTAGGATTTATGGGTTGGTTTGGGATATCCTTGGATTTGATGACCATCACGTTGGCGGCTATTGCCATGGGCATTGCGGTGGATGATACCATTCATTATATGTATCGATTTCGGATCAATTATCATGAATCTGGTTCGTATTCCGATGCCGTCCAGCGCACCCATCGAACCGTAGGGGCGGTTATTGTCTATACCAGTGTGGTTATTATGATTGGGTTCTCGGTTATGGTCTTTTCGACCTTTATGCCCAGTGTTTATTTTGGTTTATTGACAAGTTTGGCCATGGGGATGGCCTTGGTATTAACCTTAACATTACTGCCCCGATTACTGGTTGTGTTTCGTCCGTTTGGGCCAGCGCGTCAGCCGTAGGACTTCAGGCATGCGGCGGGTGGCTTTTTATTCTCAAGGATGCCGGCTCAATCATGCAGAAATAGCAACCTTAACCCAACAGTTTAGCACCGCAGGGTATCGCTGTGTTCCATTTGGACAAGCGGCCGATATTGTGGTGATTAATACCTGTACCGTCACAGAGAATGGGGATCGAGATACCCGTCGGCTAGTCAATCGTATTGCCCGCCAATCAACGGATATAGCCATAGCGTTAATTGGGTGCCAATCCCAAATTCTCAAAGACCGGCTGGTTGATCTTCCAGCGGTTCGGTGGGTCATTGGGAATGCCGATAAAATGCGGTTGGTGTCGATTATCGACCAGTCCTTTTCAGCGGATTCGGCTGAGCCAGTCGTCCTGGTTCCGTCGATTCCGGCCGAATCGTTTTCCGTGCCAATTACGGACCGCGATCAGCAGCATGTGCGTGCCAATATTAAAGTCCAAGATGGGTGCGATTTTTATTGTTCGTTTTGTATTATTCCATTTGCCCGTGGCCCAGCACGTAGCCGAGTGTTTAGCAATTTGTTGGCGGAGGCCCATCAATTGGTGATGCATGGGCATCATGAATTGGTATTAACGGGGATTAATATGGGAACGTATTGGGATTCAGAAAAAACATTGGTGGATGTGTTGGATGCTATGGAAAAAATACCCGGTTTGCATCGCATTCGCTTGTCTTCGATTGAGCCAACAACGATTGATGATCGGATTTTTTCACGCTTAGTGAATGCGGATACTGCGTTGTGTCGGTATGCCCATATTCCAGTTCAAAGTGGGTGCGATGCCACACTCAAACGCATGCGTCGAAAGTACACGATGGCCATGTATGCGCAACAACTTGAAAAAATTATCCAGTGGAACCCCGACGTGTGTATCGGAACCGATGTCATTGTGGGATTTCCCGGTGAAACTGAGGATGAGTTTATGGAAACGTATACGAATTTGGAGGCGTTGCCGTTGGCCTATTTTCATGTATTTCCCTATTCGGAACGCCAAATGGCGCATAGTCGAAAATTTGAAAATCCGGTCGCGCCGTCGGTGATTCAAGCCCGGGCTAAACGGTTGCGAACGCTGAGCGCTCAAAAAAAGGCCGCGTATTGTGACCGCTATGTGGGCCAGGTGCTGCCTGTTTTAATTGAACAGAAAAAAGACTACGGATGGCTGGGCCATACGGACAATTTTATTCCCGTTTGTGTACCCCTGGATTCTGCTGTTACGCGCAATACACGAGTAACCGTCCAATTGGTGCACTATGACTCAGAAACAGGGGTGATGCAGGCCATTATTGATAATCGGCAACCAGCTGATCCTGTTTCGCAAACATAATTGCTTGATCGGCTGTGGTTTGGTCATCATAGCCTAAAATATGCAAAATGCCGTGGGCAATCAGGGTTTGTATTTCAATATCGAAGCTGTGGTTGAGCGCGCGTGCATGGCGATGCGCGACGTCGGGGCAAATATAAATATCCCCAATTAACTGGGTGGTTGTGTATTGCTCGGTTAAATTAAAGGTAATAATATCGGTTTCAGACGGATCATTGAGCTGAGTTTGATGCATCTCACAGATCATGGGGATGCTGACAAATGTGAATTCAAAAAAACTATGGGTAATCGCCAGGGAATCACATAAATAGTGCATAAACCGTTCTGGATCAAACCCCAAGGTCACCGGCTCAGAATAATTAATAATAAACGTATTGCTCATTCGCTCAACGTTTCGTTAATTTTGTCGTAATTAATTCGTTGGTGATAAACCCCGGTTAAACACTTTAAAAAGGCTTGTTTAACTGTTTCAATATCGGCCAGCGTTAACGGGCATTCATTGAGTTGGTTGTCGGCTATTTTGTCTTGGATAATTCGGTCAACGGTTTCGGTAATTTTTGTGGGATTGAGCTTTTGCATCGACCGCAACGTGGCTTCAATACTATCGGCAAGCATGACAATCCCCGATTCTTTAAAGTTGGGTTTGGGTCCGGGGTATCGGAAATCGAATTCTTCAGTCGTTTCATCATCATGCTTTTGCTGGGCATAAAAAAAGCTGACCAAAGAGGTGCCGTGGTGCTGCAAGATAAAATCAATCAAAATATTGGGAAGTTTGTATTGTTTGGCTAATTCAACCCCGTCTTTGGGGTGTGCGGCAATAATCATTTTGCTCATCCGAGGCGTAAGCCGATCGTGAGGGTTTTCGCCGCCTTGGTTTTCGGTATAAAACAACGGGCGTTTCATTTTGCCAATATCGTGGTAATAGGCGCCGATGCGCGCTAAAATTGGGTTGGCATTAATGGCCTCGGCACCCGCTTCAGCCAAATTGGCAACCATAATGCTGTGTTGGTAGGTGCCTGGGGTTGTGGTCATTAGTTTTTTTAATAAGGGGTGGTCTAAATTGGCAAAATCAAGCAAGGTTTGAGAGGTGGTAATTTTAAATCCGATTTCCAAATAGGGAATAAACGATAAAGCCAGCATGGACGATACAATGCCGCTAATCGCTACCAAGCCCAAGTGCGGAATTAACCACGGCAATTCAGGGGTATGCATGAGCCAGGCTGAGCTCAGCAAGACACAATTGGCCAAACTGCTCATATACCCCGTCTTTATAATGGTAATCCGGCGCCCGGTTAAATTTACCAATGCAATTGTGACACATGCGCTGCTGATCAAATACATTACCAAGACGAGCCCTTCGCTCAGTGCCATCAAGCCAATGACTAAACTGGCGAGAATGCTGGTTAAAAAAGCCATGCGGCGGGAATGCAGCAGCGAAATTGCAATGGCTAAAAATGAAATCGGGGTTAGATACAACCAATTAATACCGGCCAATTGGAATGGAATTTGGGTGAGACCATTGGCAATCAGTAACAGAATCCCTGTAATAATCATGGGAACGGCAATCGGCGCCTTAATTCGATGGCTCATGGCATAAAAACTCAGAAACAGAACAACGAAAAGCCCCACAAATCGCAACCATGGAATTGGCTGATTGATTAAATTATAAGCCGTAAAAATAGCATCGTGTTGTTGGGTAATGCGGTCGCCTTCATATACAATAACTTGGCTTTTGCGATAGTGCGTTGAGAATGGCTGTATTGCATTTAATATAGCGGCAATATCGGCTTCGGTTTGGGTTTTGTCATAGCGCAAATTGGGTTCTAAAAACTGGATTAATGTCGCCTTGATTAAATCGGCATTCTCAGCATCTGCAATCATGGGATCAAGGAGTTGATCCAAATTTTTTAACGTGTCGTCACTAAGTCCCATGTCTAATAGGGCCGTTGCAATATCAAACACAGTTGTCTCCAGCGCATCAATCGATGAAACCGTTTGATACCGTTTGACCAGCGGGGTATTGGATTCTAAGCTTGGGTCTAATTTAACATTGGTAAAAAATTGAAAAATATTGCCTAAAACAACTTTGTTTTTCTCCGTGTCAATCGAAAACACCTTGGGGACGCTGGCCATTCGATCCCGGCGCAATCGCTCCGTTTTGGCTTTGTCTTTACTGGTTTCAATAAACGCATCATAGGGGGCATAAATTGTTTTGGGTGCAATATCGCCAACCGATAAGCCAAGTGTTTTGGGTATATGGGGAAAGAATGCAAGGCCGGCTAAACATAGGGCCCCAACCCCAATGCCAATCTGGTGGAGGCGGTGTTTGGATAATCGATACTTAATGATTGTTGATGGAAATCCAAGTTGCATCAAACTTACGATACCATGTTCGCTGTCGTTTGGCGAATTGTTGCGTCTGCGTGGTAATGGTTTGAATAAGCTGGTGTGAATCAATGGGCTGGGATTGCGATAGAGCCTGTATGATTGCTGGGTATCCGATGGCTCGAAATCCCGGTGCCGTGGGCGAGTATCGGGTGCGCAAGTCACGGACTTCATCAAGCCAACCGGCGGCAACCATGTCCGATACACGCTGGGCGATTCGGTCACGGACTTGGGACCAGTCGGCACTCAACCCCAGCACGGTGACATCCGTTCGCGGTTGCCGCTGGGTGTCGGATGGTTTTTTTCCGGTTGTGCGTATAATTTCTAAGGCACGGATGAGGCGATGGCGATTATTGGGATGAATAGCCGCAGCGGCATCCGGATCCTGTTGATGCAAACGCTCCCATAGTGCGTGGTTGCCGTCTCGGTCTAACGCATTGGCCAATTGCTGCTTGAGTTCAGGGTCATGGGGAGCGGGTGCTAAACTGTATTGGTTCAGCCAGGCATAGCTGTACAGGGGGCTTCCGCCACAAAAAATAAGTGGAGTTGATTCCGGAATGGTGGCATCCAGGCGTGTGACATGCGCCATAAATTCGCCCACGGTGTACGGGATATCGGGGGGTTGGATGTCGATGAGGTGATGGGCAATGCCGCGTTGCTCATGGGGCAATACTTTTCCGGTCCCAATATCCATGCCTTGGTAGACTTGAAATGCATCGCTGCTAATAATGTGCGGGTAGATGCCCGTATGCGCATGATGCTGATGGGCCAATTCAATGGCAGCGGCACTTTTCCCAATACCGGTTGGCCCGATAATCATGGTATATCGGCTTAGTGGGAGATACGGGCTTAACGAATCCATTGAAAGGGTGTCTGGGTTGTGTCCAATATCGCGGATGCTCCATGGCCACCGGGCGCCGCATCGAGGTAAGCAAAATCAACCGCTTGAATCCAAGTGTCTGGGATTGTATCGATGCAGGGGGGGGTTCCGTGCGTATTGACACTGGTGCTAAAAATAGGAAACTGCGTGCGAGACAGCAGGTCAACCAAGGGTTTGAAATTGGGTTGACGGACGCCAATAGACCCGGTGGGTGTTGGCAAAATTAAGGTGACCGGTCCCGGCCAATGCTCGGCCATTGCTGCCCGATGGGCGGGCGTCAGAGTGGGGGTACTGTCCGCCAACTGTTGTGGGGTATAAATTAACTGAATCAACGGTGTTTCGGGGTCCCGCTGCTTGAGTTGGTTGATGGTACGGCCGACCGTGGGGCAGGCCCGACCAATGAGCCCCCAAATGGTATCGCAGGGGAAAATGCCGACTGCATTGGACTGCAATGCGGTGACAATCGTATCGAGGTTATCCAAGGACTGCATCCTCTCTATAATACAACAATTTCGGCTTGAAGTTTTTGACCATGAATCCCCGTGCCCGAACACTGGGCGCACCCCGTGCCCATACACAGTGAGCAGGTTGTGGGCACCAGCTTTTGGTTAATAATGCCCCGCAAACAGCCCTGTAACGTAGACGCCGATACCCCCAATTGATGGAGCCGTTGGTGGGCGCCCGCGACGCTATGGCTATGCAGCGATGCCGGAACCAGGTGCCCGGTGTAAGCGGCTTGGCAGGCAATGGCCGCTGTTTCGGCATCTCGGATTTCACCCACCATAATAATATCTGGGTCTTGACGCAACGTTGCGCGCAAACCAGAACCAAAAGTGTACCCGGCATCCACATTAATTTGTGTTTGACGCATAAAATCAAAGTGGTATTCAATGGGGTCCTCAAGTGTGACAATATTTTTATTGGCTTGTTTGAGTTCATGCAGCAAGGCATACAATGTGGTTGTTTTTCCCGATCCGGTTGGTCCCGTGACTAAAATGAGTCCAGAGTCTTGGTGAATTAATGCCATCAGCTGGTCGTGCTGTTGCGGTGAAAATCCACAATTCCCCAATGAAAAATCCAGGGCTTGATGAAATATTCGGATTGCCACATCATAGCCAAAATGCGTGGGAATAACCGATACTCGGGTATCAATCGGTGGGGCGTCCGTAGACGGGGTGAGTGTCAGCCGGCCATCTTGAGGTTTGTGGGATTCGCCAATATGCAAATTGGCTCGGAATATTATTTGATTGACCAGTTGATCCAGGCTTTGGGGGGGGAGCGTGTATAGGGGGGTTAACTGGCCCAGTATGCGATAATACACGTGGCCATGTCCGTTTCGATTGTAGATGTGAATATCAGACGCTTGATGCGAAATTCCACTCATAATGAGGGTGGTGAGCGGGTCGTGGGTTTTGGTCTGATAATAATGATAAATATCGCTTGGGGTCATTAAAATAATACGCTGGTGTTTCAATGGCCAGGTCTCAAGCAATGTGTTTAAATATGGATGAAACGGATTGCTCGTTGCAATGGCATAGTCGTGATCCGTTGTGTAAACAGGAATGGTTAATTGATCCGGCGGGGGTGCGTCGTGCCATTGGCTGGTGTCATCCACCCAAAGTTCATGAATACTTAACAATTTTAGGTTATAGTGATTGGCCACCTGGGTATAAAACGTATCCGGGTCCTGACACTGTTGAATCCGATCAAATTGTTCAAAATCAGAAATTTCTTCGGTTTCATTGCGTAAACTTTTGTCTGAAAAAATTCCAAACAACGATTCAATACACAAAGACACGAGGATCTAGTCGCTGATTAGAACTTCTTTAAAGACGTCGAGCTCTTCTAAGGCTTCGCCAGTTCCAATGGCAACGCATTGCAATGGATCGGCAGCAATTTTAACCGTAATATTGGTTTCCGCTTGAATTTGCTTGTCTAAGCCATTTAACAGGGCCCCGCCACCGGCTAAAACAATCCCATCATCCATAATGTCGCTGGACAATTCAGGGGGTGTTTTTTCTAAAGTTGTTCGGATGCCTTCAATCATGCTGTTAATGGGATCTTTAAGTGCATCGCGAATCTCAGTCCGAGTCAGCGTGAATGTTTTGGGGAGTCCAGATACCAAGTCTCGACCCCGAACGGCCATTGACTTTTCATCTTTGGTATCATGCGCAGACCCCAGCTTCATTTTAATTTCTTCAGCGGTTCGCTCCCCAATTAATAATCGATAATTCTCACGGCAATGCGAGATAATGGCTTTGTCCATGGCATCGCCAGCAACTCGAATCGACTTGGACACCACAATGCCACCCAAAGAAATCACAGCGACTTCGGTTGTTCCGCCGCCAATGTCAACGACCATAGACCCGGTGTGTTCAGAGACCGGCATGCCGGCGCCAATGGCTGCAGCTAACGGCTCTTCAATCAAGTAGACTTCTTTGGCCCCAGCTTGATACGCCGCATCCAAAACCGCCCGCTTTTCAACGCCGGTAATGCCCGACGGAACGCCAATAACAATTCGTGGCTTTAACAAATAAAATCGATCGGACAATGCGCGCTTAATAAAATGCTTTAACATTGTTTCGGTCACTTCAAAATCGGCAATAACGCCGTCTTGCAATGGACGCACAGCAATGACATTCCCGGGGGTTCGGCCGATCATCTTCTTGGCTTCATCGCCAACCGCCAACACATGGCTATTTTTCACATCAAGGGCGACTACCGATGGTTCTTGAATAATAACCCCTCGTCCTTGGGCAAATACTAAAATATTGGCAGTGCCAAGATCAATGCCCAAATCGCATCGGAAATGCGAGGTCCAATCCGAAAACCGTTTCTTAAGCGACATGGGCTTTTTTCGCTAGCTGAGATTTTTTTCGCGCAGAGGCTTTCTTTTTTAAGATACCTTTAGACACCAGTTTGTCTAATAAACGCAAGGCAAATCGAACCCGTGTTGTTTTTTCTTCGGGTGCCAGCTCACTCGTTTCGGATACGGCATCGTATGCCCGAGTCAACGCCGTTTTCAACCGAGATTTGTACTGTCGGTTACGCTCTGTATTGCGCCGATTAATTTTTATATTTTCTTTTGCTGTCTTTGTATTTGCCATGCCTAATCTGTTCCTCTATACCTTATCAAAACCGTTTAAAAATAAAATCCAACTAGTCGTCAAAAATTTACTATTGACTCAGTATACCATTTTGATATACATTTTGACCATGACTTATTATTATATTTGTCACGAGTTTTCATGTCAATTTTAGGCTGGTTCGCCAAGCGCGACCGAATTGTCAGTCGGAAAAAAGCGGGGGAACAATCTCGCTTAAATATACCCAGTGATTTGTGGGTTAAGTGTTTTTCTTGTGACGCCACATTGTATTTGAAAGAATTAGAACACAATCATAAAGTATGCAGCGAGTGCCAATACCATTTTCGGTTGTCACCAGAAGAGCGGTTGGCTTATTTTTTTGACCCTGAATCCTTTGTCGAGCATTATGATGATATTAAGCCGACTGATTTTTTAAATTTCACCGATACGCATTCGTATGAGTCTCGCATTGTAGCAAGCCAGAAAAAAACCCAGCGAGCCGATGCGGCTGTTGTGGGGACGGCTAAGATTGAGGGGCTTTCTGTGAATGTGGGCCTGATGGACTTTGCGTTTATGGGCGGATCGATGGGCTGTGTAGTTGGGGAGAAAATTGCATTAATTACAGAAATGGCGATTGAAAATAAACATCCGTTGGTGGTATTCACCTCATCCGGGGGGGCCCGCATGCAAGAGGGGATTATGTCCTTGATGCAGATGGCCAAGACCAGTGGGGCATTGGCTAAATTAAGCGAGGCTTGTATCCCCTATATTTGTGTCTTATGCGATCCCACCACCGGTGGCACGTCCGCTAGTTTTGGTATGTTGGGGGATGTGACATTGGCGGAGCCGGGTGCGCTAATTTCGTTTGCGGGTCCACGGGTTATTGAGCAAACCATTCGTCAAAAACTACCGCCTGGGTTTCAGCGGGCCGAATTTTTATTGGAAAACGGCATGGTTGATCGGGTGGTGCACCGAAAAGAGATGCGCAGCACGGTCGCTGGCCTGGTGCGTGTACTGGGAGGTGGCCAGTGAGTGAGCATCGACCCAAGCCCATGGCGTTTGAAGCGCCCATTGCGGATCTGGAAGAAAAAATTGAATCATTAAAAGCATTGAGTGAACAAGGAGAGATGAATTTGACGGATGAGATTGCCAATATTGAGTCTCGGGCCCATGAACTTAAAAAGGATATTTACAGCAATTTGTCTCCGGCGGACATTATTCAAATTGCCCGACATCCAGATCGCCCCAATTCGTTGTTTTTAGCCAATACGATTTTTGATCAATTTTTGGAGTTGCATGGGGATCGATTGTATAAAGATGACCCGTCGATTGTATCCGGTGTGGCAACCATGGGGAAGCAGCGATTGGTTTTCATTGGTCATCAAAAAGGCAGCAATACCAAAGAGAATTTGTATCGAAACTTTGGCATGCCCCATCCGGAAGGGTATCGAAAAGCTTTGCGAATGATGCGCTTAGCCGATAAGTTTTCCCTCCCAATCGTATCGTTTATTGATACACCGGGTGCCTATCCCGGGTTAGAAGCTGAGCAACGCGGGCAAGCCGAAGCGATTGCAACGAATTTAAAGTACATGGTAACCGTTTCGGTTCCCATTGTATCGTTTGTTATCGGTGAAGGGGGATCTGGTGGGGCCTTGGGCATTGGCGTGGCCAATCGGCTGTATATGCTTCAGCATGCTGTCTATTCAGTCATCTCGCCGGAAGGGTGTGCATCGATTTTGTTTAAAGATGCCAGTAAAGCGCCATTTGCGGCTGAAAATCTGAAAATTACGGCTAAAGATATTGTGGAGCTGGGCATCGCCGATGGTATTTTAGACGAACCATTGGGTGGGGCTCATTATGATCCAGAAGTCATGGCCCAAACAATTAAAGCAACGATTGAGCGAGATTTAAACACGCTTGGAAAGCAGTCCCCTGAATCACTGAAAGCGGAACGATACACAAAATTTCGCCAATTTGGTGCCTTTGAATAACAGGTAATCGGCTGGTCGGGGTAGCAAGATTCGAACTTGCGGCCCCCTGTTCCCAAAACAGGTGCGCTAACCGGGCTGCGCTATACCCCGAACCGATAGCGTTTATCATAGCGCATATGGGATTAAAATTCAACCAAAATTAATTGGGATCCAGTGACGAATGGGTGCGCCTCGATATGCCAGGGTATTGAATTGAAAAATACAATCAATTTTGTTACAATAATGCCATATGGAAATAGGGGTTCTTGGTACAGACTTCCGACAAACACCCATTGCGATGCGCGAGCAATTATGCATGGATCCGGAGATGCGTGACCACGAACTGTGTCAATGGCGAGACCTAGCAGGGTTTTCTGAATGCGTGCTTTTAGCTACCTGCAATCGGATTGAGCTGTATGTGGCCGCTCCGGATATTCAGGCGTGTTTAAAGCGATTAAAAACGGCGTGGGTGGGGGATGGCGATGTGTCCGTGCATGCGTATTATCACGATGTGGCCATTGATCATTTGTTTGCGGTAGCCAGTGGATTAAAGTCCATGGTAGTGGGGGAAAGTGAAATCTTGGGCCAAGTTAAGCAGGCCTATCAGCATGCGGTGGATGCGCAACTCACCGGCCCGTATTTAAACAAATTGTTTCAGTCAAGCATTGCGCTTGGCAAACGGGTGCGTGAAGAAACCGGCATTGCCAATGGGGTATATTCGATTAGCTCCATCGCTGTGGACCAGTTGCGGCAACATAATTTAGAATTTTTTGGCCAATCGGTATTGGTGATTGGTGCCGGAACGATGGCCCGGCGTGCCGTGAAAAAAATGGTCGCAATTGGCCATCCTGCGGTGACATTGACCAATCGAACCGCTGCCACGGGCCGGGCCTTAGCAACGGATCTGGGGGTGGCCTATACCCCTTGGGATGCGGCGTTGTCAGCACTGGATACCTACCCCAATATTTTAATCGCCGTGGGCGCCAAGCAACCGGTGATTGTGCCCGCAATGATCACACAAACCCCACGGACAATTATTGACCTAGGGATGCCCCGAAATGTGCACCCAGATGTGGATCAGCAGGCGGGGGTTTCTGTTACACTTGTGGATGATCTGATGGAGATTGCCAATCGCAATGTGGCCGCCCGAAAACAGGCCTATGGGGATGTTGAGGTGCATATGCACGAGCAACGGTTGGAGTATCAGCGATGGGCGGCGTATCGCCAAACAGCAGCGGTTGTGTAATTCAGCAGTGCCAGGCTACGTGTACTTAGTTGGTGTGGGGCCCGGGGAGCCGGATTGCATCACCCAACGGGTGCTGGATGTATTGGCTCAGGCCGATGTTGTTTTGTATGATTATCTGGTTCACCCCAGTGTGTTGGCCCATGTACCCCAGCCAGCGACGGTTGTGTGTGTGGGCAAACAGCGGGGGCGGCATAGTCAAACCCAAGTGCAGATCAATGCCCAAATGATTGATTATGCCAATCAGGGACGCTGTGTGGTTCGGTTAAAAGGCGGGTCGCCGACCGTGTTTGGGCGAGGCGGTGAGGAAATGGGGGCCTTAACCGAGGCGGGAATTGCCTTTGAGTTAATTCCTGGGGTGTCTTCGGTCTTTGGGGTTCTGGAGCGTGTGGGCATTCCGGTGACGCATCGGGATTGTGCTCGGTCGGTTGCGGTGGTGTCGGGGGCATCGGCGCATCAGGGCGAGTGGCGGGGGCGGGTGCCCAATGCGGATACGTTGATTGCGGTGATGGCGGTCAAAAACAGTGCAGCATTTATTCAGCAAGTGTTGGCGGATACGGATCATACGCCCGATACACCAGCGGCGATCATTTACAAAGGCACGTCCGCCCATGAACAGGTCTGGGTCACAACGGTGGGGGGGATGCAGGCGATTGCCCGTGAGGTGCGGTCTCCGGCCTTGGTTGTGATTGGGCCGGTGGTGCGGTATCGGGAGCGCTGTGTGGGGTATCGAAAAGGGCCCTTAACTGGGACGCGTATTGTGAGTTTACGGCCGCAATCACCGGTTGTATTGCCCACAACACGGGTCTCGTGGGAGGCGCAGTGGCAGGCTGACGGTGCGGATGTGGTTCGGTATCCGGTACAGGATATTCATCGCATTGCAGCGCCGATGGTTCCGGTGGATACGGCGGATTGGGTGGTGTTTACCAGCCAGATTGCGGTGGGGTGTTTTGTGGCGTGGTTGCGGGAGCATCGATTGGATTGGCGATCGGTATCGGGGAAGGTGGTGGCGGTTGGTTCTGCAACGGCGGCGGCATTGCGGTCGGTTGGCATCGAAGCGGATGGGGTTGCGGAGCAGTCGGATCAGGAAGGGGTGTTGGAATTGCTGCCTCAAACCATGACGGGGCAGTCGGTGTTGTTTCCGTGTTCGGAACGGGCACGGCCCCGGTTGGCCGATACGGTGACCCAGCGCGGGGGTCGGGTGGTGGCGTTGCCGGTCTATACGGCGGTTACGCAGCAGCGCTACACGGTTCCCTTGTACGATGGGGATTGTGTGGTGTTTACCAGCGCGGGGACGGTTGCGGCGTTTTTTGAGAAACATGAGACGGTGCCGGATATTGTGGCGTGGGTGTGGGGGGAGCGAACGAAACAGGCCTTGCTGGGCTACTTTTCGGGGCCGATTCGACTGGTTACAGGTGTTTGTGGGTGATATACCAGGTTTGGCAGTATTCTATTTCTGATCTTATGGCAGATTTACCAAGGTTTTTTTATGGGATAGTCAGTTTAAATTGGTTCGTTGATAATGTTGTGGGTATTCTTGCGCTGTTGGCGACAGTGGGGGCAATTTTTTTGGCATGGCGAAATTTAAAGAAAATTCAGGAACAAATTGAATTGCAAAAGCAAGAGTCTGAACAGAATGCAATCGCACGGGCATGGGAAATAGTGGGTCGAAAAGCAAGTGGAAATAGTGGGAAAATAGAAGCGTTGGAGTTTTTGAATAAGAAAGGTATTCCGTTAATTGGTATCGATTTGTCTGAAAAGACGCATGGTGGTTCTGTGTGGTTAAGTCGCGTGGATCTTATGGGTGCGAATTTGGAAAATGCAAAATTAATTGGGGCGGATTTGCGTTATGCTAATTTGAGCGGTGCAGATTTGAGACAAGCGACAATCAGGAATGCAAAATTAAGTGGAGCGGATTTGAGCAAGGCGATTTTAACTATAAGTGACTCGCTTAACTCAGCAATTGATGAAACAACGATATTTGGGGAGTATGTGCTTATTGATGATGAATGTTATAAAAAGTTTCTTAACAATGAGCTTCAGACAAGTTCGAAAAGAAAAATAGATGGACTTGGCATAACAATGGAAGAGACAGGTCAAAGAAGTGAGATTGAAGATGCGGATGGAAATAAAACTTTTTACCATTTAAAAATAACCCTCAATCCCCCGAAGCCATCAAAGCCAGCATAAGCGGGTGGTTATAGTTCGGAGTTTTCTGAACTTTTTAAGTGGAGACTAGAAAGCGGAATAAATGCCTATAATTCTAATTTTTGGTCATTGTCAGGATTTCTTGCGTAGGTATTTTCTGAAAACAGGCGTATAGCGGCGCTTAGCACATATAACCAATGTGGTCTATCTTCTGAATAACCACTGAGGCTCCGACCCGCTTGTTCCACCTCTTTCTGGAGTTCTATGATATGTTTCTCCACGTTCGATTTATCATCCTCTGACATTTTTTCTGGGTCGCTCTCCATAGTGTTTTCAAGTAGTTCCCATAATTCATTTGACAGTTGGTTCGCCCGTGTTGCTGCATCGGCATGCCCTCTTATTTCCTCTTTTGAACGATTGTGTTGGGTGCTTGAGTGCTGTATCATAATCGTGCGTAATTGCGATTTGAATTCATCTAATCGCCTCTGCATAGTTAATTTCAGATTTGGGTTTTCTTTCAGCTTTAGGGTTTCTTTCAAGGCGGTTAACCCAGCCTCTATTCGTAAAGCAAGTGCCTCTTTTAATAATTGGGGAGTCGTTTGTGTTTTTAATTGATCTAAGAGGTCAGTAAATGATCTTTCAAGATCATCGTTGTACCTTGTATCATCGTCTTTCAGTTTGTTGATGTTGTCATGCTTCATGTAATCAATAATGGACGCTCTATTCTCTTTTAATACATCTATTGTAATGCAATCGAATGGACTAAAGTCCAGATGGTGTATTTCATCACGGACCCGCTGTAAAATTTTAGTGGCCGTAGTTATGGAGTGGTCGTTTAGTATTGGGATTTTGTGGTCAATCAATAACATCAGAGACATCAATGCTGTGCTGTAAAATGTCGATAATGAAAAATCGGTGTTATCTAAATCAGTAACGCATAATGCACCATCGCATACTCCCATGTCCCGGTTATGCAGGTGAGGAACAATGCAAAGCGCAACGAGGGTCATGGATAAAATATAAGGGTTTTCTCTATGAGAAATATCTAATTGCTTAAAGCGATCAAAGCTAAACGATCTAAATGGGCGGCCATCGGCTGGCTTTATCTGACGAGTAGCAGCTAAAAGTTGACCTGTTTCAGTTTGAACTATAGTTTGTTCAGGCGCTACAATTTTACTATAAATTGAAGAGAATTCTTTAGATAATACTTCTTCATTTAATAGATCAAATATCTTCGCAAAAACAAAGCTAGTAGGGTAACTGGGTTTAACAAAAAGGCTACCATCGGGTCCTTGTATAATGCCTTCAGTTTGGCACTCATCGCTATATTCTTCTATAAAATCCAACAGCTCATCTATTCCTATTGGAATTGGGCGGATGCCATCCGGTACAGTAAAGGGGCTTTTTCCTTCAAGTGTGGGGCAATCTGAGTCATCGCTTTGGATTGTTTGTTTAAAATTGGGGTCATTGCTTCGGTGTAGAGTACCCTGATTACTATACTTGTCCAATAATACTAAGCCTGCTCCTACTACTGTTCCTAATGCTGCTCCTGCCACTACTGCGAATGCCGATCTTTCTGCTAATGATCTTTTCTTTTTTGCTCTTGCTTCTGGCAATCCTGATCTTGCTTCTGGTAATCCTGATCCAATCATTGTTTATTCCGCTCTTATTATTCCTCTCCATTGGCTTAGAATTTGAGACTAAATCAAAAATCAATATTTATTCCCAATGTATAATTTGATATAATTATACTACTTATGAAAGATCATTTTCAACCGTATCGGCAAACAGCTGCGATGCGGGAATTGTTTGCAGAAACTGACGTATTACCCCGGCATTTCATTGCCCCTCTATTTGTTCAACACGGTTTAGGCAGTCCTGTTCCCATCGACTCCCTACCCGGCAACTACCGATTCAGTCCCGATCAAGCGGTGGTAGAGGCCAAAGCCCTCCATGCCCTCGGCATTCGAGCGGTCATTTTATTCGGCATCCCCGATGCCAAAGATGCAACCGGGCACCAAGCCGCAGACCCTAACGGGGTGGTTCAATCCAGCATTCGGGCGATTCGACAGGCCGTTCCCGACCTCGTGGTTATTGCCGATGTTTGTTTGTGCCAGTACACCACCCACGGCGCCTGTGCCTGCTTGGATGCCAACGGCGGCATTCAAATCCCCCCCACCCTCGAGTCCCTCCAAGCCATTGCCGTGAGCTACGCCGAAGCGGGTGTGCACGCCGTTGCCCCATCCGGCATGATTGACGGCACGCTACCGGCTTTAAAATCAGCCTTGGCTCAGTACCCCGATTGCTGGGTGCTGGCGTATGCCATGAAATACCATTCTCAATTTTATGGGCCATTTCGGTCCGCCACATCTGCCCAATACGATGGCCATGCTGCGCATGAATACTCCCGAGCTCAACACCAAATCCCCCCCACTCAATCCCGAGAAGCCCTCCGGGATGCCTTGCTGGATGTGGAAGCCGGTGCCGATGCCGTGATGGTCAAACCCGGTATGCCCTATTTGGATCAATTGGCACACTTACGCCAACACACTACCGTGCCGCTGGCGGTATACCAAGTATCGGGGGAATATGCCATGCTCAAGCAGGCCGTAGCCAGTGGCATTTTTGATGATGAATGGGCCGTATTTCACGAAAGTTTTGTGGGCATGCGCCGGGCGGGCGCGGATTGGATTGTGAGCTATTACGCCAAGGCTTGGGCGGAGCATTACGCAACCCGATGATTCGCTTCGCATTGGCCCAATTGAATCCGTGGTCGGGGCATTGTGACGCCAATAGCGACCGCATTGAGCAGGCCATTCATACCGCACACCAGCAGGGTGCCGACTGGATTGTGTTTAGCGAACTGGTGGTCACGGGCTATCCCATTTACGATGCCGTTTGGTCCCTAAAGCCAGCTGTAGACGCCGCCGTGACCCGGCTGCTGTCCCTGAGTCATCAATTCCCAGCTTTGCATATGGTGGTGGGATTGCCGGTGTATCAGGAATCCGGGTCGATTGCCAATGCAGCGGTGGTGATTGTCAATGGTCAAATTCAACACGGATATGCCAAACATCGGCTGCCCAATCACGACATCTTTTTTGAATCGCGGTACTTTCAGCCCGGAGGGGGTCCCACCATTATTGAGGATCGCGGGGCCCGAATTGGTATTACCATTTGCGAAGATGCCTGGGGTGGGGCCTCGGTTGAACCCATTGCCTCGTATGCCTCGGTGGATATTTTGCTAAACTTGTCCGCATCGCCGTATGGCATTCATAAACAGGCGCAACGGTTGCAGCAGTTTGGCGCTGTGGCTCAGGCGTGTCAGGCCACTGTGATTATGGTCAATCAAGTGGGCGGCTGTGATGGGACTGTGTTTGATGGGGGTAGTTTTTGTTTGGATAAAACCGGGCAGGTGGTGCATCAATTGCCCTATTTTGAACCGGCATTGAGTGTGTATACGTGGGATCCGGCGTCGCCATCCGAGGCCGTTGGCACTGACGTGGACCCGATGGCTGGGATTCATGCCGCTCTGGTTTTGGGTATTCGCGAGTATGTCAAAAAATCAGGCCTAGATCGCATTGTAGTCGCCGTGTCCGGGGGGATTGATTCGGCGGTTGTCGCTGCATTGGCGGTGGATGCGGTGGGGCCAGAGCATGTGCATGGGTTGGCGTTACCGGGCCCGTTTTCTAGCGAGGGCAGCATTGCCGATGCCGTGGCCTTGGCGGATAACTTGGGGATTAGTCTGGATATTCAACCCATTACGGATTTGGTGGATACCCTCTTGCAACAGACCCAAGCCGTGAGCTGGTTTGCCAACCCCAACAGCCTGGTTGAAGAAAATGTTCAAGCCCGGATCCGGGGCGTGCTGACGATGGCGTATGCCAACCAACAGCCGGGGGCTTTGGTGTTGGCCACCGGAAATAAGAGTGAGTTGGCGGTGGGGTATTGTACCGCCTATGGGGACATGTGTGGGGGGCTGGCGCCCATTGGGGATGTGTATAAAACACAGGTGTATGCGTTGGCCCAGTATATGAATCGGGCTACCAGTCGTATTCCCGAATCCACACGGAGCAAACCCCCATCGGCCGAACTAAAGCCCAATCAAGTGGATCAAGATACGTTGCCGGAGTACGCAGTTCTGGATGCGATTTTAATGGGATATATTGAATCGGGGCAATCGGCGGATCAATTGGTGCATGCGGGCTATGACGCCGATACGGTATCGGCGGTCATTCGGATGGTGACGCAATCCGAATACAAACGACACCAAGCCGCTCCCGTGATTAAAGTGTCCGCTCGAGCGTTTGATTGGGGGTGGCGGCAGGTCATGGCGTCATGAAGGTGGTGGTGGGGCTGGGCAATCCGGGGGAGCGGTATGCCGGCACCCGGCACAATGTGGGGTTTTGGTTGGTCAAAGCATGGAATCGGTCGCATGATTTTTCAGGTCCAAAATCCCAATGCCAGGGGCGATTGTGGTCGGGGTCGGTGGGAGATGTTGCGGTTAAAAGCGTATTGCCGGGCACGTTTATGAACGCATCGGGGGAGTCCGTTCAGGCGGTGTTGCGGTTTTACCGACTCACCCCCCGCGATTTGATTGTTGTGTATGATGACTTTGAATTGCCGTTTGGCTCAGTTCGCATTCGTGAAAAAGGGACGGCGGGGACCCACAACGGCATGCGATCCATTATTCAGTGCATTGGAACGCATGCATTTGTGCGTATGCGCATTGGGGTGGGGCCAAAACCGGGGCATATGGATGCGGCAAACTACGTACTGGGGCGGTTTTCAACCGAGGAGCAAATGGGTCTGACTGAGCGAAAACCAACCTGGATTGAGCAGCTCAATCACTTGGTTCAGGATCGGGTTCAACAGGCACAAATGGGTGACCTATAGTCGTATAATTTTGTTTGTGGTATGATTGCAGTCTAAACAGTTATGAAGCAGACAATAATTAGTAACAGCACCGTTCAGGTCCCGCCTACGTTTGAGGGTGAGGATCGAGATTATTTTATTGCTTTAATGGAGCATGTGGTTCAGAAAAATCCCGGCGAGCCGGAGTTTCATCAGGCCGTGGCGGAAGTGCTAATGTCGGTTGTACCGTATGTGAATCAGCATGCCAAATACAAAGCCGCCAAAATTTTAGAACGGTTAATTGAACCGGATCGAACGGTGATTTTTCGGGTATCCTGGGAAGATGACCAACGCTGTGTGCAAGTCAACCGTGGGTACCGTGTTCAGTTCAGCAATGCGATTGGCCCGTATAAAGGGGGGTTGCGGTTTCACCCTTCGGTGAGTTTGGGGACCTTTAAATTTTTGGGCTTTGAGCAAATTTTTAAAAATAGTTTAACAACTTTGCCCATTGGTGCTGGGAAAGGCGGGTCTGATTTTGATCCCAAAGGCAAGTCCGATCATGAAATTATGCGGTTTTGTCAGTCCTTTATGACGGAATTGGCTCGGCATATTGGCAAGGACGTGGATGTGCCTGCTGGGGACATTGGGGTGGGTGCTCGAGAGGTGAGTTATTTGTTTGGTCAATACAAACGGTTGAACAACCGATTTACCGGTGTGTTAACCGGGAAAGGTATTGAATTTGGGGGGAGTTTGATCCGGACTGAAGCCACGGGATATGGGTGTGTGTATTTTGTTCAAAACATGTTGCAGCATAGCAATCAGTCCATCGATGGGAAAACGGTGGTCATTTCAGGGTCCGGAAACGTGGCCCAATATGCGGCTGAAAAAGCGATGCAATTGGGAGCCAAAGTGCTGACATTATCGGACTCATCGGGGTTTATTTATGAGCCTGATGGATTCACGCAAGAAAAGTTGGATTTTGTCAAAGCGTTAAAATTGAAGGGTGGGCGAATGAAGGCGTACGCGGATCAATTTCCGTCTGCCCAGTACCACGATGGCCAACGGCCGTGGTCGATTCCGTGCGATGTTGCGTTGCCGTGTGCGACTCAAAATGAGTTGGATGAATCGGAAGCTCAGTTGTTGGTTAAAAATGGCTGTATCGCTGTGGGTGAAGGGGCTAATATGCCAGTGACACCCGAGGGGATTCATGTGTTTTTAACGGCTAAAATTGCGTATGGGCCTGGCAAAGCGGCCAATGCGGGTGGTGTGGCAATTTCAGCCTTGGAAATGGCCCAAAATAGTATGCGGTTGCATTGGACACGGGATGAAGTCGAAACGCGGTTGCAGTCCATTATGATGAGCATCCACCAACAATGTGTGGCCTTTGGATCAACCCCGGGGACTCCGTATGTTAATTATGTGGATGGGGCCAATATTGCCGGCTTTCGCAAAGTAGCCGATGCCATGATGGCATTTGGTATTTTATAAACAATTGCGTCTTGACTTAATTCTGTTTTTTTTTGTAATCTAAATAAAATATCTGCACAGTTTATTTAGTAGTGTCAAGTCAAATAGAGGAAAAAAAGTGAAAAAATATTTAGTTGTTGGTTTACTGGCTTTAATGGTCAATGGTGTTACATCAGAGGTCAGCTACGCTCCAAAAAATGGATGGTTTGTTGGTGGCGGTATAAATAACCAAAAAACTAAAGTATTGGTAAAAAATAAAGCTGGAAAAAAGGGGTATCACCGCTCTGTGGGCATGAGTCTTTTGGGTGGATATACGGTTAATCTTAATGACGCGATTTATCTACAGCCGTATGCCGTTTATCATGCGCTAACACCAGATACGTTCAAATCGAACGGAGCCGACTCTGGGTTTAAGGTGCCTGCTCAGTATGGAATTAATATTGATGCTGGGTATGCGATGCTTCCTGAATTATCGATTTACGGCACATTGGGAGCGGCAATATTTAGCTATGAAAAGTCGAAAAATGGCCAGCATGATAGAGGCAGCTCAGATTTGGGTGTTGTAGCCGGTCTTGGGGTTCGCTATGCTATTCACAGTCACTGGACAGCTAGTATTTCATATCAAGTTAGTGAAAGTCATGTCAATGTTTTGGGTGAACAAAAGCGTGTAACAGCGTCGGGTATTCACGTCACAACAGCCTATCATTTTTAAGTTTTTAATATACAGTTTGCATCTGCTACACTGTAGTGCATGCGGGTTTATTTTTTTTCACTGGTTGCTGCCTACCGTTGGTATGCGGCTGGGTTGCTGCTTGTGGCCGGGTTTGCCGCATGGTTTGGGTTAGCCGTTGTGGATCAAATCCGGGTGGTGACGGATAGCATCATTGCCTATCAGCAGGGGAAGCCCGTGTCCCCCACACAACCCATTATTGCCTTTTTTTTCTATAAACTGGGGCATCATGGGATGTATTTTTTAAATCGATTGTTGGATATTCGGTACAAGCCCCGCTTGTTGAGTCAACTGGTGCGCGATGCTTATACCCAAACCGTGGGGCATTCACTGCACTGGTTTGAGTCCCAGTTATCGGGTGATGTTGCCAGTAAAGTGGCCGACTTTCAAGACGGGTGCATGACCATTCTCACCGCCGGTTTTCGGGCCTTAGCGAGTGTTTCGGCTGTTGGGCTTAGCGTGGTGTTTTTGTGGCGCATTCATCCGGTTCCGGCCATAACGTTGGGCGTGTTTATTCTCATTTATATGCCCGTGTTGGCGCTACTCATGGCGCATCAGCTTAAACTTCAGCACCGCTATGTTCAGGCTCGGCAACAAACCATGGGCATTATTACCGATAGCCTCATTAATATTTTTTCACTCAAGACCATTGGCAATATGGCCCGCAATATTCAGTCAAGACTGATACCAGCCCTGAATCAATGGCGCACATGGGATTATAAAACACGGTTTTTTGATGCCTGGTGGGTGGATAATGTTGATACACTGATGATTACCGGCATGGTCAGCGTGCAGGTCTATGTCGTGGCGCAATTGTACCTGAGCGGGGCCATCAGCATGGGTGGTTTTTTAGTGGCGGTTGTGATGACCCTAAACATTCACCGAGATGTGGACCAGTTTTTGGATTTATTGCTATTCACCATTAATCCGGCTGTGGCGCAAGTGTCTGAATCGTATCGCATTTTGTATACGCCGTATTCGGTGGCTGATGCCCCCCAGGCCATTGCGTTAAGCCCCAGCACAATTCAAGGCAAGCTCGAATTTGACCAAATTACTGTTCGCTACGACCAAACCCCAGTACTGGCCGACTTCTCATTAACCATTCAGCCCGGGGAACGCATCGGCATTGTGGGGGTGTCCGGGTCGGGCAAGACAACCTTAGTCAAATCCTTGTTGCGGTATTTTGATGTTGAATCGGGCAGCATTCGATTGGATGGGCATTCGATTCATACCGTCACTCAGGAAAGCTTGCGGGCGAGTATGGCGGTGATCCCCCAGGATGTGACCTTGTTTCATCAATCCATTGCGGATAATTTGCGTGTGGCACGGCCCGATGCCACGGATGCGGATGTTATAGCCGCCTGTCAGCAAGCGTGTATTCACGATGCGATTATGGAGATGCCTCAGGGATACAATACCGTTGTGGGGGAGCGAGGGGTTAGTGTCAGCGGGGGGCAGCGCCAACGCATCGCCATTGCACGGGCCATATTAAAACGGGCCCCTATCCTAATTTTGGATGAAGCCACCAGCAGTTTGGATACGCCGACCGAGCGGGCGATTCAAACATCCATTGAAACCCTGTTGGAAACCGTGCCGGCCACGGTTATTGCGATTGCCCACCGATTATCCACGGTGGTGCATTTGGATCGCATTGTGGTGCTGCATCACGGCAAGATTGTAGAATCCGGGACGCATAAAACACTCATGGAAACCCCCAATAGCCACTACCAAAGCTTATGGGGTATTGAAACTCAGTCTCAGTTTTGATACACTGATTTTTACGATGATTGCTTATGCCTTAATCACATTTCGGGAGACACTAGAGGTGGGCCTAGTATTGGGTTTAGTTTGGAGTATTTTGAAGCAGGCCAATGCGTTGGGTATGGTCCGATGGTTGGTGCATGGATTGGTGTGGGGGGTGGTGACAAGCGCTGCTTTGGCAGTCGTCATCCTTCAGCTTTTAGGCAACTTTTCGGGGCCCATTGAAAAAGTGTTTGAGGGTGTGGTTATGTTGTTGGGGGCAGCCTTGTTAACGACATTAATTGTATGGTTGGCGAAGCAAAAAGCGCGCATCACGGCATTAAAAGCATCGGTGTCTGCGGCAGCGGCGCATCCTTGGGGGTTGTTCCTCATTGTGTATACGGCAGTGCTTCGTGAAGGCATTGAGACGATCTTGTTTTTGCGGGCCGCTTGGTACGCCACGCAGTCCAGCTTATTTTTAGGATCGGCAGTGGGAATCGGGCTTGCGATTGGGGTGTGCTATGCGCTATTTAAGGGCCTTTGCCGAGTCCCGGTACGGTCTTTTTTTACAGTGAGTAGTGTTTTGTTAATTGCGTTTGCGGCTGGGTTGGTGGCGCATGGAATTCATGAATTGCAGTCGGGCGGGGTATTTCCGGTTGTATTTGGTGAATTGTGGGATATTAACCCGTTGGTTGTTCAGGAGGGGGTGTATCCATTGTGGCATGAAAAAGGGGCTATTGGTGGCTTGCTTAAGGGGTTGTTTGGGTATAACGGCAATCCCTATGGGATGGAGCTGCTTGCATACGTGGCCTATTTGATCACCGTCGGCGGTGCGTTTATTCGAGCGCAGGTCAGCCAATTGGCCGTCAGTCAATCAGCACAGTAGATAGTTTGATTAGGCCCCTATCCAAAGCCCCTAAATCCAAAGCCCTTATCCCTAGGTCCCCTAAATCTCAGGCACCTAAATCCAAAGCCCCTAAATCCCCTAAAGGGGACTTTTTAGTCGTAGGGAATCTATCACTGAATGGTTGACAGTTAGTGAGTCAGTTGCTAGAATCTGATTTTAGGTTTTAATTTTTTATTAAAGTTGAGCGAAAAGGAAATTCTATGAGCAAAAAAGTTTCAGCAAAGATTTTTTCTGCCATTATGGTCACGGCGTTGGCTGTATCGGCAAACGTATCGGGTTACATGGGCGGATTTGACGATGACCGCGCACACGTTAACTTAAACGTTGGGTCTAAAATGATCAGCCCAGGGGATAAGTTTGGTACTGATGTTAAAGATATGAAAAGTCAGACTCAGTTTGGTCTTGATTTTGACTACAAATTAGACGTGCTTCCGTTTAACATTGCGGCGGGTTACTTCGCTAGTAGTTCTGAGAAAGGAATTGCTACACTAAGCTTGTCTGAGATTCGTTTAGGTGCTCGTAAGTACCAAGACTTTGACGCATTCTCTATCTACTACGGTGGTGGTTTGTCCAGTGTTACAGCTAAGCTTGAGCTTGATCATACTCTTACTAAACTTTCAGAAACAGCATCAACATTAGGATTCTACGGTGAAGTGGGTGGTTTGTACAATGTTACAGAGGCTATCTATGTCGGTGCAAACCTTACATACACCAGTGCAACGGTTGAATTTGAAAAGGTTTCTACTTCTACTAAGAAAGAAAAAATGGATGTAGGCGGTGCGCAAATCGGCCTAGTCGTCGGATACGCATTCTAATTCCTGTTTCATAATACTGAAACACACAGGGCTGCCTTCGGGTGGCCCTTTTTTTTGACCTAAATTCTTAGGTATTTAAATTCTTAGGCCTTAATCCTTAGGCATTTAAATCTCTAGGCCTTAATCCCAGGAATCTAAATCCCAAGTCCCTAAATACCTAGGCCCCTAAATCCCCTAAAGGGGACTTTTTATGCAAACGTTTGATGAAGATCTCATTCTAAGTATTTAAATCTCTAAGAGCTTAATCCCAAGGCCCCTAAATCCCCTAAAGGGGACTTTTTATGCAAACGTTTGATGAAGCAGTACTTTTTTGAACAGCTATAGTTATATAGCTTTGGGTTTGTTGAACCGATGACTCTAGCCCTCCGTTCAGTTTCATCAGAAGCTTGCATTACAACTCCCCAAGTCCCCTAAATCCCCTAAAGGGGACTTTTTATGCAAAAGTTTGATGAAGCAGTACTTTTTTGAACAGCTATAGTTATATGGCTTTGGATTTGTTGAATCTATCACTTTAGCCCTCCGTTCAGTTTCATTGGCCGTCGCACTACAAGTCCCCCAGGCCCCTAAATCCCCTAAAGGGGACTTTTTATGCAAACGTTTGATGAAGCAGTACTTTTTTGAACAGCTATAGTTATATGGCTTTGGATTTGTTGAATCTATCACTTTAGCCCTCCGTTCAGTTTCATTGGCCGTCGCATTACAAGTCCCCTTTAGGGGATTTAGGGGCTTTGGGATTGGGTGCTTAGAGGTATTTGGGTGCTTGGGATGTTTCATGAGAAGCTTGCATTACAAGTCCCCTTTAGGGGATTTAGGGGCTTTGGGATTGGGTGCTTAGAGGTATTTGGGTGCTTGGGATGTTTCATGAGAAGCTT
>CAXPTH010000011.1:0-12151 GCA_964220215.1 Alteromonas sp. | reverse complement strand
GAGTGCGAATCAGTTTGGTACAGCGAGTGTGATGGTGACGGTGACGGATAATGTTACAGAGCCGGTTCGTGTGGTGACGCAGTCCTTTAGTATTACTGTTTTGGCTGTGAATGACCCACCGGAATTTGAGCTATCAACACGTAATATTCAGGCGAATGAGGATGGGCCTTTGGTCACGGTTAATGCGTTTATTACAAATCTGGATGCGGTAGAAAGCTTGGATCTAATTGATGATGTAACATTGAATATTTCGTTGAATGATTATTCCATGTTTAAGATACTCCCTCATTTGGTTGATCATAGTGACGATGATCGAGCCCGAGACTTGCGCTATCAACCAACAGACAATCTGAATGTAGCGAGCATTGCAACAATCGATGTGGTGGTGGAGGACGGTGGGGGAGCAACCACAACGAAAACGTTCACCATCACAGTCAATCCGGTGAATGATGCACCGGAGTTTGCAATTAGCGACCAACAAGCCACCGAAGACGTGACGCACACTGTGGTTTTTAGTGTGGATGATGCGGAAGGACCCGTATCGGAGTTTGAGTATGGGCTTGTGATATTGAATACAGCGTTATTTAACCAAGATTTGTCGGGATTTGTGACAGCGAATGGCAGCACTGGTGTAACATTAAACTTAGTTCCGAGTGCGAATCAGTTTGGTACAGCGAGTGTGACGGTGACGGTGACGGATAATTTTAGTTTGCCCATTCGGGTGGAGACACAGACCTTTACCATTACGGTGAATGCGGCGAATGATGCACCGGCGTTTGCAATTATCGACCAACAAGCCACTGAAGACGTGACGCATAAGGTGGTGTTTGGGGTGAATGATGAAGAAGGGCTGGTATCCGAGTTTGAATATGGGTTTGTGGTATCGAATCTAAGCCTATTTAATCAAGATGCGTCGGGATTTGTGACAGCGAATGGCAGCACGACGGTGATGTTAAACTTAGTGCCGAGTCCCAATCAGTTTGGCACAGCAAGCGTAACGGTGACGGTGACGGATAATGAGCATGTAGTCGTCCAGACGTTCACGATTACGGTGAATGCAGTGAATGATCCCCCATCGATGGCATCGCCGGGTGATCAAACCGTTGCCACGGTTTCGCAAACAATTTATGTGTATGTCCAAGATGAAGAGGGCTTGCAATCCAATTTCACCTATACCGTGACGATGGATCCGGAGGCATTTTCAACCCGTTCAATTGTGATTGCAACCCCTGAGGCCGGCCCGACCGGCGTTTCCATTAATTTAGCGGTATCGCCCAATGCCCGTGGGGTTTTGAGTATGATCGTTCAGTTGCAGGATGATACGGGTGTGCCGCCCCATACAGTGACGCGTGATTTCTGGGTATTTTTGGGTTCAGCAGATATTGATTCAGATGGGGATGGTATTTCCAACTCTGCTGAGGTTAAAAACCGCGGCACCGATCCCAACAATCCAGATAGCGATGGCGATGGCCAGTCCGATGGTCAGGAAAAGGCTGCGGGCAGTGATCCCAAGAATAGCCTAGATACCTTCCCCGATGATGATGAGGATGGGTTAAGTAATGACTTTGAAAGCCAGTATGGCGGTTTCTTGCATCCAGATGCGGATACAGATAACGATGGTTTTACTAATATGCAGGAGTTTATATTGGGCACAGACCCCACAGATTCGGGTAGTTCTCCACCAATTGATCTCAATGGAAGAAACCCAAATGACGACGATGATGGCGATGGCCTAACCAATTTGCAGGAAGCTATTCTAGGGACCGATCCGGATCATTCAGATAGCGATGGCGATGGCCAGACAGATGGGCAGGAAGTGGGTGCGGGTAGTAATCCCAACAATGGCCTAGAGACCTTCCCCGATCGTGATGGCGATGGGTTAAGCGATGCGTTCGAAGCCATGTATGGGGATCTAGCCCCAGGTGCGGGTCTAGCCCCAGATGCGGATAGTGATAATGATGGGCTAAGCGATTTACAAGAAGCGATACGAGGGACCCATCCAGTCCACTCCGATACGGATGGTGATGGGGTATCTGATGGCCAGGAAGTGGCTGCCGGTACGAACCCAAAAGATTACCAGAGTGTTCCTAGTGCGGATGTCCCAACTGTCAACGTTGATTCCCATTTTTACCATTTTACCAATGCCGGTGCTGTGACTAATCATGTAACGGGCAATGAGGTTTTTGACAAGCAGGTTATTCAGTATAGGGTGCCACTTGCGGACAACCCATTTACAGTGGAACCCAGTGTTAATCAGCAAGTATCACCGTGGGAATTAAACTATACGCTAAAGGATTCAGCCCAACCGCAAGATGTGGCGATGCTGATTGTACTATATTCAAAAGGCACTGTTGTTAGGCGTATCCCTTTTGTGGTTCATATTAAATCTGTTCCTGAGTCGGTAACCCAAGATATGGGCAGTAAAAACCCGCTCAAATATGTTAAAAACAATATTCAGGCTTGGTATGATGCGGATTCGTTATTGTATGATCGTCACAACAACAATAGACTCGTCAGTTTATACAATCGCTATACTCAGCGAGCGGAGCGCTTAGGGTTTAATAATAATGATCGATATGATCCAGATACAAATAGTATACAAAGTCCGGCTTTGGTTGCTCAGTTGCAGGGTTTAGCTAGCGTTGTAAATGAATGGTGGTTTGTGGTTAAATCGGGAGCTGGCTTTGTGGTGAGTTCTAACAATACTCTAACTATAAAAGATACCGATGATATTCAGGAAGTCATTGCGCTAAGCAGCTCAGTAAGCGTGGATCAACAAAAAGCCATCTCGTTTTATTTATCCAATAAATGGGGAATTGCAGCCAATACGGATAGTGATGCAGATGGAAAACAAGACAATCAAGATCAGCGGTTGTACGAATGGGTGGTTGTTGGTACCGGTGAGGGTGACAAAGGCCCCAGCCAGTTTGATCCCGATGAGCTAGGCGATGCGTCTAAATGGGTGCAGGACAACGGAAGGCTGGAGTTAAAAAACGGCTGCGCCCAAGCCACGCCGTCCAACCCCATTGTTGTTTCAGGAAAGATGGTGCTGAGTAGAACAGGCGATTTTATTATATCGTCTGATTGTCCGGAGTAGTGCATAATTTATATTAACTTTGTATCGAAATAAGTATTGCTTGATAAAAAATAAAGTGTACTTTATTAGCAGTAAAAACATACAGTTGTTGTTGACTTTGTTTTTAAAAGACGATAAATTTTTTAATAAGCTTTTATCATTTTCTTATGTATTTGAATTGCTTTGGTTTCTCTTTGTTTCAATTAATTATGAACATACTTTACAGACCATATAAAGAGCAGTACCGGGTGGTATCGTCCCGTCAATTTAATGGAGACTCTTCTAAAAAAAGAAGAGAGGCCAGTGCATTGCCGGATGAAGACTTGGTGGAAGACAAATCGGAGTCTGTGGGGGGGATGGTATTAAATCCAATTGCCCATAATTATCGAGTGGTTGAAGACGCATCGGTTTATGATTTAGGCATGGCTTTATCGCCGATTATTCGGCGGGCGTCTTCAGACAATACGCATCAATCCACCTATAATTTTTTAGCGGAATTGGTGTTTTTTTATGTGCATGGTCAGCCGGTAGATAGTGAATCGATTAGCGCTACGCAAATGACAGAAATTATTCAGTGTGTGATTCAGGATCATGTGCCGGTTAAACAGGTGATTCATGCCGTGTTTTTGGGTGTAAACAGGCAACCGAGTGTGAATTACCATCGGTTTCAGACCTTGCTAATGAGCATTGTCACAGCAACGAGTGTGCTATCGGTTGAAACGATACAATCGGTAATTCGGTCTGTGCTGGGCGCGATTGAGTCGTTGAGCATTAAAAAACGATCGGATAAAGAACGGTTCTTACGTGATTTTTCTACCCAAGCGGTTCGGTATTATTCAAAAACACGAGCTATTGTGGTTCCAGCCGTGGTGGAGTCGATCATTCAGACGACAATCGGGTTTATGGATCGATCTGTTTTTGACGTCAGCAGTATGCAGCATTTATGTGGCTTGATTAAGTTGTTTCTCGGAAAGCCCGATGTTATGGATGCGCATACGCAGGCGGTGTTTACAGCCTTGGATCAAATACCCCATGCGGATCCAGAGACCCAAGCCGGATTGAAGTCCGCTTGGCAGGCATATTATGGGTGTCATATACGGAAGAATCTCAAGTTGAGTCAGCGAGTTCGGCTCGAATCGGTCATTGTAAAGCAGCGGTATGTTGAACGGTGGTGCCGGTGTATCCGAGTATTGAGTCAAACTGAGTCCTTAACACGGTTTACGCCAGTTTGGTTGAAGGCTTTTCAACGGGATCTAGACGCTTAATCGATGCGTTGAGCGTGTGTGTAGATAGTATCCCCCGGGACCACCCGGTTTTTAAAGGCTACTTTATTGGTTTTAATAATGCGGCTATGGGGGTAAAAGCCGGGTACGCCCATCCATAGACTCACCACGCACTGGTTAATCACACTAATAATAGCACCGGTTTGATTGTACAAGGTGGCCGTGTATGTGTGTGTGATGGGTTCCGGGCTGTTAAGGGATCGATTCAAGGCATCGGCCAAGGCTAAATCAGCCACCGATTGCCATTGCAAGACACCCATCATCACCGGCATGTCTGGAAAATGCCCCCGAATGAGGGGATGTTCAGTGTGGAAGCAATACTCTCCGATTAATTCCGTCTCAGACGCCAACCGAATCGCATCACAAATAACCAAATCAGGATGCCGGTGCCAGTGGCTTTTGTCGACGGGTAGGTTCATTGTTAGGGGTAAATCCAAGACCGTGTCGGGACTGGATTGTTCCGGTGCTGATGCTGAAACGGGAAAGACGCTGGCCATAAGGGTCGCGCTTGCGCTGGATTCCCCCGATTGCCCAACATGCCCGTGGCATTTAAAAAACCGGTCCCGTTTTTTTAATGTGGCGACCGATCCCGTTGTTGTTTGACTGGCTATTGCGGGCGCCTGGTACTCAAACGAGTCAATGGAAGCGAAAAATACCAAGATGTCTTTGGGGGTGGGGCCTTCCTTAATAATCATCCCCAAGGCCAGCAGTTCAACCAAGACCGTTTCCATAATCATGGGGGGTTTCCCAATTTCAATGGTTTGTAAGAAGATGGATCGATTGTGGTGGTCGTTCGGATCAATTGAGACGGAAAACGACGCGTTTTCGCCAGGGATAGCCGAGTCAATGAGCTGATTTTCAAATCGATGCGGAATATAATCCTCAATGTCAGCCGGGGTCAGCGGTTTACCCATGCATCACCGCCGTGAGTGTTTGGTGAATATCGGCAATAGACAAGGATCCCGAATCGCCGTCTGTTCGGTGACGCAAGGTGGCTGTGGCATTGGCCACTTCTTGCTCCCCGATCACTAAGGCATAGGGTACCTTTTGGTTCACCGATTCCCGGATTTTTTTGCCAATTTTTTCATGGTCTGGTTTAACGGATACCCGCCATCCCAACTCAGTTAAGGCATCGGCGACGGTGTCTGCATACGCAACAACCGATGGCGCTACGGTTAGAATGTCAATCTGAGTTGGCGCCAACCACAGGGGAAACGCCCCATTGTAGTGCTCAACCAAAATTCCAAAGAAACGCTCCAAGGAGCCCAACAAGGCTCGGTGAATCATAATGGGCCGATGCTTTTGACCGTCTTGGCCCACATAGGTTAGATCAAATTTTTCCGGCAAATTAAAATCAAATTGAATGGTGGAGCATTGCCAGGATCGCCCAATCGAGTCTTTAATTTTAATATCGATTTTAGGCCCATAAAACGCTCCCCCACCGGCATCCACAGCATAGGGCAACCCGGAGTTTTGAATGGCCTGTTGCAAGGCCGACTCGGCCAAGGCCCAATGGGCATCATCCCCAATGCATTTTTCATTGGGTTTTGTGGATAAAAACAACTCAAACGACTCAAAGCCAAATTGGCGAAGGACAGATAGGCTAAACGATAAGGCCGCCTCGATTTCAGCATCGACCTGATCATTGCGGCATAAAATATGGGCATCGTCTTGGGTAAACCCGCGCACACGCATCAGCCCATGCAGCACCCCGGAACGTTCATGCCGATACACCGACCCCAGTTCGGCGTAGCGCACCGGCAAGTCCCGATACGACCAATGCCGAGACTTGTAAATTAAGCTATGAAACGGGCAGTTCATGGGCTTCAGCCGATAGGTTTGATTGTCATTGTGAATGGAGCCAAACATATTGGCTTCATAAAAGTCCAAATGCCCACTGGTTTGCCACAAACTATTCACGCCAATATGCGGGCTATACACCAAGTCATACCCCTGTGCCCGATGTTGGCGTTTCCACGTGGTTTCGATAATGTCCCGAATGGTTGCGCCCTTGGGATGCCACAATACCAACCCCCCACCCACAGCCTCTTGAATGCTAAACAAATCCAGTTGTTTGCCCAACAAGCGATGGTCCCGCTTTTTGGCTTCTTCCAATTGTTTTAAGTAAGCACGCAAGTCTTTGGGATTGGCAAAGGCCGTTCCATAAATGCGTTGCAGCATGGGTCGGGTTTCAGATCCCCGCCAGTATGCACCCGAGACCCGCAATAGTTTAAACGCTTTAATGGCTTGGGTGTTTTCAACGTGTGGCCCTCGGCATAAATCAATGAACGGCCCGTTTTGGTAAAACGAATAGGTATCCAAATCTAAATCCGCAATAATCTCTTGTTTGTACGGTTGATTCGCAACACGAGACTCCGCCTCTGCTCGGGTCACATCCGTTCGAACAAATGCTTGGTTTTCGGCGATAATGCGCGCCATACGCGCCTCCAAATCGACCAGATCGTCATCCGTGAGTGGTTGCGGTAAATCAAAATCATAATAAAATCCGTTGTCAATCGTTGGCCCAATACCCAATTTTGCATCGGGGAACCGTTCTAAAACGGCTTGTGCCAAAACATGGGAGGCACTGTGACAAATTTGGGTATTAATTGAAGCTGATTGGGAATCCAAAGCTATATCCTTGAGAATCATCATCATCCTGGGGGAGTTCGTTGGTGCTGAGACTGTGCTGATAACGCTTAATGGTTGATCGTTTTGTTTCATCGCAGTTTACCACTAAAATATTCGGGTAAGTGGCATCCAGAGAGGATAGTTTGATTTCGGTCATTTTAACCATGGTTTGGCGTTGCCCAAATAACGGATATACCCGTTTTCGTTCGCTGGAATCGTTGCTAGCTAGTGGGGTGTTTAAAATTAAATTTGTATAATTATCGGATGTTAAAAGTTCTTGGAACAGGGCCTTGCTCGTTTTTCCAATAGAACTACCAATTTTAAGAGCCAGTTGTCGCAAAGCGGTTCGTTCTGTTTTTCCATGCCCCATGCAATTGGGAAACATGGGGGATTCGGCAATATACCCATCAAGGTGTTGTTTGATTATAACTTCAATATGACCCATACTCATTAGTGTATCACAACGACTAATGCGTATGAACCCCTTGTTTTAAAATTTTTGCAATGGCTTTATACTGCTCAACGGTTTGCTCAATAATATGAGCGGGTAGTTCGGGTGGCGGAACCTGGTCTTGGGCATTTTGGCTCATTAAGTAATCCCGAATAATTTGCTTGTCATAGCTGGGTGGGGATTGGCCCAGGGTGTAGTCGGCTGGCCAGAACCGAGAAGAATCCGGCGTTAGCACCTCATCGATAATAATAATTTGATCGCCTAAAAAACCAAACTCAAATTTGGTATCGGCAATCACAATACCTTGCTTGGCGGCATAGTCGTGGGCCGTTTGATACAAGCGCAAGCTCAAATCCATGAGGGTGTTGGTTAAGTCTTGGCCAACCATATCGGCCATGGTATCAATTGAAATAGTTTCATCGTGTCCATCATCGACTTTCGTTGAGGGGGTAAAAATGGGGGTGGGCAATTGGCTGCCCAATTGCAAGCCGTCGGGGAGTTGATGCCCTTTAATGCTGCCGGTTTTTTGATAATCGGACCAACCCGACCCCGCTAAATAGCCGCGCACAATGCATTCAATATCAATGCGTTGTGTTTTTTTAACCCACATGGATCGTCCGGCTAGCATGGCGTGATACGGGCGTGTTGCGTCTGGAAAGTCGGCCACATCCGTGCTAATTAAGTGATTGGGCACATCCAAATAGTCAAACCAAAACTTAGACAAATCCGTCAACAGGGCCCCTTTACCGGGAATACCTTGCGGCAACACCTGATCAAAGGCCGATACTCGATCCGACGTAACCATCAATAAATTATCCCCAAAATCGAAAATAGATCGGACCTTGCCCTCTCGAAACAAGGGCAATCCAGGGCAGTCAATCGCAGTAACAATACTCATACAAGATCCTCCATAAATTGTTTAATCCGGGACAGTCCCGTTTCAATGGCATCGTCCGATAAGGCATAACTTAGTCGAATCGAATCGGACGCACCAAAGGCATCCCCAGGAATGCACACAACATCCTGTTGAGCCAGTAGGCGGTCACAAAAATCCAACGAGTCTTTAATCGGTCCACCGGGTGTCTTGGGTTGATTTAACACGGCGGCAATCGATGGAAACACGTAAAAGGCGCCGGCTGGGTTTGGGCAGCTGAGCCCGGGAATTGCATTGAGTCCGGCAACCAAGCGGTTGCGGCGGCCTTCAAAGAGTCGAACGTGCTCCGGGTCTACGGGTATCGACAAGGCAAATTCGCTGGCATATTGTGCGGGTGTGCAGGGATTGGATGTCATTTGACTTTGAATTGTCGTCACGGCTTTGGCAATGGCGGCATCCCCGGCCAAAAATCCAATGCGCCATCCGGTCATGGCATAGGCTTTGGATACCCCATCCACCACAATCGTATGGTCGTATAAATAGTCGGATAATTGCGCGGGGCTGGTGTAGTCGATCCCGTCGTAGCGCAACTGGCTGTAAATTTCATCTGAAATTACCAGCAAGTTATGGGCTTCAATAATGGGTGCCAACGCGAGTAGTTCCTCCCGGGTGTATACGGCACCGGTTGGGTTGCTGGGGCTATTGAGAATTAGAAGTTTGGATTGGGGCGTTATCACGGCTTCCAAGGTATCGGGTGTGAGTTTAAATTCAGCGTTGGGGGGGGCAATTACGGGGGTTCCACCGGCGAGCAACACTTGGTCGGGGTAGCTGACCCAGTAGGGGGCGGGGATAATCACGTCATCGCCGGGATTCAGCAAGGCTAAAAACAGATTGGCTAGGCTATGTTTAGCCCCGGTGGATACCACAATTTGGTTGGGGGTATAGGTTAACCCGCGTTCTTTTTTTAAGTAATGAATCACGGCTGTTTTTAAGCTGGGGGTTCCGCCCACGGGGGTGTAGCGGGTTTGACCGCTTTGGATGGCGTCGATCCCGGCTTGTTTGATGCTGGTGGGGGTGTCGAAATCGGGTTCGCCAGCGCCGAAGCTAATGATGGGGCGCCCCTCGGCGCGGAGCTCGGCGGCTTTGGCGGTCAGGGCAAGGGTTAGGCTGGGCTTTAGGGCGTCCAGCCGGTGGGATAATACTTGTTTTTTAGTATTGTTCATATTCATTTAGTTTAAACCAATGGGGCGGTGTGTGTACAGAGTAACAGGGGTGCAGTCGGTTCTGAATACTAAGGCCTCTATATAGCGAACGTTTCACCTGTATTGAGCTCTTTCTCTATAGGTATAGATCTAGTATCTGATGAAGGGGTATTTTCCGAAGAACACAAAAAGAGACAATCCCTTGAAGGTGTCGGTGAGCCTATGCTGCCTTGTTGTGAATAAACGTTGGTTTGAGTCTCCCTTTGAGTAAAATCAACATCACTAGCGATCTCAATTTCGGGAATGAGAGCTATACGGGGTGATTTATCGCAAAAGGACCTATTAAAATCATTCAATCTATTCATTGGAATTTTCTTCTCAGTGGTTTTTCTAGAAACATTAAAACTGGCTTGGGGATTTGAGGGGAACAATTCAGTATAAACATGGTTAAGAGAATACTGTTCTGATAGTGTATACCCTAAACCCACAAGAGCCGCATCATTTGAAGGGACTGGATCTGTTTTATCCAAGTGAATGACATCTCCGATAGTACTATTTTGTGGGATTAGTGCAGCATATGCTTGATCGTTTGTATTAAATAAGCATAGTTTAAATTTACGGGATTCATTATGGGAATCATGTGGACTATTTAAAAAACTATTACTAGACTTAAAATTTTTATTAAATAAAGTGGTATCGAAATCAGGAGAAATAAGTTTGCGGAAACTGTCTTTGAATTGGGGTATCAAATCAGGCACACTCCCTGCTGAACGGGAAGTCGATTGTGGCGAAGGTTGGGTACACAACCTACAGTTAAAGCTCATCGACCTGCATCCGTATTTGGCGACGCTGAATAGGCAACTGTTAGGTCATTCTGATGCAGTGCTGTATTCAAGTTAGATACGGGCATACCGTTTGTTGCCTTTAAGCTAAACTCAGGGTATTTCTTACTTAATCCAAACGCCAAAGCCCTGAGTTGATAATCAAAATCATTTTTCTCGGTACTACTGAATATTCTATCATTAGCAAGAATCCTTCCAAATACCTCTTCAAAACCAACGTTATTGTTCGCATCTTCAATATAAGATTTAATATCATTTAAATAAAAAAGCAAAGAACGTTCGCTGGTCACTGGGGGGTCTGGATTCAATCCAGAATCCGATTGCTGGTCTAATTCTTTTTCTGATTCGATCAAGTAAACAAGGATATTTTCTCCGTTATCGGCACTTAGTTCTGGTGCTACTTCTAATCCTGAACTTGCTGCTGCTCTTGATCCTCTGAATATTCCCGAATAGAGTATTGGTGGTACTGTTTCTTCTTCATCTGCTTCTACTCTTTCTGATTCTCCTGGTGATACTGGTTCTCTCTCTCCTGGTACTATTAGTGCTCCTCCTGGTGATACTGGTTCTCTCTCTTTTAGTACTATATCTTCTGGTCCTCCTGCTCCTGTTGGTGGTTTTGATGCTGGTGCTGCTGGTGATCCTGCTGCTGCTAGTGATCCTGCTAATTTTGCTAAACCTTTAGAGATTAATGCTGGAGCAGTTCCAAGCAAAGATGCAATTGCCATCCCTGCACCATCCACTAACCCTTGCTCAAGACTATTGTTAGTTATCCAAGAAGTTACAGCAGTGGCTAATAAATCTCTAACAATTCCAGACATTTCAAGTTTTACCTGCTCATCAACGCTTACATTAGGCAAACAATGTGTTGCATTTAAACAGTTTCGTAAAAAACTTAAATTAGGTAAACAGTTATTTTCATGGCAATAAATAGCTACCATAGTTAGAAACGAAGCAAACGTAGTAATGGCTCCATCGAGTTCATATTCGCCAATTTTTTGTTGCATAGCTACAGCGATTCCACCGCCCAAATTGTCAAGTTCAGATATAAAACTCTGGTTCAAAAGTGTAGTACCCTGTAAGCTAGGAGGCAATAGGTTTTGATTCTCACTAAGTAATCTTAGTGTCACTTTAAGAACGTTCGCAATTGCTGTAGTGTTAGTTACACTTGGATTGTAATGTAATAAAACTAAAGGAAGAGCAGCGTTGGGTCCATATTTTATGAACGCATCTTTACCTTTTATGACCGTATTTTGGCATCTTCTAGGGCATGAAATAATACTACCTAACATTTTTTCTCCTTTTTATTTTTTGCAAACTTAAAATACTATTTATTTACACTTCATCTTTTTGTTGTAATTTTTTACCAAGCATTCTTATTGAGAATCGCTCATACACGCGGTCCATAAATGATGCTTTTCCTGCTGGTGCTGCTGGTGGTGTTGCTGTTGCTGCTGGTGGTGTGGTGGTGGCGGTGACGTTGGAGACGTTGGTGCCAGGTGCTGGTTCTGCTGGTGCTGCTGGTGCTGCTGCTGGTGCTGGTGCTGGTGGTGCTGCTGGTGCTGGTGGTTGGGCTGTTGTTGCGATGCCATTGCTGACATTGCTGACATTGTTTCCAGGGGCTGGTGCTGCTGGTGCTGCTGGTGCTGGTGCTGCTGCTGGTGGTGTGGTGGTGACGGAGACGTTGGAGACGTTGTTATTGTTTAAGATTGTTTGGAGATCATCACAGGCTTGTTCATTTAGTTCAGTTCCGTTGAGGGTTTGGTTCTGAGCCAATTTTTGGCATTTAGTCCGA
>CAXPTH010000010.1:0-7959 GCA_964220215.1 Alteromonas sp. | reverse complement strand
ATAGTCGAAACGGGAGTTACAAGAAGCAAGTGAAGTCCTCGTTTGGTCCAATTGATTTAGCAATACCACGTGATCGTCAAGGCGAGCATGAGCCGATCATTGTTAAAAAGGGGCAGAGCGATGTGTCCAACCTTCAAGAACGGGTGATATCCATGTATGGAAAAGGCATGAGCAATCGCGACATATATCAGCATATGCATGAGATCTATGGTGTTGAAATATAGGCCGATATGGTCAGTAAAATTACGGACAAGATACTGCCTGAAATTAAGGCCTGGCAGTCGAGACTGTTGCAATCCGTTTACCCAATTTTGTATATGGATGCCATCCATTTTAATGTCAGAGACAATGGAATACTGGCTATCTGTTTTAACTGAGCTTAAAAACAGAGGGGGTTCAAGACATTTTAATCGCCTGTGTTGATGGCTTGTCTGGATTCTCAGAAGCCATCGAAACGGTCTTTCCTCTGGCTGAAGTTCAACGCTGTATTGTCCATCATATTCGCTATTGCTCAAAATTTGTTAACCATACGGATCGAAAAATGTTCTGTAAGGACATGAAACAAATTTATCAGACAACTACTGAACAATCTGCTTTAGAAGGGCTCGGATCCTTTGATAAAAAATGGGGGAAAAAGTACGGATATGCCGTCAGAAGCTGGGAAAATAATTGGGCTCAATTATCCACTTTTTTCAAATACCCAAGCGAAATCAGACGCATTATTTATACAACAAACCCGATTGAGAGCTTGAATAGCTCTATCCGAAAAATAACCACCCCAAAACGGGAATTCTTGACACTCTCTCTTATAACCTGCTTTTCAAGCGTATCCCGAAATTTCATAATATTACCTCCTTTTTATTGCTATATTTCGTCGAATCTATAGCATCCTCACTTAGGCCTTCAATTCGGTCGCAATCGCACGAATATGATCCGGGCCAATCCCGCAACAGCCCCCCACCAGGGTCACCCCATGCGCCAACCATGTCCGAACATGCTGCAAATACGCCGTTGGAGTCACCGACTCATCGCGGGTTCGGGCATCTCCATGATTAAACGACTCAACCAGTGGTACAAATGCATTGGCGTACGCCCCCAATGGCATGGATGGGTTCTGAATCATCCGAAGGCTTGCCGAAATCGTATCCGGATGGCAACAGTTAAACAACACAGCCGATACGGTATCCGGATCCAAGGCATCAATCATAGCCTGGACCGGTGTCCCATCCAACAACTGACCGGGATGATCATCGTCCAAAAGAAATGAAATATACAGCGGCAGTTCCCGACCCGAATACGCAGCGATAATCGACTCAGCCTCAACCATACTGGACAAACTCTCAGCGATCAATACATCCACATCCAAACAGTCCATCATTGTGGCATAGGTTTTCACAGCAGCCAATCGATCCGTATCCACCAAATCACTGCGATACGTTGTACCCAACGGCGGCAAGGACCCAGCCACACGCACAGTCGATCGTCCCGATTGTGTTTTTGCTTCCTGCGCAATCGTCGCTGATAACGCTGTTAGCGACTCAAAATCCGCTAGCCGATTGGCTTTTTCCAGAGCATATGGGGTCACCATATAATTACTGGTTTTAATGACATCCGCCCCGGCATCAATAAACTCACGATGAATAGTACACACCAACGTCGGGTCATAAATAAGCCCTGATGCCGACCACAACACTGGGTCCCATTGCGTGATCCGTTGTTTGATTTCTCGGCCCATACCGCCATCCAATAGTGTAATTTCCCGCATGACTATTAATTAAACACCAAAAACTAAAAAAAAGCTATGCCCGTGGTGCGTTCGCCACGCATTGCGTTAACGCCGTCAGAATGGTGGACTGATTGCGGTAATCGTGATCCGTTACGTTCTTGCGCCCCTTTAATCGCACCATGGCATGCAACTGGCTATCCAATACATGCACCTGCACCCACGGATACCGACGAAAAAACCGCTGCGTGCTGTCTGGGTTCACCACCGGATCCTGGCGAGACACAAACACCGTCATGGGAACCACAGGCAATGTCTGAATTCGCGAACAGCCTTGGCGCAGCTTATGCAACTGCTTCAACGCTTCATACGGCACCGTTTTATAGGTATGCTGGTACTCTTCTGGCTGCTTTCCAGCCGTCCAGTCCACCGTTCGAATCAACGGGCCCCAGAGCCCAACGGTTCGCAATCGCCATCGATGTCGTGCCTCAATGAATGGATCCACCAGGACAATATGATGCGGCAGCGGCTGCAACTGCCCCGAGGCCAACGCCATTAACATCAACGACGCACTGGTTGAAATCAACCCCAACGATACCGGGTGCGATTGCGCCAATACCGTGTACCGATCCACCACCGGCTGCCCCCAATCCTGCCACGTACTTGTCCGAAACCGATCCGCCCAGGCTGCATGCTCCGTCACAGTGTGTGCACCCAGCAATACGGTCTCCGCCACTGGCCCCAACTGGGTCTGGCATTCGGCCCATTCGGCCGACGAATTGGCAAACCCGTGACTAAGCAGTAGGGAGGGTTTCAACATACACACTGCGCGATGGAAAGGCAAACGACACCCCTACGCGCTGAGCAATGGCCATCATTTCATAGTTAATCACTTCGCGCCACTGCAACTCATCCGCCCATCCCCCCACGGTTAGAAAATACGACACATAAATATCCAACGACGACTCCCCAAAAGCATAAAACCGAACATGGGTATGCTCAGCCCGAATCACCGGTACCGTTTCCAAATAGGCCCGCACCTGCTCAACAAAGGCCTTCAGATGATCCTGCGATGTGCCATAGGTCACCCCCAATACCTGCTTCACACGCCGATGATTGCGTTTCCCTCGGTTATCAATTTTGGTATTGGTCACTGTGGCATTGGGCACCGTCACGAGGGAATCTTCCAGGGTACGAATGCGTGTGGACCGCATTCCCAAATGCTCCACAACACCCTCCGTTCCATCCACAACAATGTAATCCCCCACTGAAAACGGCTGATCCACCACAATATTTACCGACCCGAACATATTGGAAAAGGTATCTTTGGCGGCCAAAGCAACCGCAAACCCGCCCAACCCCAAGCCAGCCAAAATGGACGTGACATTGTAGCCCAACGCATGCAGCGCATACACAATCACCCAAACAAACACACCCAACCGAGCCAATCGAGACCCCGTATCAATCAGATACGTCGCCATTTGTGCATTTTGAACATTCTGAGCCCGCCGAATAGCAACCGGGTGTATCCACTGTACCAACCGATACACCGCAACAGCCACCCCAATATTCACGGCCACCATCACCCCAGGGGTGAGTTTAGGCATATAGCCCGCTAAATCGGACAGCCCCCCGGCATACCGCATCACCAAAATAACGGCAACCCAACGCAATGGGCGAATAACAGGCCGGAACGCCGCCCCCCGCCATCGGTACACACTGCGTGCCAGCAACCCTGTCACAACCCATGTGCCCAACCCCACGGCCAAAAGAAGTCCCCCATCACTCAGCATGCCCCCAAGACTATGGAGCGACGGCCACTGCATAGTTAAACCCGTTCAACGTAGCTTTTATCCGTCGTGTTAATACGAATTGTATCCCCGTTTTTAATAAACCCCGGGGCATTCACCGTCATCCCATTTTCCAAAACCACGGGCCGCAAGGATGATGTTGCAGTCGCGCGCTTAATTTCTGGTGGCGCTTCTGTGACCACAAACACCATGGTTTTGGGCCATTCAATCCCCACAATCATGGCATCCACAACCTGAATGGCGTAACTCTCTCCTTCTTTCAAAAAATCATCCCCAAATTCAATCAACGAATCTGCCACATGCAACTGTTCAAATGTTTCGTCATGCATAAACACGAATTGATCATGCTCTTTGTACAAAAACTGCATGCTTTCTGTTTTGACATCCACACGATCCACTTTATCTGAAGACCGAAACCGATGCTCCATGTTTTTTTGATTGACTATATTTTTAAGTTTAGTCTGCATACACGCGTCCCCTTTACCGGGGGTTCGATGCATCACCCACGTCACCCGATACAACTCATCATTGAGTCGAATCACCATGCCTTCTCGAATCTGTGTTGCAATAATCATACTCTACCTTTTGCTAAGCGTATCACATCGCTCATTTTATTGTAATCTTTTTTCCCGGGTTCTGATTCCACACCCGATGAAATATCAATCGCATACGGCGATACCAACTGGATGGCTTTTTCAATATTGCTAGCATTAATGCCCCCAGCCAAAATAAGGGGAACGCCCTGCTCTTTGACCAAGTTGGCCAAGCTCCAATCAAACGTTTGGCCGGTTCCGCCCCGAATATCCTGGACTTTCGTATCCACCAAGATACTGGAGACGAGTCCCTGATACATGGGCATCGTATCTAAATCTGCTTGAGACTGAACGGAAAATGATTTAATCACCCGATGATGCACATCCATGCAATAGGCTGGGGACTCCTCTCCGTGAAGCTGAATCGTGTCCAACCGGCATTGCTGCGCCACAGCATGAACATGCGCCAGGGACTGGTTCACAAACACCCCCACCAACTGAACAAACGGTGGCAAAAACGGGACAATCTCTTGCACCGTTTCTGGGGTCACGTACCGAGGGCTTTTTTCATAAAAAATAAAGCCTAGCGCATCGGCCCCCAGCATGGCTGCTTGGACGGCATCGTCTTTATTGGTTAATCCACACAGTTTAACTTTCATGCTTGACGCGTCGGTTGATTGGCAAACCAGGCACGCACGTCCCGCGTGTCGTCCACAAGTCCTTCACCAATTAAAACGGCATCGTACCCCAGATCGGCAATCGTTTGCAATTCTTGCCCACACGTATACCCACTTTCTGCCACCACGGGATGCCCAGGAAACGCCTGGCGAATCGGCTCATACAGCGCAACCGCCGTTTGCAAATCCACCTCAAAGGACGTCAAGTTTCGATTATTCACCCCAATAGCAAACTGCCCGGTGAGCCCCTGCAAGGCGGTCACCTCTGATTCGGCATGCACCTCAATCAGCACCGTCAATCCCAATTGATTGGCCACAGCAACCAGCTGATGCATCATCGCTGGTGTCAAACAAGCGGCAATGAGCAAAACGGCATGGGCCCCATACTGAACGGCTTGGTGCAATTGAATGGGATCAATAATAAAATCTTTGCGCAAAATCGGCACCGTGGCCACTGCACGCGCCTGTTGCATATACGCCAAGGACCCTTGAAAAAACGGTTCATCGGTAAGCACGGATAACGCATGGGCACCCGCTTGACAATACGCTTGGGCCAACGTTTCTGGGCAAAACGAATCTCGAATAACCCCCCGGGATGGGGAGGCTTTTTTCAATTCGGCAATTAAACTCAAACCCGGGCGGCTCAGTTGCTCCAAAAACCAATGGCCCTGGACCTCTGGGGGGTCTGGATACACACCCAACTGCGCCAACACATCGGGTTGCTGATAGAGTTCAGCAACTGCGCGTTTTTTTTCCGCTAAAATCGTCGCAAGCATCGTCATTGGATTGCCTTATTCACCAACCGAGACTTGGGGGGCACCGACTCAGTAATCCACAAATTCCCGCCAATAATGGACTGTTCACCAATGACTGTATCCCCCCCTAAAATCGTTGTCCGGGCATAAATTGTGACGTGGTCTTCAATCGTTGGGTGGCGTTTTTCATTGGTTTTGTTTCCCTGACGGGGAATCCGAAGCGCCCCAATCGTGACCCCCTGATACAAACTCACGTGTTGGCCAATAACGGCCGTTTGGCCAATCACAATCCCGGTTCCGTGATCAATAAAACAATGCCCACCAATTGTCGCTTGGGGGTGAATATCAATGCCCGTGTCACTATGGGCAATTTCAGTCATGACACGGGGGATAAACACCACGCCTTGTTGGTATAAAAAATGCGCCACACGGTACACTAAAATAGCCCAAAACCCCGGATACGCCACAATGACTTCATCGGGGTGATCCGCAGCGGGGCACCCGTCAAACGTTGCCATTTGATCCGTCTTTAATATGGACCGGAGCGTTGGAATATACTGAAAAAACTGATCCACCACGGCATCGGCTTGGCTGCTGGTTTTGGCCAACCGGGTATCGGTCAAGCAGGTATGCAATAAAGACCGAATAGTGGCGAGAGTACCCAGTGTTGTGGTGCGAATATCGTGAATGGGTTGCTCAAAATATCCGGGAAATAGCAGTGTGCGAATAGCCATCAGCAAGTCGGTAATCATGGCCTTGGATGGCCATGGGCGATCATCCATCATGCCGCCATGCGTGTTATACGACGAAATAATGGCATCGCAGGCGATTTTGTCGGCAGCATTATTTGTAAATAATTGGGTCATGCGTCTCTCCGATAGGATTGCAACGCCGCGCGCATGGCATCGGGCATGGCCACGGCTTTTCGGGTATTTCGATCAATGGTCACATGAACCGTTTTAGCATGCCCCACGCAGGTATCTTGAACATGAAATGTGTAGTTGCAGGTAAACGATGTTCGCCCCAGCCGTTCAATACACAAAGCAATGTCCACGGTATCGCCCAATATAACGGGTGCGATATAATCGGATTGCGCATGCCGCACAACCAGGAGGTACGGCTCGGTCATCATAATGGATATGGGAAAGCCGTGCTGGGCCATAAAAGTTTCAAACGCATCGTGAGCCAATCGGAACTGGCTCCCAAAGTATAAGACGCCGGCGGCGTCAGTATCGTAAAGTCGGACAGATAACTGGTGCTGAAACACGCAATTATTTGGTTTTTTTTCGTTTTTTTCGCAAGTAGGCTGAGAGGCCACCATGTTTCGCCAATGTCCGCATCATGCTGGTTGATACACGCAACCGAACCCGTCGTTTTGTTTCAGGGTCGTAGATCCAAGTCGTTTGCAAGTTTACATCTTGCACATGCCGTGTTTTTCGCTGCGAGTGACTCACGCGGTTTCCGGCCATTCCCCCTTTTCCTGATAATTTACATTTTCGTGCCATAGTGTTTAAATCCTCCAGTTAAATTGAATACACTATTGTACACCAAACCCCGAACGTCATGCAAGAAATGACTCGAACCAACGCCCCGCTAAAAAATAAAGTGTAGACGTTTGGATTTCAATCCACTATAATCAGATCATCCGCTGCTTCTAGCAGCATTACCGATTTTCGGGCGATTAGCTCAGTTGGGAGAGCACATCCCTTACAAGGATGGGGTCGTAGGTTCAAGCCCTTCATCGCCCACCAAGATTTTGAGATTCACTTAGACTTTGAATTTAGTCATTATTAAGTATTTACCAACTCTCGCAAACTTTGTTTCATTGCAGCTTTGAATGAAGGGTCGTTCGTTAATAACTTATAAAGTTCTAACTCATTTCTTCTGTTGCTAATCATGACATCTTCAAAAATCTTTTCAAACGCAAGTTCTCGATTTTGTGCGTCATTATTGTTTTGGTACTTGGATTCAAAATCAGGATGGTTGCGGATGCTTTGCGCCAAATTAATAAACTTTATACGCTGTTCTTCAGGGGTAGCGCTCCAACCTTGAAACCATCGCTCATTAAAGCTTTCAATAATTGCATCAAGCGGGTCTTTCTCTTCTTCTCCACCATGAGCACCACGAGGGTTTGAATTTTGTGGGTCAAGTATCGTTTCGCTAGAATCTAAGCCTATGTTTTGATTAAGTTTCACACGTTGCAAGCCATATGACGATAGATCAACAGACTCTAAAAGTTCGTCGATTTTATCTACATCTGGATCTTTAACAATTAATTTGGGGATTAAGAATTTTAAGAACCAAAATAGCTTTTCCCAATCTACAACTTCGAATGGCATAATGGATGCCATTTGACCGTATATTTTTACAAACTGCTTCGCTTTTATCTTAAAATCGGCTTTTTCGTCATCCTCAAGTTCAAGTTCTTTATTAAAACGATCGGCCACACGATCAATAATG
>CAXPTH010000009.1:0-35565 GCA_964220215.1 Alteromonas sp. | reverse complement strand
CGGGTATTGGGGCTGGGGGGGTAGCGCCAGGGTCGAGCGAGTAAATAGCGGAGGGTTTCTTTGGGGCTGTAGACTTGGGTTACGTGCGGAATGGCTGTTGCTAAACGGGTTTCACTGCCGCTGGCGTACTGGCAGGGGGTGATAAAAATACAAACGCTCCCGTTGGGGTATTCAGTATGAAAGGTCCGAACGATGGGCGTGACCCAGGCATCCAATTCCCCGGGTGAGTTGGTGCAAATGAATAAGTGTGTCATGATTCTCTAGTTTATCATGGTCCTTGTGATTAGCGACTGTGTTTTGACAAACAAGTCATGGTTTTATATCGTTGAGTACATAGCTTTAATAACAGTCAAATAAAAATAGGAGCAAGTGGTGGTTAACACAAGTCAGAAAGCCCCTCGTTGTTGTAAAATTCATGCAGGCTTCAAAACTCCTTATAATATATTTTCTCTCAACATATAGCCAACTACAGAACCTTTTTCTATTAGAAAATCTAATATGACTAAAACATCTTCTTTTATTTTTTTGGTTTTTCTTATTGTTTCACGATTTTTGTAAATATACTTTCTAATATTCTTCTCAAGATAATAAATTGTGTCTACTTCCAATTTTGCTGTGCATAAATTTTTATTATCTTTCAGCATCTTTGATACCCATAAAATTCCGTCATCTAAATAAGGATTACCAATATCAGTTAGTAATTTTAAAATCGAGTATAGAGCGGAAGGACAATGACCAATTTCTTGAGAGATATTTTTGAAAAAATCTTTATTCTCATCTTTCAATGTATGCCAACTAGTTGTTGTTTCTTTACAAGGAACTGTATCGAAAAGATAACTTTTCACTATTTTTTCAGTATACCAACGAATGTCTCCGTCTTTGCAAATTTCAATTATTTTTTCCTTAAACAGATTCCAGACTATCCAAAAATTGTCGTATGTATCTAACCGATCTTCCGCCAAAACAAATTGTTTAAACAAGTCAGCAAATATTTCTGAATTATAAAAATTATCAATAAACGGTTTTAGATACTCTTCAATTTCCACTTGTCTGGCACTTAGTACAAAATAAGCTAGCTTTTCAAGAAAATCATGTCTAACCATGTAATCAATTTTGTCATCTCTATCGTCAGAAGTTAGTTTTTCAGCAAAAGCAGAAATGATTTTTTTGACGATTTTATTATGATCTTCATTTTCAGTTTTTATTGGAATTAACTGAAATGCTGTTCTTAAGGAGGAAAGTTCGATTTCTGTGATATTGTTACAATCTTTTAATGTGATTTTATTTTCTACGATTTTTTGTAAATCATCTTCATGACTTTCTGTAAACTTTTCTACTACCTGATGTTCGTGAAGTTCATAAATTCTCTTTTTATGATTTTCTTCACGCAACTTTTCTCTCAATTCTTCATACTTTGGTTTTAGTAAAAGATATCCAAGCAATAATGATTGAACATCTTCAAAATTAGCTTTCCAGTAATGATTAAATTTTCCTCCACCCATACCTATTGGATAATCATCGAACAGGGTGAGTAATAATAGTATCTTTATGTGATCTTTTTCTTTTGGAAATTTTTCTAATAAGATTGGAAGAACTGAAATAGCTGATTGTACTCCATCAGAAATTTGGTATTGGTAATTTGGTCTTAGGGACAATGAAGCTACTTCTAAAATAATATCTTTGCAGAAATTGATTTCTTTTTGAGAAAGTTTATCTGATAAATCCCTCATTAAAACTGCACAAACTTCTCCGGGAATGGAATAATTTAAAAGATAAAAACTTTCGTCTTCTGTATGTTCAAGCTGTAAGCGTTGTGGTTTTTTTATTGCTTTTAGTTTCGATATAATTTCTTTTATCTCTTTTAGGGCGAGTTTTGGATCTTTTTCATATTGTTCATACTTTCTATATTCGTCTTCATTTTTCATTCTGTAATATGCCCACATCTTTAATGCGGTATATTTCATGGGTTGAGAACTTTTCTGTATTGATTCTTCGCTTTTTTGTTTTAATTTTGGTTCAATTTCAGGATTCCAATGTATCTCAATACCTTCCTCTGTTTCTTTTGTTGAAGGCTTCATTTTTCTATAATCCATTCTTGCAAGAAACATTCTCCAAGTATGATCTGAGTCAGTTTGTTTTTCTTCGTTCGGAAGTTCTTTGTAATAATTATCCAAGATTCCCCAAAGTATCTTTTGTCTAGCTTTTGCTTCATCTTCAGGCACATTTTCATTTTTGAAGACTTGGTATTGTAAGAATAAGTTTTCTAAGTGCCATTTTCTATGTTTATCATCACATGCTTTTAGTCTTTCGTTTTTGTATATTTCTTTTTTTGAATTAAAACCAAAATTATTTTTCAACATCAAAAGTTGTCTTTTCTGAATTTGATCTAACAGCCACCTGATTGTTTCACAAAGAAAGAATTTTTTAGTCTGGAAAAGAACCTTTGCCACATTAAAAGTTTTATCTGGAAATGCTAACACAATACTCGTTACTACAGCTGAAATAGAGGCTGATTTTGATTTTGTAAGTAAATACACCAACCAATATTCTAAAGTTTCAGATTTTATTTTTTCTCCTATTTCAATAAAAAACTTCTCCAGAGCCATATGCATTGACTCTAATACATGTGGGGAGACCTGTGATCCTCTATATGTACACCAAAGTCTAGTAGATATATATTGCTTAATTGTTGTTTTGTCATCTATGAAGACTTCTATTTCTTCAGCTTCATATTTTGCAAATTCTGACTTCGCAAAAGCCTCAACTGTTTTATTGGTGAATTGTAAAATAAAATCTATAGTTTCTTTTTGTGCAGATTGAAGAAGCCAATAGATAGGAGTTTGATATGAGCTTGCAGGGAAATAGTCAAGATGGTCATCTTCTATTTGAAAATACTGTTCAACCCCCATTCTAGAATCTGAATACCAACCATCTTTTTTGACGGGTGTATATGACCAAAATAAATTTGCCAACTGCAAAATATATTCTGGAAGAACTTGAGCAACAGAAATTCCTTCTAATTTCGTTAGTATTGTTTTTGATAAATCATAAAACGGGTATCCGTGATTTTTCCATTTATTTTTTAGTATTTCTTCAAAAACTTTTTCCAGTTCATCTTTTATTTCAGATGATCCATAAAGAATTGTTTGGAAAAGGCGATTTTTTACATCGTCATCACGAGAGAAATAAACATCTTTTTCTATAATCGATTGATAATATCTTAAGGCAATAAGACTTGAGAATTTTGTTGTTTCACCTTTTTTAAACTTATCATTCCAATCATTAATAACTGGAAGGATAAAGTGTAGGTTTTCAACTCTTATTTTTTTAAAATTATCAAAAACAAACTTAATAAGGCTTTTCCATCCATTTCCTTTTGGTTTTGTGAGAACATATTTTAAAGTGGATAAATCAATGTTTTTTACACCAAGTTGTTTGAAAAAATCATCATCAACCTCCTTGCAAGCTATTCTAAGCCAAAAAGTTGCTTTCTTTAACAATTCTTGATTGTCTGCAAGTAATAAATCTTTAAAATTTTTGAAAAAATAATCTGAATAATCAGAAAGTAAGATCGAAACCAATATTTCATTTTTCCAAGATTGATTTATATTATCATCACCTATTACTTCTTCAATAAAAATTTTAACTTGATTGTTTTCTAACAGTAGTTGCTCCGAAATCCAATTTCTAAAGCTTCTACGAATAGGTAATGATTGACCTATTTCATTGAAAAAAACCTGATTATCATCTTTCTTGGAAAATTCTTTTTTTATAATTTTTTCTAAAGCCCATTCTTCATAAATGTCGTGCGTAATAAAATATCCTTTGTCTTCTTCGTATCCCAAAACCCCATCTTTTATTAATTCATTTAAAACACTAGATTCACAGTGTGGTGTAACGAAAAAGCTTCTTGCATTTGACTTCAAAAAAGCAATATTTTGGAAACATTCTGATCTTGGAGGACTGTTTTTTGTTATATTTTTCTTCCAAAGCTTGCTTTTGAATCCCTTATAATCTAGCTCTTCTTCAACTTTGTAATATTTTAAATACTCAGATAAGTAGAATGGATTTTTTATTAATTCAAACAATTTATCATCTTTTGGTAGTTGAAAAGAATACTTTTTTGAAAGGTCTTGAAGTTGATTTTTGTCTAGATTTTGTAAAGCAATATTTACAGGGTCAATGTTATAAATTTCAAAAAAATCTGTATTGAGAGTATCTATATAATTATCCCTCGTTGTGAAAATAATTTTCCAATTATTTCGAATAAGAATATACAAAAACTTTTTAAATGGATCAGTATTGTTTAGGTCTAATAACTTTTCAGCAGAATCTATAATAATTGTTTTATTTTCATCTTCTTGGTGTGCATTTACGAAATCTTGAAAATCGTAATTTTTAAAAAAGTCATTTATACACCTTAGTTCAAACTCTGTCGCTTTAAATAAATAAAAAGGTGATTGCCCCTTTGTCTCTTTATATAATTTTTTGATAAGTGCAGTTTTTCCAACTCCTCCTGTGCCACTTAACACAAGAACTTGCTGTTTATTATTTTTTATTTCAGTTAATTCATGGGTTCTGACTATTTTAATTGTTTGTATATTGAAAACAATATTTGTCTGAATTTCCGTAAGAATATTTTCTATGTGGGAGTTTAAGTTTTCGATTAAATCAAAAATGCTTTTATCTAGTGTAAAAAAGTGTTTTGCAATATTTTCATTATCGACACAAACAAAAGGGGATTCAAAATAACTTTTTACTTTCCATTCTAATTTAATTCCTAGACATTCCGCAGCTTGTTCTGATTCAGTCTTTGCTATTGGATCTTTACCTCCTACGCCATTTCCAAATTCAGAATTCGTATAAAAAATAATCTTTGTAATATCTGCATGATTTTCCTTTGTTGTTTTTATTGTGGTTAGCAGTTCATCCTTATGATTCGAAAGAGAGTCTGTATAAAACTTAGACTGAAACCCTACTAATTCACATCCAATTTGTATAGGATTTGTTTCGATTCCTGCCTGATTTTTGAAACGAAAAATTCCTTTTTCATGTTTAAATTCTTTACAAAATAAGATATAGCAAAACCACTCAAAATTATCTTGAGGGTTTTCGCTAAATTTAGCCTTGAATATATCCCAATTTGGTTTAATCATGTCTATAGTATATATCTTAAGAATATATAAATAAATCGTTTTCGTAGCGGAGCGGAGAAAACACCTTATACCCCCCTCTTTAAAAATTAAAAAAATCAAATTCCTTATTTCTTAAAGCCCACCAAAAACATTTTAAAACAAATTTTTCAAAAATATGTCGCCTAACAGCTTGTTATATTCAAGAAGATGAAGCGGCCTGTTTTCTTCTAGGGGAATTTTTAATAAGTTCGACAGCTTATGTCGAACTTCAGCAAGTTTGGGGTTCCTCATGAGGTGTTAAATCGATTGAAGTCATTTTTATTTAAACAAACGCGGCATGATACAGTTTCTTCAGCTCGGTGGTAGACACATGGGTATAGATTTCTGTGGTGGTTAGGTTTTCGTGCCCCAGCAGGTGTTGGATCATCCGCAAGTCGGCCCCATTATTTAGCAATCGTGTGGCAAACGAATGCCGAAATGTATGCGGGGTTAAGCGATGCCCGCTGGGTGTCGCCAGCGTTTGGACCATGCGTTGAACACTGCGGACTTGCAGGGGTCTCCCTTGCTTGGTAATAAACACATGGGGACTGTGTGCGCCCCACTGTGTTCGAACCCGGTGTATGTACTGCATCAGGTGGTGATGGGATCGATCATCAAAAAAAACCAGGCGTTGCTTGCTGCCTTTACCCAGAACCCGGAGGCCACGCTCGTCTAGATTCAAATCCGTTAGTTTTGCCTGGACCAGCTCCGAGACTCGGATCCCCGAGGCATACAATAATTCGCACACGGCACGGTTGCGAATGCCCAGGGGTGAATCTGGGAACTGATCCAGTAGGGCATACAGTGTGTGGGGTGCCAGTACGGTGGGTAAGGCGGATTGAAATTTGGGCGATGGAATCCCATCCCAAACACACGGCGTAATGGCTAAAAACAGCCAAAAGGCACGCAAACTGGCCAGATGCCGCCGTAGGGACCGGGACCCTAAGCCAGCCGCATGACAGGCATGAATATAGTGCTTGGCTTCGGCTACGGTAATGGTATCGGGGGTGCGATTGGGGTAAAATTGACAAAATCGATGAATATCGCGCTGATAATTGTCGATGGTGTGGGGGGCACACATGCGGTGGTGCCGCAAATGATGCACAAAGGCATCAAGCGCTGGGTTCATCCAACCACTGGTGGCGATTATGCTCCGTGATATCGGTTCGAACCCCATCGTTGGTGACCCATTTTTGCGGGTTTTCTTTCCGTGTATCCACATACACAGTTTGGGTGTCCAACTGCAGGCCGATGCCCAAAAATTCATCGATGGTCTCGGCAAGCTTAAATACATCCACGGGGCTTAGGGTGTCAATTTGGATTTCAGCGGCAATACCCGTGGGGTGATAATTTTTATAAATGGATTTTTGGACATGGGCCTCGCATTCATAACCTTTAATAATACGAATGTGTTTTTGACTGCGCTCGCGAAGCAGCTCAAGCCCACCAATGAGACCCAGGCTGACTTTTACCTTCTTTTTGGATGTACAACCGGGTGCTTTACATGCAAAGTCTTTGACAGCAAAGTGATCCGAAATGCGCTTGCCACCCCGGCTTCGCTTTCGGCGTCGTCGGCCCCCTTTGGGGGCGTTGCTATCGGTTGTGGTGGGTTGGGGGGCGGGTGCTTGGGGGGCATTTTTCTTGTTCTTCGGGTATCGAGGGCGTTTTGTTTTGGGGCGTTCGTGTTCTGTCATAACTATCAGTGTAGGTGTATTGAGTGGGTGTTGTCCACTTTAGCTGATTGCGTAAAACGATAAAGCGGCTTTGACTTCTTTTAAATCCTGCCAGGTGAGCCATTTGGGGCTCCCTTTTTCTCGGCTATCGTTGCGCAGCAAATACGAGGGATGAAAGAGCGGCATGATATATAAATTATCCGCCATGTAGTCGACCGGTGTTTGGTACCACGAGCCCCGGACTTTGGATATGGGTTTTGTTTCTTCCAAAACGGTTTTTAATGCTGGTGCACCGAGCACCAATAAAATTTTGGGTTGAACCAATTGGATTTGCCGGATTAAGTAGGGTTTGCAGGCCGCCACTTCATCGGCCTGAGGGTCCCGATTCTGCGGCGGTCGGCATTTAACGATGTTGGTGATGTAGACGTCGGATTCACGGTTAATGGCGACAGAGTCTAAAATTTTGGTTAATAATTGGCCGGATCGTCCAACAAAGGGCAGCCCTTGTTCATCTTCTTTGGCGCCCGGTCCTTCACCAATAATCATCAAGTTGCAGGGAACTGGCCCGGTTCCAACCACCACGTGGGTACGGGTTTCGGCCAATCCACACCCTTGGCATGACCGGCAGGTATCCGCTAGGGCTGGGTAATCTAGGGTGTCGTAGGGGGTGGGGGTGTTCACCTCAATCATTGGACGAGCAAACTCATATCAAGGGCTCGAACGGAGTGGGTCAGGCGCCCAATTGCAATGCGGTCAATGGGGAGTTCAGAATACTGGTGCACAGTATCCAGTGTGACCGTTCCGGATACTTCTAGCAAGGCTTTGGGATAGCGCTCGCGGCAGTAGACACTGGCGGTTTGGAGTTCATGAAACTTAAAATTATCAAACATAATAATATCAGCGTCACTTAAATCCCAGTTGGTGAGACGATCCGGGCTGTCCACTTCAATTTCGATGCGGTGATTGGGGTAGTTGGCTTTGGCTTGGGCCATGCACTCGGCGAGGGTTTGGTTGTTATTTAAGTGTGCAAAACTCTGAATGTGATTTTCTTTAATCAAAATCATGTCTGACAAGTTCATCCGATGATTCTGTCCGCCGCCAGCCACCACAGCTTTTTTTTCCCATTCTCGCCACAAGGGGGTTGTTTTTCGAGTATCCACAATGGCGATAGCGGGGTTGCCCAAGGCGCAAACAAATTGATGGGTAATGGATGCAACCCCGGATAAGTGTTGCAAACAGTTGAGCAACGGGCGCTCCAGTTTCAGGATCATGCGAGCGGAGCCCGATAGGGTTAGAATTAATTGCCCAGGACTTAGGGCGTCGCCATCCTGGCAATGCAGGGTGGTGCTCACGGGCTGTTGGCCAGCAGCAATCAGGTGTTGAATAAGATCGCTACCAAAAAAGATACCCGAATCTTTGCTAATAATCTGGGCGGTAATGGGGGCGTCGGTTAGGCCTAAACAGGCGGCAGATACATCCTCATTGGGGCAGTCTTCGTGTAAAATATCGGCCCACATTTAATGAATCCGTGTTTGCGCCCAATCAATAAAGCCGTACAACAAGTTATGGGGTTGATTGAGGGTGTCTAAGTAGTCTTTGGCGGACTGAGCCTGGCGCAAGGCTTCTGTTTTTGCTCCGTCGAGCCCCAACTCAGAGATATACGTAAATTTGTTTTGCTCGGTGTCCTTATTGGCGGTCTTTCCCAGAGTTTCAGACTCTGCGGTGACATCTAAAATATCGTCCACAATTTGAAACAATAGCCCCAAGTGATTCCCAACATGCTTGAGTGCGGTCCGTGTTTGGGCATCGGCGCCATGCAAAATAGCCGGTATGCATACGCAAGCCACAATGGTTGCGCCGGTTTTTAAATTGTGAATGGTTTCCACGGGGCTAATTTTTTCTGGGGATCGCGCTTGAATTAAATCCAAGGCTTGGCCACCCGCAATCCCGTGAATCCCGCAGGCTTGGCTAATAAAATGCATCATTGCCAGTTGGTTTTTGGGTTCAACGGCCATGGGTTGATTTAAAATTTCATACGCGTAGCATTGCAGGGTATAGGCGGCCAATATGGCAATGTCTTCCCCAAATACGCAATGGCAACAGGCTTTGCCACGCCGCAGGGTATCGTTATCCATGCACGGAAGATCATCGTAAATTAAGGATCCGGTATGCAGCATTTCAATGGCACAGGCAACGGGGATAATGGCGTTGGTATCGTCTGAAAATAGGGTTTGGGTTGCACACACGAGCAAGCCCCGGAAGCACTTGGAGGGGGCTAATAAGGTGTGCCGGATGGCGTTGGTCAAATGGTTCCGATGATCGTCTAGATTAAAGTCTGTGAACGCATCGAGCTGCGCCATAATCTGTGGCTTGGTAGTCGAAATAAACTCAGTGAGTGTTGTCATGGATAATTTGCTCGGCTTCATGGGTGAGGTGTTTGACCGTATCATTGAGGGTATTCAATTGTGCGAATAACGCCTTGGATTCTGCGACAATTTGGCCATACAATTCCAAGGCTTCAGTCGGCGTGGCTTGTTCCAATTGCTTGACCCAGTTATCGAGTTTGTCCAACTGCTCGTTCATACTTCTAATGCTATAGTTTTATGCTTGGTTTTGCAATAGCGGGGGGCTTGGGTTGGATCTGCTGAATCTGACTGATAATGTCTCCGTCGGATACCCGAGTGGTGATTGAGTCGCCGGGTTGCACGGTTGCAATTGAGACCAGCGCCTGTTGATTGTGGTGTGTTATGCTGTAGCCTTGAGTGAGTTTTTTGAGTGGATTGTGGCTATCGGCCAAGGCGAGCAGATGGCTGACTCGTTGGTTGATGGCCTGGGTCTGGGCGGTTAGGGTTTGTGTGCTGGTATCCAAGGCGGTGATCACCCGTTGGCGGGCATGCGTGAGCTGCGCAGTGGTGTGTTGATGGGCGGTTCGCAGCTGGGTGCACAGGGTGGTGCGTGCAGTTTGAAAGGGTGCGGCAATGGTGTGGATGGCGCTGGAGGGGGTGGCGGAGCGGTGGTCGGCTACAAAATCGGCTAAGGAGACATCAATATCGTGCCCAATCGCACTCATGGTGGGTGCGGTGCATTGGGCGATTGCACGAACCACCCGCTCGTCGTTAAACGCAGCCAAGTCTTCGGCCGATCCGCCACCCCGCAAGACAACGACCAAGTCCGTCTCGTGGGCGTTGGCAATGTGGCAGGCAGCGGCGATATCGGCGGGTGCAGCAGCGCCTTGCACAGACACAGGAATTAACTGAATCTGTAGATGGGGGGCCAGTTGGCGTTTTAAATTTAAAAAGTCGGACAAGGCAGCCGAGGGACTGGCGGTAATTAGGGTAATGCACTTGGGATAGGTGGGGATGGGCTTTTTGCGTTCAGGGGCAAAGAGTCCTTCTGCGTTTAATTGGGCTTTTAAGGCTTCAAAGGCTTGGGTTAGGGGGCTGACCTTTAGGGGCTTGATGGCATGGATTTGAAATTGCAGGGTCCCCCGTTTGGGGTAAAATGTGGGTCGGCCAATGGCGGTGATTAGCTGCCCGGGTTGGATGGGCTCGGTGGTGTCTAATCGAAAGGCAATGGCTTGTATGGTGCTGGTGTCGTCGGATAATGTGATGTAGTGGGTACCCGTTTTGGCATAATGCCGATACTGGGTAACGGTTCCGGTAACGGCCAATTGGGACAGCAGAGGCTCGGCATCCAGAACTTGTTTGAGCAGGTAGTTGAGATCGGATATCGATAATGGGGGATGTTCAGCTCGGTGGTGTCTCATCATTGCGCAGCAGTAGGGATCACAACGGTGTAGCGCAACACAGGCATGTTGGGCTGGTCGGGTGGGCCAAAGCGACGCCCAGTGAGAGCGGGGACACTGGCTTGCAGGGTGTCAAATTGGGCATCGGAAAGCACAAAGACACAGTCGGGATTGTCTCGATAATAATCCACCAAGGTTTCCGGGGATTCAAACACAGTGACGGTTTCAAAGTGCTCGGATAAATACACCAGCAAGTGAATCGGGTCGTATTGGGTATGCGCCACGATAATGGGGGTGGATGCGGGCACGGTTTGGTGTAAATAGCGGGCCATTGACCGCGGGGCTGATTTAACCGAGTCGCACATCGGAACGAGCAGTCCCCAAAACACCAGCATAAAGCCGAGGCCTTGAATGACCGTGCTTTTGACAACGTCGTTCGGTTGATTCGCACGAATGGCGTACCAGATGCGATAGCCCAAATACCCAGCCCCCAGGGTCATACCAGCGATGATAAGGCTGGTGTGTGTAAACCCAAAATACGTGGGCACTAGCCATAAAATAAGGAGCCAAAGACCGGTAATACAGCCGTGTACAATTTGGCCACTCCGCAGCGCAATGGGCCGATAATCCAGATAGGTGGTGATGCTGTAGGCAATGGCAATTGCCAATGGCACATGGGCGGTGACAACATAGGCGGGCAGCTTGCTGGGCGATAGCTCATAAAATACCCATCCCGCTAAAAACCAAGCGACGATCCACAACCCGACCGCATGGCGCTGTTTGATCCACTGCCATCCCTGCAGTACGGCTTGCGGGATAAACAGGGCATACGGCATAAAAAACAAGAGAAAGGACAGGGTGTAATATCCCGGGGGGCCCCAGTGGCCCAGCGTGGAGCCATTGATGCGGCGCAACACATACCAGTCCAACATCCACGTTAATAGAGCGCCATTGTCCACGCGTGCGGTAGCATAGGCCCACAGGGCAAACGGAAGTAGGCTTAAGGGGCCCAATACCCATGGATGCAGGGAGAGTAGCCGCCACCGTTGGGGGTGTAGGATTAACGCCAACAGCCCCAGCATGCCCCCAAAGATGATAATGGGTGGGCCTTTTAGCAAGACACCCGCGCTGATGCACGCCCAAAATCCGAAAATAGCGCGCCAGTGGGTGTGTGGCGATTGCAAGACGGTGTAGACACAACAGGCGGCTAGCGTGCTCATCAGCAGCAACGGTGCGTCAACCAAGGCCATGATCCCCAAGAGGGGTACAAATAGGGAAGTGCTTAGCACTAAAACAGACCATCCTGCAATGCGTGGGCCTAAAATGCGTTTGCCCCAAAACCATAGGGTTGCGTATAGGCCAATCAGACTCAGCAAGGCGGGGAGTCGCATGGTAAATTCCGATACGCCAAACAGCGAATAACTGCTGGCGATAAGCCAAAAGTACAGGGGGGGTTTGCGATGAATGTTGGACCATTCAAATTCAGGAATGAGCCAATTGTCGGTTTGGATCATGGTCAATCCAAAGCCAGCGTAGGCGGCTTCGTCCTGATAAAAAAAGCTTAAGGTGCTGTTCACAAAACCATGCAGCATTAGCAGGCCGATACCAATGAGCACGGGCCACGGCAGTGACCGGATGCGTGCGATCATGTTTGTGCGGCGGTGGCTTTGGTTTCGTGGTAGTCTTGTTCGGTATTCACGGACCAGATGGCGGCCTTGTCCGTTGAGCCGGTTTTAATGGCTTCAACAGCGGTCATGGCGGTGAGCATGGAATGGTCTTGGTTGTTGTATCGGTGGGTGCCGTTTCGACCGATTAAAAACAAATTGGCAAGGCTATCGGTAAAGGTGCGAATGGTATCAAATTGGCTATATGTGCCAAAGTATGCAGGGTATGTTTTGGGGACTTTAATGGCGACGGCATCCAAGACATCATCGGGGTTGATTAAGTTAATTTTAGCCAGCTCGGCTTTTCCCAATTCAATCAATTCGGTATCGGACAGTTGCCACAAGTCATCGCCTTCGTAGCAAAAGTATTCAAGGCCCAGCCAGACGGTATCGGGGTCTTTCACAAGATAGGGGCTCCAGTTGTTAAAAATTTGTAGCCGCCCAATTTTTACATCGCGTTCTTGGATGTAAATCCAGGTATCGGGAAGTTGGGTGTCGATGCGGTTGTGTGTTTGCACGTTTAGTTTTTTCAATAGCAACCCAACGGTGATAAAATCGCGATATTTTAGGCCGTCGGCAACAGCCACAACAGCGGTGGGGGGTGTGGGTTGCATGGCTTGGATTAAGCATTTAACCGGCATGGTTGAGATGACATAATCCACGGGAATGGTTTCAGTTTGGTTGGTTGTTTGGTGGTGAATGGTGACGGCGGTGACGCGATTGTCCGACCAGTGCAACTGGGTGGCGGTGGTTTGCATGTGGATAATGCCGCCGCGTTCACTAATTTTTTCAGCGGTGACTTCCCATAACTGTCCGGGGCCGTGCTTGGGGTATAAAAACCGTTCAATTAAACTGGTTTCGGTCTTTTTTTGTTCGACCGATTGATCTTTTTTGACGATTTGTTTTAAGGCGTGCGTAATGGCTTTTCGAATGGACAGGCCTTTAATGCGTTGGGCTCCCCAGGAGGCATCAATCGTATGACAAGGTTCTCCCCATACTTTTTCGGTATAATCTTTGAAAAAAATACGATACAACGTCTTGCCAAACCGATTAATGAAAAAGTCTTCCAACGACTTTTCGGGTTTAATGGGAAACAGGCTGGCTTTTGTGTAACTAATCCCGATCATGATTAATCGCCACAGGCCCAAGTAGCGCATGGTGGTTAGGCTTAGAGAGATGGGATAGCTAAAAAACTTTCGAAGAAAATAAATGCGAGACAGTCGCCCTCGGGTTAGAAAGACGCGGTCGGTTTTTTCGGGGTCGCCGGTGGGGGGGATCATGCGTTGCCACCAGGCCATGACGCGATCGGATTTTGAGAAAAATCGATGTCCGCCAATATCAATTTTGTTGCCCTTGTAATGAATGGTTTTTGAAATGCCCCCCACTTGGGTGTCGGATTCGACAACAATGGGGTGGACGTTGGTTTGTTCCAATAATTCATACGCAGCGGTTAAGCCTGCGGGGCCACCGCCAATAATTAGTGCTGTTTTTTTGCTCATAATACTTAACTATACTGGGATATAGGGCTTGTACGCAACTGTAGTGAAATAGGGGGTGTTTGATGCTTTGATGGGTGAGTGTCAAGTTGTTACTTTGTACGTAATGTCAGCACGACCCATTACACACGAGGATGTCCCCTCGCTTAAATTGCCTAGACTGTGCTGACCCTATTGCGTTAAGAATCGGTAAATTAGCCGAGTCCCAGCGCCAGACATGCCTTCAATATCCACCCCTTTGGTTTTGGGGTTGTCCATTTTTGGTGCCATGTCCACGTGCACCCAGGGGGTGTCGCCCACAAATTGTTCCAAAAATTTAGCCGCTGTGCAGGTGCCCCCGTAGCGTTCTTCACTGCAATGGGCAATATCAGCCACATTGGACTTTAAATACGTCTTAAAATTGTCGTATAGCGGCAATTGCCACACGGATTCCCCACTGGTAGCTTCGCAGGCTTTTGTATGATCAATCACCGTTTGGTCATTGCCCATAATGCCGAGGGCTTCTCGGCCCAAGGCCACCATGGCCGCACCGGTTAGGGTGGCGATATCCAACAGGCGGGTTGGTTTTTGCTCAACGGCATACGCCAAGGCATCGGCTAACACTAGGCGGCCTTCGGCATCGGTGTTCACAATTTCGACCGATGTGCCGTTGTAGGCGGTAATCACATCGCCTGGCCGTTGGGCATGCCCCGAGGGCATGTTTTCCGCCAAGGCAATGTAGGCCGTGACATTGATTTTGGGTTTAAGCGTGTCGATAATATGCATGGCCCCAAATACGGCCGCTGCCCCACTCATATCCCCTTTCATCGCTTTCATATTGGCGGATGGTTTTAATGAAATCCCCCCGGTATCAAACGTAATGCCTTTGCCAACAATAGCCGCATGATCGCTGGATTGTTTGTTTCCTGTGTAGGTGATGATGGCCAATGCGCTGGGTTGGCGGGAGCCTTGCCCCACACCAACTAGGCAATTCATGCCCATCTCTTGGGCGTCTGTTTCATCAATGATACGCACGCGCATGGCGTCGCTGCGGTTAAAGGTATCTTCTATTTTTTCAACAAATGTGGTGGGGTTCAGGTCGTTGGCGGGGGTGTTGGCTAAGTCTCGGGCTTGATTGACACCCGCGCCGATAGCCAGTCCAATTGTCATATCAGCCAGCAATTGTTTGTGAGATTTGTCAGTATCCGTGACGATATCCAGGGTGTTAATTGGATTGGGGGTTTTGGGATTGGATTTGTACCCATCAAACGCGTAGGTTCCCATGACAACGCTTTGCCCAATCCATTGGCCAATTGTGGGGCTGCTGGCCAATTGGGATTCGCTGAGATACAGGCTCATAGCCTCCAGCTTTAAGCCTTGGACGGCTTGGCAACCGGCGGCAATCCCGTGGCCGATTGAAGCGGAATCGGTGCGATTATCAAGCCCAACGAGAACCAAATAATGCAGGCCAATGCGTTGAATGCTAACCGCTAAAAAGTCCGTGGAAAATCGGGCATCTGCTGTTACGGATTCGATGGCGGGGTGATGGGCTTCAATGGTTTGAATGACAGGGTCTGTATCGGAAGCAATTAAATAAACACAAGCGGGCAGTGTTTTTGATACGGTTGTTTTGGCTTGAAATGATACCATAATACAGGAACCTCCAGGTGATTTAATATAGTGCTAAATTGCTTTTTTAGTATACTATATTTTGGATGAGTCTAATAGTTGAAATCATTGGGTATTGTGCGGGGGCGTGTGTGGCCATAGCGACGGCGCCACAGCTGATCAAAACCTTGAAATCCAAGCAAGTGGGGGATATCAATAGCATGACCCCATTTTTGCTAACGCTAGGATCGGTATTGTTTGTCATTTATGGCAGTATTATTGGGGCATGGCCGGTGGTAGCGGCCAATACGGTTGCCATGATTATTAATGGGGTGTTTTGGTTGGCCTGCTTGCGTTTTTAGCGGCAATCTGGGATAATGACACAACTATGGCAAAAAAAGGAAAACGAAACGCGGTAATTATGAACAGCACCGAAAGTGGGCATAGTTATCACACACAAAAAAATAAAGAAAACAACTCGGAGCGGTTGGAACTTAAAAAATACGATCCACTTCTTCGAAAGCACGTGGTATATAAAGAAAAGAAATAAGTCTTTTTATTGGTTGGTGTCTAACCAGTTTAGGCACCGATCCGCCAGTGTTTTGATATCGGATGGTTGAATGGCGTTATATGTTTCGTCCATGAAGCACGATAAGTTATTGGTGCTTAAAAACACGCTTAGGTTGTAGTGATTGTTGTCAACCCAAGCATGAACTCCCAGGGGTGCCCGACAATCCAGCCCCACGTGATGCAGAAAGTCGAGCTCGAGACGTGCGAGTGTTTCTTGGTGCGGGTGATTAATGGCGGATAAAGCGGTATTCAAGGCCGTGTCCGTTCGTCGGGTTTGAACCACGATGACTCCCTGCCCCGGAGCGGGGGTAAAGGTATGCACCGGCAATGCATGCGTGTTCGCATTGCGCAGCCCCAGGCGCTCCAAGCCGGCTACGGATAAAAATGTGCCGATGGCGATTTGGTTGTAGCGTGTGAGCCGGGTGTCAACATTGCCGCGAATGGGAACAATGGTTGCCATCGGATACTGCCGTTTAACCAGCGCTGCTCGGCGCAAGCTACCGGTGGCAATTGTGGCGGTTTCGGGCAATTGATTAAAATCGGGATGCTCAGCCGATATCCATGCATCGGCTGGGGACTCGGCGGCCAAAAAAGCCGTGAGCTGCAAGGCCTCGGGCATGGCGCTGGTCATGTCTTTTAAGCTATGAACAGCCATGTCAATATGGCCATCCAAGAGGGCTTCCTCAATGGTTTTGGTAAACACGCCTTTCCCCCCAATGGCATGCAGGGGGCTGGTTTGGTCTTGATCCCCGGTGGTTTGAATGGTTCGAATGTGCGTGGCTTGGTTTGGCACATACGTCTGAATTAGCGTTTGAACGTGGTCAGCCTGCCAGCGGGCAAGTGCAGACCCCCGTGTGCCAATGACCCAGCTCATCGGCGTTTAAACCATTGCTCAAAGTCAGCAACGCTGTATTCGACGAACAGCGGGCGCCCATGGGGGCACGTGTAGTTATTGGGTGTTTCTAAAAACTGTTCAATTAGGGCGTCGACGTCTGCAGGCAGCAATCGTTTGCCGGCTTTAATGGCCGATTTGCAGGCCCGTTGCTGCCAACTGTGTATGGTGGTGGTATCGGCGGTATCCAGGTCTTGGTTGAGCAAATCCGATAGAATGGATTCAATCGCGACGTCCATGAATAATTGGGGGACCCCCCGAATGACGATTTGATTGGGGCCAAATAGATCGGTGTCAAACCCCAGCTGACGCAAGGTCGCTTGTCGATCCGTGTAGGCACTCATTTGGTCGGGCTCTAAGGCCATGACTTTGGGCGATAAGTATGGCTGCGAGTCGGGGGCATGGCTGGCACGAATGCGCTCATATAAAATGCGTTCATGGACGGCATGCTGATCCAAAATCCAGACCGATTGGTCAACTTGTAAAATAATGTAGGTTCCAAATACTTGCAAATAATGCGGGTGTTTGGGCTTGGGCGGGGTGAAGCCCAGTTGCTCCGGTACCGATTCGGACAGTGCGTTTGGGCTTGATTCTGGGCTTAATTTTGGGCTTGTTTTGGGGATTGCGTTGGGTTCCAAATGGACGTGCGAATGCCGATTGATGGGCAACGGGCTGGCTGGCTGGACGGCCGGCGGTGCGTGGTGGCTATGGGTGTTGGGTGACTCGGCGTTATGGGCTGGGGGTTGGGATTCTGGCGTTGAAAAATGCACCTGTGAAAACAAGGCAGCCACGCTGTGTTTAACGGCCCGGTAAACGGCTTGTTCATCCAAAAATTTAACGTCTCGCTTTTGGGGGTGGATATTCACATCAACATGTTCATCCGGCACGGTTAATGCTAATAAGCAGTAGGGGTGGCGATTGGGGACAATATGCTCTTTGTACGCATCGGTTAAGGCGCGGTTCATAATCATGGATTTGATGGGGCGTTGGTTCACGGCTAAATACTGCCGATTCCGAGACCCCGCATGCAATTGGGGTGTTGAGGCAAATCCATGAATGTGGATAGACCCGTAATGGGTATCAATGGGTTTTAGATGGGGCGTTTGATCAAACAACAGGCTTGCAACAGCCAAGGCTGTGGATGCATGGGTTGTATTGAGGGTGCATTTGCCATTGTGCGATAATTTGAAATCAATGGCTGGAAATAACAAGGCATAGTGCATGACCAAGTTGTGGCAATGCTGATATTCGGTCGATTCGGATTTTAGGAACCGACGACGGACGGGCAACTGATCAAATAAATAGCAGGCGGTAATTGTTGTACCCGTTTCATGGTGGGTGGGGGATACGGTTGGGGATTCGGGGGTGTCATACACGGCGGCGTAGGCGACGGATGCGTTGGCTGCTTTGGAGGCGGCGGTGACCGACGACACATGGGCAATGCTGGCCAAGGCTTCGCCGCGAAAGCCCAGTTTGGGATTGTTGTATAAATCCGTTAGGTCCGTGAGCTTGGATGTGTAATGATTGTGCGCTAGTTTAAATAAATCGGGATAAAAAATACCACACCCATTGTCATGAACGCGAATTTTTTGAACGCCGCCAGCGGTGAGATCGATGGTGATTTTGGTGGCCCCGGCATCAATGCTGTTGTCGATCAGCTCTTTGATAATCGACAGGGGTCGATCAATGACTTCACCGGCTGCAATTTGATTAATTGCAACAGCAGACAGGGGTTGAATAATACCAGACTCGCTCATAACTTAATCATTAGTGTAATGGATGAGTCCGGCTTTGGGCTAGTCACAACACGGTGGCATTGGGTTGTATTTTGGTGTTGATTTTTTGGGTTGTATTTTGGTGTTGATTTTTTTAAGCAATTGGTGTTTAATATAATTTTCAGTATAATTATTTAAATATAAAGTAAACTCACAGCAAAGCATTAATATTGTTTTTTTAATATGTGGGCTATTTTTTAGGCCATTTTGGTTGTCATTAGTTTCTAAATTTTTTTAAGGAGGCGTCTTTTGAATTTACAAGATATTACGAAATCCACAAAACGGTTTTTTAAGTGGTCTGATTTTGAATTGTCTCGATTTATGGGTATTTCACGATCTCAAATTACCAAAATTCATAACGGGTATTGGGAAGGCATTAGTTGTGATGTGATTAAACGCATCTCTCAGTTGTTTCATATTTCAATTGATGAATTATTAGACAATTCGTTTTTGCCGCCCACCTATCATGTGGCGAGTCATACCCACTCCATTTACATTCAAGCCTCGGATGATTATCCAGAGTTTATGTTAAAAAAAGATGATTTTTTATACATTCGTCCCTTTGTTCATGAAGCCGCCAAGTTGGGCTATTTGGTTGTTTACAGTGAAGACAATCAATATAAAATTAAAGAGTATACAAAAGATGATGAGTCCCGGCTGATTTTGTATTACATTGTTGGAATTTCTCGAAGCTATCACCGGTCCGTGGCCGATATTAAATGGAAGCAGCATATTGAGCCCAAAGAAGAGAGGCGTGGTGCGCCCATAAAACTATGAGTACGAAGAAGCACTTGGTTGTTATTGATGATCACGATTATGTGAATGAGAGCATCGAAATTGCAATTTCGCATTTGTTTTCGATTCGATCGTTTACGTCCGTGCAATCGGCTTATAAATATTTAGTCAATACGCCGACGGTCCATGGGTTTATTGTTGATTATCATATTGGCCCCAATTCTGGATTGGAGTTTATGCGAGACAGTGTTCGGTCTTTGTATCCCAAAGTACCCGCCATTTTAATTTCAGCGTTTTATGATCGGGATATTCCCAACGTAGATCAGGCTGAAATTAATCAACAATTTGTATTTAATCTGACCAAACCATTCGATGTAAATAAACTTCAAGACGCCGTCTTGAGTATCTTTAATGAGACTCCTGTGCATTAAGCAAAAACTGATTAATTTGCATAACAATTTGCTTTTTTTCACTGAGCCTTAGGGGCCGTATGTTTTCGTGGATATAGGCATCGATGTGGGAGGTTGGGTCGTTGGTTGTGTCTGGCATTGGCTCACGCACCAATGAACTGTAATACAGTTCCAATTTATCAATTTCTTTGGATTTTTTTTTCTCAACAATAATTAAACGAACCAAGTTGGCTAATAAATCTTGGCGAACGCCGTGGGCCCGCAAAAATCGAACCAGCTCGACGGTTTTTTTGTAGGAGCCCGATGTTTTTTTTTCATTCAGCATATGATAAATATACGACACGCTGACTTGATGGGAGGTGGCCAGTAATTTGGGGGTTAAGTTATACGATTTTAGTATTGATTTAAGAAATGCCTGCCAACTCATAGCTTCAATTATAAAGACAATGTTAAAAAAATCGCAACTTTTTTTAGTTTGACTCTCTTTTGACACAAAAAAAACACTTTTTTAAAAAAATGCTTTTTTTTCAATTTTATTTTTATTTTTTATGACCAATTATGTTGAAAATGAATGGCCGGCATAATGGCGTTCAACTAGAATTAGAAGCGCAGGGGCATGGTATACATAAAGTCTATGACTCGATTAACGATATGGGATGTGTCAAAAGCACTGCAACTGGATGGACCGTGGCTGGTTCAGTCTTTGTATCACATGGGAATTACCAATGCTGAGTATATTCCACGATCGGTCTATGTGGACCATGGGTATTTTGAATGCGTTATCGAACCCAATCCGGTTGCCCCGGGCTATGGCATGCTCAGTGTATTTGTAACACCACGGGGGGTCGTGTTTATTCAATATTTGTTGTTAATTTGGATGTTTATGCGATATCAACATGAATATGCAATCGATCCAAAAACCGAAACGTATGATGCAAGCAGGCTTGAATGACCCAAGGGCTAGCGACGTGAATGCTTGTGGAATCCGTTCCCTCGGGCATTAGTCCAATGCGGTCATTGGGTATGCCATACGTGGCAGCTAAATCCAGAATGGTGTCTATATCCGATGGGGATTGAACAACAAATTTAAAAAAGGCTTTCGGATTTTTTGCAAAATAATCCACAGACTCTGGGATGATGCATTGGGTATGCGGTTGCCCAGAATTGGGTAATTTGAGCGATACATTGTACGCATGGATGGCGGCGTCCAGCTCAGGCATTGGGGGCTTTGTGCCGTTGGTTTCAATTTCAATCGTGGGCCCCGGGCTCAACTGGGTGAGTAGGGACACCAGGGCCGGTTGTTGCAACAAGGGTTCACCACCCGTTAATACAATATGGCGGGGGGTGTAGGTCTGAATGGTCTCGCAGACACTTGAAATTGAGAATGACCCAACGTGCGTGGCTTTAGGGTATCGGTTCCAATCCCATGTATAGGGGGTGTCGCACCACGTACAGGCCAGGTTGCATAGCGCTGTTCGCACAAATACCGCAGGGGTTCCAGCGTAAGGGCCTTCGCCTTGAAGGGTATAAAAAATGGCGGGTTTCTGGTTGAGCATTGCCAATTTTATTGTCATGGGCTACTAGTGTAGCATAGGTTGGGTTCAACAAACATGCGGCTCCGTGTATACTAATAGCTAGTTGTGGCCAATCAAGTAAACGTACAATTGATGGTATGAAAACAATTGCGATTGGGTGTGGGTTAATTCTATTGGGATCTGTTTGGGGTTCCGTCATCCCGTCGATGGTGGGGCCCCTCCAATCCACCACAGACACGGTTTATGCGCCACCCCATGAACTTCATACCGTATCGGTGCCGGGTAACTATGTTGAGCCAGTTCAGGTAGTGGCCCCCCGTATGGTGGTGGATGTGGATGGGTTTTTAGAATTAAAATTTATGCGACGGAATCAAAGTCCGCAAACAGCCACGGGGACGCGGTTGTCGGTGATTCGGAATTCGTATGCTTACCAGCAATTGCCTCCCGATGTGGTCGCCAATACGGCGTTTCGCAATGACAATCGGTATGACTTGTCCTTGACGGGTCAGTATGGCGAGGACATGTCCATTCGCTTTCATGTATCCAAGGAACCCGATTTTGACATGATTACGGATATTTTGTTGAAATACAAAACCCTTGAAATCTTTTTGGGGGATTTTTCAGCGGCCTTTAGTAACGGGGCCTTTTTAAATCTTAATCGATCCTTGAACGGCATATCGGCGCATGGATCTGTGGGCACACAGTGGTGGGGTCAATTTGTGATGGGTCGTGAAAAATCAAAGCCCAAACGGGTCACATTTTACGGCAACGGGGGTACGGAGTACTCGCTTCCCAATCGCAACTTGCTCAATGGCTCGGTGAAAGTGCTGGTGAACAACCAGGAAACATCCGATTTTAGCGTGAACTATACCACCGGAACGGTGATCTTTGACGCTCCGAAAACGGATGCTCAGTTTATTAAAGTGTTGTATGAATTTACCAACCCAATTGCCGATTTTTTGCCGGCGGCCCGAAGCCGAAAATCGTTTATTGGTGGTGAGTTTGAATGGAAGCCCAAACGAGCCGGTTGGCAAGAACCGGTGGTTCATCGTGCACAAGCGACATATCCGGCTGAGGCGGAGATTTCACTGCCGCATACGAATGCGGTGGTGGGTTCTGAAACCGTTGTGCTAGCGTCATCTCAGGAGGTGCCTGTGCCGTTGGAGCGGATTGTGGATTATGACCTGGATTATCGCGATGGCCGATTGCGGCTTAAACACCCCGTGAATAGCACGCAAAACACGATTCAAATTGCGTACGATTACTACGATGTCCAATCCCATACGGAGACAATTATTGCCAATGATGCTAAAGGCCCGTTTTATTTGGCCAGTCAGCACATTGTGCCTCGATCCGTATCGATTCGGCTCAATAACCGGGTTCTGATGGAGCAGTATGATTACACGGTGAGTTATTACACCGGACAGGTGTATTTTGCTTATCCCATTCGTCACCCCGATACCATTACAATTCAATACGATACCATTCGCCAACACACCCGGTATGGGGATGCCAATGAAACGGAGCAGGGGTTTCGCATTAAAAGCTCATACATGAATGAATTTGTGCGTGCGGATGATTACCAGGCCCCCAGTGTCACGGAGACCGTGGTGGCGTCTCAAAATCAATTGGTGCTCAGTCATAACCCCATTGATCTGAGTACCGTGGCGGTGACGAATGCCAGAGGCGATCTGGTTTCCGTTACTTCGAATACATTAAGTGCCTATTCGGGGATTGTTCGGGCAGACAACCTGAATGGGGCCTATTCGGTGACCTACCAGTATCGATCGTCCCAACAAATGATCGGAGTCTTGCGATTAAACCAAGCCAGTGGGCAAACGGTGGTCTTTGCATCGGATGTCTTGGGGGATGCCTTATCCCTGCCGGCGTTGCCTGTGAATTACAACAGTATTAAACGCGTGGTGGTTCATCCGGGGACGCCGCACGCCATTGAGTTGAATGCTTATGCGTATGATATTCAGTACTTAAACGAGGGTAACAAACTAACCATTCAGTTTTTTAGAAGCTCCGATAGCGAGGCCAGACAACAGTCAAATCTAACGGAAATATTGCCGATGGGGACGATTGTTTATTTGTACTACCAAACCCCTACAGATTTGGAATCGGGTGCTATGTTAGACAACAAAACGTATGGCTTTTCAGCGGGGTATGATTGGGGGGATCGTGGTAAATTGGACGTTGAGGTTGCGTTGGCAGAAAACAATTTTCAACGCAAGGAAATTCCCAAGGAAGAAACCAATGTGCAGCCGGGCTTCGACGGACGGTATCAATTGGAACATGGTAATCTGGTGGAAGGGTCCGAGGTTATTCAAATTCGAAAACCAGGAACGTCCGGGACTATTTTGAATCGGAATTCCGATTATTCGATCAACTACATCCAAGGGAGTTTTCAATTTCAAACGCTAAGCGTCTCAACGGCCGATGTGGTGGACATTGCGTACCGGTATTATGACGCAGGCGATGGATCTCGGCAGACGCAGAAAAGTGGCGCATACAAAGTGCGCGGGGAGTATGGCCTGACGGATCATGTGCGTGTATCCGGGCATACCTTAGCCATCGATAATACGTTTGACCCCGTGGGTACGATGACAGAGTCCAGTGGAACTACGTTATGGGGGAGCCGACTCGACTACACGCCGAGCGCCAATCAAAATTTGTTTTCTAAAGTGGAAACTCGACGGGTGTATCGGCCGCATTCGAATGATGATTCGGTATACAGCAACAACCAACAGATTGTTGTGGGCTCGGATCAATGGGCATGGCGTGGCATCCGTACGCAATTTCAATATGAGCACCAACGCACGACAGAACGCCAGCCTGCGTCAACAAACTATAAAATTGATGAACGCATGAATCGGTATCAGGCCCAGATTGGCTTTGGGCCAGAGTATTTAAAAACAAGCCTCAATACCCAACAATCATCCAGAATCGATGCGGCTCAAGATCAAGCTAGTTATTCGGATCAATACGACATTAAAACCGTGTACACCCAATCCAATGTCTGGTGGATGGATTCGGTTAATCTCACGGGTATTTATGCACGCAGTCACACCAAACAAGCACTAAAAACGTCCAGCAACAGTCGTGAAGTCAATACGAAAAAGTTTCTCAGTGTGGTAAACCCCAATGCCGCCATGCGCATTCAATTGGACTCCATTATTGATGCCATACAGACTCGAAATGGTCAAAATAACTACTTAGAAACCATACCCGATGTGACCGGAAAATTAACCTACAAACCATATTATTGGTTGGACACTAATTTGCAGTATCGTGATAAAGTGTATGAAAGTGCAGTTTTGGGGCAACAAGGGCGTCAAGAAAAGCGGCAGGTGTATCAACTCGATCGATTGGAAGTGTACCCCATGCTGGTGGCGTTGAACCAGCCTTGGATTAGTCAATCGTTTCAGCTTTTCCGGCGATCCAATCTGATGAGTAGCTACAGTATTTTTGAACAAACACAAAACAACCGGCTCATGGACACACGCACCGATACCTTATCGTTTACCTATCGTGATTTTTCACCCGTTTCATTTATGACAATTCGGCAAATTAATGGCCAGAACCTACTGTCAAATACCAATAATCGGGTGAAAACAGGGGATCAAACAGAATCGCGGTCCCACAGCCAAACGACAGATCTGTCTGGAGACGTTTTTTTTAAGTATAATCGATCGTTTTGGCGGTATTGGGAGTATGGGTATGCATTTGATAACCAACAAACGGATTCGGAGGCATTTACGCAGTATCAGCCCGATGGTCAGAATGCCGAGATAGCCCAAACCACCAGTGTGCGCGATTCGACGGACACCACCCATCGGGTATCGTTTTCGCCCGGCAGTGTGCATGTCGCTGGAATCCCCATGGGGCCAGTTGCAGCGACGGTGCGCTGGTCTAAGGCGATCAGTCAATACGATTCGCTTTCGGTGGATCGGGTGGGCACGGAATCCACCATTGTGGATGATTCGGATGCGTTGGAAACTCAAGCCGCTGTGAATGCATCGCCGTATAACCGGTTTCGGACTCAGATTGATTGGCGGCAAAAGACACAATTTTTTTCACGCAGTATGACAACCGAGAAACGGGGAACGTTTCTAAATATGGATCGGGATTTATCGCTCAGTGTGGCGGCCCCAATCGCTCAGCGGCTGAACCTAAAGACATCGGGCAACTGGTATGGGATTGAGCAATACAGCAAACCCGATACGGTTGTATCGCGATCGGATCTTCAATTGCCCAATACCTATCAAGAAAAATTGGCGCAATATGCTGATGCGTACAGTGCGGATTTGGATTGGCGGTGGCGATCCTGGCTATCCTTAACAGCGGGAGGGTCTCGCTTATCCAAGCAGGAAAGCACGCATCGTCCAGCGGATACCAACAGCCGGCGATCGGCGCTGTTTTCCCAAACCGTTGGACGAACAGGATTTGTATGGCGACCGTGGTCTTTTATGGATGTGGATTATGATTACAGCTACAAAACGGCTGAAACATCGGCCAATCCTGGGGCAAAAACCGGGGAGTCCCATGGGGTAAACATAAAATTATACAAAAAGAAGCCATTTATTACTGTTGATGTTACCATGGATTGGCTCTATACAACTGGCCAGGATTTTAATGCATTGGATCAAAATACATTGCGTAGCGGGGCGGGGGTTGTGACCAATATTGCCATTCGAAATCGAGAAGACTATGTTCGAAACATGAGTGTTAATGTGGATATTAATGTACCAACAAACGTCCAATTTGTGGACAAAATTACGGTTACGGGTAGCGGTTATTTTTCAAGTGTTGTGGACCAAATTAATGAAACCAATAGTTACGATGTGGGCGGTGTTATAATTACAACACGGGTGGATTTTTAATGCCAAGAGTTGTCGATTGCGTCCATTCCCCAGTACACTAGTACTATGACACAAGTACTGCGTGTGGGTGTGATTGGTTTAGGCAATATGGGTCGGCACCATGCCAAGCATTGGCATCAGTATTCGGGGGCTCAATTGGTTGCCGTGTGCGATTCAGATCGCAATCGGAGTCAGGCGTATGCTGACCAATATGGCTGCCAAGCCTATACCGATTTTTCAGCGATGCTGGCGGCTGAGGCGTTGGATGCGGTGAGTATTGCCGTGTCAACCGCTGCCCATGCATCCGTAGCCTTGGCGTGTATTGCAGCGGGTGTGTCGGTATTAATCGAAAAACCCATTGCCAAAACCGTAGCCGATGCGGAACAAATTTATGCCGCTGGCGATGCGGTGACGGTTATGATTGGCCATATTGAGCGATTTAATCCAGCCATCGTGGCCGCAAAGCAGCTGGTCGATGCGGGTACATTGGGTGCGATTATCTCAATCAATACCCAACGATTAAGCCCACTGCCACCCCAGATCACGGATTCGGATGTGTTGTTGGATTTGGGGGTTCACGATGTGGATCTGGTGACTTACTTAATGGGATCTTCCCCCGTAGGCTCGACTATTTATACCCATGATTTTCATCGGCCAGGGCAAGCCTGCCATGCCAACATTGCCTTGGAATACACAAACAACCAAAGCGCATTGGTGCAAGTGAGCTGGTCCCATCCCTTTCGACAACGAACCGTATCCATTACAGGTACACAGGGCTATGTATCGGTGGATTTATCGGGACCAACTGGGATGCATTATTCAGAGCAGCACCCAGACGGTGTGCCGGTATCCGTCACGCCAACCGATGCGTTGGGAGCTCAAATTGCCCATTTTGCCAACTGCGTCCGTACCCGGCAGGCACCCTTGGTCACGGCCGAATCGGCGATTCAAACATTAACGCTATTGGTTTAGGGGTTGGATTCAAAATACGTCACAATCCCATCGTGAATGGATTGGGCAATGCGAGCACGAAACTCTGGGTTTTTGAGCTTTTTAGCATCATCTCGGTTGGTCATAAAGGCCGGTTCAACTAGAGCAGCGGGCATTGTGGTGTGATTCAAAATATACAATTTGGAGCGTTTGACCCCGTTGTCTTTTAACTTGAGTTCGCGGGTCATGGCCGATTGCAACGCAGTGGCCAATCGACGATCTTTCCACTTATAGAAATACGTTTCTGTTCCGTTGGCGTGTTCTTTGTAAAACGAATTCACATGGACGCTGACGGTAATGTCGGCGTTGTTGGCATTGGCTTCGGATGATCGACTGGATAGTGACGGGTTACGATCCGATAATCGCAAATTAACCACACGGGCACCGGATTGCCGCAAGAGCCGCATGAGATGATCCGAGATGTCGCGATTGTAGTCTTTTTCATGCATTCCGTATAACCCCACAGCACCCGGATCACTGCCCCCATGCCCAGGGTCAATCGCAATGACCCGCCGTTTAAGGGGTTCGTTTTTGGTATTTACTGGTGCCAATGGGGGGCTGGGCATTGTTATTTTTTCCACAATCTCGCGGTCAGGATCGGGTTGAAAGCGTACGGTGAGTTGGTTGCCAAATTCTGGAAATATGAGGGGGTTTTTTGAGCGAAGGGGAATGTCAATATGGGTATTGGCTATCGAGATTGTCCCATAGTAATGAGACTCCGACTCGACGGTTTTGGGTTTCAAATGCGTGCTGGGCAATTCAATGCGTAGTGTGCTATTGCTGGAGCTAATCCGGTAATTTCGATCCACAGGACCGGTGGTTACAATATGAATTTCGGCGCCGTTATTATATAAAATCCGCTGGTGAACGGCCGATACAATGGGTTTGGCCATAACGATCAGTTGGCGACCCACAACGCGTGTTTCAACATGATGGGGTTTTGTGAAATCCAAGGTTAATTGGCTGGTGGGCGAGTCTGTTCGTGGGGATGATGATTGCCAGCTAACCCGCTTTAGGGCGTAGTCTTTGGGGTAGCGATCGTGGCCATTGCGACTAAAACGGCTGTGATTCAAGGCCAGGGTTACGGAATTTCCAGCATAGGTAATTTGGGGCTTTTCGGGTGTATGGCTGTGATCAATGCTTACCTGAATAGGGGCGGACAAGGGCATAATTTTGGGTGTTTGCATGGGATTTAGTATATGCAATGTCTGATTTTTTTTCTGCCACTCCAGGCTATAATCAAACACACTGTGTAACACAGAGAGGGGCATATACACCGTATTGGCCGTAATGAGAACCGGAGACTCGGTGTGATAGGGTATTGTTTGAAGGGTGTCGGATACGCGCGCAGTTGGGGTTTGGGTGCTTAGCACGATGCGTTTATTGTTTTGACTGTAGTGAATCTCGGTGTCGGTTTGGGTGATTTGATACCCTTGGTCCGTTAACAACGCATCTAGGGCAATCAACAGGGTTCCGTTGTGCGTGTGGGTTTTGGGGGCTGGGTAATGGGTGCCATTAAACTGCAGGGATTGAATGGGGGTGTCCGCCAGCTTTGAAAACGCAAACGCTGGTGCAAATCCAGTGGTTGTTGGGGCTGGACGCTCCCCCGATTGTTTTTGAATCTGTATCGCCGAAGGGGTCTGTGTCATGGTATAGCCCAGTGCGGGGAGAAATTGAGCCAATGGGATATAGAGCTGATTGTGGTGTTGTATGGGGGGTGTGTCGGTGTATTGGAGCCGTTGGTTTACCCAAAAGGCGCGGCTGTATGCTTTTAAATCCAATTGAATCGTATCGGACGTTTGAATGGTGTGCAGGCGTGAGCGTCGCGTATAGGTTGTTTGAGCCCCGAGGGCATCGGCCAAGGCACGCATGGGGCCGTACAGCCCCGCATCCGTTTGGATAATGGGTTCGGATAAGGTGACACGGTGATTGTCTAGGGTGATTGACTGGGTGACAACGATTGGGTTTGCGTAGATTAAAGGCGTTACAATCAGCCAAACGAGTAACTGAATGCCCAACAAGATGCTCCGTCTCATGACACACGATTTTACCATAGAATCACGCCCCGTTAAAAAATCCCAACGTTAAATCGATACGACTTTTGAATGCTGTCCAATCCAAACGACAGGCTGATGCAGTCCATAAAGTAGGTAATGTCGTGGTTGAAGCTTCGGGTTTTCCAGGCTTCTGAATTAATATTGAGCGTGGTTTTATATAAAAGTTTGGAATTTAATTGGCTGGTAAATCCAAGACCGACTTCATCGGTTTCAATAATATTGCCGGAATCAAATGCAAATACACTGCTGCCAACATTGAGTAATTTCTTTTGGTATTCAATATAGGTTGTGTATCGGGGTTGCCGCGTGGTTAATCGCAGACCGGCAAACGATCGGCGCCATGTTTTTTGATGATCGTATACAGATAAATAGTAACTCAGTGATGGGTCCAAGTCCCATCGCTCAGCAATGGGGTATGGGCGCGATAGGCGCAGGGTATTCATCCATCGGGATGATCGGATTGGGTCTCGGGAGTCATCATCGGTGTACTCAAAGGTCTCTTCGATAGCCGATAAACTGGTTGTTCCATTGAGTAATGCTCCGTAGGGAAGTTGTTGTTGCTTTAAAATCCACTGCGCTTTGGGACGAAATGTAACAAATGAATTTTGAAACAATTCACGATAACTGTAGCGAATATTAAACTGGCTGACGGGAATGAGGGGTTGGGCAATAACATGGGTGAACAAGTCATTAAAGCCGCTGCCCAATGGGTTCTGACTTTTGGTCGCAATGCGGTCCGCATCATGCGAGTACACCACATAGCCTTGGACGCCCAGAGAGTTGTACCAGTTGGCTTGAAGTTTGATTTGGTCTGCAATGGAGTTGACAATGCGGTGTTCAATACCGGTGTTAAAGCCTAATTTTTCACTAAATCCGGCTCGAATGGCCCCCGATTGAAGTCCGCTGCCCAAATACCCAAATTCGGTTCGAATAAAGTAACCCTCGAGGCTATTTTGACCCAATTCAGGTGCGGGGATTTCCGCATAATTTCTGCTTGTTTTGCCGGGGTTTTGGGTGCTGTTTAGGGCTTCTTCACCATCCAAAATAATATACGGGTGGTGTTGATACAGCATTCGAGGAAAATAAAACACGGGTATTTTCCACAAATACAGGACCGTATGGTTGGCCACAAAAGCCCCGCGTTGCGGATGAATAATCAGTTTGCTACTACGAATATGGTAAATGGGGGTGGATGTTTGATTGAAAGGACAGGTGGAATACCAGACAGAATGGGCGGTAATTTCTTTTGTGTTCAAGTCCAGGGAATGGCCTCGCAGAAACATGCGGTCACTGTTGAACAAAAATGAGTCGGAAGAGCCGGTTAATGCGGTTGCGTTTAAGTTTAACGCTTGGGTTTTGAACTGGCTATCGTCTTTTTGAATCAGGGTGTTGCCTCGAAACTGCAAGCGCTTTTCTGTGTCATAGTAGCGAAATCGATCGGTATAAATGGTATAGCCACTGTAATCCAGACGGATATTCTCAGAGGCCTGAAGCACCTGCCCGTCATTTAAATAGGCAATAGTATCGGCTTGCAGAACAAAGTTGTTGAGCTGATCTGGAAGCAGGTGCAAGGCCGATCCCCATAGGGGAAGCCCCATCCAGAAAATGCTGAACCCTAGCCGTTTAAACAGGCAGGCCGGCCTTGGTTTCTGTTCCATAAAATCGGGAATAATCTTTACGAAATACTAAATCAATAGAGCCCACAGGGCCGTTTCGGTGTTTGGCGATGATGAGTTTCGAAGGGACACTGTTGGCGGTGGTGTTGGATTCGTAGTGTTGATCATGATAAATAAACAACACGAGATCGGCTGTTTGCTCAATTTCTCCGGTTTCACGCAAATCGCTTAATTTGGGCAATTGGTCGGGTCGTTTTTCAATGTCACGGCTTAACTGGGACAAGGCAATGACTGGGACATTGAGCTCTCGCGCAAAGGCTTTCACTTCTCGTATAATTTCAGATACTTCCTGAAATCGACTTTCAGATCGTTTGCGTCCTCCACGCATGAGCTGTAAATAGTCAATAATCACCAAATCCACATCGGTTTCCATTTGTAGTCGGCGTGTTTTGGCACGCAATTCAAAGGGGGTTAAACTGGGCGAATCATCCAAATAGATATTGGCTTCGGATAACTTCCCCAAGGCGTGCGTTAGCTGATCGTATTCGCGGGGTTGCAAGTTGGCTGTTTTTAGACGCGATGAATCAATCTTGGCTTCGCCACACAAGAGCCGAGTGGCCAGTTGTTCTTTGGGCATTTCCAAGCTAAAAACGGCAATGCTGTGTTTTTTTTGGATGGCCGCGTTCACGGCAATATTCAGGGCCAGTGTTGTTTTTCCCATGCCCGGGCGAGCCGCTAAAATGATTAAGTCTGATTTTTGGAATCCGGAAGTAATCTGATCCAAATCATCAAAGCCGGTGGTGACACCCAAGATTTGCCCATCGGCGCCGTACACATCGTGCATACTGTCCATAACCGGCATTAAAACATCTTTAATGGGAACAAAATCATCGTGTACCCGCTCACGGGACAGGTCCATGATTTTTTGTTGGGCACGTTCCAAGACATCGTCCACATGCTGAGTTTTATCAAAGCCATCGGCGACAATATCCGACCCAGTTTCAATCACTTGGCGCAACATGGCTTGATCCACCACAATGTCCGCGTACTGTTGGGCATTGCTGGTGGTGGGGACGCTGTCAATAATTTCAGCCAAATAGGCACGCCCGCCGACCTGATCCAGACTATCACCTTTTTTCAAGGCCTCCGATACGGTAATTAAATCAATGGGTTGATTGCCTTGATACAACTCTAAAATAACCTTAAAAATGGCTTCATGGGCGTGGCTATAAAAATGATGCGGTTTTAATTTCATGCCCACAACCGCAATCATGTCTTTGGACAACATCATGGCGCCCAATACGGATTGTTCGGCTTCTAAATTTTGAGGGGGGATCCGATCATTACTCACGATGGGGGTACCCAGAATGAATCAGCATTAAATCCATCAGTGCAATTGCCGCCATGGCTTCAACCACCGGGACTACCCGGGGGCAAATGCAAGGATCGTGCCGACCCGTAACCGATAGGGTTGTGTTTTTGCCATCTCGGGTAACAGTGTCTTGGTTCTTTTGAATGGAAGAGGGGGCCTTAACGGCGGCATTTACCACAATGGCTTCCCCATTGGACAGCCCCCCCACAATCCCGCCGGCGTGATTGCTGGTGGTGTGAATGCCGGCCGCATCCGAGTGAAGGGGGTCGTTGGATTCACTGCCCAGTAATCGGGCGGTTGCAAACCCATCCCCAAACTCAACGCCCTTAATGGTTCCGATGGATAAAATGGCATGCCCCAAAACAGCATCCAGTTTATCAAAACAGGGCTCGCCAATCCCAACGGGCATGCCCGTGATGCGCAGCTGAACGATACCACCAACCGAGTCCCCCGCTGCTTTGAGGGCTTCGATATAGGCTTGAATCTCAGCCGCTTGCTGGGTATTGGGGCATCGAATAGCGTTGGTTTCTACAACAGACAAATCCATGTCGGTGACGGTGAAGGGCCCCACAGCAATGGTGTAGGCTTGGAGCTGAATGCCGTGTTGGCGGAGCCATTGTTTGGCAATGGCGCCCGCAGCGACTCGGGCAGCGGTTTCTCGGCCACTGGACCGGCCGCCACCCCGATGATCGCGGTGTTTGTATTTTTGGGTATAGGTATAATCGGCATGGCCCGGACGAAAGACCGATTCCAGATGACTGTAGTCTTTGGATTGTTGATTTTCGTTATAAATAACCAGGCCAATGGGGGCTCCGGTTGTTTTGCCATTAAAGACACCGGACAACACATGAATGGTATCCGCTTCTTTTCGAGGCGTTGTGACACTGCTCTGACCGGGTCTTCGGCGGTCTAAATCGTGTTGAATGTCGGCATCGGACAGGGGTAAGCCTGCCGGGCAACCATCCACGATAGCGCCAATGGCTTCGCCGTGACTTTCACCGAAGGTGGTAACTGAAAATAAAGACCCAAATTGATTGCCAGCCATTCTTCTATTACTGTACACTATCCACCGCTATTTTTGAAACAGAGTCCATAGCGTGTATAATAGGGTTTATGACAAACAATCCTACACAAGCCGTACTTAATCAGCTCGAACGCATTATCCAAGCGCGATTATCTGCCGGAGATTCCAATTCATATGTGCACCGATTGGTGGCATCGGGAACGGATCGCGTGTTGCAAAAAATTGGTGAAGAAGCAACCGAGTTTGTCATTGCGGGTAAAAACAACAATTATGATGAAATTTGCGAAGAGGGTGCTGATCTCATGTTTCATTTGTTGGTATTTTTGCACTCCCAAGGCATGACCTTGTCCGATATTACCCAGGTTTTAGCCCGCCGCGCGGGTCATACAGACTCCGAAAACTGATCGTGATTTAGGGCCATCAACGGGCCTTCCATATCGGGGCTGGTGTAGGCACTCAAGTCGGGGGTTTCTGTTCGCAAGCGGCTCGCAGTTTGCAACAATTGGTGTTGTTGGGTGTCATAGCCAGAGACAACCGCACGCCGATAGGCATTCACGATAGCGGGGTACATGGCCCGGTTGGCGTCGGCTTGGTATTGGTCTAGCTGGGTGTCAGAAATTGAGACTCCCAATCGATTCAAATTGCGAACGGTTGCTTTGAATTTGCGTTTGTTTTGTTCGTAATCAATCCCGCTGAGTCGGTAAAACGAGGCATGTTCTAAACAGCATTCGTGCAAAATTTTAGTCAAAATTTGAATGGCTTCCGCTTCGGTTTCTTGGGTCAGTGTGTGGAGTAAATCCTCGTTGTAAACGCCCAATTTGACCAAGCCATTTTTAATTTTTTGGATCTTAAATTGGCTGCTAATTTGATTTAAAACGCCCCCAGTTAAGGCCACATTCATTAAAATAGCCCGCAATCGGTCCAGTAAAATATCGTGCTCATCGGATTGAGAATAGGTATAGGGTGTGGGGGTGTGGGGGTTCTGGTCCATATCCATATCAGACTCAAATAACAAGCTCCCCAAGTCATACAAGTCCAGGGTAAATTGATCGGTGAGCTTAAAGGCTTCTTTATAATCAAACGCCCCCAATTTAAATCCCAGTTGACCGAGTTCTTCATACTGTTTCTCCGTTTCAGGTGCTGCGGGGTCGCCGGCTAGTTCTTGTGTTTTAAAGTCTTTAAATGTTTCCAATCGATAGACTCGAATAGCATCCGCGACTTCGTCCATCGCTTCGTATACCGCTTCGTGGTGCCAGTCGTGAATTTGGTCCGGATCCCCCACCTTGCCATTGGCTTTGAGTTGGTCGCGCAGTTGTTTAATCCCGTGTTCCAAGGCGTGGGCATTTTGTTTATCCAATTCCCCATCGGAGCCAAATTCGGTTAGTATTTGGGTTCGGGCCATGTGTTTCATTTGGTGCTTGAGTTGGGTTTTGGCCACCGTTACGATACCGGTTTCGAGTTCCTGTAAATCCCCTTCAGATACGCCGGATGCGAGTAATTCGCTGCGTTGATCCTGCACGGTTCCCGTTGATTTGGTCTCTTTTTTTACGCCTAAGTAAGCGGCTGCATAGGCCTGAAGCTTTTTTTGAGCGGCATCTGCGGGAGTGTCCAGTTTGACAGCGCTTTCCCCGCGGTGTTGGTGGTTCATCGCCTCGGTTTGTTGTTGGGCTAATTTTTCCGGGGTGGGCTGAACGGTGGCCATGCTGGACAAGCTGACCGTTTGAGTTTCATTAAGGCTGGTAACCAGGCTGGGGGGTTCGGCACCGGTTGATGCGGTTGGCGTTCCGGCGGCGGGTTTGGCGGTTGGTTTGGCGGTTGGTTTGGCGAGGGGGTTGGCGGGTTGGGTGCTCGCCTTGGCTTTTGATTTTTTAGGTGTATGCATGGCGGCTGAATCCATTAGCCGAGCGTCGCTTAATTTGGGTTGCTTGGGCAGATCTTTTAGGCTTTGGGCGAGTGGGTCCATTGGTTTTGTGGTGGGCGCCTGGGTTTTGGGCGCTGGGGGTGCCTGTTGCTGAGTGGGTGCCTGCTGCTGAATGGGTGCCTGGGTTTTGGGAGCTGGGTCTTTGGGCGCTGGGGGTGCCTGCTGCTGAATGGGTGCCTGCTGCTGAATGGGCGCTTGCGGTTTGGGCGCTGGGGGTGCCTGTTGCTGAGTGGGTGCCTGCTGCTGAGTGGGTGCCTGCTGCTGAATGGGCGCCTGGGTTTTGGGCGCTGGGGGTGCCTGTTGCTGAGTGGGCGCCTGCTGTTGAATGGGCGCCTGGGGTTTGGGCGCTGGGGGTGTCTGTTGCTGAGTGGGTGCCTGCTGCTGAGTGGGTGCCTGCTGCTGAGTGGGCGCCTGGGGTTTGGGCGCTGGGGGTGCCTGTTGCTGAGTGGGTGCCTGCTGCTGAG
>CAXPTH010000008.1:0-65580 GCA_964220215.1 Alteromonas sp. | reverse complement strand
CCCCAACACCTGTCAGTGCCTATCTGCATTCAGCGGCAATGGTAAAATTGGGGGTCTTTTTAATTGCTCGGTTTTACCCGTTATTGTCCAATTTAGACTGCTGGTATATCGTGGGCGTGGTTGGTTTAACCACAATGGTTGTGGGTGCCGTTTTAGCGTTGCTGACCTATGACCTGAAAGGCATTTTAGCCTACACCACCGTGAGTCAATTGGGCTATCTTATTGGGTTTTATGGCTTGGGTGGACCCGGTGGCGTTGAACATGATTTTTTTCATATTTTGAATCATGTTTTGTATAAAGGCAGTTTGTTTATGGTGGCGGGCATTGTCATCCATGCGTTTCACACGCAAGATATTCGAAAAATGGGCGGTGCCTTTTCAGCCATGCCTTTAGCCGCCATTGCCTGCATTATTTCAGCTGCCAGTATGGCTGGAATCCCAGGAACAACCGGCTTTTTAAGCAAAGAACTCATGTTGGCCCATATGCTTCACCATCCCCATGCGCCCATTTTGGTGGGTGCCTTGGTTGTTTCAGCTAGTAGTTTGGTTGCCACAGCCTGTCGATTGTGTTTGCATATTTTTTCTCGGTCTAAATCAGCCGACCCTGTTCAGCCCCAAGGGATTTTATTTCAGTTACCCCCGTTTATTTTGGCCATCGTCACGATTAGCGTTGGTCTATTCCCCAAATCAGTGACCCAATGGCTGGCTCAGGCATCGGTAACGGGTTTGCATGTGGCCAAGCCCCACAACGTTTATTTGTGGCATGGGTTTACAACAGAACTTATCATTAGCCTATGCATTACCCTATTTGGGATTATTGTATACAGCGTCTTTCAAACATTCCGATGGCGTCTAACACTACCCGCTATTTTTCAATTGGATGCCGGCTTTAATCGCGGAGTTAATGGGTTGCCCCGAGTCTCTCAGTGGTTTAACCATATCTGCCGTGTGGATTCCATTCATGCTCATATTCCAATTGTATTGGTCTTTTTTCTTGGATTAATGGCGACCCTACTATTTGCCTTATCCCCAACGCTGACTATTTCTACAATTTCTGTGGTTTACTTGCCATTGTTAATTATCACGGGAACCGCCGCTATTATTATATCCATGAGTAAAAAATGGCACATTAAACTTATTGCATTGTCTGTTGTGGGCCTGCTGGTCAGCTTTACATTCTTTTTGTACAAAGCACCGGATTTAGTGCTCACCCAATTGCTGATTGAGATTGTATCGCTGGTTCTATTGTTACTATTTTTCAAAAAGTTCTCCGCCATGAAGCGAAAAGAAGACCACGCGATTCATGATCGATCGGGGCTGTCTTTTCTAAAGGCCCTGTTATCCATTGGCGTTGGGTTCATTGTCTTCATGTTGATTCAACTGGTCAATAGCCCCGCATCCAGCAATCCAATTGGGCAATTCTTTATTGAAAACACCATTCCGTTAGCGGGAGGAAACAATGCCGTAAATACCATTTTGGTTGATTTTAGGGGCTTTGATACTATGGGTGAAATCTCTGTGCTCTTCATTGCAATGTTGGGTGTTATGGGATTATTATGGAAAAAACGATCATGAAAGACTCCTATATTTTGCGTTCATTCTATCCGGTTGTATTTTGGATTATTAATCTATTCGCCCTATTTGTTTTTTTCAAAGGGCACAACGCACCGGGTGGTGGATTTATTGCCGGTATTGCATCCGCCATATCGTTGGTGTTTTTATATGTTATTGAAGGCCGTGCCTGTCTAAACCGCATCCCCAATCCCGTACTATTAGCCGCTGTCGGCCTGGGCCTTGCGTATGGAACGGCGTTGGTGCCGACGCTCTTTAACCAAGCCTTTTTAATGCATACTATGTGGCATTTGCATATTCCCCTTTTGGGAGATTTGCATATTGGCACACCCGCTTTATTCGACTTGGGTGTGTATTTTGTTGTCATTGGCATTACCGTTGGTATTGCGTTGTGGTTTGATGAGGCATCTGAATATGAGTGATTTAAATTTAATTGTTAGTATCATTGCATCGTTGTTTGTCGCCGTCGGCGTGTACTTGGTGCTGCACCGCAGTGTGATTAATATACTGATGGGCTTGGGGCTGTTAACCCATGCGACCAACTTGGCAATTTTGGTTATGTCAGGCTCACCCAGCGATAAAGCAGCCCCAATTGTTTCTGATTCGGTCAGTCAAGTCTACGTGGATCCATTGCCTCAGGCGTTAATTTTAACCGCTATTGTCATTGGGTTTGGGGTCACTGCCTTTATGGTGGTGTTTTTTTACAGGCTCGTCAAAGAAAATCAACACACTGAGGTAAACCCATCATGAATACCTTGGCTGTTCTTCCCATTATTTTCCCACTGATTACAGGGGTTATTTTAACGGTTTGGCGACAAACCAGTGCGTATCGATATACCTACATGATTCTAAGTGGTATCATTCAAGTTATTTTAAGTGCTTACTTGGTGGTCCAAACAGCCCTTGAACCGGTTGTCGTCATGGCTGTGGGCGGCTGGCAAGCCCCTTTTGGTATTGTATTAACCATTGATCATTTTGCTGCATTATTAATGGCCACTGCCGGTTTAATTACCTTGGCTGTGGGTGTGTATACAGCGGGCGAATCTGAATCCGCACACCCCTTGCGATTGCCCCTGATGCAATTCATGCTAGCGGGTGTGTGCTTATCCTTTTCAACGGGTGACTTTTTTAATCTATTTGTTGCGTTTGAAATTATGCTGATGGCCTCCTATGCCTTACTGGTGTTGGAATATCGACCCCGTGATTTAAAATATGCTTACAGCTATTTACTCCTTAATATTATTGGTAGTGGTCTATTTTTAGCGGCTGGGGGCTTGGTGTATCGATTGTTTGGTACCTTAAACTTTGCCGATATATCCGAACGACTTATTTTTACCATGGGAACCGATGGCCGTGTCGTTATTATTAGTGTTTTAATGCTGTTTGTGTATGGCCTAAAAGCGGGCATGTTCCCCCTATTTTATTGGTTGCCCAAAAGCTACTCTGCCTTGCCACCGGCCATTGGCGGTCTATTTGCTGGTCTATTAACCAAGGTGGGTATTTATGCCATGATTCGAATACTCAATCTACTATTTAATAACGATCCATTGCCATTTCTAATTTTATTAATCGTGGCGATACTGACAATGATTGGAGGAATTGTCTTAGCGCTTACGCATCGATCCATTCGAATGATTTTAAGCTTCAACTTAATTGCGCATATTGGCTTCATGCTATTTGGCATTAGTTTGTTCACAGGCACCAGTATTATGGGAACGGTCTATTACATGGTTCATCACATGATTGTGATTGCATCGTTGTTTTTAATCACCGGAATTATGATGACGGAAACAGGCTCTGATTCGATTGACCAAATGGGCAATTTATTTAAACAGCGACCATTGCTTAGTGTCTTATTCGGGTTGCAAGCACTTGCCTTAATTGGAATTCCACCATTCAGTGGCTTTTGGGGCAAGTTTATTATTTTAGCCGCCGGTATTTCGATGGGTAGTTTCATTGGAATTGGGGCGCTCATTCTTTCCAGTGTTTTAACCTTGTTTAGCATGATCATTATCTGGTTTCGAGCCTTTTACACCGAAACCGATGGGGTTCTGACCAACAAAACATCATCGTTACAATACGCCAGTGTTCTGGGGCTTACCGCCCTATCGTTGTTTTTAGGCTTTGGCAGTTTGTATGGCACCAATTCGGCCATGCGAGCAACCGACCAGCTACAAGATTTAGGCACCTACCAATGGATGGTGAAACAGGCTGTCGTTAAACCCAGCCCAATCAATCAAACTGGAGGTGATTATGATGCGCATTAAGCAATGCCTAGCGGGTATCCTCTTAGTCTTTGTCTTTATTAAAGAACTGGTTATCGCTAACCTGCAGTTAGCCTATGCGGTTCTGTTTGTTCGAAACAAAGATTTAAACCCAGGTTTTCTAATTTATGATTTGAAGAGATGTTCAAAACTTGAAATGTTGATCCTCTCCCACATGATTACGCTAACACCCGGAACAACCAGTGTGTATTTGTGTGCGAAAAAACAAGAATTAACCATTCATGCCTTTGATGCTAAAGACCCAGATGCTGTTCGAAACAGCATTCAAAAAACATTGCATCGGCCATTAAAGCGAGTCCTAGCATCATGAGTATTTTATTTTCTTTATCCATTATTTTAATTAGCATCTCTATCTTTTTATCCTGTTGGCGACTGATTCAGGGGCCCACTGTATTTGATCGGGTGCTTGGATTTGATAGTCTATCTATTAGTGTTATTGCCGGTATTATTATTGTCTCTGTATTATGGAAAACCAGCCTGTACATTGATGCCATTTTAATTTTTTCACTGTTTGGTTTTTTGGGTTCGCTTTCATTTTGTTTTTATCTCAGCAAATCCTATCCGGAGTCTAATGATGAGTAATTGGTCTGAGCTTTTGGGCGCTTGTTTGGTTTTATTGGGCAGTGTGTTTGTGTGCTTGGGAGTTTTAGGCGTGTGGCGATTCCCAGACTTATTTTGCCGCGCTCATGCCCTAACCAAGTCGATGACTTTGGGTATTGTTTTAAATTTGATTGGTATGTGGGTGTATTTAAGTGACCATGGGATTGGTTTGAAATTAGTCATTGCCATTGTATTTCAATTTTTAACCATTCCAATTGCCAGCCACATTATTGACCTAGTGTCATTGCAAAAAAATATTTATCAGTTTAAATCGGACGACCTAAATGAACAATAAAGACAACTTAACTTCAGATATTAACATTCCCCACTACCCCAAATCTCGTAAAGTATACCGGACCGATACGAACGGCGACTTGCGGGTTCCATTTCGAGAAATTGAACTCTCTGAACCTCATCGACCCTTTCAAGTGTACGATACCTCCGGCGTATTTACCGACCCTGAGGCCGCCCCAACGCTGGGTGACGGTCTCCCCAAATTACGCACCGCCTGGATTAATAATCGCCCCGATACCGATACGAATACTCAATTGTATTATGCAAAAAATGGCATCATCACCGAAGAAATGCGGTTTGTCGCCGTTCGTGAACAAGTCCCAGTATCGGTTGTTGTTGAAGAAATTGCAGCGGGCCGTGCCATTATTCCGGCGAATCGCAAGCATCCCGAATTAGAACCGATGATTATTGGGCGTCGATTTTTAACCAAAGTCAATGCCAATATTGGCAACTCCGCCATTCACTCAACCCTATCTGAAGAAGTTGAAAAGCTCGTTTGGTCTGTTCACTATGGCGCAGATACTGTTATGGATCTATCCACAGGCCCCAACATTCACGAAACACGCGAGCACATTGTGCGCCATTCCCCCGTTCCAATTGGAACAGTACCCATTTATCAAGCGCTTGAAAAAGTGAATGGCGTTGCCGAGGATTTGTGCTGGTCTGTCTTTGAAGAAACATTAATTGAACAAGCTGAACAAGGTGTGGATTACTTTACGATTCATGCCGGTGTCTTAAAAGACTACATCCCCCTATGTTCGGACCGAATCACCGGGATTGTCTCTCGGGGTGGATCGATTATGGCCAAGTGGTGCCTCACGCACAACAAAGAAAACTTCTTATACACCCATTTTGACGATATCTGTAAGATTATGGCCCGCTATGATGTTAGCTTTAGTTTGGGTGATGGGTTGCGCCCGGGCAGTATTGCGGATGCCAACGACGCCGCCCAATTTGGCGAACTAAAAACCTTGGGTGAATTGACCCAGCGGGCGTGGTCCTATTCTGTGCAAGTGATGATTGAAGGGCCTGGGCATGTACCCCTGCATCAAATTAAAGAAAATATGGATAAACAACTGGAATACTGTTACGAAGCACCCTTTTATACCTTGGGGCCGCTGACCACGGATATTGCCCCGGGTTATGATCACATTACGTCCGCTATTGGTGCGGCAACCATTGGTCAGTACGGCACCGCCTTGTTGTGTTATGTGACACCCAAAGAGCATTTGGGCTTGCCCAATCGGGACGATGTTCGTGCTGGCTTGATCGCATACAAAATTGCAGCCCATGCCGCTGATTTAGCCAAAGGACATCCCCTCGCCCAGTTGCGCGATGATGCCCTGTCTCAAGCGCGGTTTGATTTTCGATGGGAGGATCAATTCAACCTTAGTTTAGACCCCGAGCGCGCCCAAGCCTATCACGACGAAACATTGCCCAGCAAAAAGGCCAAATCAGTTCATTTTTGTTCTATGTGTGGCCCTAAATTTTGTTCCATGGCCATTAGTCATGATATTAAAGCATTAAAGAAGGAGAAGGTATGAAAAATGATGATTTTATAGAAGTTGAGGGCGTTGTAACCGAGTGTCTAAAAGGCGGAAAATTTCAAATAAAATTAGACAGTGGCCAAGATATCTTGGCCTACTTGTCTGGTCGAATGAAAAAATTTCGGATCCGTGTCTTGCTTGGAGACCGCGTTAAAGTCCAGCTCACCCCCTATGATTTAACTTTGGGCCGCATTATCTTTCGAAGCAAATAAGCGCTATGTCTCAACGGGCATCCAATTCTCTATTTTGGGCAGCATTTCTAATCTTTTCTGTGTTTATTACGATTAAAGGCGGCACCAACACCCTCAATCGACTCGCCGACACTGAAATTCAAGCCAAAAAAGACTATATTGAGGCCATCTATCGGTATCGCCGATACGCAAGCCTAGCCCCAGATACGGACCAAACCCGGACCATTAAATCAGCCATACGGCACCACCAAACCCAATTTGCAGCCGATTCAGACAATCCCCAGTGGCTAGATGCTCTACATGCCGACTACCAAGAATTGTATGCGCATTTGCCAAACTCAGGCACGAAAGATGCGTTGCAGCTACTCATTGAAACGGCTGAATTCAAAAAAAATAATTATCAAAAAAATAAGGCCTTGCGTATAAATACGACTCACCGGATTCCGTATCGTTGGATCGCACGCTCATGACTGTTGTGGGATTCATGGGATTGGGAACCATGGCCAGTGCCATTATTGATGGGCTGAAAACCGCTGCCCCGGACATTCAACGCTTGGGGTATGACCCATATTCTGACAATCCCCATGTGGAACATGTATCGGTGGATGATTTATGCCGTCGCTCGGATTGCGTCGTGTTGGGCATGAAGCCCAAGGATATTCCAGCCGCATTAGCCAGCCTACCCGACTCGCACCCCCCGCTAATCTCGATGGCAGCTGGCATTCCCCTGAATCAGTACCCAACCGCCGTTCCGGTGTGTCGGGTGATGCCCAACTTAGCAGTCCGCATTCACGCTGGGGTGAGCGCTCTGTGTTTTAATGAAGCAAGTGATTCAACCTTTAAAGCCTTTGCCTGTCGCTTATTTGAGCCCCTTGGCCTAACCGTAACCGTATCGGATGAAGATCACATGCACACGATTACCGCATTAAGTGGCAGCGGCCCGGCCTTTTTTTATCGGATCATTCAGGCATTTGCAAACGCCGGGGTTCAAGCTGGATTGTCCGAATCCGTTGCCCTAGACTTGGTGACCCAAACGGCCTTAGGCTCGGCCAAATTGGTACAAGGCCACGAATCAGTGTCCATGGCCACATTGGATGCTATGGTCGATGCCGTATGCTCACCCGGGGGCACCACCGCTGCGGGCATCCAAACATTTGACACCGAAACCATGGCCCAACAGTTGCAGACGGTTATCCAGGCCGCTATTGACCGATCCAAGGCATTGGGAGCACCATCATGATCCCAGCCCTGTATACGGTCATTAAAACCGCCGCCCAATTGGCGCATATTAGTTTATTTATTCGCGTCATTCTTTCGTGGGTCCCGCACAACCGATACCACCCCTTTATTGACGTCATTTACCGGGTCACCGACCCCATGCTATTGCCCTTTCAACGGATCATCCCAGCCAATCGCATGGGCATTGATCTATCCCCCATTTTCGCATTTATTGGTATTCAAATCCTTGAGTCCTTTCTGCTTCAATTGTTTCTCTAATGCGTATTCTAGCCATTGAAACATCGTGCGATGATACCAGCATTGCCACACTGGATAACGGCAATCTCGTTGAATTGCTGACCCGCAATCAACACAAGCATCACCGGCCCCACAACGGCATTGTCCCCGAAATTGCCTCTCGGCAGCATGGCAATCATATTCACCGACTCATTCAAGCATGCTTAGACCAGAGCCATTGGGATTGGAGTCGCCTAGATGCCATCGCTGTAACGTATGGCCCGGGTTTAGAAGGGGCGTTGCTGGTTGGCATTACAACGGCCAAAGCGATTGCGTCTACCCTATCGCGCCCGTTAATCCCCGTCAACCACCTGCATGGGCACATTTACTCAGCCTTTATGGACACGCTCCCCACCTTTCCATTTGTGGCCCTGTTGGTATCGGGGGGGCATTGTTTGTTGGTCCGATTTACCGATTATTTTGCGTGCACACTATTGGGCCAAACGCGGGACGATGCGGTGGGTGAAGCCTTTGATAAAGTGGCTCGGCTCTTGGGTTTGCGGTATCCGGGAGGCCCTGAGATTGATGCGTTAGCCAAAACGGGGGATCCCACCCAAGTTCAATTGCCCAAAGGCCTGCATCAACAAGGCCTAGACTTTAGTTACTCTGGGCTTAAATCGGCCGTATTTCGCTGCCTCAATAGCGACAATCCACCGAACAAAGCCGACGTGGCTGCCAGTTTTCAAAAAGCGGCTTGCGACAGCCTCATTGATAAAGCAATCCCGGCTTGTTTAGACACCCATACCGATCAGCTCGTTGTGTGCGGCGGAGTCAGTGCCAATAGTTATCTGCGGGATGCCTTGCACCAACACGGTGAAAAAAATGGCATTCAGGTTCATACCGCTCCCCTCGCCTATTGTACGGATAACGCGGCCATGATTGGTCGGGCGGCGCATTTTATGCTTCAGAGCAAGGTCCCCATCCCCACGGCCATAACCGCAACCCCCAATTTAACCCTATGAACTATTCGTTGGGGCATCGGCAACACCAGCGCTTACAGTTATCCCCCAAAATCATGCAGTTGCTGGGGAACTTCCAACTCAGTTATGCCGAGCTTCAAGACCTCATCAATGCAGAAAGTGATAAAAATGTCATGCTGGATATCCGCCCCCCGCAGCATAGCACGGTTGAATTACCCACCAACATCCAAGCCCCTGAAAAAACGCTGACGGCTGTATTAATGGAGCAACTCACCCACCAGCACTTAGGCCCTACGGATCACACCGTTGCGGAGTATCTCATTGATGCCATTACCCCCGATGGCTACCTGCACAATTACGGCGATGTATCGGCTGATATTCAAACACAGTTGGGCGTATCGGCACGAAAGGTTCGGTCGATATTAACCATCATTCAGAGCTTTGAACCCGATGGGGTGGGCGCCCGGTCGTTAACGGAGTGTTTGATGATTCAGCTCAATCAAAAAGCCTTTGATGATGCCTTGCATACTTGTTTGTCCACAATTATTCAGCATCATATTCAAGATTTTGACGATACAAAAACCCTTGCATCACGGGCTGAGGCCTTGGGTATAACACCGGAACAAGCCATGGCCATTCAAGATTATGTCAGCCATCAGTTTCATCCCAAACCGGGGCATCAGTATGCCAGCACGGATGCCAACCCGACGTTGTATCCTTCATTTTCTGTATCTGTTTTGGACGATCAAACGATTCATGTTGAAAATTTAGAGCAACGCAACGGCGTTACCGCCGCCATATCCCCAGAGTACATGAGTATCTTGGAAGCCCCCGAAACCCCCACCGAAACCCGACAGTTTTTGCGAGACCAATACGAAAAAGCCAAAGCGGTGATTGATACGATTCAAGCACGATGGGAGCGATTAAACCAACTGGTCACGTATATTGCCGAGCATCAACGGGATTACTTAACCCATGGGCCCATTTACATTAAGCCCTTGGCTCAACGGGATCTGGCTGAGCATTTATCCGTATCGCTGTCTACGGTATCGCGCTTGGTCAATGCCAAGTCCATCCAAACATCGCATGGCATTATTGTATTAAAAGCCTTGTGCCAACGCGAGTATTTTGGTAAAACCAAACAACAGTTTCAAGCCATTATTCATGATTATTGCCAAAAATATCCCGATTTATCCGACGAAGCCTTGCGCCACCGATTGCACACTGACTTGTCCATCTCAATTGCCCGACGCACCATTGCCAAATACCGAAATAGCCTCAAGATCCCGAATCATTGGAAGCGGGAATAGCGACGATCGGAATATCAGTACTCTTAATACTAAAATCTTCTACAGATTTCGTTAAATGTGTGAAAAAATTTACCGCCCAGAATTCGCCGAGTAGTCCAGCTAATTTATATTTTTTCTCTTTATCTATTTCTAAATTTGAATAAAAGCTATGAATGCGCTTATCTATACTATCTTGTGAATTATCTTCATTATTATACGTTGCAATATGATCGACCAGTTGTTGATACTTCTGTTTGGGAAACTCGTCATCAAAATACCGCATAGATTCTTTACAGATAGCTTCTTTCTTGATGAAAAAAAATGGTTTTTTTTCATGCGGATTTTTGATTAGGGCTACCACTTCACCCGGTTTTTTGCCTGTCAAATCAATGAATGTATAATCATTTGCTTGGCATTTCTTCTCTAAACTCTTGATGTGCTTGTTATCATGGCTTGTCCCGATACAAAATACACCCCATTGATTACCTACTGATTGCCGACTTGCATCATATTGCCGATTACAATTATTAAACAATTGTTGTCTTTTTTCGTCAGTACTGATATCTCTATATTTCACTTCTAAATATCGGGTCCAGCCAGTACCACCCAGAGAAACATCTAATTCTGTTCTTTCTGGTTGAGCATGCAATTCTGTTGCGATCTCTAAAGCTTTTTTCAGATCTTCTGCCAGTTGTTCTTTGGTAAGCACATCATATTTAATTAAAAGGGCATCCATGTCAGTGATTTTTTGTTTAAAAACATCAATTTGTTTATTCAAATTATCGATTTCAGTTTTTGATTCACTTAACTTCCTTTCCAGTTCTTCCAGTTCAGCAGCTTTTTCTTTTTGGTTCTCTTCTACTTGATCTTTAAAATATTCATGAGATTCACTTAACTGCCTTAAGTCAGTGCCTAAATAATTCAGCTGTGTTTGTAATGCTTTTATATGCGTATCTTTTTCAATAACTTCAGCTTTTAAAACGTTAATTTCAGCTTCTAGACTTGCCTTTGCTGTGGTGTCTTCAAGTGTTGACGTTATTGAAATTGCTACGTATCTTTCAACCTGCTTTGTTAATTCTTCAACCTTCTTGTTTAATTCTTTTTTTTCAGCCGCTTGATCGGATTTCAGTTTTTTTATGTCAGCCTCTAACTCGCCAATCCGGAATTGATTTTCTGATTTTTCAGTCTCTAACTCGACAATCTGGTTTTTTAGGGTTTCTTCTTGAGTATTTTGATTGCCAATCTGGGATTTCAGTTTTTCTTCTTCAGCCTCTAACTCGCCAATCCGGGATTGATTTTCTAATTTTTCATTCTCTAACTTGTTAATCCTATCCTCTAACCCTCTCTTTTGCAACCAATAAAATACGGCTACACCGACTCCTCCAACTCCTGCTGCTGCTGCTACTGATGCTACATTAGACAATTTTTGATATTGTTGTTCTCCTTCCATTCTTGTATCTGCTTGAATTTCACCTATATACCAATCAAAATGGTGATTCAGTATAAATGCTGTTGTTTGGGGATATTGCTTTGCAGTATTGAATATAAGCTTGAATATTTCTTGTTTGTCACATTCATGAAGGTTTTCAAAAAAAGAGTCACCGTTTGATAGGAATTTGTTCATAGCCTCATCTTGTAAACGAGGGTCAAGCGGTAATAACTTTTTCACCCACCCTTCTTTATCTATTTCAAGTATTTCTCCAGCTAATTGTGTTTCTTTTTGTGTGATACCCCATGTTAATACAATCTTTCTAGCATCAGCTTCTGCTTTTGAAATAGCTAACAATTTTTGTTCTGATATCATACCCAAAACGGCATCTCTTTTGTTTGGATCTTGCATATTTTTAATTAAAGTGATTATACTCTTTATCTTTATTCGATCAATAGAATGGTTTACTAGACCAATCCGTTCATCATCTGAACCTTTATTAATAATGAAATTAGTAAGCAATTCAACTACGCTAGCATGACCATTTTGTACAGCAAGATGTAACGCAGTATCACCATTTGTTGTCACTTGATTTACATGTATACCGTTATATTTAAGAAGCAATCGAACTAATTTAAGATGACCATATTGTGCAGCAATGTGTAACGCAGTGAATCCCTGATTCGTCTTTTCATTTACATTTATATCTCCATACTCAAGAAGCAATTGAACTACTTCAAGACGACCATATCTTGCAGCAATGTGTAACGCATTACTGCCATTATGTTTACATATATATAGACTTGTTTTATGATCAATAAGCAATTTAACTACTTTAGCATGGCCATTTTGTGCAGCAAGATGTAAAGCAGTAGCGTCCCGAACCGTTTTTGTTGCATCTATACCGTTATTAAGAAGCACTTGAACTACTTCATGATGACCATTTTCTGCGGCAACATGTAAAGCAGTAGCACCATTTGTCGTCACTTCATTTACATTTATATATTGATAATTAAGAAGAAGTTCAACTACGTTATGATGACCATATTGTGCAGCAATATGTAACACAGTTAAACCCTGATTCGTATTTTGATTTACATTTATACCTTTATATTTAAGAAGCAGTTCAACTACGTTATGATGACCATGTTGTGCAGCAATATGTAAAGCAGTAAAGTCATTTTTATTCTTTTGATTTATATTTATACCTTTCTTCTTAAGAAGCAATTTAACTACATTAAGATGACCATGTTGTGCAGCAATATGTAACGCAGTAGCACCATTTTGCGTCACTTGATTTACATCTACTGCATACTTAAGAAGCAATTGAACTACTTTATCATGACCATAGTATGCAGCAAGATGTAACGCAGTAGCACTTTCTTTCGTCACTTGATTTACATTTATACCTTCTTTCTCAAGAAGCACTCCAACTACTTTATCATGACCATCTTGTGCAGCAAGATGTAACGCAGTAACACCATCTTTTATCACTTGATTTATTTTTATACCTTTCTTCTTAAGAAGCAATTCAACTACTTTATCATGACCATTTTTTGCAGCAAGATGTAACGCAGTAAAGTCACGTGTCATCGGTTTATTTATATGTATACCATCATACTCAAGAAGCAATTTAACTACGTTATCATGACCATTTTGTGCAGCAATCTGTAACGCAGTAGCACCATTTTGCGTCACTTGATTTACATTTATACCTTCTTTCTCAAGAAGCACTCCAACTACTTTATCATGACCATCTTGTGCAGCAAGATATAATCGATCTACATCTGTAACACTTTCTGCAGATGCAGTAGGTAAAGAAAAGCTCGGCATTTTCTTTATAAAATCTCTAAAAAGGTCAGCGGACAGAGTTAAACTGGTTTGACCGATGCTTGTCAAAATAGAACTATAGCCATTATTTGCAGTATGTCCTTGAGGAGGAAGTGGTCGAGAAGGAGGCTGTACTTGTTGCGGAATTACGGCATACATTTTTCCTGCTGATTGGTTTTTTACGGGACCCCACATTGCTTGTTCTCTCCTCTTATTATACACCTAAAATTTGGTGATTCGGGTGGGGGTCGAACCCACGACCACCTGATTAAAAGTCAGGTGCTCTACCAACTGAGCTACCGAATCATTTCTGCTACTATACTATCAAATACACCTAAAAAACACAAGGTTACGCCCCCTTTGATACATCGCCCCATTACTCCGGGTCTGAATTTGAATGAGTCTGAGACTTTAGCCACGGCAATTCTGGCCCAATCGGCAAAATAGTGGCATTATTCTTATACCAAGCACTGGCATAGTAATGGGCCTGAATATGATCCATATTCACCGTTTCAGCCACGCCTGGTAACTGATACATTGATTGAATGTACCGACTCAGATTGGGGTAATCCCAAACATGCTGGCGATTGCACTTAAATAAGCTATAATACACCGCATCAAACCGAATCAATATTGGCCATAGCTCACAATCACAGGCCGTGGGCTCAGCACCCGTAATAAACCGTGTTTTGGCCAACAAAGCATCCAATTCATCCAATGCGCTAAACACATACCCCACCTGCGTCTCATACTCCAATTGTGTCGTCGCTAACCCTGCTTTGTGTATCGCTTCATACAAATAATGCTGAATAAACTGACTCACCGACTGCATAACCGGCAGTTTTTCAACCGGATAATACGTCGAAACATCGCTCTCAAACTGACGGTCCAACAGTTGTAAAATATCCGTCGCATCGTGTGTCACAATCACCCCCTGCGCCTTGTCCCACAAGATAGGCACTGTCACAGACCCCGTATACTCCGCTTCGCTTTGGATATACAAATCCCGAATACGCGTCACAATTTCATCCGGGACTACCCCCTCCCCCGACTTAAATTCCCAGCCTGAATCCCCCACAACCGGATGCACAATTCGCACATCAACCACCGCATCCAGCCCCTTCAGACACCACATCAAATACGCCTGATGCGACCACGGACAGGCGAACGAACTATACAGCCGATACCGGCCCGGAGTCCCCTTAAACTGGTTTTGATCCGCACCCGAACACCGAAAAAAACCCTCCGGCATGATGGCCGCATACTGATTAGCCTGAACCAGAACACGCCATTCGCCGTTAATCAGCATTAAAAATCAATGGACTCGTATTGCTCCCGATACGCTTTTAACTTTTTCTTTCGAACCGGAGAGCGCAACTTTCGCAACGCTTTTTCTTCAATCTGACGGATTCGTTCTCGAGTCACCCGATACACACGCCCCACTTCTTCCAAGGTTCGTGGCCGACCATCGTCAAACCCAAATCGAAGCTTTAAAATCATTTGCTCCCGCTCTGTTAATACACTCATCAAGTCTAAGAGTTCATTTTTCAATACATTTTGAAACGCCGAAGACTCCGGCGATACCATGTTTTTGTCTTCAACAAAGTCCGACAACTGCGAGGATTCTTCATCACCAATGGGCATTTCCAATGACAATGGAATTTGGGAATACTTTCGAATGGCTTGAATATTATCAATGGTCATTTCAGCCCGCTCAGCAATCTCTTCATCGGTTGGTTTTCGGCCCAACTCCTGCATCAACGATCGAGACAACTTTTTAACTTTGTAAATGGTTTCAACCATGTGCACCGGTACCCGAATGATGCGGGACTGATCCGCAATTGCTCGGGTAATCCCTTGCTTAATCCACCACGTCGCATAGGTTGAAAACTTAAATCCACGCTCGTGATCAAATTTTTCCGACGCTCGAATCAACCCCGCATTGCCCTCTTGAATTAAATCTAAAAACAACAACCCTTGCCCCGTGTACTTCTTAGCAATCGAAACAACCAAACGCAAATTCGCCGATACCAGCCTTTCCTTTGCCAACCGCGACAACTCCGGATTCTCATCCCCCAATTTGATTTGCTTGGCTAATTCAACTTCCTCATCCGCCGTTAACAATTTAACACTACCAATTTGGCGCAGGTACATTTTAACCGAGTCGTCCAAATCCGTCGCATCATCCGTGCCATCCAGGGCTAATACATCGCCTGAAGAATCTGAATTCGATGCATCATCGTTATCCGGACTAACATACCCTTCCTCAAATTCATCCTCTGTTGTTTCGTCTTTTGATTGATTGATTTTGCCAATTTCATTATCTTCAAGTAACTCTGTATGATCCAAAATTTAATCTCCTTGTATACAAAAAATCTTTCAAAAGAATTTTTCCCATCAACAAAAGCTAAAGTTTAGCACAAAAATTGGGGTTTTTCAAGAAAATTGGTAGCCTCACGGGGAATCGAACCCCGATCGCCAGGATGAAAACCTGGTATCCTAACCGTTAGACGATGAGGCCACTGCGTGTCGGGATATATCCCTCACGTATCGGTTTAATAATAGTATCGAATACCCATTAAAAAATCAAGGGCTTAGTCGAACACATGTCCAAGAATCCCCCACCCGAGAATACAAAAACCGATCATGCAACCGATGGGGCTGTCCCAACCAAAATTCAATTGCATCGGGTTGAATGCAATAGCCTCCCCAATGCGGGGGTCGCGGCACCGGCTGGTCCTCAAACCGATCACGAACCCCGGCCAATGCGTGACTCAAAGCGTCTCGATCTGGAATCACTTGACTTTGTGCCGACGCCCAAGCTCCCAATTGACTATCGCGAGACCGCGATTGAAAGTAATTGTCTGAAAACGCCGCTTCGGCCTTGGCAATGCGACCTCGAATGCGAATTTGTTGCTCCAAAGCATCCCAATGAAACACCACCGCAACATGCGGATTGGCTTCAAAATCACGGGCTTTTGACGATTGATAATTACTCACAAAATAAAACCCCGCATCCGTCACCTGTTTTAATAAGACAACCCGAGCATCCACCGACCCATCCGGCTTTCCACTCGCCACAACCATGGCCGTCGGATCCATAATCTGTTTAGACTCAACGGCTGCGGCATACCACGCACGAAACTCTTGGATTGGATTGGCGTTCATACCGATGTTGGCGTGACCCATTGGCGAAACCGAGGGATGACTAAAACGAACCAAAACGGAACCAATACCCAAGCAAATACCGCATACCCCATGCGAATGGATGAGAAAAATAAGCCAAACGCCATCAACGGACCAATAATGCGCGCCAAGCTACCCGTTGCCTCATACAACCCCATCACCCCCCCCACAGACTCAGTATCCGTATTTTTATCCGCCAACCACGTGGGAATATAAATCATGGTCAACGCCAACCCCAATTCAAAAATAAGTAAAATTGCAAATAACATCGGAACTGTCGCTACCATTGATAAGCCCCCATACGCAATACTGGTCAAACACAAACCCAAACACACCATCGGCACCACCCGGGCGACCGATCGGCGCGACAGTCCACCCTGAATGACCAAACCGGCCAACCCCAAATAAAAAAACAACCAACTGTTTTGACTCTCATCAAAGCCAAAGGCATGAAACGTAAACAACGCAAACGTCGTTTCAAATCCAGAAAACACAACCATACGCACAAAATGGACCCCTAAAATAAATAAAATCACGGGGCATTTCATAACACGCAAAAACTGATACCATTTTATATCGCGAGTGGCATCGGTCTTTTGACGCTCCGGCTCTTGAAGCAACACGAGTGTCAAAATCAACGCGACGAAGGACACCGCCCCGGCAACCAAACCGGCCAACCGATGCGTGCCATCATATAAAAACCCGCCCAAACAGGGGCCAATAATAAACCCCAATCCAAATGAAATGCCTAAAATCGCCATGCCTTTAGACCGGCTTTTTTCATCCGTAATATCCACAATATACGCACGAGCGACCGAAATATTCCCCCCTGTAAACCCATCCAAAAGCCGAGACGCCAATAACCATTCATAACTACCGGCATAGGCAAATATCCCATAGGATAGGACCGTTCCCAATTTACTAAAGACCAGCATGGGCTTTCGCCCCCATCGATCCGATAAACTACCCAATATTGGCGATGCAATCAGCTGTGCCGCTGAATACGCCGCCAATAAGACCCCCAACTGCCACCGGTCCAAGCTGAAGCGATACCCAATTTGGGGCAAAATTGGAATGATTAATCCAAATCCAATTAATTCGGTTGCAACAACCAAAAATAAAATAAATAAGGCCCGCTTACGATTCATGAATGGGCTCCAATAACGGTTCACAGGCGCACACTAAATTGCGATCCCCGTACGCTTGATCCACACGCGCCACTGTTGCCCGAATACCATCTGGCCGATGGACACTCGCCGCCTGCCGAGTATACGCATGGTTCCAGGCATCCCCCATCAACTCCGCCGCCGTGTGTGGCGCCTGCGTGAGCACATTGTCTGACCGATCCGCCACGCCATCTTCAATGGCCTTAATCTCAGCACGAATCGCAATCATGGCCGAACAAAACGCATCCAACTCGGCCAAAGACTCACTTTCAGTGGGCTCAATCATCAACGTCCCCGGAACCGGCCACGACATCGTTGGTGCATGAAACCCATAGTCCATCAATCGCTTGGCAATGTCATCCACCGTAATCCCGGCTGTTTTTCGAAATTCACGACAATCCACAATCAGCTCATGCGCCACACGACCGGCTTGATTGGTGTACAGCAAGTCATAATGATCGCTTAATTGCTTGGCAATATAATTGGCATTTAAAATCGCCACTTTGGTTGATTGTGTCAGCCCGTCTGGGCCCAGTAGTCGATTGTACGCATACGCAATCCATAAAATACTCGCACTGCCCCACGGAGCGGCGGACACTGACGCAATCCCATCGGGCTGTCCCGGCAAAAACGGAACCAAATGATCCGCAACCGCAATGGGGCCAACTCCTGGCCCTCCCCCCCCATGTGGAATCGAAAAGGTTTTATGTAAATTTAAATGGCACACATCCGCACCGGCAATCCGTGGATTGGTAAGCCCCAATTGCGCATTTAAATTGGCCCCGTCTAAATACACTTGCCCACCGGCATCGTGAATCAATTGACAAATCGTTTGAATATTGGATTCAAACACCCCGTACGTGGACGGATACGTAATCATTAACCCAAACAATCGGTCCCCAATCTGATCTATGTGCTGTTGAATTTTAGCCTCATCAATACTCCCATGCGAAATGCATGGCACAGACACAATCTCCAACCCTGCCAACACAGCCGATGCTGGATTGGTCCCATGGGCCGATTGAGGGATTAACACAACCCGACGCTGGGATTCCCCACGGGATTCAAAGTAGGCCTTTATGACCAATAGACCGGCTAATTCCCCTTGGGCCCCGGAGTTGGGCTGAAGGGACACCCCCGCCATACCCGTTAAATGGGCCAAATCTGCGGATAAGGCCTCAATCATAGTTTGGTACCCCTGCACCTGTTTCACGGGCGCCAACGGATGCACCCGCCCAAACAACGACCACGACACGGGCATTAACGCCGTAGCCGCATTCAGTTTCATGGTGCACGACCCCAAGGGAATCATACTATGTACCAACGAAACATCTTTGGACTCTAACCGACGGATATAGCGCATCATGTCGGTTTCAGTTTGGTGCGATTGAAATACCGATTGGGTTAAATACGGTTGCGTTCGGGTTTGCCCCACACACACAACATGCGCCCCATTCGCAGCCGGCATGGGATACCCCAATGCCGTGGCAATACCCGTTAATAGGGTGTCTCGAACGGCATCCGTAACGGTTTCATCCATGGCAATTGTTAGGCGTTGAGCCTCAAGATTATAGCCCAAATTAATGCGATGGGTCTCCAACTCCGCCCGAATGGCTGCTTGCTGTTCAGCCGATGCAACCAGGGTAACCGTATCAAAAAACAAGTCAGACACCGGCTGCAGGCCCATAGCGGCACACCCGTGGTGCACCTGAGTGGCATGCTGATGGATGCGCATGGCAATGGCATGCAAACCACGAGGCCCATGGTACATGGCATAGGCCGTCGCCATAATAGCCAATAAGGCTTGCGCCGTACAGATATTGGATGTGGCTTTCTCACGGCGAATGTGCTGCTCACGGGTTTGCAACGCCATCCGATATGCAGGATTGCCCAACCGGTCTTTGGACAACCCAATCATCCGACCCGGCAATTGCCGTTTATAGGCTTCTGTGGCTGCAATAAATGCCGCATGCGGCCCCCCATAACCCATGGGCACACCAAAGCGTTGGGTAGACCCCACCGCCAAGTCTGCGCCCCATTCCCCTGGTGTTCGCATAACCGTTAAGGCCATACAATCGGTTGCCATGACCCAGGGGATTTGATGGTGACTTAACACCGCTTGCCAATCGGAAAGATCGACAACCGTTCCCCATCGATTGGGCGATTGAATCAGCATGCCAAACGCGTCGGCGGCATGCGCCTGACCATCCGCTGGGCTATCCACCATAACCAGTGTAATGCCCACGGCCTCGGCTCGGCCCCGCAACACCGCCCAAGTTTGAGGATAGACAGCCGATTCAACCAAAAAAACCGACCGATTCGAATCCGGGCACTGCCGCCATAAAATCAACATGGCTTCAACAGCGGCGGTGGCTTCATCCAACAGCGAGGCATTCGCAATTGGCAAGCCGGTCAAATCGGCAATCATTGTTTGAAAATAAAATAAAAACTCTAATCTTCCCTGTGAAATCTCGGGTTGATACGGCGTGTAAGCCGTATACCAAGCGGGATTTTCTAAGATGCACCGCTGAATCACCGACGGCGTGTAACAATCATAATACCCTTGGCCAATCAAGGAGCGAAACAGTTGGTTTTGACTGGCTAGCCCCGCAATATGCTCGAGCACTTCGGGCTCGCTCATGGCATCTGGCAGGGAAATGGGCTGATCTAAACGAATAGAATCTGGAATCGCTTCGCCCATTAATATGTCTAAATTAGCAACTCCCAATGCCTGCAATCGCGCATCAATTGTGCGTGTATCAACATGGCGATGGTAAAAACTTCCCATAGCATTAGTTTACCATTTTGAATCCCAGCCAGACAATTCAAACGCGATGACAACGACCCCCAAAATCCCCCCTGAGCACCCAGGCGTTAATCTGAGCGATACCGCAATCGGTCGCCCAAAATATTGATCGCCAACACAGTAGCGGTAATAAACCCTCCTGGAATTAACGCCATCCATGGGGCATCCAACAAATAACTCAAACTATTGTGCAGCATATTGCCCCACGACGCATGGGGCGGTTGAACACCCAAGCCCAAAAAGCTTAATGCCGATTCAATTAAAATGGCCCCACCCACATCCAATGTTGCCGCAACCACAATCGGGGGCAGCGCATGGGGCATAATGTGCCGAAGCAACAACCGCCAACCCAAAACACCCCGAGCCCGAGCGGCCAATACGAATGGCTGCTGCTTAATGCTCAAAACTTCAGACCGGACCAAGCGTGCAACCCCCATCCAACTGGTTAAACCAATAACCACCATAACGGTAACAATGGTTGGCGTATAGATTGTTTGAATAATTAAAATCAAAAACAGCGTTGGTATTGCCATCATAAACTCCACAAAGCGCATCAAGACTTTGTCCACCCAGCCCCCCAAATAGCCTGAAATTCCCCCCACCAAACTGCCAATACTGGTCGACACAACCGCCGATACAACCCCAATCACCAAGGACAACCGAGCCCCATACACAATACGAATCAAAATTCCCCGTCCCAAATCATCCGTTCCAAACCAATACACCCAATGGTCCCATCGGGGCGGCAAGGGCTCAAGCTGCTGAGTGAGCGGCACAACATTGGGATCCACCCCACTCAACCAGGGAACCAAAATCGACACCCCGATCAAACCCATTAAAAACAAGGCCGATAGTGCAACCATTACACGCTCGTTCGACCCACCCGAGGGTCGGCCCATTGATAGGCAATATCTGACACCAAGGTCCCCAGCATAATCAGCAGAGATGAAAACACCAAAATCGCCATTAACACGGGATAATCCCGTGCAAAGACCGACGAAACACCCAGTTGCCCCATGCCCGGCCAAGCAAAAATATATTCAATCACAAACGATCCCCCAATCAAGCCCGGAATCATTAAGCCCAACAATGTTATAATGGGCAACGCCGCATTTTTAGCCACATGCTTAAATAACAACCGCGAGGGCCCTACCCCCCGCGACCGAGCCGCCGTAATATACATGCGATTTAAAATGCCCACAACTCCCGACCGATGGTACCGCGTTAAGCCAGCCAACCCACCCAGCACACTGGTCACCAACGGCAACACCATGTGATGCACAATACTGGCACACTGTTGCCACACGGTGGGCTCAAATACCGCATAATTTTGAAACCCAGACAAGGGAAACCATTCCAGCTGAACGCTCAACATCAACAACAAAACCAAGGCCAACCAAAACGCTGGTATCGACATCCCAATAAACGTCAGCACGGTAATCCAATGATCCACAGCGGTGTTGGCCTTATACCCGGCCCATATGCCCAATGGAAAGGTAATCCCCACAATCAACACCATTGTCGAGCCAGACAACAACAGCGTGGCTGGCAACCGATCCAAAATCACAGTCAATACCGGTTGCCCAGTCACAAACGAATACCCAAAGTCACCCTGAAGCACGGCCAACAGCCACCGCCAATATTGGATCCAAACGGGCTGATTGAGCCCTAAATTTTCCCGAACCTGCGCCAAGTCTGACTCGTGAATGCTGGGGTCCACCATCATGGCCAACGGATCTCCAGGGGCCAGTTGCATCAAAACAAAGGACACCGCTGTAATCCCCAGAATCATGGGAATCATCGTTAGCAACCGTTTCGAGATGCTGCCCATCATGGCGTTAAATAGACCGATTCTGGCCGAACCATTAGCCCCGCTGGACCGGGCATTGACAGCCCCTGAACCTGCCGATTCACCCCCATGACCGTTTCCGTATGATATAAAAATAAATAGGGCACATCCTGGGCAATTTGTGTGAATAGCCGATGATACACCGGTTGGCGATCCGCACGATGCGTATACTGACGCGCCGCATCCAAACCGGCATCGACGCTGGGGTTTGAATACCCCACAAAATTAAACCCCTGGGGGTATTCCCGCGAATGCCAAATACTACTGGCATCCGGATCAACCCCAATGTTCCACCCCAACACAATCATGTCAAACCCAGTCGCTTCGCTCGTATCCTTTGTGAGTTTTAACAAAGCGCTCCATTCCATGAGTTGAATGCGAACATCAAGACCGATTTCAGCCAAATATTGCTGAATCAAAGCGGCTGTTTTTTCCCGATATTTATTCCCTTGGTTGGTGGCTAGCACCAACGAAACCGGTTTGCCATTTTTTTCATAACGTCCGGCTGCGTTGCGCCGATACCCCATCGCTTGCAAATACGCGTGACTGCGCGCCGGATCATAGGCATATAACGGCTGGTCATCCGGTGGATACGCCCATGAGACGGGCGATGATGGGTAATAGGCCGGCCGACCAAACCCTTGCAACACCGTATCCACAATTTTTTGTTGGTCAACCGCATGGGCTAAGGCTTGTCGGAATCGAATATCTGAAAAGGGTGCTTTTTTTAAATTCAATCCCAGATAAGTATAATTAAGCCCGTACCACCGAGCCATCTGCAAATAATCCAGTGTTTCATACCGATGATAGTCTTTCGGCAACACCCCATTCATGTGCACGTCTTGACGCTTTAGGGCTAGCATCGCCGTTTGGGCATCGGGAATCACTTTGAATAAAATACCCGGCAATTGGGGCGGCCCGTCATAGTAGAGATCGGATCGAATCAATCGAACAAATTGGCCGGATTTCCAATCGTGAAACTTAAACGGTCCCGTGCCAATGGGTTGGCGATTAAACGCTGCTGTGTTGATGGCTTGATCGGCCAATTTATGCTTGGGCAAGATGCCAATGGCGGCTCGAAATAAAAATGGACCCAGTGATTCTGGCAACCGCGCTTCAATGGTATACCGATCCACCACATGCCAGGTAATGGGCTTGCCGTTAATGATGTAGCCACTGCGACGCACCGTATTGGTGGTGGGATCCATAATGCGCTCAAAGGTAAAGGCGACATCCTCAGCCGTAAACGGCTCGCCGTCGTGCCAACGCACATCCTGTCTAAGATGAAATACATAGCGTTTACCAGCATCGTGAACGGTATACGACTGGCACAAATCCGGTTCAAGTTCCAAGCGTTCGTTCACCCGAAACAGGCCGCTAAAAATAAATCCAGCAACCTCTGCCGAGGGTTGGTCGGTATACAAAATGGGGTTTAAGTAACTGGGGTCTGCGCCCAATGGCATGACGAGCATTTTTTGTTCGATTTGGCTGCCACACCCGGTTAGCATGGCGGTCACGACCAGTGCCAAAATAGCGCGAATTACCATGTGCCTTGATTGGGCATTGACGCCCAGGGCTCGGCAATGGGCAACGCGTCTCCGTCTTGCAACAATTCGATCGAAATCCCATCGGGGGATTGGATAAACGCCATACGCCCATCGCGAGGGGGACGGCAGATGACAATGCCTTTGTCCATTAGTCCTTGGCAATACCCATAAATATTGGGCACACTAAAGGCCAAGTGACCAAAATTTCGGCCAGCGGCATACACCTCAGGGTCCCAATTGTAGGTAAGCTCCAATAACGGGGGATGTGCGCGATCCGAATCCCCCGGCGCCGCTAAAAAAATCAGGGTGAACCGACCCGCTTCGTGGGTCTTGCGACGCACTTCAACCATCCCCAAGGCATCGCAATAAAATGCCAAAGACGCGTCAATCGATTGAACTCGAACCATGGTATGCAAATAACGCATGAATATGCTCCTGATTGGGTATGAAAAACCGTGTGCCAGTAATTTAGTTCCTAATTATATCACATGCGGGCATTAAGCTCCGCTTTTAAATCATCGCTGATATCGTCTTGAATCGACTGGACTAGTTTACCCAAAAAAAGCTGTTTTTCAACTGACGACACCAACCCATGATCCAAAAGAAAAATAAGCAGTTTTGCAATGGCCGAACTTTCTTTACCCTCTGTTTGACTCCAAAGCTTTACAACAAACCCATGCTGCCCTGGATTTAAATTTTTAATCAACGAGAGCTTCATGGTGCTGAGTTTTTCTACAAACTCAGAAAATGATGCATCCATCAAATAAAGCCCACTGTCGAGTAGCGCCAAACATTCTGACGGTTCTATTTCTATGGGAACCCCCGAGTGTCTATCGTCAACGTATTCCTTTAAAAAAAACTCCCAACTCATATTTAAGCACTCTATCTTTTTTGATGTATCCCGTGTTTCGTCTTTGACTAAATCATGAAAGACACTTGAAAGTCCTTGTGCAAAAAATACAAAATCGTCTGATTCACAATGCCCTACAAACGATTGGAACCACGCTTTTTCTAATACTGTTTCACCACGATACACCGCCACAGATATTGCCAAAGCCGCCATCTGTTGACAAAAAATCTTCCTTGATTCCCCCAAGCCTTTAAAATTAATAAATGAACCCTCTTTTTGCGTCAACAATTGTTCCAGCAACGCTTCATTCCATCGATTAGACCAAATATATAGCACCAAAGATCGCGTCGCTTCTGTATAATTGGGATCCCAATTAAACAATGGCAACACATTTTTGATTGTCCAAGATTCGTTTTTTTGATACAAAAAAGCCAAGTGATAGGCCAACGCACTGCGACCCATTTTTGCTGAATAACTTTGGTTTTCAAAAAAAGAACTCAGCGCACGGTTTAACGGTTCATCACTGATTGGTTGATCATCAGCACACTGAATGGATCGAATATAAAAATCACACAAGTAAAATCCGCTTGAATTAATAGCTTCTGCAACCCAATCCGATTCCTCGCCGTCTTTATAGATTAGCACGGGCTCTATGGTTTGATCGTTAAAAATAGCGTCTCGTATTGTATCGGCTAAAGTTTGTGATTCCTTGTGAGCTATCAAATGCTGCGCATTGTCTGATAAAAACTGACAAATTGTAGTATGACAAGCCTGTAGGGACTGATAATTATCTAATAAAAACTGAACATCCTGCTTAACGTCGTCTTGTGTTAATGACTGTTCATGTGACTGTTTAAACCATTCCCGAATGACGGAGCCCCAAATGCTTGGGTCAAAGGGGGCGGTCTCTTGGGCTACAATTTTAGCTATTAAACCTGGGGTATTGCGCTCACCCCATTGTTTAAGACAATCCCAAATTTTTTTGAAGCAGTCTTGATCATTTGGTCCATTTGTTAACGGACTGAGTGGAGTTATACCTAAATATTTCGCATTTTCAGATTCGTCTTTATCCATTAAAGCAAATGCTTTATCTTTAAAATCTTTATTGTTGAAACTTTTAAAAATATACTTTATCAATTCATCCTGAAAACTATAGCCTACAAACAAAACGGTATACTGATTGAATAGCTCTTGTAAAAACAAACGTGTTCGTTGACGGTTCAAGTACGCTTCAGAAAAATCTGTTTGCGTCATGATCATGCTATCGGTATCGTCTATACGGCCATGCAAGTAAACAATTCCCTTAAATTTATCTCCGAATGGCAAGATCGGTTGACAATATTGCTGTAAATCTTCCAACCCCAGTGCCTGAGCGGCCTTATGAAAATTGCCATCATAATTGGTAGTTACAATTCTAATGTTATCTTTATCCTTAAAAAAGTTGAGAAGTATTTGATGATTCTCATTACCGTTTTTTTGTTTTTTTAAAACATCTGCAACTAATTTCTTAACATTAATACCATTCTTTTGGACATCATTTTGGACTCTATCGAGTCTTTCTGGCAATGATGTGATGTTATCATGTTTGTTTGAAATATTCTCTAAATCTAAAGCCACATTTACAAGACTCTCAAATCTACCATGCTCTTGGTATATTTTGTGTGTTTCTGGCAATGATGTTATGTTATCATGTTTGTTTGAAATATTTTTTAAAGCCGCATCTACATGATCATTAGACAAAGGAGTGTCCAGAGAAACACTGGCCCCAGAGATACCTGGAGAAACACCAGCCCCTGCAAAAATAACAAGCTCATTTTTGTTTGCAGCGTCAACTAATTTTAAAGGAATATCAATACCTGCTATATGAATTGTGGAATCATTATTCATGACATAAATAATACTAACATACACGCATATAAAATTTTTAAAACTCTAATAAACCCGTGTTTACCTCAATACACGCCTTTCCTTTAATACAATCACTACCGCAATTGATGATCAGATTATATTATTTAAAGCTGACCTACTCCGTTTCTAAAATTGGAATAATATTGGCTTGATTCTCTGAGTCTTGGTAACAATTCGCCGGTAAGTTTGACACGATATGATACGCCAACGACTGCAGGGCTCCCTGTTTCCAATCTGTTCGGCTATACACCAAGCTAATCTCTCGCTTGGGCGTTGGCGCTGCAAAGGGACGAATCCACGACTGTTTTTCGTCTTCCGTCAAATACGTAGTCGCCAAATACGGCAACAAGGTACACCCCCGACCCAATCGCACCAAGTTAATCATCGTTTCCAGCTGACCACTCGAAAACGATACATTGTTTAACGCATTGCGAGTATCTGAATTGCGACAAATACTCAAGACTTGATTGCGAAAACAATGCCCCTCATCCAACAGCCAAACCGATTCCCCAGCTAAATCCGACTCCGTAATACTGGCGTTTTGGGCCAACGCACTGTTGGGCGATACAAAAACAAAAAATGGCTCATAAAATAACTTCTTTTCATGAATCCCACCAATGGTTAACGGCGTCGCCAATAAACCCGCATCCAACTGATCCTCCTGAATCTGAGCAATAATATCCTCGGTCTTAGACTCTGTGACCACCAAACGAACCTGCGGATTCGCATGCGAAAACTTTTCTAAAAATAACGGCACAATATACGGCGACAACGTGGGCATAATCCCCAACCGAAACAGGCCCTGCACCGGCTCAGCCGTTTGAGACACCGTCATTAACACATCGTATTCATGCAACACTTGGCGCGCCTGCTTAATAAACATGTCCCCCGGTGGCGTGATTTTAATTGGCTTTTTAGACCGATCAAAAATCGGAAAGCCCAGCCGCTCCTCCAACTTCATAATCTGCGTGGATAACGATGGTTGCGAAACCAAACACCGCTGAGCCGCTCGCCCAAAATGACGCTCCTGATACACCGCCATCACATACCGTAATTGATCAATACTGAACATACTCTTACAATAGAATAAAATAAACAAAAAATAAAATCAATAGTCAAAAGCTATTGAATAATTGGGAACGCGTATTGGATTTTATGGGGAAATTTACCGTATCATTATAACTAACTTATTGGATTAACCACAAGGAGTCTTAACCATGACACAACCCATTATTGGCCAGCCGTTGCCTGAATTTTCACTTCAAGCCTTTATTGAAGACAAGTTTTTAACGGTTACTCAAGACGATGTAAAAGGATCCTGGGGCGTTTTCTTTTTCTACCCCGCTGATTTTACATTTGTTTGCCCCACTGAGTTGGGCGATTTAGCGGATCAATACGCGACCTTTCAAAGTTTAGGTGTTAACGTGTATTCAGTCAGTACGGACACGCATTTCACTCACAAGGCGTGGCACGATGCCTCCGATACAATCAAAAAAATTACATACCCCATGTTGGCCGATCCAACCGGTAGTTTTTCGCGTGCATTTGGCGTATACGATGAACAAACGGGTCTGGACTACCGCGGGACTTTCGTTGTCAATCCAGAAGGCAATATTGTGATTGCTGAAGTGAATGACAATGGGATTGGAAGAAACGTGGATGAATTGCTTCGAAAAGTGAAAGCCGCACAATACATTGCTAAAAACCCCAATGAAGTATGCCCAGCTAAATGGGAAGAAGGCGCCGCAACACTTACGCCTGAATTAAGTTTGATCGGAAAACTATAGGCCTTAATTTTATGTTAGACGCAGCGACACACAAACAAGTAGCCGATGCCTTGGCTCGGTTGGATGGCCCCATTACTTTGGCTGTTCAGCCATCCAATCACCCCAAGCACGCTGAGTTGGTGGCGCTGTTGTCTGCCGTGAGCGACGCATCCGAACACGTTCACTGTGTTGAGCTCGGCGAGCAAAGCCCAATACCCCGCGTTCACATTCATACCGAACACGGGGACACGGGTGTTGTGTTTACTGGAATCCCGGGTGGGCATGAATTTAGCTCACTCATTTTGGCGATTTTAAATGCCAATGGCAAAGGCAAGCTGCCGGACCCTATATTTTTAAATCGTATTCAAGCCTTGAAAAAACCCCGCATGCTGCGCACCTTCGTGTCGCTATCGTGTGCCACTTGCCCAGACGTGGTCCAAGCCTTGAATATGATTGCCATTCAAAACCCCACAATTCAACACGATACGATTGACGGCGCTTTTACACCGGAGTTAATTGATCGTTTGAATGTTCAAGGCGTTCCGGCTGTCTTTGATGGCGATACATTGCTGGTATCCGGAAAAACGACGTTGGGCGATATCTTGGATCGATTAACGGATACCGATCCAGAGGCTCAACTCAAGGCAACAGCCCCTCAGCAATCGCACACCACTGACGTTTGCATTGTGGGCGGTGGCCCAGCGGGTCTATCTAGCGCAATTTATTTGGCACGCAAAGGCATTGCGTGTACCCTTGTGACCGATCATGTGGGCGGTCAATTAAAAGACACTCTAGGCATTGAAAACTTCATTGGCACGCCGTATACAACGGGGCCTGAGCTCATTAAAAACTTAGCCAACCATGTGCAGGATTATGCCAACATTACCGTTTTAGACAACCGAACCGCAACCGCCGTGCATGCCGATCACTCCGTTGTTTTAAACACCCACGAAACCGTTCAAGCGAAAGCCGTTATCATTGCGACAGGCGCCCAATGGAAAACCTTAAATGTGCCTGGGGAGTCCGAGTACATTGGCAATGGCGTGGCGTTTTGCCCCCATTGCGATGGCCCCTTTTATGCCAACAAACCCATTGCCGTGATTGGTGGTGGTAATTCTGGCGTTGAGGCAGCCCTTGATTTGGCCCAGATCGTTCGCCATGTGACCCTGTTGGAATTTGGCGAAGCCCTGAATGCCGATGCCGTTTTGGTGGATCGGCTTAAGCAATGCCCCAACGTTGATTGGATTACCCACGCGAAGACAACGGCAATTCTTGGCAATGGCAAGCATGTCACTGGGCTCCAATACACCAATCGATCGGATAATCGCGTGCATACGCTGACCTTGGATGGCGTGTTTGTTCAAATTGGACTAAAACCCAATAGTGATTTAGTTCAATCCCTCGTGGATAGCACACCGTATGGTGAAATTAACGTGACCGATCAGTGCCAGACCAATGTTCCCGGTATTTTTTCAGCTGGGGATGTCACCACAACGCCGTATAAACAAATTGTCGTGGCCGTGGGGGAAGGCGCCAAAGCTGGCATGGCCTGTGCCTCGTTTATTCAAGCCAAATCTGTGCAATAAAAACTACCGCAATTCTGGGTTTGGGCCAAACTGTCCGCAATCATCTGCATGGCAACGCTTAGCATCATGGAAACACTCCACGCTTGAAGAGAGGCTTGGGGATTCACTTGAGACTGCCAGTGCATCACCCGATCACGGGCTTGGACCAGTGCAGTACGGGTCCGAATAATCCCCACCGATTCGCTCATCAAATCTCGAATTGCCTGACTGTTTGCTTCAAGTCCCGATTCATCCGGTAAGCTATCGGGCCAACGGGTTTGACCGATTGCGACCCGATTCAACGCACTAACATGGGTCACAATATGCCGAGCCGCCCGATACCCAAATACCAAGCCTTCCAAAAGCGAATTCGAGGCCAATCGATTGGCGCCATGCACCCCCGTACTGGCCACTTCGCCGACAGCGTATAATTTAGCGATTGTTGTTTCACCATTTTCATCCACGTGAACCCCACCCATGGTGTAATGGGCAGCCGGCACAACCGGAAGCCGTGCATTGGGATCAAATCCATGGGCCATGCAGTAGTCATAAAGGGCTGGGAATCGCTCTGCAATGGGTACCGAGCATAGGGTCATGTCTAGCCACACGTGCGGACTCCCCGCATGCAGGGCCGCCGTTACGGCTCGCGAGACCACATCGCGAGGAGCTAGATCTTTATCTGGGTGCACGCCGTCCATAATAAAGGCCCCAGATAGGTCCCGTAATCGAGCCCCTTCCCCACGCACCACTTCAGAGACCAAAAAGTTAGTGCCATACACAACGGTTGGGTGAAATTGAACAAAGGCCATATCTCGAATTGCTGCGCCAGCCTGGTGCGCCAACCCAATGCCATCGCCATAACAACCAGCCGGCGCCGATGTTTGGGCATACATATGCGCTGCACCACCGGTAGCCAATACAACCGCTTTGGCTTGCATCGTGTGCCGCTGCCCGTTCACATACACAACACAGCCATAGCACTGGCGAACGCCATGGGTTCCAGCGTGACACAGCAACTCAACCACAGTCGCTTGATCCCAAATTTTGATCCGACTGTGCTGAGATGCTGCTCGATACATGGCGGCATGAACGTTACGGCCCGTTTGATCGCCCACATGCAAAATTCGTCGTTGTTGATGTGCCGCTTCATGCCCCAAATGAAACCCTCTGGCTGGCCCTGGTTCTCGGTCAAAATCAACACCCATGGCGACCAAGTCTCGAATTCGATCGGGCCCCTCTGTGACTAAAATATCCACCCGATCCGGGTCACACCGACCGCACCCCGCAATGAGGGTATCTTGCCGATGCAAGTGCACCGAATCTGACGGCGACATTACCGAGGCAATACCGCCTTTCGCCCACGTTGTGGTGATATTTGCTGGTGATGATTTAGACAGCACCCACACCGTGCCATGCTGTGCCAATTCATACGCGCTGGTTAGCCCAGCAATCCCAGCTCCCACAACAATATAGTCCACATGCATACGCAATATAATATCATTTGTTTAGTACGGAATATAAGTTCGTGATTGAATATGAGCGACTCAATGACCGGGGGTGTAATTCCCCCAGGCCCCTAAATACCTCTAGTCACTTCCCACCCTAAAAGCCCCCTAAATCCCCCTAAAGGGGGACTTTTGTGCATTTGGATTGTTGAAATTAATTTATCTAAATTTGACCCAATGCTATGCTGCCCTCTAAATGCCACGCCCCATGGCTCTTTATTGAGATTATCAGCATCACAAGTCCCCTTTAGGGGATTTAGGGGCCTAGGGATTAAGCACCTAGATGTAACAAGTCCCCTTTAGGGGGATTTAGGGGGCTTTTGGGATTTAGGGGCCTTAGGGAGATTTAGGGGATTTAATAAATTATAACTATCGCACCCAACTATCAATACCGTCCACATGCATACGCAATATGCTATCATTTATTTAGAATGGACTATAAGCCAAATGAATTTGAAAGCCGATGGTTATCCGAGTGGGAAGCCCAAAACCCCTATAAACTAAACGCAACACCCAGCGAACGGCCCAAAAAATATATTTTAGAAATGTTCCCTTACCCGTCGGGGCATTTGCACATGGGCCATGTCCGCAATTATAGCTTGGGCGATGTTCTCGCTCGTTTTTACCGAATGAATGGGTACGATGTGCTATACCCCATTGGGTTTGACGCCTTGGGGCTACCCGCTGAAAATGCGGCTAAAAAGCACAACACAGACCCCAAAACATGGACCAAAAACAACATTCAACACATGATTCATCAGTTAAAATCATTGGCACTCAGCTACGACTGGGACCGATTGGTTCAAACCTGCGATTCAGCGTATTATCGATGGAATCAATGGTTTTTTACCCAATTGCTAGCAAAGGGGCTGGCGTACAAAAAGAAAGCACCGGTCAACTGGTGCGAAACGTGTCACACGGTATTGGCCAATGAACAAGTGGTGGATGACGCCTGCTGGCGATGTGCCAACCCCATTGAGCAACGGGATTTATCCCAATGGTTTCTAAAAATTACCGACTATGCCGATGCGTTACTGGATGGATTAACAGATCTAGAGCCCCCCAACGGCGGGTGGCCCAAAAAAGTAACCACCATGCAAGCCAATTGGATTGGGCGATCCACTGGGGTGCATATTGAATTCAAAACGGATCATACACCCATTACGATTTACACCACACGCCCCGATACGGTCTATGGAATTACGTATTTGGCCATTGCTAAAGACCATGTATTTGTCCGGGAGCATATCCAAGACCCGGCTGTGCACGCCGCAATAGCCGCTATGAATCCCGATGCTGAGCAGCCCCAGGGCGTTTTTACAGGCCTCTATGCCACCAGCCCCTTTACGAACACCAAAATACCCATTTGGGTTGCCGATTATGTGCTAATGGATTACGGATCCGGTGCTGTGATGGCTGTCCCCGCCCACGACGAGCGGGACTTTGCCTTTGCAACCCAGTATAAACTCCCGATTATTCCCGTTATTTCCAAAACGGGCGAGACGCCCAAAACCCTCACAGAAGCCGACACGGAACCGGGCATCATGTGCCTGGATCATCCGGAGTATGGCGGCATGCCCAGCACAAAATTTAAACAAACCATTGTTGATTGGATTGAATCGAATGGGGTGGGATCGGCTGCCACCCAATACCGATTGCGGGATTGGCTCATGTCTCGGCAACGGTATTGGGGAACCCCCATTCCGGTGGTGTATTGCGACACCTGCGGGATTGTACCCGTTCCAGAGGATCAATTGCCGGTTCTGTTGCCGGAGTCTGTGGATTTTTCCAAGCCCAACAATCCCTTGGATAATTGCCCCGACTTTGTGAATACGACCTGCCCAACCTGCGGAACAGCCGCAAGACGCGAAACCGATACGATGGATACGTTTATGGATTCGTCTTGGTATTTTTTCCGGTACTTAAACCCAACGGATAGCACGCAGGCCATTGACACACCGTTGGCCAACCACTGGCTGCCTGTGGATCACTACATTGGGGGCATTGAGCACGCCATCTTGCATTTACTGTATGCGCGGTTTTTTACCCGTGTTTGCCGAGACTTGGGGCTAACCACCGTGACCGAGCCATTTAAACATTTATTAACCCAGGGCATGGTCATTAAAGATGGGGCGAAAATGTCCAAGTCCTTGGGCAATACTGTAGACCCAAGCGAGATTATTGAGCGCTATGGCGTGGATACCACCCGATTGTTTATTTTATTTACGGCTCCACCCGAGCGCGATTTGGCATGGTCTGATCAAGGTGTTGACGGGGCCTTTCGATTTCTTAGCCGTGTCTTTCGATTGGTCACCCAGGCAGCAACGGCCACCGATGTCGCTGCGATTGAAACCGCCCGGCACCAAACCATTGCAGCGGTTACAAACGATATTCAACGGTTTCAGTACAATACCGCCATTAGCTATTTAATGACGTTTGTGAATACCTTAACCAAGCTGGGCACAACGCCTGAAGCCCTGGATACATTGCTGCGTTTGCTCGCACCCTTTGCACCCCTGATTACCGAAGAGCTGTGGCATCAGCTTGGCCACTCCGATAGCGTTCATAGCCAGTCATGGCCCACCCATGACCCGAAGCAATTGGAGCAAGATACCTGCACGATTGTCTTTCAAATTAACGGAAAAGTACGGGACAAATCAACGTTTCCCAAAGGGGTTTCGCAACCAGATGTTGAAGCCACGGCTTTTGCATCCCCGGCCATTCAACGCTATACAACGGATACCGCTCCTAAAAAAGTTATTTTTATCCCAAATAAACTGCTAAATATTGTTGTCTAACCGCTCGATCATGGCTTGTGCTGCGGACTGCTCCGCTGCTTTTTTAGTTCGTCCCGAGCCTTCTTCACGATAGGGTTGCCCGTTCCATACAACCGAGACCGATACCACAAATACTTTGTTGTGATCCGTCCCCTGGGTGCGCACGACGGCGTAAACAGGCAAGTCTGAGCGGGATTTTTGCATGCGTTCTTGCAATTCGCTTTTGTGATCCACATGGTAATTTTTTTGAACCAATGGCATTAAAATCGCATCCAGTCGGTCGACTATAAACGATTGCACAACGGGCAACCCTTGGTCCAAGTAAATCGCACCCACTAGGGCCTCAAACGCATTGGCCAACAACGACGGTCGCTCGTGTGCCTTGTTCCGTCGCTCGCTTTTGGATAAACGCAAACAATCCCCCAAGGCAATGGACTTGGCCACAATATGCAAGGCCGAATCTGAAATGAGCCACGCCCGCAACTGGGTCAATTGCCCCTCATTGTAATCGGGATACGCATTAACCAAGTATTCCGATACCACCAATTTTAATACAGCATCCCCAAAAAACTCCAAGCGCTCGTTGTTTATGGATGAGCCATGCGAGGCATGGGTCATCGCTTCGTTCAAATACTGCACATTGTTAAATTGAATACCGATACTGTTGAGTAATTTATCGTACATGCATGATCCACCGCCGCCATGCAATCAGGATGAGAACCAAGATAAAGCCCAAGCCACTGCCCAAACATACCCCCAATATTGAGCGATACACAGACACCAAAAATGGCGTATGAAAATGACAAAATGAATTAACCATCGAAATTAACGCAACACCGCCAATCGTCAGAAAAAACCATAGCCATTTTTTAGGAATCCAACGACCAACCCCCACATATGCGATCAACAAGATGGGATACCCCACTAAAAACTCTTTGGTCCGAGGCCGAATAAACAACCAATCTTCCAACATACTGCGAACCCAATGCTCAACACCCGGTACAGCCCACGAAATATAGTTGCCACTGCGTAATAAATAAAACCCTAAAAAGCTCACGGCAAATACCGCACTAGCCAAAACAACGCTGTTTACCGGCAACATACTAACACGGCGAAACACATGAATGATGGCACTTAATCGATGGGGTTCAATGTAAAAATATAAGCCAATCAAAATAATCGGGATAATAATCGCCAACTTAACCCCATAAAACGGAATCAAATTTAGCAAATAACGGGGATCATACATTAACGCTTGGATAAATAAACCCACGCCCAAACACAGGGCAACCGACCGAAATAAAAACCCAAACCCAAAGACAATGCGCGTTTTGTAATCGTCAACACTCGCCGAAACTGGAAACCACGTCAAGGCATAGACGGGGCCAACAATGGCACTAATTAACCCCATAATTTGGCGCCAGACCAAATCCCCCCCCAGTATCAAACATCCATAATACCCGATACTAATGCTGGCAATAATCAATCCAAAAACTGGCAATGAAATGACACAAAAGCGTTGCAACAGCAGGACCACAACGGCGGCAATCCCCCAGCTCATCGCAAGAACCGACCATGCTGATACAGATCGATGCCGATACGGCGTCATTAAATCCCCGGATACCGTATAGCCATGCTGATCCAAATACGTTCGAATCATTCGAATTAATTGATGGGTATGATCCAACACCACCGTTTGATCCAACTGCAAGTCATGCGGGCGAATAATTAAAAACCGGACACTGCGTTCTTTCACCGCCCGTTCATACCGCCTCGCCATGGCCGACACCGTTAACGGGTCCTTGCTGCCATCGTGAATTCGAATGACCGGTACTGTATGAATCAGGTGTTTCATGCCCACTTGGCGCTTAAATTCTGGAACCCCAACACTGTATTGACGCTCTTGAATCGTTTGTTCAAGCCATCCCAATTGATGGGGATAGCCCAACACCTGATCCCCAGAAAATACAATCAATTGGACCGGAAGATCTTGCAACGATTCCATTTCCAGCTTAACCGTATGACTGGACTGCCACTGGGTATTGACCAACGCCGGGACAACCGCATAGCCCAACTCATGAAGCTGATTTAAACGCGCCGTATCAATCCCCAAACTAGCCGATAAAATTGTATCTAAGTCGGTTCGAACTTCCAAGGCTGAATACCCCAAGGCCACCACATTAAATGCCCCAATTTCGGCTTCTAACTGCCGTTTCACTCGCCGATAGACGGCTGTTTCATCAATAAATAAATAGTAATAGTTGGGCTGGATATTGTTTTTATTAATAATATTGGTCAATACATACCGATACACACTGCCCACACGCAACATATTTAAAATATCGGATCCCTTGAGAACCGTTAACTGACCCCGATTGACCAAATCATCAACAGTATCGGGTTCCAGGACAATACTGGTCAAACCACTGGTTTCACGCAGGTTTTTTAGCTGAGCATCGTAATCATTGGGTTGAATCCCCATGGTATTGAATTGATGCTCCACATCCGACCACGTCATAGCGATGGATACCGACCGATTGTTAAAATCGTATTGAATACGATCCCAGATAATCACACTGGCAATCAAAATGGATAGGCCAACAATGCCCCAAACAATAGCGCGATAATACTGTTGAATCCGTGAACTAGCGATCATCTTTATATAAGGTTAACAGAGATTCGTGAATAAAGGGACCCAATTCACCATCCAAGACGGCATCCACATCCGAATTTTCCAAATCCGTTCGATGGTCTTTAACCAATTTATAGGGGTACAAGACATACGATCGAATTTGGTTCCCCCACGCATTATCCGATGTGTCTTTCAGCGATGCAATGTGATCCGCCTGCTGCTGTTCTTTTAATGCAATTAATCGGGATTTTAGAACAGCCATGGCCATTTCTCGGTTTTCAGACTGAGACCGACTGTCTTGGGATTGGGCCACTGTGTTGGTTGGCAAATGGGTAATACGTACGGCTGAATCGGTTTTATTCACATGCTGTCCGCCCGCCCCCGATGCCCGATAGGTATCAATTTTCAAATCTTTGCTGGGAATCTCAAAGTCATCCTGTGTGTTGTCAAAATGTGGGACAACATCCACAGCGGCAAAGGAGGTTTGTCGCTTTCCCTTAGCATTAAAGGGTGATATCCGAACCAACCGGTGCACGCCCGACTCCGTTTTTAAATAGCCATAGGCCAAGGGGCCCTTGACTAAAAATGTCAGGGTTTTGACACCGGATTGATCCCCCAGCACGGAATCAATAACGCGCACAGAATACCCTTGTTTTTCAAACCAACGTTGATACATTCGGGACAGCATCGTGGCCCAGTCTTGGGCATCCAAGCCACCGGCGCCAGCGTAAATACCCACAATCGCATCACTGGAATCATATTTGCCATTTAAAAGCGACTGAATTTCAAGCTGTTTAACCGATTGATTAAAGACTCGAATATCCGATTCAATTTCAAGAACCAACTCCTCGTCCGTTTCATCCAACGCGATCCATTCGCTAATGCTTTCCGATTGCTTGTGTAATTTTTCATACGACTGGATGACGGATTTCAGTTGATTAAGCTCTTTTAATCGTGTTTGGGCATTGGCCTGATCATCCCAGAAACCGGGCAACGCCATTTCTGTGTCTAATTGGTGAATACGATCGCGTTTTGCTTCAATCTCAAAGGTAGTTTCCGAGGTAATACAGCCCCTGTTTACTCCCCTCAAATTGCTGAACTAAATCATACTGGATCGCACTCATGCCGGGGATTTTTCAAATTTTAAAATGACCCGCATCATAACAGCCAACGATTCAAATCGAATGCCCATTAACAACTCTCGAAACAATTCAAATGCTTCTTTTTTATATTCAATTAAGGGGTCTTTTTGGCCCCAAGCCCGCAACCCAATGCCTTCGCGAAGCGCGTCCATCGCCTGCAAATGATCCACCCATTTCCGGTCCAGCGTTCGCAATACAATATAGCGAATGACATCGGAAACAACCGCATCCGGATGCCCACTAAAATGGGTTTTTAATTGCCGATAATACGCATCCGAAACCGATTCGTGATCACTCGGTTTTGTAAAAACATCCCCAAATAAGGCTGAATCAAACGCCGGTTGATTTAATAAAGCGTCAATAAATCCTCGCATATACGCCAACGTGTTATCGTGCATTAAAATGGCATCGCGAATATCATAAATGGTTTGGCGTTGCTGGGTCACCACATCATCGTATTGCAACACTTGTTTACGAGCCGAATAATAATGCTGCTCCACTTTTTGTTGGGCTTTGGCAATGGAGCGATTAACCAATCCATGTTCAATGACCATTGTGTCGTCCATGCCCAGCCGGTCCATCATTGCTTTCATACGATCCGAGCCAAACAATTTCATTAAATCGTCTTCCATGGATACATAGAATTCCGAAGACCCTGGATCGCCCTGTCGCCCCGCTCGTCCACGCAATTGGTTATCAATTCGCCGCGATTCGTGCCGCTCGGTACCAATGATAGCCAGACCGCCCAAATCAACAACCGTATCTGTTAATTTAATATCGGTTCCTCGGCCTGCCATATTTGTGGCAATGGTCACCGCTTTTTCTTGACCGGCGTTGGCAATAATTTCAGCCTCACGGCTGTGGTGTTTGGCATTCAATACCGTATGCGGGATACCGGTTTCTTTAAATTTTTTACTCAATAGTTCAGACGCCTCAATGGAAATAGTCCCCACCAAAACGGGACGCCCCTCCGCATATAAGGCCCGCACGCGCTCCACAATAGCCGCATATTTACCTGCCCGTGTTTTATAGACCAAGTCCGCACGATCTGTCCGTTGCAACGGACGATTGGGTGGGATCTCAACAACATTCAGCCCATAAATCGTTCGAAACTCATCCGCCTCGGTCACCGCCGTTCCCGTCATACCACAAAGCTTGGGAAACATCCGAAAGTAATTTTGAAAGGTAATGCTGGCCAAGGTTTGGCTTTCTTTTTGGATTTTTAAGTGTTCACACGCCTCAATAGCCTGATGCAATCCATCGGAATACCGTCGCCCATCCATCAGCCGGCCTGTAAACTCATCCACAATTACCACTTGGCCCTCTTTAACCACATAATCCACATCTTGTTTAAACAAATGCATGGCACGCAAACACTGAACAGCCATATGAGCGTAACTCATGCTTTCAACCGAAAAAATACTATCCAGTTTTAGCTTTTGCTCTAGCGCTTCATTGCCCGCCTCGGTTAATACAATATTTTTGTGTTTTAAATCACACGTAAAATGCGTATCGATAATGAGCGAACGACAGGCCTTCACCACTTTACTATATCGAGACGTTGAGTCATTGACCGGCCCTGAGATAATCAACGGAGTACGCGCCTCGTCAATCAGCACACTGTCCACTTCATCGATAATGGCAAAATGCCGACGCGTCTGGCAACAGTCATCCCGATGGGTAGCTAAATGGTCCCGTAAATAATCAAATCCATATTCATTATTGGTGCCATAGGTTATATCACAGGCGTAGGCTTTTAATCGATCGTCTGGGGCCATGTCCGATTGGATGAGGCCCACCGATAAACCCAAAAATTCAAACACCGCCCCCATCCACTCACAGTCACGCTTAGCCAAATAATCATTGACCGTCACCACATAAACGCCATGGCCACTTAGGGCATTTAAATACGCCGGCAATGTGGCGACTAATGTTTTTCCTTCACCGGTTTTCATTTCTGCAATATTGCCGTTATGCAGAATAATCCCTCCAATTAATTGCACATCAAAATGCCGCATGCCCAGGACTCGGCGAGCCGCTTCGCGCACAACCGCAAACGCCTCTACCAATATAGACTCCAATGGTTTACCCGCTGCAAGTGTGGCTTTCAACTCATCCGTCTTCTTGCGCAACGCATCATCAGACAGTGCCTGAATCACTGGCTCCATCGCATTAATACGAGATACTGTGGCATAATATGGCTTTAATTGGCGCTGCTTAACGTAGCGTTGTATCGTTTGCAACATTAGTCTAACTGCACAGTTTCCATAAGAACAGCGGCTACCGTCTCTTGGATTGGATTGTCTTGCAACTCACACCCGCGAATGGCATCCCGTTGAGCACTGGGCAAGCCGGCCATCACTAAATCCGCCGTATCCGCATCCAACTGCTGCAAGACAAACGCCATCATGGGTACGGATTCGCCTTCTAAATCAGAAATAATGCGCTGAATCCGTTGATCCTCAGCGACCAACTGAGCCGATTGTTGGGTTTCCAGCACATAGACTTCTTTTTCAAGCTCATCATACAAATCATCTGTTACAGAAATCTCAGTATCCAGCTGATCCTGAATTTGTTGGGCAACCGATTCTGGTAGCCGATCCAAAATTGCGCCCCCCTGGTCTCCCAAGGCCTGAATTAACGCTACTGCTTTTTCTAAACCATTCATACCACAGCCTCCTCGGTATCCGTTACCCATCGAGTCACAATACTGGCAATAGACTCAGGGTTTTGACGGGCCAAGACCTTTAATTTGGAGGCAACGGGATCCGCCGATTCATCTGGATACAGAGGCACAGCAGCGATTTGCTTAGCCCGACGGCGACGCCAATATAAACCAACCGATCCAATCAACAGGGCAGCCAAACCGCCAATACCAATCCATTGGTAATTCTGAATCCACGATAATCCCTGTTTATAATCCGGGCTGGCATCGGGTACCGCCACTGGCTCAGGCAAAGCATCTAGGCCCAACGAAGCTAAATTCAACTGAATCGTATCGCGCCCTTGAACATACGCAACAGAACCAGCTACAACACTGAATATTTTCTTTTTTAATACCGGTTCTAAAATGGGAATCTGATCCGAATCCACGACAATGCTAATTGTCATGCGTTTAATATCCACCGCATTAAATTGTTGATCTTTCACATCCGAAAACTCAATGGACAATGTTGATTGATAGGTGTTGTTGGGCAACACACCCATCAACATTGTATTCATTTTTTCTAGCCGGGCCTGTTCCATACTGATTTTGAGTGCCTTTCGAGCATCCAACCAGGCTTCAGAATCAATGGGGTCTATTTTTTGTTTTTCTTGCGCTTTTTCCACTGGGGCTTTCGGCTTAACGGATACAATTGGCGGCGCCGTTTGCTTGATCTCAGGCGCTGTTGACTGGGAGACATTAATCGTTTTGATCCGTTCTTCAATACCGATGGACAACACATTGGAATAGGTATCCACAACAGAGATGTTACCAAACTCTAAGTTTTCAATTGAATTTTGAACCAAGTTCATAATACTAAATACGGTTTTATCCGATACCCTACGGCCATCGACCCCACGAACCAAAACCGAAGCGGTCACCGGCGGCTGTTTTTTCTGCCAACTCGCTTTCTCAGGAACAACAATGCGGACTTGGCTATCTTGAACATCATAGAATTGCGCAATCATTTTGCTTAATTCACCGGCCAATGCGCGATTGTACCGAATGCGTTTATCATATTCAGTTACCCCAAACCCCTGATCTTCATCCAACAATTCAAACCCCGTGGCACCCCGAGAAGGGATTCCTTTCAAAGCCAACAAATTTTTGGCCGATTCGTAATACCGCCGATCAACACTTAAATTAAAAAACCGACCGGCGCGCTCCACATCAAAGGCAATCCCGTGCAAACTTAACTCTTTAATTGCCTGAGACGTTACATCATTTTCCATTTGGCTGTGCAAGCGTTTGTATTTTATCTTACCCTTGTCTGGCGATGTTTTGCTCACAACAACCGTATCATCACCAGCCGGTTTTTCCGGTCGGGTTTGAAAGAAAAATAACACCCCCGCCCCCACAACAATAATACCAATAACAATAACCAAAAGCCGCGTTGAGCGTTGTTTGGAGGCTATATTGGATTCCATATCTGATAAATCTGCCATGCTTTACTATACCTGCATATTTTGCAATTCTTTAAAACTTTGACTCAACGAGCTCATCACCGTACTGAGCAATGTGATTGAAACGTTCAACTGAGCCGTTGCCATAGTGACTTCTTCTACGGACGCTTTGCGGTCCACATAACGCTGAATAAGATCATTGGTTTTATGCTCCATTTTACTCACATCATCCAATGCACGAACAACGCCAGCAAAAATCATAGAAAACGGAGAATTCTCCATGATTTGTTCTTGCTCAATTTTATCTTTTTTAATGGTATTCAGTTGGGCCACTTTTTGATCCAACTCAACTTTTTTTCGCTGAATTTTTTCAGTGGTATCCTGTAGCACAGCCGCATACAAACCTGAAAATGACGGGCTGTCTTTGCTTTCATTCACGAGTGGCAACAGGGGCAGTTGCGGAGTTACTGGTGGAATCGGTGAAATCATTTTAAAATCTCCAGGGTTGATTGAAACGTATTTCTAGCTGACTTGAATACTGTTGTATTGGCTTCATATAAAACATTGGTATATGATAAGTCGATCATCTCTTCTGAAATACTAACATTAGGGATGTAAACAAATCCATACTTATCCGCAAATGGGTGCGACGGATCAAAGGCTTTTCCAAATGGTTGCTGGCTTTCTGCAACCCCATCCACCCAAACATCGTTGCCCTGCGATCGAATAACTGGATATTGCTTGGCGTAGGGCAATCCGGTTTCGGTGCGCAGGGTAAATGCATTGGCTACATTTTTGGCAATGAGTTCCAGCCGGTACTTTTGAACCAAAACCCCTTGGGCACTAATAGCTAAAGCATCCTCGGATCCCAATTGTGCGTAACCCAGCATACTCACCAATAACACAAGAAAAACGCCCTTCATTTTTTACCCATGGCTGCAACGGTTTTTAAAATGCTCAACTTCGTGGTCAATAATTTAGAACAGGCTGAATGATACAAGTTTAATCGTGACAAACTAGCCATATTGCCCTCTAATGTTGCTTTTTGTGATTCCAAGCCCTGGCGCTTGCGTCGTTTTTTTTCAGCAGATTCCAAGGCATCGGCAAAACTACCGGCATACCCAGGGGTTGAACTATTGGCAATATCTCTGGCTATGTTTGCCTGCATAGCGGCCGATCGCTTAATGGCGTTTTGCAACGCAACCATGGCTGGGTCAAATAATTTCATTGGCCGTCTCCTTCGTTGACTCATCGCGAATAAACCGGCCCATTAACGTCCGGATATGCAAGGCATCTTGCTTCACCAATTGCTGCGTTAACAACTGACTCATTAGCTGCTTGGCAATCGTATTGTCGTACAAACCAAGCCCATCATTTTGCTCATCTGAAAGGGCGCCTTCAACAATTTGTTCGGTAAACATTTCTTTCAAAAAGACTTTTTGAAACTCATCCAAATGTTCCGCATACGTTGTTGGTTTTTTCGCATGCATATCCGTAATCATATTCAAACTATTGGTAATAATTGAAACATCCATTTAGATCACCTCCACATGGGCAATTAAGGCGCCTGATGCCTTTAACGACTGAATAATGGCAATTAAATCTTTGGGGCTAGTCCCCAGTTTATTCAAAGCCGATACCAAACTATCCAAGGTTGATCGTGGCTCCAACACAACAACTGGGTTTTGCTTAGACTGAACCAACGCCTGATTGCTCTTAATCTGAATGGACACATTGCCATGCGTCAAGGCAACCGGCAACAAGCGCACTTTTTCACCAATTACAATCGTCCCGGTTCGGGCATTAATGACCACACGGGCCAGACCATCCGGCTCCAACTCAACCATTTCAAGCTGCGCCATTAAATCCACCAAACTCCCTTCATTAAAGTCTAGAAAGGGGACTTTGATCGTCGCTGCATCCACCGCCATGGCACCAAAAAATCCAGCATCGTTCATGGCCTTAGCCACACGAGACGCTGTAATGTAATTGGACTGATTTAATACAACTGTAATGAACTGCTGATCCTGAACCGTTCGGGGCACTTCTGCTTCAACAATCCCCCCATTTGGAATTAAACCGACCGTTGTCGTATCTTGCAATATTGTTGCCTGAGAGGTCCGAGACACATCCCCATGCACCACAATAGACCCCTGGGCAACCACATAGGTTTTATTATCAGCGCCTTTCAGCTCTGCCATTAACAAGGTCCCTCCCGACAAAGAAATGGAGTCCCCAATTGACGATACCGTCACGGGTATTGTTTGCCCTTTTTTACTAAACAATGGCAGTTGCGCTGTGACCATAACAGCCGCTACATTGCGGGATCGAAATAAATCGTTATTTTCAGGAGAAATCCCCGATCGGGCAATCACATTGGTTAAGGCTTTATTGGTAAAGATTGACCGTTGAGAATCCCCCGTATTGCGCAACCCAACAACCAAACCAAACCCATAAATTTGATTGTCTCGATCTTGTAAAATCTTACCAATATCTTTAACCCGAACGGTGGGCGCTGCATGCAACACACTAGCCGCAATGGCTAAAACCAATACACTTGAAACCAATCGATTTAAAATAGCCATGATGTAATCCTTGAAAAGAAACCCGGTGTCTGCTTGTCAGCCACAACGCCATCCCCTTGCAATGTAATTTGCAAATCAGCGATTTGATACGAAAACACAGCATTTTGATCGTTAATATAATCGGGCTTCAAAATACCTGAAATTTGAATCATCTCTGTTTCTTCGTTTACCTTAATTCGGTGCTCACCCACAACATATAAATTTCCATTATCAAAAATTCGGGTTACCACCCCCGACATAACCGCTTTGACACTGCTTTTTCGTGTGGTTTGACCCACCCCATCGTACTGACTGCCCCCACCAATGCCATATTCACGGCGCTGCTGAAGCCGCTCATCATTGCCGTTATTCATCGCCAACTGATTCCACACACTATCAAATTGGGCATCCACAATGGATCGGCCCGATGTTTGAGTACCAGCCTCTTGAACGGCCGATGTTGCTTCTGAAATAAAAATAGTAATAACATCCCCAATGCGAAAATCGCGACGGCCAGCATAAATAGTACTGCCTTGATCGGCTAACTCATACAACGAGCTGGCCAAAACAACGCTGGCCAAACTAATTCCGAATAACAACGGTTTGATCATCTCGAACCTCAGCCTCCACCATAGTACCATTCTCTAACTCAACCCCCACACGCTCACCGATGCGCGCATCGTGTCGCAACGTGCCTCGGGTTGCAATTTGAATGGCATCCGACTCCAACACCACACGCACCCGTTGACCCGATGTCACAACAGCCACATCGTATACCATGGGGCCAGTTGTCATGCGTCCTTCTAGCAGATGACTCCGGGCTTTTTTACCCACAATGGCCTGTTTGCTTCGAATAACATTTGAGGGAGCTGCATCCACAGAAAACATAGAAATCTCAACATCCTCAGCGCGAACAACAGACCCTGGGGCTACGGACCGCTTCATGACAACAACCGGTATCTGAACTGAAACATCCAATTGAATTGGAGCAACCACCGAACCGGAATCTCCACGCATAACCAACGAAACCGAATCATTAAGCCCAGCATAGATGGGATGCGGCGATGCCAACCGAACGGACTGAATATTAGCGGTAGGGTATCCAGAATCCGTAAACGTCCAGGTCGCATTCACGGACACAGGATCCCCGTACATAGACTCCATCGCATCCACAACAGCTGTCATAACCATTGAATCAATACTCCCCATGACGGGCCACGTCAGGATGAACAACCATTTAGTTACCTTTCGCAATTTCTTCGGCTGCTTTCAACATTTCATTACCACTTTGAATGGCATTAGCTGCCAAAGTGAACGAACGCTGAACAATAACCATCTCCATCATCTTTTTAACCACGTTAACATTGGAAAGTTCCAACGAATTTTGTTGAATTTGACCCAACCCCCGGTCACCCGGTGTGTAAACGGACGGTGGCCCTGAAAGCGTTGTTTCCAAATACATGTTATGGCCAATGGATTGCAAGGCATTGGGGTTTTCAAATTGTGCCAACGTAATTTGACCAATTTCACGCGATTGCGCACTTTCATTTTCTTGAACAAACACGCGTCCCTGACCATCAATACTCACCGACGTCGTCCCACTAGGAATTCGGATGGATGGGCTTAGCATATTGCCATTCGGGTCAACCAGATAACCGTTGCGATCTTTCTGCAAGTTACCCGCACGACCATAACCAATGCTGCCATCGGGTAGCCGAAATTGGAAAAAACCCTTACCATTAATGGCTAAATCCAATGGCTTTCCGGTAATTTCAACACGTCCTTGTTGGAAATCTCGCAAAACATCTGCAATCTTAACCCCAGAGCCATAATACACTTTCTTTTTTTTGGCATTGCTGCCATATTGATTTTGCACTTCATCCTCAAGCATGCCTGGAAATAGAGCTTCAAGCTCAACCCGACTGCCTTTGTATCCCGGTGTTTGGGCATTCGCCACATCGTTGGTGATGTTAATCATCATTTTCTGATACGCTGATAAAGCTGTTGTTGATATATAAAACTGTTGAATCATCGCGTTTAACCTCCTTAACTACTACCGGCCTTCATAATGGCGTCAGACACCAAAAAGGCTTTCGTACTAATTTTAAAATTGCGTTGATTGAGCACCAACTTCATCATTTGATCGACAATATTTACATTCGAACTTTCTACAAACCCTTGCATGACATCCCCGGCTTGTTTCTGATTGGGGTAAATCATATGCAGCTGGCCAGCCGACTCCGTTTGTGCATAAACATTGTTGCCCAAGGCTTGTAAATTTTCAGGATTGTCAAAGACAGCCAAGCGAATTTGTCCAATGTACCGCGGTTGAGAATCATTGCCCGGATATACAACCGCAATTCGCCCATCCATGCCCACCTGAACCGATTTGACCGCATCGGGCACTCGCACAGCCGGATCCAAGCGGTTGCCAAACAAATCCACGATATACCCCTTTTTATCGCGCTTGAACACGCCTGACCTAGCATAGACCGTCTCACCTGTTGGTTGCTTGAGCTTAAAAAATCCCAGACCATTAATGGCCATATCGTATTCTCGATTGGTTTGATCTAGCTTGCCTTGCGTCATATCCATGCTCACATCCGCAATGCGAACCCCGGTCCCAATTTCATACACCCGTTTTTTACGGCCTTTAGCATCAAATCCCTCATCAATCGTATCCGTCATTGCATCCGATAATAAGAACGGAAAGTTATTCTCTAATTCCGCCCGCCGGGTCTTGTATGCTCCTGTCATTGCATTGGAAATATTGGACGTATTAATGGCCAAAGACTCTTGTATTGCAGTTAATGCTGTAGCCGCTATATTAAACCCAATAATCATATATTACCTCCTATTATACCAGTCAGGGAGACCCCATTGTCAATGCGGTTTGGTACATTTTTAACGCTCGTTGCACCGTATAAGCACTCGCCAAATACCCATGTTTAAACCGTGGAACTTCGCCAATTAAGCCCTTCACAACAGCGGATCCTTCATAAAATCCTTGCCGAATGTAGTACTTTGGATTTTCTTCCAGAGCAATGGCGTTCGGGCCATTAATTGGGTAAAAAATATGCGAATTAAAGGAATCTATCTCCCCTAAATTAGCAAATTGAACCAACCGAATTTTATCAACCATGCGTTCGTTTCGAAAGATCTCCCCTTCTGAATTTATATAAATAGACTCTGGGCTATCCAAAACAATGGGGCCGTTCTCACCCATCACTAAAAAATAATCTGAAAATGTGGCTAACCGACCATAACTATCAATAACAAACCGACCATCCCGGGTATAACCCTGACCAAAGGGACCTTGAATCACAAAAAACGCTTTGCCTTCAACGTAAACATCCAACGGTTGACCCGTTTCAATGGGGGGACCTTGTCCCAATCGAAAAAACTTTCGTCCATACACCATACCCTCTTTCGAAACATTCCCAAACGAATATTCTTTGTACCCCGGTGTCATTTGATTCGCCGTGTAGGCTTCAAACGCATTAAAATGCTCCTCATAGACTGGCATTGCTTGGGTGGGATAAATTAACTCAGCGACCATACGTGGGTTCATCATAACATCCGATTTATCCACAATTAACGGATCTTTTTCCGGATCATACGGTGCTGTCATGTCTAAGGCATGGACCCCAAAACTAATGAAACAAACCCCAAGGATTGCATACAAAAACCATTTTTTATTACCAATCACTTTCATAATAATACCTTGTTTATTCCTCAATGTACAAGTTTTTAAACATTTTCATTGAATAATCGTTATTTTTTCTTTTTATTTTTAATCGCTTGCCGCTTTTTAGCCATGCTATCCAATTTGTACACAATAGCCAACACTTCTGCCACCAAAGGGAACAAGGCCAATGGAATGCTTTTATTAATATCTAATTTGCTCATAAGGTCTGACAACGACGGGTCTTCAAACAATACTATGTTATGTTCTTCCGCCATTTTCAAAATTTTATCCGCCAAATCCCCCTGCCCCGCCGCCACAATGCGCGGCACTTGATCCGCATCAACATTATACTGAATGGCAATGGCTTTGCGCTTGGCCGGATCCGTTGTGCTAAGCTCGTCAACATACCGTTTAATGCGTTTATCTGGCTGGCTCATGCCTCAACCTCAATCCGAACCACATCATCCAAGTTTCCTCTGGGCAATAACAAAGCTTTAACATCCACCCGTTGATCCGTTGTGGCAAACCCCCGCAAATTAAATTTTGCCGCCTTTAATTGCGCAGCCAGTGTGTCACGCATCGACAATAACGCCTCTTTCGTTTCTTTTTTATCCGCATTAACGGTGTACCATACGACGTCATTTAAAATGTCAATAATGACGGTAATTTCGCCCAATTCTGGGGTCTCTAGCTGGACAATCAACCGGGTTCGCTTAACATCCAAGTGATCCGGCTCCGATGGGCTTTTCCGAACCAAAACATCCACGTCTCGATTCTGATACATTGGGTTTGGCAACGACCAATAAAAAAACTGATCGGTTTGAACCGGATACGCCGATTGATTATTTTGAGATAAAATAGACTGAACCAGCTGGGCATTTAAAAAATCGTAGCCCGACTGCTTCAATTGTTTAAGATCCCGATGAAACGGCGCCTGCTTGGCCTGCTCCTGCATCAGCCATCGCTGCTCCATCCCATTTAACAACTGACTAAATGCCAATAACGAACGGGTCAACACATCCCCATTGTATTGGCCCGAAACTTTGCTTAGTAATGTTTGAAATCGTTTCAAATCATCAATCAAACTACCAATAATACCGGACAGCTGCGTCAACATTGCGGCATCAAATCCCCGCAACGGGCTGCTCAAATGGGACTGAAATTGACTCAACGCACGGATCAACTGATTGGCAGCAGAATCCACTGAAACTTGATTGGCAAAATAAGGCGCTAAAATATCCACCGAGCGTCCCAATCCCGCCAACCCTTTCAGCAACGACACCACAGATGCTTCTATATTTTCTTGGCCAGGACGGCCTTTTAATTCTTTGAGCAATGCCTGGAAATTTTCTTGAGATAATGGCACACCGTATTGCGTCATCTGACTCGCCAAATGGCGATTTTCAGACGTTGTTGGGTACCCCAACTTAACCAACTGATCCGCAATATCCGCTTCTGCCATACGCCGACTTTGAGCCGCTGGAGACTGCGCTGATTCAGCCTGTTTGGCCGCTTGGGACTGGGTAGCTTGACTAGCCTCCGTACTGGGACTCGCTGCCCCTGTATTACGGGTTGCCTTTAACGACGCCTCCGATGCTTCTTCCGAAGATTCGGCGGACTGAATCTGTTGCGGCTTTTCTTTGGAACTCGGATAAATAACCGGTCCATTCAAGCTAAACCCTGCATTTGTACTAATACTATTGCCCATTGTATATTTTTTACCCTATTACAGTTATCGTTGAAATCTAGGCATGAACTTGCATGGCATGGACCAGTGTCGCCAATTTGGCCAGTACAACATCAATAATGTCCGACGAGCCACCCGAACGATCGTTTAAATCCTGCACGATCGCTTGATAGTCCTGAAGCAATCCCCAGTGCTCCGGTAACCACGCCGTTTCTGTTGGCCACTGTTCAGCAACCGGGTTCAACAACGCATGACGATACCGGCTCAATGACGCAGTCATCATGGATTGCTTCACCCATGACCATTTGGTATCAATAGGCATGCCTTGAATATACTCCTGAATACGAGAAAAACCAAAATAGTGATCGTAACGCATCAGCCATTGATTCGCATCATTCACAGGCATGCCCTGGTTCTCAACCAACTGTATGAGCAAAAAAAATGGGACATCGGTGGCATCGTTTATCGCCTTAGCCGTAACACGATGCGTAGCTGTTGAAGCTAAAATAGCTGCATAATCACCATACATGAGGGCCTCATACACAAAAGTATTCACGCGTTTTTCATGCCGAATCCATGCCTCTAACTCCGGGCTTTGGCACACACCCATAATGGCATAGGCTAAACAATACAGTTGCAATACCGACACACAGTCCTGTCCGGTTTGCGCAACCATCGTCGGAATGGCCCCACAGCCGGCATGATTAATGACGTGATTAACCACTTGCATGGCTGAAATTCGACCGGCCAAGGGATGCTGATGAATGTAAGGCAAATAGGTATCCGCAATTGTCTGAGGAAAGTACTGCTCCAAATACACCTGAAACAAGGGATGATTGGCGTCCCAATCCTCAGACACTTGCTGAATAATCTGATGCTTGATCTTTGCCTGAAACACACTCAACATGGGCCGGGTCAAGCCTGTTGATCGTGGATTTAGAATAGTTGCTTCAATGGCCTGGGCCTCCGGAGACTCGTCGATCCGGCGCAAGTCTAAAATAGCTTGACGAAAGGCGGTCAAATTTTGATTGGCCCGGCGACTATCCAAACTAATTGACCGATGCTGCGCCCGGTTGTTTTGCAAGCACAGCTCTGACACCTCATCCACAATCGAGCCCAACAATTGATTGCGATCGGCATCGCTCGCCAATACCCCATCCGCCAACAATTGCTGACATAGAATTTTTAAATTCACTTCATAATCCGACATATTAACACCCGCCGAATTATCAATGGCATCGGTATTTAACGCAACACCACGCAAACTCAACTCCTCACGAGCAGCCTCAGTAATGCCCAAATTGGCGCCCTCACCAATCACAGACGCACGTACCAATTGGGCATCAATTCGGCAATCATCATTCGCTGGATCCCCGACCGTTGAATGCCGTTCATGCATGCCTTTAATATACGTTCCTATACCCCCAAACCAAATTAAATCAACCGACGCCGACAGCACCGCTTGAATCAATTCAACCCCACTTAATACATCGGATTCAATGCCAAACACCTGTTTCATTTCGGGTGTAATCGCAATGGCTTTGGCGTCCCGATCAAAAACACCCCCACCCGAACTAATGCAATCCGCCTGATAATCGGTCCACGACGAGCGAGGCAATTCAAATAAACGCTTGCGCTCAGCATAACTAATGGCCGGATCCGGGGTGGGATCAACAAAAATATGACAATGATTAAAAGCGGCCAACAAACGAACCGATTCGCTACGCAACAAACCATTGCCAAACACATCCCCGCTCATGTCCCCAATGCCCACAACGGTAACTGGATCACGCTGACAATCCACGCCACGATCCATACAATGCAATTTAACACATTCCCAAGCACCCCGGGCCGTAATGCCTTCTTTTTTGTGGTCATATCCGGCTTGGCCACCCGACGCAAACGCATCCCCAAGCCAAAAATTGTATTGACTCGACACCGCATTGGCTAAATCTGAAAACGTTGCCGTTCCCTTGTCAGCAGCAACCACCAAATAGGGATCATCCGCATCGTATAGCACACAGTGCTTCGGTGGAAGTATTGACCCATCGGGAGCCTTATTATCGGTAACATCCAATAACGCTGCAATAAACCGTTGGTATTGACTCTGAACAAAGGCGGCCGTGTCGTCAACATCGGAATCCATACGAACCACAAAACCGCCCTTGGACCCATCGGGAACAATGAGCACGTTTTTAAGGGTTTGCGCTTTAACCAAGCCCAGAATTTCAGTTCGGAAATCATTGGGCCTGGAGGACCACCGAAGCCCCCCACGGGATACGGGGCCAAACCGCAAATGCACGCCATCTAAAAAGGTGTCTTGGACATAAATTTCAACCCATGGCGTTGGCTTTGGCATAAATGGCACACCATGACTATGAATCTTAATCGCAATCGCTGTGCCACTGAGCCGATCATGCTGATACGCATTGGTCCTGGCTGTTGCTTGAACCAACATAAACAACTCACGAAACACCCGATCATCCGATAGATTTTGAATCGGTTTGATTAAGTCAAAAAACTGCTGCTCCAAATCTGGCAACCACTGCTCCGCTCGATCCTGCGCAGACTCGGCCAATTCCGGGTTGAATTTAGCTATAAAATACCGCGCCAGCTGCTCCGTACAATCGGGATATTGATTCAAAATATGGGTTAGCCCTTTGGCATACATGGGCTGCAATTGCGCATACAACTGGCAATACGTTCTTAAGACATTAACATCCCGATAATTTAATTGCGTGTTAAGCACCAACTGATTCAACCCATCATTTTGTACTTCTTTCCGAAAAATAGCCCCAATGACATCGGCCAACGGCTCCTGATACACAGGCTCATCCAGTGGCTCCTTAGCTTTTGTCATTAATCGATACGATTGCACATAGCCCAACCCATCATCCACACTACCAGGCAATCGAAATCGGGTGGTTAATTGATCCAATACCAACAACCCCAGGTTCTCTAGTATTGGCAACATATCATACAACCGAAGCTTTGTTTTGGTATAAATTGACAACAGCGACACCTTATTATCATGGTGACTATCGGGCGTTAAAAATCGTGTCAAACGACTATCCACAGGCTTGGAATCCGACAATAGTGTCAACGCCAAACAATCATGAACAGCCTGTTTGGGCGTGGTTCGTGCTTGGTAATCGGTGGGCATCATTCGAACCCATTCATCTTGAACAGCATCCGCAATCCCCTGCTGTTCAAACAACTGTTTGACTTGGGTAGACCACGGCTGAATCCGTTGGTTCAACCCATGATTAATACCCTCAAAATCAAAGCTCGGCAAGGGCTGTTTAGACTCAAAATAAATATGAAGCCGAGGCTTATCCACGTCAAAAATATCCACCACTTCCATGTCGCAATCAGTCCCTACTGCTTGCTTCAAATAGTCCTGTATCGCTGCACAATTGGCCGGAGTATACACATGAAAGGGAACATACACAAAAAAACAAACGGTATTAAACGCTGGCTTTTCATGAATAAAGCAGCGCACCCGATTGGGATTAATGATCGACATCATGCTATCCACCATATCCAATAGCGTTTCTTTTGAACTGCGAAATAACTCAAATTTGGGGATACCCATAAATAAACGAATCACTTCATAGTGATTGTAACTACCGGGCAACAACTGGCGAGCATCAAAAATATACTTCATTTTCAAATGAATTAACGGCGTTTCCAAATTTTTAACATTCAAAGAACTTCGCCGTAAAATCCCCAAAAAGTTATGGTCATGCCAATGGCCATCCGATTGCTTAACTTTAAAACTAAGCCGCATTAACAATGCAAATCGCTGAATGGGGCTTCGAGCCTGAATCCGATCAAAATAAAACAAATGGGGATGCGCCAATTTTTTGTTCACTTGGCGCTGCAACGCATTGTGTATGCCCGCCGTATCAATCGACCGATAATCATCCGATAGAATTCCCAACTGGGTACCGGCCACCGGGGTGGCTGTTAACGATTGTGGGTTGGCCCCAACAATATCAAAGCATTCGTAGCCATAATAAAAAAAGTTATCCCCCAGCCATGTTAATAAATTACTCCATTCGGTTTTTTCCAATTCCGATGCCCCGTCAATTGTACCGATTGCTGATTGAATATCAGATACCCGATGCGCAATAGCCGACTGCGCTTGATGACACACTTGGACTGCGGCCATGTGCATGGCAATGCGCGCCTGTAAGTCTTGGATGGTTAGTGTATCGGGCAATCGTTCAAATTCAATGTACACCGAGGATACCACGCGGGTACTCGATGCGTGTGGACGTGCAATGTCCGTCAAACATCCGTTTGAATCAACCTGAATACTAATCATTGGATGCAGAGAAACGGTAACCCGAAGATCGCATTCTCGGATCACGGTTTGCAAGGTAAAAAACAATTTGTCTGCGTCCGGGTATACAATATCAAGTCCCCATGCTTGATTAATTTGAGCTTGCGATGGCGCATGCACCCAAATGCCGGACCCATCCTGAACCGCATCCTGAATATGGGTCAATCGGTTCACTAGAAATTGATGCCACCATGCCTGATCATGCAAATGCACAATATCCAACGGCAATAGCTCCAAAAGCAAGGCCCCATACTGACAAACCAGTGTGTCGGTTTCCCAATCCGATAACCACTGCTGAATTATACTGATTTTGTCACTTTGTTTGACTGTCATTGTACAGAATTTATGATACCACGTTTCCGTTGCAAAAAAACACCAACCAATTCAACACCAATAATCAAAACCAAAATTAAAATCACACCGTTTAAACCACTCAACAAACTATTAAAGGATTGCATAAACTGCGCTTGATTTAGAATGGATGCCCATAACGCAATGCCCATCATGGCACCACACGGAATCCCTGTAACCAGCCAAGCGATCCGTGTTTTCTTGCGCAAATAAAGGGTCGCTACCAACAGCGCCAACCCAGCCAGCACTTGATTCACAGCCCCAAATAATGGCCACAGCGCCAGGGCTCCCGTTCCGTTCACACCCGATGAAAACGCTACAACCGCCGCGCTTCCTATGACCACCGCTGTGCTAATCCATCGGTTTTGAAGTGCTGGAATACCGGCACCCCATTCAGACAAAATATAGCGTTGAATGCGTGTCGCTGTATCCAATGTTGTACCCGCAAACGATGCAATAAATACGCCAATAATGGCATAGGCAATGGGCTGAGAAATCCCCAAATAGGCCAAAAAGTTGGCGCAACCCACCACCACAGCAGACAATTTGGACGCCAAGCCAGCACTAGCCGCCCATGAGCCGTAATGCACGCTCCAGGCATTCAAACCCGTTAGCACACTGCCATTGTGCGTGTACGCTAAGCTTAAACCGGCTGTCACCGCAACAATCACAATTACAGCCAGGGCCGATTCCACCAACATGGAGCCATACCCCACCAGCTTTGCATCGGTTTCAGCCGCCAATTGCTTGGATGATGTGCCCGAACACACCAAGCAGTGAAACCCAGAAATGGCTCCGCACGCAATCGTAATACATAGAAATGGCCATAGCGATGGGGCTCCCGTGGGTGCCAGCTGAACAGCCGGAGCCGTCATGGAAACCCCTGGCCCAGCCGCTATAATTCCCAATACAATCAGCCCCAAGGCAATGTACAACTGCCATGCATTCATAAAATCCCGCGGTTGCATAAGCGTTTGTACCGGCAGCGTGGAGGCAACGTATGCATAAGCCAACAAAATTAGGGTCCAACTTCCCGTTGCCGGCATCCAGGAAACATCCGGCAAGCGAATGGGAACATACGCACCCAGCACCACTGTTGCATACATTATACCAACGGCAATGGCGGTCATGACACCCAATTTGAATCGAAATTTCATCGTGCAATACCCAAGCCCAATGGCAATCGGTATTTCAAACCAAACCGGCAACACCGACTGGGGAAATTGAGCAAAAATTAGGGCAATAATCATACCAAAAATAGCAATGACAATGAGCAACGCTAAAAACACCAAAATAAAAAAGACGTGCCGAACACGTGGCCCCACATATTGGCCAATTAACCAAGACACCGACCGGCCATGATGCCGTACCGATATCACGAGGGATGCAAAATCATGCACGGCCCCCATAAACACAGCCCCAAAAAACACCCATAAGACAGCTGGCAACCACCCCCAGATCACCCCAATGGCTGGCCCCACAATCGGTCCTGTGCCGGCAATGGACGTAAAATGATGCCCAAACATCACCGGTTTTTCAGACGCCACATAATCACAGCCATCTGCATGTGTTCTGGATGGCACGGGATTGTTGGCATCCAGTTTAAAAATTTTTTGAGCTAAATACCGACCAACCGTGTGATACGCCAGCCAATACCCACCCATAACAATGCCCAACAACACCCATACACTCATGACTCACTATCATACAAAATCAACCGCCTGTGTGTCATCCAATTACTATTTTATGATTAGCATCACCCCAGTCAGGGTATTACCCAAGCATGGGTGATTCATTGTTTATATCCGGCATTCGTATACTCTGCCTGCTAATTTTGTTAAACCCACGGGGCATCCACGCCACCGACAAGCTTCACACTGAGGCTGGAATCTCGGCCTACCAGTACTACTATGAAGAGCCTGGGCTAATGGCTCTACAGGGGCTGCTTTTTGATGGAAACACCGCATTGGCTATTCAACGCCCACAGGATCGACAGCCCATCATCCGAGCCGAAGCCCGTTATTTTTTAAGCGACGACCCCACCTATACCAGCCAAAACACCGGGACTAGTTATCGAAATTATCATACTGGGTTTGAAACACGCTTTCTACTTGGAAAGACCACTTATATTGGGATCGGTTATCGAGAATTAATGCATCATGGCGAAGGGACTATAACATCAACAGGCCATATCGGCTATAACCGATTATCTCAGTATACCTATGTACCAATGGGTATTCGGTTGGCGTTACCCAATGACCACACAATGACGCTGGAATATCGGCACCTTAATGCAGCGATGCAAACCACGGATTTTTCTTTCTTGGGGTATAAAAAGATCAAGAAATCCCAGCCCAATGGCTACGGACTCCATGCCAATTTCAAGATTAAAACAACGCTAGACCCGGACTACTTTAGCACCACTCGAATTGCCCCACACACACTAACAACCACATTTTTTTTAACGTATTGGCATATGGATACCTCACTCCCCCATCGTGAAATTGTTGATACCAACAACCTGCCGAACTGGGGCCGATACTTTGGCCTTGAGGCCGGTGGCCATCCTTATCAATTAACATTTACGGAGCCCCAAAATTATACCGTAGAATTTGGAGTTGCGCTTGGTCTTACATTTTAATGTCATCCCAACCACCTTCCACAACCTAGGGAACCTATCGTATACTATTAAGTATTATGGGAAAACTAGAAAAAACACAGTATATTTGGAAAAATGGGGACTTTATTGAATGGGATCATGCCCAAGTGCATGTTTTAACGCATGCATTGCACTACGGCACGGCCGTTTTTGAGGGGATTCGGGCGTATGAAACCCCCAAAGGAGCCGCAACATTTCGCGCAAAAGAGCATTACGAACGCTTGCTCGACAGCGCTACAATTTATGGCATGCCCTGTCCGTACAGTGTGGACACCCTCATCGAAGCCAATCAAACCTTACTCAAAAAAAACAAGTTAACGAGCGCCTACATTCGGCCATTGCTCTACTACGGTTATGGTGAAATGGGCCTAAACCCTGGAAACAATCCGGTTGATTTAATCATTGCCGCTTGGCGCTGGGGTACTTATTTGGGTGCCGAAGGGTTAGAAAAGGGCATTCGATGCAAAATTAGCAGTTGGGCCCGGGTAGACAGCCACAGCCTCCCGCCCTTGGCCAAGTGCACCGCCAATTACGCCAACTCCGTATTAGCCAAACAAGAAGCTCTGGCCTGTGGGTTTGATGAAGCCATTTTATTGTCTAAAAATGGGACCATTGCAGAAGGCCCCGGTGAAAACTTATTTGTAATCAAAAATGGCCAACTGATTACACCGCCATGCTCAGACAATGCCTTGCGGGGCATTACCGCCCAAACGGTCATTGCCTTGGCCCAAGATATGGGAATTCCGGTTGTCCAGCAATCCCTGATTCGAGACGAGCTATTTTTAGCCGATGAATTATTCTTTACCGGCACGGCGGCTGAAGTAACGCCGATTCGGGAAATTGATGGCCGTATTATTCGAAGCCATGGCCGAGGCCCCATAACCAAACGCATTCAAACCGCTTATTTTGACACCGTCCGCGGGGCGCTGCCGGATACCCATCAGTGGCTGACGTATTAGGGGAATCGGCATGGGCATTCCCGAGCTGCTGGTACCGGCGGGTAATCTTGAAAAGCTAAAAATTGCACTCACCTACGGGGCCGATGCCGTCTACGTCGGGACTTCGTTATTTGGCTTGCGCAAATACGCCCCCAACTTTACCCTATCTGAACTGCGTCACGGCATTGAATTTGCCCACCAACGCAATAAACGCGTCTATATTGTTCTGAACAGCTTTGCCCATACCCATACGATGGATACCTTGCCTGATATGATCGATGCCTTGGCGGCACTCAATCCCGATGCGTTTATTATTTCGGATCGCGGAGTTTTTGATCTGGCGCGTGCCCGTTGTTCGGTACCGTTGCATGTGTCTACCCAAGCCAGTGTTACCAATGCCGCTGGGTGTGCATACTGGAAGGCTGCCGGAGCCAAGCGGGTTATTTTAGCCCGAGAAGTCAGCATTGCTGCATGCACCGCTATTTTGGATCACGTTCCCATTGAATTGGAAATCTTTATTCACGGCGCTATGTGTGCCAGCTATTCGGGAAAATGCGTGATTTCCAATTACACAGCGGCTCGGGACTCCAATCGCGGGGGGTGTGTGCAAAGTTGTCGGCATCGATTTGGCGTGCATACCGATACGGCGGACACCCGCGAAGCTCATATTATGAACGCCCAAGATTTAATGGGGATTCATCATCTTAAATCAATCGTATCGGCCGGTATTCATTCGGTCAAAATTGAAGGCCGTATGAAATCCAATCTCTATGTGGCTCAAGTCAGTCGATTGTATCGCCAAGCCATTGACCGGATAGTTCAAGACCCAGAGGCAACCTGCAATGATTTAGAAAACGAATTGGAAACGGTATCCAACCGGACATTTAGCGACGGTTTTTTGGACCAGCGGCAAACAGCCTGCAACACGCAGTTCACCCAATACAGCAAATCGCTGCATTTTTTAGGTACGGTACAGGCCCTAGATGCCACATACGCCTATGTGCATTTAAAACAACCCTTCACCACGGACACCCCCATGCAATGGATCACCCCCACAGGCACCCACACCGCAGCGATTAAATCCGTAACCAACGCTGCCAATATGCCATTAACCGCCGCCGACTTGAAACCCAATTGTTTAATTAAAGTTGAACGAACGGCGGATATTGTCCCGTATAGTATTTTAACGCAACCGGTATCGTGAAGCCGGAATTAATCACATTCGCAGGCAGTGTTGACGGGATTCACACAGCCATCCAAGCGGGTGCCACCCATATTATTTTGGATGACCCGGCTATTTCGTGCCGGTCCTACCAAGACCCGGACCTCAGACGACTGGATACCTTGGATCAACTCCTGCATGCAACCAAACAGTATCCAGGGTGCCAGTTCAGCGTCAATTGCGACAAGCTGTTTCATACCCACGAATTTGCCCTATTGGATCAAGTGATTGGTCGGATTTTGGATAGCCCCGTGCGCTGGATGCGGGTTCAAGACATTGGGGCGATGGCCTATATTGCTGAGCATGCGCCCGCGATACGCATTATTCTCAACACTGAAATGGGCAATGCCAATGCGCAAAGCATGGCTGCTTTTGCACAAACCGCTCATCGGCAAGTCCTGGGCAATGAGCTACCGGTTTCGGCCATTAAAACCATTCAAAAGTCTGTCGATACACAGTATGAGCTTATGGTTCATGGGCCCATTTTGTTGCAGTACTCGTACCGACGCTATTTGGGCAGTTTAATGGAGACTGAACGGGTCATTCAGGGCAGCATTGATGACACGGATTATCCGGAGCGGCATTTTCCCGTTTTAGACAATCCCCATGGGCATTTCATGTTTTTTTATATGGACCGCTGCTTGCTGGGCTATAGTTCGGTTGTTTTGGGGCTGAATCTGAGCGGCTGGATTGTGGATGGACGGGGGCAATCCGATGCCTACCTCACCACAGCCTTATCGGCCTATCGGCACTGTTTAGACAGCCACAGCACCGGGGATATCGCACCGGTTCAAGCCGTGAGTCCCCGTCCGCTTAAACCCATGTTTTTTTTGGTCAACAATACCGAGCAAGAACGCGAACCGGCACGAGATGGAACGGTTTTAGGAACGGTTATTGATGTGATTAAAGGCGATTGTATTCACGTCAGCCTATGCGAACCGTTTCGAGGGTTTCAAGACCCTCCACGCTTGAGCCTTCCCCAACATGATCGGTATCAACACTATGCCAACATCCCCCCTGTGCACACCCTCACTGGCGAGTCCTGCACAACGGCTGAACCTGGGGATATTATTCAACTTCCCTGGATCAAAGGCGCAAGCCCCAAAGCCGTTTTGGTGGTTTGATGGAGACTAAAAAACAAGAATCAAAACTAAATAAAGAACAGCAGGAACTACTAAATCGTTTCCGTGATCACCTCGCTCATGTTTGGGAAGCATACCACGTTGTTAATGATATTCATAAAATCGCTGAACAAGCCAATGACAAGCAACAGATACATCTTGAGTGGTTTGCTCGAATATTTTTAAGATACTTGGTGGTTACAGTATTACAGTTTTTTGATAATGCTGGTGGGACTGTTGTAAAAAGAGCATTTGTTAATCAAGCTGACATTGGTAAACAGAATCTCTCAATACGATTTCTAAAAAAAGTGTTTAAGGACCATGTTTTAGGCATTTTGCAACAGGGATTTGTTAATCAAGCTAACATTGATGAATCTGAATCGGAAGCAATCTGGAATATTTTGAAAGAAAAAGGTGTTCTCAATGAACGTGGTGAAATAAACACAAAAATTAAGATCAATCAGTATAATGTAAACTTATGGCTGGCTGGAAAATCCAAAGCTGGGACTGTTGCAAAACAGACAATTTCAGATCTTGGCCCTGGTTATGAGGACGTTTATGAAAATTTGATTAGAAACAATATTTTATATAGTATTGATGATAACAATGCTAGATTAGCTATCTCAGAGGAAGAACTGGATCATGGATTAGTCTTTCTTACACCGGCTCAAAAGAATAATGTTTTACCTATTTTGCAACAGTCCCAAGATGTCACGGACCATGTTTCAGACATTTTGCAACAGGAAAAAGACAACGAAAAGACGGTAATTGCAAGCCTAAAAATACTCAAACACTTGAGAAACAAATATTTAGCCCATAATAGCGTAAGTCGAGACGATGAAAATATGAAAATGACTGATAATGATGCTAAAAAGCACATTAAGATCTTATTGGATCATTGTAATCAATTTTGTGAAAAAATAGACCCAACTATGGGAAGTTTGGAAACTGCCGCTGGGCGTCGCTGTTATGTACAACAGTTACTAAATAATGGACTTCAACTCAGCAAATATCCTAAGCTATACCAGGCAATAAAGTATCCCGATGAAAACGAACTATTGTTGACAAAATTAAATAGCGTTGATGAAGATTGGACAAATAACTAAAACACCTTACTCACCGACACAACCACTGTGTTTATAGTTGAGGGTGAATAGGTATAGCCCAATTGAACCGAATACGCACGCATATAGCCAATAATCCTTAGGTTTAAATATAACTGGTGATAGCGATACTCATAACCCAAATCAAATTTAAACACCTCCCCAATTACAGGCGTTAGCCATCGAATACCCGCTGAAGGATACACAGACACATCCGGCAACGCCTGTTCTTCCATCGTATTATAATTAGACAGCTGACCGCCTATAAACCCATACACCATGCTGTGCTTAATCGGGATAACCCCAACACCATAATCAAACGATTGATCTAAAAATCCATAGCGCTTATACCCGACCATACTCCGCAATCGCCATGCAGAATCACTTTGTATGGTATTATACGGCGTAATATTCACAATATCGACCAATTGAATATCAACCTGAGCCTGCTGCGCAGTCCCATACCCCAATCGCATGGATGCAACATCCAGCTGTTTAGTGCCTATTAAATGCCAATCATTCGCGTAATAAACCGGATGATACGATGCAAACAACCCTGGGCTTGGTCCATTCTGAAGACTAATTTTTTGAGAATAAATTTTTGGAACATTCGGTTGCTTGTTAGTCGGATGCCGAATGACTGAATCCTGAAGCGCTTGCAGTTTCTGATACGCCAAAATTCGATTGTGGCGCACGGGAGTTGCCAATGCACTGTAATTGTTAATCGCATATTCTGAATAGTATAAAAACGCCTTCAATGACTCTGGATGGATCGTATCAACTGAAGGGGTTCTCTCTAAAAACAAACGGATTGTGTCTTTTTTTTGACCCGATGACAATTGTTGATAGGTTTGATTAAACTGACTCGTGAGTGACGGACGGACATAATAAGCACTCAAGGCTTGATTCGACTGTAAGGCATTTATAATTTGACTGGGCGACACAAACACTGTACGCATGCTAATGTTGGTCTCTAATACAACATTGAGCGCTTTACCAATAAAAAATGCACAATTCTCATCAATAAAATAATAATCAAACTGAGCGTATTTCAACTCCTCTGCATGCAATTGCAAGTCAGCAATCTGTTGTTTAGATAGCCTCAAATCATAATAAATCACTTCCCGATCTTCAACATAGTTATAATCTTTAATCCGTTTGTAATACGGCTCCGTTGAAAAATACCCACTAAACCCACCCGTTAGCCCATAAATAATATACTGTATCGAATTCACAGCATCCGGCACTGCCGTATAATGGAAAATGCTACTATCCAATAGTCCATTCTTGGATTCAAAAATCAAAAACAAATGCCCAAACATGGATGCCGGATTACCCATGTATCGACTGGGATACACAATTTGAACCGACTCAATATCCGACCGACCCGTCACCAAGGGCTTGTAAGCCAGTCCATGTGCTTCACACAAGCGTTTATATCGCAGCGGAAACCGACGTCTAAATTCAACATCATGGGATTTGGCCAACTGCAACGACGCATCGTATTCGTCTTTTGGAGCATATTTTCCCCGATCTGTTATAAAAAACTGAGTGTTATCAACCAAACTTTCATACCCTTGGCCCGCTGATTCATAGTACAACAAGTCCAGCCAAGCCTCACGATAGTACACCGGAGGTTCCCCCGATGCGTACCCCAGGGTTGTAGCGATTAAAATCACACTGCTGTACTTAATAATCCATGAAATAATAGCCATGCTTGTCTCTTAATGTTTTGTTTAATTGGAACAGATACTCCGGCGGCGTTGGCGCTTGCCGGAGTACTGGATCTTGGATTAATGCGTTAACCGCACCCTCTGATAACCCAGTCCCTTGAATAATTAAATAACGCAGATGCCGATGATAGCCATCTTGTTCCTCAAAATAATCAGCCATAATATTGTCATACGCATACAGAGTAAAATCAATCGTTTCTTTGGCTATTGCACGCTCAATTCGAGTATCGGCTTGAGTACAGTTAAAAAAAAATGCGATACAAATTACAAAATAATATCGGTATCGCATTCAAAAAAATAACGCAGCTAAGCTTAGATTCTTTCCATCTCAACATAGAATTGATTTGGGGTGTACTGTCGGCTGTTTTTAGTAGACCAACTATCAGTTGACGATCCAAATGTTCCACCTGCAATAAAATTACCCCAAAACGCTCCTGCTGTCTTTGTTCCAATAAGAACTTCCTCTGTTCTGTATCCAGGTTTCTCAAACTTTACTAATTTGTTCGTACCATCACGAGATATCTTGTAACTCATGGAACCACTTCTAATCTTTCCAATCGGGTTTCCATCAATGTAAACAGAAACGCCTTCAACGTTAGAATTGAATGTGATTTCATCACCACCAGTTATAGAATGCATGATCGTTGCAAATCCAAATGAATTTGAACTCAAAAAAACCAACATACATAACAACATCAAACTTTTCTTCATAAAGAAACCCTCCTATCTACATACATTTCTACATACATTAACAATAAAAAAAGCACTAATACTAGTTGTATCATTGCACCATATTTTATAAAAAAATTACAACCTTTTTTCATTATAAACCTATAAATCAGAGTTTAGATTTTCTCCATTTCAATATAGAATTGATTTGGGGTGTACTGTCGGCTGTTTTTTGTCGACCAGCTATCTATTGAGGAAGCGGTAGGGCTTGAATATACAAATCCAATATTTCCCCAAAATGTAATAGCTAACTTGGTACCAATAATTAATGTTTCTGTTTTGTATCCACTTTTTTTAAATTCTAAACGTTTATCCGCGCCCTCACGACTCACTACGTATTCTAAAGCACCGTTACGTATAAAGCCAATCGGTCTTCCATCAATAAAAACCTTGACATCACTTACATTAGAATTGAAAGTCAATTTGTCCCCACCATCTTTCCAAATCTCTTGTACACCTGTTGCGTAGCCGAATGAATCTAGGCTCAAAAAAATCGCTAAAAAGCTAATAAAAAAAACTTTTTTATTTTTGTTCCAAATAATATTTTGACATCTTATAGATTAAAACTTATAAGATGTACTAAGTTTTATGCCATCAATAGTAGTTTCAACTTCAGGAAGTTGTCGTAGTAAAAACTCTGCTTTACGTTTGCTTGTATTAGTCGTATACCCTAAATTAACATTTACATGGTCTGTGACTTTATATCCAAAACCAACACCATACAATAAACCAGGTTCTGACGGACCTGCATGCCTAAGAGAGTCGCTAGAGCTTCTGTAATTATAATAATCAACATAAACTTTAGCAAGACCCAAAGTAAAATAAAGAGATGCCTTTGGTGAGACATAAAATCCAAAATCACCGGCAAGCCCGCTGTGATTCTCAACTTCTATTTTATGACCTGGAATGTTTATATCGTTATATTTAACTTCTCCATCACTTAATGTAGTCAAAAATACATAAATATTAATATAGTTTTTAGGAAATTGAAATGAATAGCCACCTTTCAAGTTTAGCCCAGTTGAACTGCCTGTAGACGTGAACGTGTTAGATAGTATAGTTATTTTTGTTTCCATTGAATAACTACCCAAACCGCCACCAATAAGCCACCCGCTTTCAGAGCTATGCGTAGAGGCATTCGTATGAACTTTGGCAGATCG
>CAXPTH010000007.1:0-80902 GCA_964220215.1 Alteromonas sp. | reverse complement strand
GGGGGTTTTGGCGTTGACGCTGATTCCGGGGTTGGGGGTTGAGTTGGGGGGAGCGAGTCGGTGGTTGTCGGTGGCGGGGGTTCAGTTTCAGCCCATTGAGTTGGTGAAGGTCTTTATGGGGGGTGTGTTGGGGGTGATGCTTCATAACAAGCGGGCGCAGATGGGTCGGGTATCGCAGGGCTTGTTGCCCATTATGCTAGTGATGGCAGTCCCGTTGGGCATCTTGGCAATGCAACCGGATTTGGGCAACATTATTTTGATATCGGGCATGGTGTTTGTGTGTTTGGTGGCGATGGGTGTTCCGGGCCGACAGGTCACGGCGTTGGCGGTGTTGGGCGTGGTGGTGTTGGGGTTGATTGTTGCGGTGTATCCGTATCAGCAGGAGCGGATTCGGTCGTATTTGGATCCGTGGGCGGATCCTTTGGGCAAGAATTACCATGCGGTGCAGTCGATGATTGCGGTGGGGTCTGGGGGCTTAACGGGTGTGGGGTTGGGGCAGAGTAAGTTGAAGTATTTTTATTTACCGTTGCATCATTCGGATTTTATTTTTTCGGTCATATGTGAAGAGGCGGGGTTTTTGGGCGGGGTGACTGTGATTGGCTTGTTTGGGGTGTTGGTGTATCGGGGGGTGTTTATTGCGAAGCGGGTGGTGGATCCGGTGGTGCGTGTGTGGGTGTTGGGGTTGGTGGTTTTGCTGGGGGGTCAAGCGTTTTTGAATATGGGGGTGGTGATTGGGGTGTTTCCCATTACGGGCATTCCGTTGACGTTTATTAGCTTAGGTGGCAGTGCGTTGGTGACGGCTATGCTCAGCGTGGGGATTGTGATGCGGATGAGTCTTGAGCCTGCTAATGCTGATTGAGGAGTAATTTACTAAAGATATCGGTTTGATCAGTCTTTCGAGCAAATACAATCTGTACTGTTTGGAAACTTTCGTTACTGTTTATCACTTCCTTTAATGCTTCTGCGGCGATCATAACGTAATCATTATTAATATTTTCCCCATCGGTTTTCAGATAATCTCCAGGAGGCGTTGCTACAAGTACAGGAGTGGTAGCCTCTTTGGCGTGCTCAATAGTTGCTGCTAGAGCGGTTGTCCAGTATGTCTCCATCAAGTTTTTGTACTCTTTTTTAGCATCATTTGAATCTATACCTCCAAAATCAGTATTGAATTTTTTTCTATGATATCCTATATGATGTTTCGATCTTTTCAAATCCGGAGAGGCTATTGATAGAAAATTAAAGTTTGTCGTAGATCCACTTTTAAATCTATAGGTATTGGTTGAAACGATTGCTTGAGTTGCTGTGGGCAGGTAGGGGCTATCATGTTTTCGTTTATTAAATACATGAGCAAGGCTACTTAGCAGATTAGATTTGCGACAAATATATTCTTCCATTGCACGGTGGTGATTACCATCACAGGCTCCACCACCGGGTTTGCTGGCATTTGCAGGATTCATGACGAATACTGATAATTCTTTATCATTCTGAAGATCATCCGCTGCTCGCATGGAGTCGCCATCCGCAGCGTCGTGAAATGCAAATTGATTAACTGGTTTAGAGAGTTTGCTTGCTTTTTTTGTAAGTTCTGCAGTTTTTATTTCACCATGCTTTACGATTTTTGGATGCCTAGGGTCTTTAGGATCTAGCTTGAAATCAGTATTAAACCGTAGTTCCCCTTTATCAGTCGTAGTGTATTCAGATCCGTCCCTTTGGAAAAGACCTGGATTAAGTTCTATCATACGATGTCTCAGGTCACTGTCTTTTATAGTTATAGTTTGTTCTTTTGTTGATGCTGATGTTGGTTTTGGTAACGGCTTGTACTTTTTAGACGTGGTGACCTGAAGACCGCTTAATAACGTGCTTGTAACATCAAGTTGTTTTGTAATTTTTGTATGCATATTAGTGTCAATAGTTTTATCCTGCAAAAGCTGATTTAATATCTCCAATCCTACACGATCTTGCTGACTTTTACTTTTTGTATAAAATTTCTCTAATATCATCATTTTTTTAGTATCCTTTGAGTTGTCGTCAAGTGATGTATCATTGTTTATTCTTGTCAAAAGGTTTCTAATATCGGAAACGTTTTTAGGATCGTCTAATTTTGCTGCTGGATCTGATGCTGCTGCTGGATCTGGTGCTGCTGCTAATGCTCTTGCTGCTGCTACTGCTGATCCTGCTGCTGGCTGCGCTGGTATTGGGATTGATGGGCTTTCTTCTAAGTCCCAACTATTATCTGGGGTTTTTTTAACAAAGCGACACCTGCCTGTTTGGGTATTCAATTGAACATGCTTATAACCCGAATCAGTAGGGACTTGGTAAATATTATAGTCATGCTGACCCTTTGTAGGACTATCCACTGTATGACGACCCACCGCGTTTATAAGCTCTACACCACATACTTCATTTTTGTCATTGTATTGGGGGGTAATGGCCCTAAAGGTACCAGTTGTTGTATTCTGCTGAATATGTATGTCTTTATCCCCTAGCTTTACTTTATAAACATTATAGTTCTCCTTTCTCCGACTATAACTGTAAATTTGTGTTCCTCCTTCTGGTCCTCGTGGTGTTGGTTTTGCTGTTCCTGGTCCGCTTTTCGTTCTTGATCTTGGTGCTCCTGGTGTTCTTGGTGCTCCTGGTGTTCTTGGTGCTCCTGATGGTATTGCTGGCATATTTCATTCCCCCTAATTTACTTTAATATAATCAATTTCAAAAAACTGTTAAAAAAATAAAAAACTGACTTTACAATAAATTATATCGAATTAGTTCCAACAAAACTTGCACGGGCGTTGTTTTTGAACTAAATCCACTGAGGGTTTGCGGATTACTTTCATTCCTTTACGGCTGATTCTTCTAGTGATTTTTCTACGGGTGCTATGGGCTGTCGCGAAATTCTTATCGGTGCCTGTCTTTTAGACGATAGGCTCCCTTTTTTGCCTTGACTGAATTGGGGGAATTCGTTAGCAAACCTCAATGTTCTTCCCTTAATTTGTTGAGTATCCCCATTCATAACAATGGTTTGTGTTTCTGTGGATAATGTTGGCTTCTAATAGCTCCTTTCAAATGTAAAAGGCTACTTATTAATCTTCCCTGCTGGTGCTGGTGGGCTGCCAGGCGCGACTCGACTGGAAGTACTACTTGATCTACACCATCTTAATACTCTTCTAATTGACATAATTTCCTCTCTTTTGGCACAGTTGGCCCAATACAGTTAACTCAATATAGTTTTTAAAATAATATTTTATTTTGAATAGTATAAACAACTTAAAAAGTTAATAGTGGGTTTTTTTGCTACAAAAACAGGGTTTTGAATCGCTAATTGGGCATTCTGTTGCCCCCCCAGAAGGGAGTCCGTGCAAGTTTTTTTGGAATCGAAACGATAGTATTTATTGTAAAAGCAATTTTTTAATAACAAGATGTTGACATGCATGTCAGAGAAATGTTATAATTTTATTGTATTAACAGTTTTATTTTTTAAAAGTTCTTATAGTTAAAATAAATTAGGGGGAATGAAATATGCAAGGACCAAGAGACAGACAACGGTTAGCAGTAAATCTAATAGGACAAAAAGCAAGAAGATTATCAGAAGTAGAAGTACTAAAAGAACTAAAAGCAGAAGCAAAAGCAGAAGCAGAAGCATCAGCAGCAGAAAAAAGACCACCATCACCACCACCAACACTAGCAGCAGCAGGAGTACCATCACCACCACCACCACCACCAAAAGCAGCAGGAGCAAAAAGACTAGTACCAGTTGAGTTTCCCCCCTACGATACTTCCACAGAACAAGTTGCCCAAAAATCGACTGATGGTATCAGGGGCTGGATTAAACGTCTCTCTTGGAGTGCCGGTCAAAAACCTCCCCCAGAAGAAAAAGCAGGAAAAGAAAAAGCCGAGAAATATTTCAAAATAAATATGAACATAAAAAACCAAAATAAAAAGAAATATTTTGCAATAGACGATACAAAAGGCCTGATATTATTCTCAAGAGAACAAGGTAAAGTAACCGAAATAGATCTAGAGAAATTCATTCAAGACGAAGAAGTAAGAAGCACTATAATAGGAAATGAAGAGTGTAAAGGCCAGCTTATTTCTAATCTATTAGCCGAAAAAGTTAGTTTTGATAGTGAATCAGCTCGTCAAAAATGCATGCAAACGATCCTGGATGAAGAATTTGATACACTTGAGGATAAGTTAAAGCAAGTAAATAATCCTGAAGATTTATTAGGACTAATTCGTAAATTTAAAGGTTCTGTACTACAGAATCAAGTACTTGCTGACACCGCACTTACAACGTTAAAAAGCAAAGAATTTATAGACTATAGTTGGACAGATGAAGCCCCAAAAGATCTAACAGTGGATACCAGTATCGAACACCAACAAGATGCACACAGATTGATTACAGACCTAATTAATGTAGCGCATAGCACAGAATTACCAGATCTAAGAACTCTACATAATCCACCGAAAGAAACAGACCTTGATCCTGTGGTTGTGATTAAGGAACTTTTCAAAGAGGCTATAAAAGGAGAAGAAGTTGACATTAACGTTACAACAGGGGTAGCACAATTCGCTCTCTCAATGGCTTATGGTGGTAAATTTTGGAACTTTTTCAGACGTATAGGTAACTTTTTTCTTTGGCTTGCAAACTGGAAGAATTCAGGTCCTACCCATACAGAAACGCGTATTAAGTGTAATAAAAATAAATACGTTGAAAACCTTACAACATTAATTGAACAAGTAGATAGGTTAATGGATAAAGGACAACGTAAAGAATATTTGGATCAGATTATAGTCCCACTGGTTCGCGAATATGCAAAAGAGCTTAATACAATTGGGGTGGATAAAACAACACATGAAAAACTATATACTGCCATAATAAAGATAGACCCCGAAAACGAATTAGGCCTTATTAATAACGAAGGGCGTTTTACATATTATGAAGACACACCAACATTGTCAGCGACCAGAAGTAAATCAGCTTATTTTGGTTTGGTGACCCAAGATCACAAAACAACAGAAGCAAAAAATATATACTTGCAAAAAACTAAAGTGGAAAAACTACTTGGTCAACTTTCTCAACTTAGTCAGTCAATAGATTCAACCCCAACCCCCAGCTAAGCCACCCAGTTTCACAACATCCCCCTTGCCGGGAGGGGGATTTGTATGTTAGATTAACTATCTCATGAAAAAAATTGGCATAACATTTGGCGATACCAGCGGCATTGGCCCCGAAGTGGCCATCAAAGCCTTGGCCGAGATTGGCGCAACGTCTCGGGCTCGGTTTCGATGCTACGCCCACCCCGACATTTGGAAACGGTGGTCCCCGGCCATTCGCTCCTTGCTGGACATGGGGGTCGTGCAAACCGTACCCATTGCGGAAATGCCCCGGATTCCGTGGCGATCGCGCCATGCGGCCCATGGTCAAATTGCCCTGCGCTGCTTGGAGGCCGCCGTGGCGGAGTGCATGGATGGGTATTTAGACGCCCTGGTCACGGCTCCGGTCAGCAAAGAGAACTTTGCGTTGGCAGGATGCCCACACCCCGGGCATACCACCTGGCTAGCTGCCGTAACCCAAACGCCATCGGTGAGCATGGCCTTTTGGAGCCGTCGCCTTTTAGTGGTCTTGGCCACCGTGCATTGCCCCCTCATGCACGTCCCCAGCTTGCTAACCCCCGAACGCTTGGACGAAACCTTGGCCCATGCCCTGGATTTGTGCCAACGTCTCGGCAAAAAAAACCCCAAAATTGCCGTTGCCGGGCTCAACCCCCATGCGGGGGAGCATGGCCTGATTGGGGATGAAGAACGCGATATCTTAATTCCATGGATTAAATCCAAATCCATGCGCAATTTGATTGGGCCCTTGCCGCCCGATACGGTGTTTTATCAAGCGTATCATCGGCAGTATGATTGTGTGATTGCCTTGTATCACGATCAAGGCCTTATACCCGTTAAAATGGTGGCGTTTGATTCAGCCGTGAATATTAGCCTGGGGTTGCCGTTTACACGCACATCGCCGGATCATGGCACGGCTGTGGACATTGCGGGTCAAGATAAGGCCAATCCGGCGTCGATGGTGTCCGCCATTGAGCTGGCCATGCAGCTATAGGGCTGGTGTGTCGCAGCAGTCGGTGGGGCTGGGTACCCGTTCCCCGGATGGTACTCTCGCTGCTAAACACCGTCTTTCTCTGGTTCCCGATAACGGATGCTAGCCAACAGCTCAGTGATTCATGAAATCATTATCTAGAATTGGGTTTAGCCCCCCCCCTAAGCCAATTTAAAATACCTCTAACAGGGAATGTTATCATTGATAATAAAGATAATAAAAAAGGAACGAACCAGTTATTTTCTGAGTTTGTATTAATAGAATCTGCGTTTGCTGGTTTTTGTTCTGCTGCTGCTGTTACTGCATCTGCTGCTGTTACTGCATCTGCTGGTGGTGCTGCTGTTACTGCTTCTGCTGCTTTTGCTGGTGGTGCTGCATCTGCTGGTGGTGCTGCTTTTGCTGGTGGTGCTGCTTTTGCTGCTGCTGCTTTTGCTGCTTTTGCTGCTGCATCTGCTGCTGCTGTTGCTGCTATGTATTGTAAGCCTTGCCCTTCGTAGTGTGGCTCTGGTTTTGATTCTTTTGCTTCTATTGCTTTTATTACTGCATCGTATGTTGATTTTAGATGATCTGGTATCGTTAGTATAGTCTTGTTAACTGCTGATTTTATTACATCTGCTAGCAATGCTTGGTTTGTAAGTGCTATTTGATGTGGAGTTTGTTTTGCTGGTAACGGAGCCATCCAAGTTGCTACGGATGGCATATGTGCTACGGGTTTATTATTTTCCAGTGCAGATATTATTGAGTCGTATGTTGATTTTAGATGATCTGGTATCTCTAGTCTAGTTCTGTTATCTACTGCTGATTTTATTACATTTGCTAGCGATGCTTGGTTTTCTCTTGTTATTTTTTTTCTTTCTTCTGCTTTTGCTGCTGCTAGCCTTGGGCTGGTTGGCCTTATGTGATTTACATTACTCATAATACTTTCCCCATTGGTTAGTTGCACTAAACCGTATTTCAATTAGCATGAAAAATAATTTTTTAATTGTCAATACAAATAAATTTATATAATCGTATCGCATAATTAATGAATACCCCGATTGGCTTGGGATTAAACGTGATTGGTCCCTTGCCGCCCGATACGGTGGTTTATCGTGATTGCCATGCAGCTATAGGGCTGGTGTGTCGCAGCAGTCGGTGGGGCTGGTGGGTACGGTTCGGGGTGGTAGCCCTAGGGTCGCAATCAATGCGTCAGGTACATCGGCGGCATGCCGAATGCTGGGCATGGGCTGGGTGCTAGCCAACCAAGTGGTGGTGGTGCCGAGGGCATCGCGGGTGTTGGGTGCAAAGCCAAAGGATGCCGTGACCAGAATCTGCGTGGACCGATCCAGGGTTTTAAGGGTTGTAAAGAGGCGGGTGAGGGCTTGATCGCAGCGGGTGATGGTATCGGAATAGGCTTGGGCACCCGCGCGTGTCCGGCGGCCCGTGGCTTCAATATCCGTGATGTTAAAGACCAGAAAAAACGGTGAATCCGCATGCTTGGTAATAAACGCTGTGGCGGCTTGGACTACCGGATACACGGATCGGGGGGCTTCGGGTGCCACCCAGTCGGCGGATACAGGTTCCGTGGTTAAGTTTGGGGTTCCGGGCGGGTTGGATAGCAGCAGGCCGGTGATGCGGTCCGGATCGTGGGTGTGGATGTGCGCCCATAGGGCGGGGTCGAGCAGGGGGGCATAAGCGGTTGCGTGGTCGGTGAAGGGGTCGGCACTGAGGGGTTTGTAATGGGCAAGGGTTTGGGGGGTGGTGAGTCGGTTTTTTTGCCGCAACGCTTGCAGGGTCTCATGCGTGGTGCCATCTAAAACGATCACCACAACGTTGGGGCTTTCGGCCAGCAGGATGCCGGTACTCAGCAGGGCAATACACCAGGTTATGAGTCTGTGCATAGGGTTTATTATCCAAACGATTCGGGGGCGGTGTCAATCGGGTCCACAGCTCCAACGGCTTGGGCTAAGGCACAAAAGGTGGCGATGTCTAAGGTTTCGGCCCGTTGGTTGCCAATGGCCTGAAATGCCGGGGTGGCTGCATAATCGGGCTTCCAATCAAAAAACGGGCTTTTTTTAAGGGCGGAGATCAGGGGTTTGCGCCGTCCCCAAAACCCGGAGCGCACAATGGCAAATAAGACGGATTCGTTGACCGCAGGTAGCCAGGTGCGGGGTGTGGCTGTGATGACCGCTGAATCCACCGCAGGCACGGGATTAAAGCAGGTGCGGGTCACGGTAAAGGCATAGCGAATGTCTAAATAGAACTGACAAAAGACCCCCAAGCTGCTGTACAGGGCCTCCCCGGGCTTGGCGACCAGCTTTTTGGCAAATTCTTGCTGCAGCATGATGGTTGCATGCGCCCAGTCGGCGCGGTCATAGACCAAGCGCTGCATAAATTTGGCGGAAATATAATACGGCAAGTTGGTGACCCAATGAATGGGATGGGGGGGCAAATCGGCGGTCTTGATACGTAAAATATCCGCTTCGTGATACACCACACGGGCAGGGGGTTGGCTGGCGGTTAATCGGGTTTGAGTGGCGGCGAGCCAGGTGGGGTCCAATTCAACCAGGGTGAGCTGGTCGCACCGCTGCGCCAAGCGTTCAGAGAGTTGGCCCGGGCCACACCCCACCTCCACAATATGCGGGCAGTGGGGGGGTAGGGTTCCCAAAATTTTATCTAAAATATTAAAATCCGCTAAAAATACTTGCCCCAGCCGATGCCCCACAGCTACAGGGGGTTGTGGCCTTTGGTCAGGGTGCAGGTGGTGTCAATCCCGCCACGGGTATTGTAGATGGTTTTAACCATTAAATACTGGGGGGTCATGCAGGCATACAGATCCTGTGCCAACCGATGGGTGGCCGCTTCTTGGTAAATACCAACGGATCGATACGATAACAGATAGTATTTTAGGGATTTTAACTCCACAATGGCCGTATCCGGGACGTATTCAATGTGCAGGATGCCGTAGTCGGGCAGGCCTGAAAAGGGGCATACCGCCGAAAATTCTGCGGTTTTATACGCCACGTACTGGGGGTCCCCGGTGTAGGGGATGGTTTCTAAGAAATCGGGTCGAATGGCCGATTCGGGGTCAAAATCAAATGTTTTTCCTTCAGCAATTGGCATACGGCTATGATACCACGGATTAGAATCGGTAATCTACATAATAAAAGGCGTCCCAATCCATACCCGCTGGGTCCGGAACCGTGGTCACACAGTCGGCCAGTTCGGGTGGCAATGTGTCGCGCTGGTTGGCACTGATGGGCACCAGGCAGCGCCGGGCACGGATCCGTTTGGCCAGGTGCACAATGGTGGTGGCCGGCTTAAAGGCTTTGGCCGTGACCACATCCACCCGATACCCCGATACGGTTTGGATGGGCTGATTGAGCACGTGGAGGTTGGTCAGGTTTAGCGTTGTTTTGACCGAATCTAAAAATCGGGTCTTTCGGGACTTGGATTCAACCGCAAGCACAGTATTTTTGGGGTTGGTGATGGCCAGTATAATGGCGGGCAACCCACTACCGGACCCCATATCCAAGACGGTTTTTTTTGTATTGCCAATGAGCTGGGCTAAGGCCCGGGCATCGGCGCAATGAAAGGGCAGTCGATCATACGCCGTTTTGGAATAAATGTTGGTGTGGGTATTGTACTGCTTGAGCAGCTCAATGTACGTTGCGATCGGGTCCATGATTGGATAACAAGGCTTCAATCTGTTGGCGTTGTGCTGCACTGGTGTAGCGCAGGGTAATGCGGCCCTTCGCCTCGGTGCCCGATATGCTCAAGGGCAGGTTGAGCTGCTTGGATAGGCGATTGGCCAGGGTGCGTAGGGTTTGGGATACCGGGGGTTTGGGGGTTGGGGTTGCCCCGCGCGTGGCCAGTTTTTCGGCCTCTCGGACACTCAGTTTTTGCGTAATAATCGCGTTTAAAAGATCCGCTTCTTGCTCGGGGTGTCCCGCCAAGACCCGGGCATGGCCTTCGGATAGTTGTTTGTTGTACACCGCATCTTGGGCGGCGGGGGATAGGCTTAGCAAGCGCAGGGTGTTGGTGATGGTGGATCGGTTTTTGCTGAACAAATCCGCCAGTTCTTGATGAGTCATGGTAAATTGGTCAATGAGTTGTTTGTAGCCGGCGGCAATGTCCAAGGGGTTGAGGTCTTCCCGGTGCATGTTCTCAATAAGGGCGACTTTGAGTACTGCATCATCGGGGCTGTCCCGAATGATAATGGGCACGCGCTCCAGGCCGGCCAGTTTGGCTGCGCGCCACCGACGTTCCCCGGCAATTAATTCAAACTGATTGCCATTGCGCCGAACCACCAACGGCTGAATAATCCCATGCGCCTCAATCGTGGTGGCCAATGCCGCCAACTCATCGGGGTCAAAATGATGCCGGGGTTGCAATGGGCTGGGGATAATGTCGCTGGTTAGCACGGTGAGAATGGTTTTTCCGCTATTGAGAAATGATTTGGGGATTAGGGTTTCCAATCCTCGGCCCATGGCCGCATTGCTGGGTTTAAGTGGCTGGTTGTTTGACACGGTGTAAGACCTCCTGTGTAAATTGTTGATATCGCTTGGCTCCCTTGGATTTGGGGGCATACAACTGAACGGGCAACCCATGGCTGGGTGCTTCACTGAGTTTAATATTTCTGGGGATGGCTGAAAAGACCTGGTTGGGGAACACGGATTCAATATTGGCAATAACTTGCCGGTTCAAGCTGGTTCGGGAATCGTACATGGTGGGCAAGATACCCAACAGGTCCAAGGTGGGGTTGAAGTTTTCCCGAATGAGGACTTGGGTTTTGGTTAAGTAAGCCAGGCCTTCCAGGGCAAAGTATTCGCATTGCACGGGGATAATGCTGGCCGTTGCGGCAACCATGGCATTGACGGTAATTAGGTTAATGGCCGGTGGGCAATCAATAATCATAAAGTCATAAAATGGGTGCAGGGGGACGAGGCAATCTTTAAGCCGTGTTTCACGTGAAACCATCGAGCCGATATCCAAGTCAATGCTGGCTAAGTTTTGATGCCCGGGGATGACGTGTAGCCGGGGGAAGGGGCTGGGGCATAGGGCGTGTTCGAGTTGGGCGGGGTCAATTAAGATATCGTAGAGGCTGTGGGTGAGTTGGGCTTGGTCTAGGCCGATGCCGGAGGTGCTGTTGGCTTGGGGGTCGGCGTCAATGAGGAGGGTTTTGTGGCCAAATTCGGCTAAGTAACAGGCCAGATTGATGGCGGTTGTGGTCTTGCCAACGCCCCCTTTTTGATTAACAATGGCGAGAATAGGCGGTGATTGTGTCGTTGTCATTATTAAACTATATGATACCGCAGATGGGGTGAATAGCTAAAGCATTAAAATTTCAATGAGTTTGTAAACAGTTGTTTGATCATTGCGTTTAGCCCGCTCAACTGCCTGCTTAACTGCCTGCTTAAACATTGCTTTTTTAAATGGTGGACAATTGGGTTTTTTCCAATTAGGAAACGTTTGTTTAAGCGCCGTTATAACAGCATCTCCGGTTGGTGGAAATTGGTCTGTAACATGCAACAGCAGCCAAAGTTCAAAGCAAGGGTTACTAATGGCAAGGCCATGAATACTGTTCTCTTTTTCCCACGCATGCAACGCCTGGAGTTGCTTAGGTTGCCAGTTGTCTGTGTCAACAATGACCCAGGCACCGGTTATGTCTTTCCTGTTCTTTATCGCTTGTTTCAATGCTTTAAGGACTGAGCCCGGGTCGCTGTTATGATTGCGGCTACCTGGAAATTCAAAAACGATTGTTCTGAATAGGGTTTGGTTCAAGTATTTGAAATAATTGCACTCTGTGTTTCCTTCGCATCCCAGTAGAAAAACTGGCCGAAGTGCCCGTTTTGTCTTTTGCTTTCGGTTAAGTCTAGCCATCGGATGGTTACAGTTTCGGTGTGCCCCCGAGGCGCCCGAGGCGGTAGAGTTTGCGAAGGTTGGTGCTCGGTGTGATACCCACATACTCGCTAAACGATGTTAAGCTGGAAGCACCGGTTGCATCGCGCTCGGTGACCCATAATTCATCCCGGCGAAACAGCGATTGGTCCATGAGGGATAGATCGTGGGTGGTGAAGATCAATTGATGGCGAACATCCTGATGGGATTCGTATAGATAATTTCGGATCAGTGTTTCGGTTAGCAAGGCATGCAGGCTGTGATCAATTTCGTCGATAAACACAACATGGTTATCCATCATAAGCAATGTAGGGAGTAGTTCAAAGAGGCGTTGCGTTCCGTCGGATTCTTCTGTAAGTTTAAAATTAACAGGATCACCAGCATGATTGGTGTGGGTCGTCAGCAATTGTTTTGTTTCTATGCCTGAGTCTGTTTTTTGGATTAGTATTCCGCTAGAAGGAATAACGGATTGAAAATTGGGTTGGTTTTTAAGCGCATGGTACATGGGTTCATTGGCTTGCCTAACATCCCGAACCGCCACAGTATCGATGCCGGTGTCCAATGCTCTGAGTGATGAGACTAACCGTTCATGATCTTCCGAATTTGTTTCATACCAAAGCTTATACCGAAGATCCTCCCGAAAACTATCCGTTGGGCTAATTAAAACAAGCGTTTTGTCAAACCAATCGTAGATTGGCGTAAAAAAATGGTCATTATCGTCCGCAGCCCGGTTTAAAAACAGCATGTTGTCTCGGGTTCGGCTTCCGATGGCGTCTAGAGTTTTTTCTCGCCCCTTAAAGGCATGCTTTTTATACAGGCCTGTGAAATCAAACGTGTTGTTTTCTCGTTTAAATAAGAGGGTCTCTGTTTGATTGGATTTGATTTCAGTTAATGTCTCAGACACAATGGCTGTTTTGGTTGCTGAGAATGCGTAGGCATAAAGGGTCTCATCAACAAGAAAGACCAATTCAAAGCAGGACGGCTTTTGTAGGCTTTCATCGTCCAATCGGTAGGGGTTAACCGGAATCTCTTGGTTAATACCGGGTGGGTTGGTAGCCAAGTCTTTAATAAATTTAAATGCTTTGAATAGGTTAGACTTTCCCGATGCGTTGCCGCCATATAAGGATGCAATGGGGAGCAGGCGTGTTTTGCCGTTGTTGATCCTAGGTAACCGTTTGTTGAAGCGACGTTCGCCACCTGCAAGCATGGAAAGCTCTGTTTTTTCTCGAAACGACATCCAATTTTCTATTGAAAAAGTAATTATCATGTCTGCTATTTTTATAGTATCACATGGGTGTCGTTGTTGCATACATGCTATACTAATAGGCATGAATGATGAGACATTGGCCCAGCGGGGTGATCGGGTATTATCGGGGGTGCAAAGCCATGTGAGTCGCTTGACGGTGACGGGGGGGCGTGGGCCGTACTTGTATGCGGATGGCCCCAATGGGCAACAGCGTGAAATTTTAGACTTGGCGAGCGGCATTGCCGTTACCAGTACTGGGCACTGCCATCCGGATGTGGTCCACGCGATTCAAGACCAAGCTAGCCGGCTGATTCATGCCTGTGCGGGCATTGTGTATTACGACGGGCCGGTGCAATTGGCCGAGCAATTGCGAACCCAAGCCGGTCTAGCGGACTACCAGTTCTTTTTCACGCAAAGTGGTACCGAATCGATTGAGGCGGCGCTCAAGCTGGCCCGATTTGTGACGAAAAAGCCACGGTTTTTAGCGTTTGACGGGGGGTTTCATGGCCGGAGTTTGGGTGCGGTTGCGGTGAGCTCAAAGTATCACGCCACGTATCAGCCACTCATGGGCCCGGTGGATTTTTTGCCGTATCCCAACACCTACCATGCGGATCAGCCTGAGGCGGTTTTTATCGCCAATTGGGAGGCGCAATTGGCCGAGTACATGGCCACGCATCATGCGGATTTAGCGGCGGTCATTATTGAGCCTATGTTGGGGGAAGGCGGGTATGTCCCAGCCCCAGCGGCATGTTTGCAAGCGGTGGCACGGTTGTGCCAGCAGTATGGGGTGCTGTTTATTTTGGATGAGATTCAAACCGGGTTTGGGCGTACGGGGCATTGGTTTGCCCATCAGCGCTACGGGGTGGACCCGGATGTCATTACCTTGGCTAAAGGCATGGGATCGGGGATGCCGATTGGGGCCATGGCAGCCAAAGCGTCGGTGATGGCCAAGTGGGACACCGGCGCGCATGGGGGGACGTATTGTGGCAACCCGGTGTGTGCGGCGGCGGCCCGGGCAACGATTCAGGTGTTGGAGCCTTTGATTCCCACGGTTAACCCGTTGGCGCATCGGGTGATGGCGGTGTTGCAGGACCGGTTGGCGGATCACCCGTATGTGGGGGATATTCGGGGGTTGGGGTTGATGATCGGGATAGAGTGTGTGGCGGATCGTGCGACCCGAGCGCCCAATCCACAGTGGGTGAAAACGGTGATGGCAGCGGCCTTGGATAGCGATGTGTTGGTGATTGCCTGTGGGGGGACGGTCATTCGGCTGATGCCGCCATTGATTATTACAGAGGCGCAGCTATTAGATGGTATTGAGCGATTGTGTGCGGTGATGCATGCTCACCGATAGCCGAGCCATTGATCGGGCGTTGCAGCGGGGGCAGTTGGCCCGTGTGGTGGTGTGCCAAGGGCAGCGGTTGTCTAGGGAGGAACGCGCTGTAATTGCAGCCGCTAAAGCCAAGGGGGTTCGGGTGAAGACCTTGGTTTCGGTTGCGTTTCAGCGAGAATATGGCGACTATGCGCTGGTGGGGATTCAGGCCCGAGCCCGGACGGTTGCGTTGGCCGATGTTGTGGAGGGGCTGAATGCGCAGTCAAAACTATTAATCTTGGATCATATTCAAGATCCGCACAACATGGGGGCGTTGATTCGATCGGCGGTGTCGTTTGGGTTTGAGGCGGTGATTTATGCCAAAGACCGGCAATGCCCGGTGACCGATACCGTGGTGTCCGCATCGGCGGAAGCGATCCAGCATATTCAGGTGTGCCAAGTGACCAACATTGCGCAGGCGTTGCAAACGTTGCGCAAGCATCAGGTTTGGTTGTATGGCACCACCGTGGATGCGCCAATGACCCTCACGCAGTGGCAGCCGCATACCCCCTGTGGCCTTGTGATGGGGCATGAGCATACAGGCATTGGGCCGCGCATTCAAAAAGAATTGGATGCGTGTGTGCGGATTGACACCCCAGGGGCCACAGCGTCTCTCAATGTGAGTGCAGCCGGTGCTATTGCCATGCACTGGACATGGGTGCAATCGCAGCGTGCGAGTTAAAGCACTGAAATCCCAATAAAATCCCCTTGAATCATGTGTTGAGTGTGGGGATCCGCTTGCGCAATTGAAACACTTGCTTTGGGGTAATTTGCTTTGAACTGATTGGTTAAGGCCGTGGCTTCAGCGTATAGCCGATTGTAGGTAATGGCGATTGAATTTAAATAGCCGGCACGCAGGGCCGCTTCTTCTTCAATAATTAAGCCCAGCGATTCAACGGCTTCGTTGTTGTGTTGATAATAATCCACCAAGGTGAATTGATCGTCTTTGAATTGCATGATGGCATTAAAGGCAGACCGTTGGGTGTCCAGATCTTGTTGCAATTTGGTTTGGGTTTCGGTTGTGGGAAACAAGAGGTTCAAGTTATCACTCATGAAGATGTCTAAGACGAGGCCTTTATTTTTTTCTGCGTACAGTTCAACTTCGTTTTCAGAGTCGCTGGCTTGCAAAACATTGGCAATCGCTGTGACGTACAGTTGGTGCCCCCCGCCTACGCTGTGGGTGGATAGCACATGAATGGTGGCCGAATCCTTGTGGGTTGCCGCCGCAATTGTGGCCGCTTCAAAATTTGGCGATAAGGCTGCATGGTACGAATAAATGGTGGTAAATCCCTGATTAATGAGTGTTTGAAAGCAGTTGGTGTACGCGCTAACTCGGGCGGGTTGGGCTGTGTTGGCGTCATCGGCACCGGATGCGGCATATATTTTGGGGTGGCTATAGTCCACTAAATGATCGGCAACAATGGCAATGGTTTGGGTGTCCCCGGAAGTTTCTTTGAATAACCGACCTTTAATAACGTCAAGGGGAAGAAACTCTTTTTCTTGAAAATATCGGATCTTTTGAATCAAGGCGACGTCCTGCTCATCGAACAAACGCATGTTCCCGGGGGTGCGCTTAACATTGGGAAGCAGACCCAGTTGATCATAGTAACGAACCGTTCGAGCGGTGACACCAAGCAATGACGTTAATTGAGATATTTTATATAGCTTACGTTCATTTATTGGCGTTTTTGTTTTTATGTATTTATTTGTCATGACTTCAATTTTACATAAAATTACAAGGAAATGTCAAAGTTTAGGGCATTAAAAACCAGGATTTGTATTTTGCTACATTTATGATAAATGTTATAAACTATGGTAAAGTAACAAGAAATAAATAATGACAACAATCGAAACCAACAATAATAAAAAAAGAGTAACCGTATCCGCTAGTGTTTTGTCTGGGGATTTTTTGGCAATGGGGGATGCGGTTCGGTCGATGGTAGCGGCTGGGGTAGACAGTTTTCATTTGGATGTTATGGACGGGCATTTGGTCCCCAATATTTCGTTTGGTCCGGTGTTAATCCAGGCGATTCGGCGGGCCACATCGTTGCCGTTGATGGTGCATTTAATGATTGAGAATCCGGGTATGTATTTATCCGATTATGCTTCAGTGGGATCGGACTTGGTGTATTTGCATGCGGAGGCGTATCAACAAGAGCCGGTGGATGTGACGACGATACGGGAACAGGCGCGATATACAACGGTTATTAATACGGATCAATTGCGGGCGGATTTAAGCCGGGCAAGGGACTTGGGGATGGGTGCTGCGGTGGTGATTAACATTCATACGCCCATAGCGGTGATTGAGCCCATTTTAGATGGGTGTGATGCTGTGTTGTTGATGTCGGTGGATCCGGGGTTTTCCAACCAGGCGTTTATGCCGGCGGTGGTGCCAAAAGTTGCGGCTTTACGGGCGGTATATGATGGGGTGATTAGTGTGGATGGGGGTGTGAATGCGGACCATGCGCCGGGATTAATTGCGGCGGGTGCAACGGATTTGATCAGTGCGTCGTATCTGTTTGGGGCTTCAAACCATGCGCAGGCTATTGCGGCCTTGCGAGGGCGTTAAGCGCATGCGGTTGTTCATTAGTGCGGGTGAGGTGTCTGGGGATCACTATGGTGCGGCCTTGGCGAAAGCGGTTCGGGCCTTGTATCCGGATGTTGAATGCGTGGGCATGGGGCACAATCGCATGCGTGCGGCGGGGGTACACGTTTTAGCGGACATGACTACGGCGTCAACCATTGGGTTTATTGAGCCGTTTCGGTATATTCCAAAATTAATTGTGACGTATTTTCGAATGAAGTGGATTTTACGAGTCATGAAGCCCGTGGCGGTGGTGGTGATTGATTATCAGGGGTATCACCAGGTGTTTATTCGGGCGGCGAAGCGGTTGGGCATTCCGGTGTTGTATTATATTTCGCCGCAGGAGTGGCAGTGGGGGACGGAAAAAGGGGGGCGCAATGTGGTTCAATACACGGACACGATTTTGTCGATTTTTCCGCAGGAGCATGACTTTTATACTAAGCTTGGGGGGCGGTCGGTGTTTGTGGGGCATCCGATTGTTGATTTAATTCGACGGCATGATGGGCGCGAGATGTTTTGTGAGCGATACGGGCTGGATCCATCGCGGCGGATTGTGTCGTTGTTTCCGGGGTCTCGGCCACAGGAATTAAAGCAGTTGTTGGCGTTGTTTGTGAGTTTAATTGCGCCGGTTGAGGCGGCCATTAAAAGTACTGAGCAGTGGGTGATATCGGTATCATCGCCGGTGTATTTAGACCGAATTTATTCGGTGTTGCAGCGCTATGGGGTATCGGGACGGGTGACCTGTGTGTGTCAGGATCAGCATGCTTTGATTCAGCATACGGCGGTATCGGTGGTGGCCTCGGGGACGGTTACTTTGGAGCATGCGTGTTTGGGCACCCCATTTGTGGCGGCGTATCGGCTGAGTGCGCTTTCTTATTTTGTTGCCAATATAGTGATGGGCAAACGGTTTCGGGAGTTGGGGTATATTTCCTTACCCAATATTATGGCGCGGGCTGAGATTGCGCCCGAGTTTTTTCAACGGCGGTGTCGGGCGGATTTAATTATTCCGGAGGTGGTTGCGTTGTTAACGGATCCGCAGCGGCATATGGATGTGCACAATGCCTTGAAAAAAGTTGGGGATTCGTTGGGGGCTGGGGGTGCGTGTGAGAAAGCGGCGCAGGTGATTGTGGATACGATGCACGGCCGATGGACTTAGTTCTGTTTTATGTGCCGTGCCCCAGTGCGGCGGTGGCGCAAGCGTTGGTTCGGTCGTTGGTATTGGTTCGGCTGATTGCGTGTGGCAATGTGGTGGCGGCGGATTCGGTGTATATGTGGTCGGGGACGATTGCCGAGGAGTCGGAGTGGGTGGCGGTGATGAAAACAACGGAGTCGTTGGCGGATTTGGTATCGGCATCGATTGCGGAGCATCATCCGTACAGTGTTCCGTGCATTGGCCGGATTGTGATGACGGTGAATGCTGAGTATGGGGCGTGGGTAGCCAATCAGTGTGGGGATGAGGCCTAATTCTTAGAAAATACGCCTAAAGAACATCTATGGTTGATATTTTTTAACAAAGAACAAAAAATTCAAAATTTGTTCTTTATTTTTGCAAATGACAGAAAAAGAATAGAAAACTCTGATCATTCTGCTGCTGCGGTATTGACCATACACACGTATCTACAGCAATCTCCGATTTCAAATACAGTATCAATCCGTAAAAAAACAGGTCTGTCTCAACCAACTGTGATGAGAAGCTTAACAGCCCTGGAAAATCTTGGAATTGTAAAAGAAATAACAGGCAAAGAACGACACAAGATCTTTCTTTACAGAGATTATCTTGATATTTTAAATAGAGGAACAGAACCTTTAAGGTATTAATAAATAGGATAAAAAATGACAAAACAGAATAACGCAAAGAACGAACCTATCGAAAAACAATTATGGGCAGCAGCGGATAAGCTCCGTAAAAATATTGATGCCGCAGAGTACAAGCATATTGTGCTGGGCTTGATGTTTTTAAAATATATCTCAGACAGCTTCGAAGAGCTTCATGAAAAACTTACTAACGGCGAAGGAGATTATGCCGGAGCAGATCCAGAAGACAAAGACGAATACAAAGCGGAAAATGTCTTCTTTGTGCCGCAAGATGCAAGATGGTCGTTCCTAAAGTCCCGTGCAACCGGTCATGAAATTGGCAAAGATATTGATAACGCGATGGATGCAATCGAAAAGGATAATCCATCACTAAAAGGCGTTTTGCCAAAGGTTTATGCCCGTGGAAATCTTGATCCAACTAATCTGGGTGGATTGATTAATCTGATTAGTAACATTGCCCTTGGGGATGCAAAGGCTCGCAGTGCTGATGTTCTTGGTCATGTTTTTGAGTATTTCTTGGGGGAGTTTGCTCTTGCAGAAGGAAAGAAAGGCGGACAGTTCTATACGCCACGCTCAGTGGTTCAGTTACTTGTTGAAATGCTGGAGCCTTACAAGGGGCGTGTGTTTGACCCTTGCTGTGGATCGGGGGGGATGTTTGTACAATCTGAAAAGTTTGTGACTGAACATCAGGGGAAAGTAAACGATATCTCAATCTACGGACAGGAAAGCAATCAAACCACTTGGCGATTGGCAAAAATGAACCTTGCAATCCGTGGAATTGATAGCTCACAGGTCAAATGGAATAATGAAGGCTCTTTTCTTAATGATGCTCACAAAGACCTTAAAGCTGATTATATTATCGCTAATCCGCCATTTAATGATAATGATTGGAGCGGAGAGCTTCTGAAAAATGACGGACGGTGGCAATATGGCACACCACCGGCGGGAAACGCCAACTATGCATGGATACAGCACTTTTTATATCACTTGAAGCCCGAAGGCGGATTGGCAGGATTTGTCCTTGCGAAAGGTTCCTTGACCTCTAAATCATCGGGTGAAGGTGATATGCGAAAAGCCTTGATTGATGCAAGAATGGTGGATTGTGTTGTAAACCTACCGGCGAAATTATTTTTAAATACTCAAATCCCGGCAAGCCTCTGGTTTATGCGTCGTGGTAAAACCTATCGCAGGGATGAGGTCTTGTTTATTGATGCCCGCAATCTTGGGCATCTGATCAATCGCCGCACAAAAGAACTTTCCGATGAAGAGATTGCAAAAGTGGCTGACACTTACCATAAATGGAAAAGCGAGGATGACGGCTATCAAGACATCGCAGGGTTTTGCAAAACGGTAAAAGTAGAAGAAGTCGCTAAACTGGATTATGTACTCACCCCTGGGCGTTATGTCGGCTTAGAAGAAACAGAGGATGATTTTGACTTTAAAGAACGCTTTAGCGAGCTGACAAAGGAATTTGAAAGCCAACTTGCCGAGGAAGCAGCGCTTAACCAACGGATATTGGAAAAGTTGAAGAAGGTTAAAATAGGAGGCTAGACAATGAATAATGAAGAAAGATGGAAGCAAAGATTTCAAAATCTCAATAATGCTTACGGGGTCTTTAAAAGACGGTTGGATGGTTATTTGAATGAGAGGGATGATGAAGCAGAACAAATGGCTCTGGTTCAAGCCTTTGAGATTGTGCAGGAATTAAGTTGGAAAACGCTAAAGGATTATTTAGAAAACAAAGGCTATGATGATGTAAAAAATAGCAAGCAAACAATCCGTCGCGCTTTTCAAGATGAGATGATTCAAGATGCTGAAATTTGGATGCAATCAATAGAAATACGAAATGAAACCAGCCATACATATAATCACGAAACAATGAAAAAGGTTTTAGCGTTTATCGTTGATAAATACAGCCGATCATTACAAACATTATATTCAAGATTAAAAGCCGAACTATGAAATACGGGTTATCAGAAAAACAATTGCAAGAAATAAAGGATGTTCTCGCTTCTTATGAAGAGGTTGAAGAGGCCGTGCTTTTTGGTTCTCGAGCAATTGATACCTATAAAGAAGCATCGGATATTGATATTGTTATCAAGGGAGAGCAAGCGGATTTTATGCTTGCCGCAAAGATAAAAGGGCATTTTGAAGATGAAACCTATCTCCCCTTTTTCTTTGATATTATTTCATATAATAGCATTGATAATGATGAATTAAAAAAACATATAAAAACAAAAGGAAAAATTCTTTATCGGAAGGGGTGGCGGACATGTACATTGGGGGATGTGGCAGAAGTTAAATATGGAAAAGAGCATAAAAACTTAAAAAATGGTCAGTATCCTTGCTTTGGAAGTGGTGGCTTTATGAGATTTGTTGATAGTTTTTTATATGATGATGAATCTATACTAATACCAAGAAAAGGATCGCTTAATAACGTCATGTACCAAGACAAGCCATTCTGGACTGTCGATACAATGTTCTGGACAACGATTAATAAAGAGAAAGCAAATCCTAAATTTTTATTTTATCAGTTAGTTCCTATAAATTATACAACTCTGAATGTTGGATCTGCAGTTCCAAGCTTGACCGTTCCTATAATAAATGAAATAGAAATATCCCTTCCACCGCTCCCAGAACAAAAGGCTATTGGGGAGGTTTTGAGTAGTTTGGATGATAAGATAGACCTGCTCCACCGTCAGAATAAAACACTGGAAAGCCTCGCCGAAACCCTCTTCCGCCACCACTTCATCGAAAATGCACAAGATGATTGGGAGGAAAAACAGCTTGATGATATAAAAGAACTTCAAAGTCAGGCGAATAGTGGTGTCCAAGTTAATTTAACAACACAATCTATAAAAGATTCTGAGTTTTTAATACCACCTATAGAAAAACAAAAAGAAGTTTTGCATATGTTTGAGGAAATATTTTGTAAATTAGATGCAAACACAAAACAAATTCAAACATTAGAAAAACTACGCGATACACTCTTGCCGAAACTCATCTCTGGTGATGTTCGTGTGGAATATAAGGAGGTTGCGTGATGGCTAAACATATTACTAAAAAAGTATGGCGCGCCCGAGAGGATTCGAACCTCTGGCCTACGGATTAGAAGTCCGTTGCTCTATCCAGCTGAGCTACGGGCGCAGTCTAGTATAATTATCTCGGTAAGACGATATTTTTGCAAGCAAACCCATGGGGGTTCTCTTCGGTTGGTGATGAAATTCTCCATCGGGTATACTATGAGTAGTTCCGATGGATGCCACATACTCGATTGTTTTAATATCCCTACGACGGCCGGTGCAGTCGGCGCTTGAGGCGTTGTTGGGTGGGTCGTATCGGGTGATTAGCATGAGCCAGGCGGCCCATGTGATCGAGCATTTTCGGCAATTTGGGTGCCGAACCCGGGCGGTGATTGTGGATGCCAGTCGGGCGGAGCCCATCATGCAAACGGTGTTGAACCAGCTGCCCAGCTTGGTGTGGCCCTATATGCCCCCGCTTGTGGTTGTGGATGGCCACTTGCATGCGTCGGTGCGGACGCTGGCTGTGTCGGATACGGCGACCATGGGCGAGTCGATTCGTGCCGCCATAGACACGTATGCGTTGAATCAGCACCGGTTGTTTCATGCGTTGCCGGCCACGGTAACGGCTTCGGCATTGGAACGCAGTGCAAGTTTGTTGATGCAGTATCGGCAGTGGTTTCAGTCCATGCCGTATTATCCGGTTTCCAAGCCGTGGCGGAGTGACGGCCCTCCCCCGTCGTTGAGTGGTGCAACCGGGGCGCCTGCACCGATGGCGGTGGTGCGCAGTCTTGTGGCGCTGTTTGAGGATGATACGGGCATTTTTTTGCCACCGGCTCGGTTGATGAAGCCCCACACGTTGGTCAATCCCAGTGCGGCGGACGTGGCGGCGTATACGGCATCGGTATCGGAGCCATCTGCTTTAATTCTTCGGGTGCCGGCTGTGACGGATGCGTTGCTGGGGGCGATTGCGCAGATTCACCGGCAGATTGTGGTGGGGCATGCGCCATGGGACATTGTGCTGGTGTCGGATGTGGGGGCCAACTCAGCCCGTCGGCAACCGGGTGTGCATGCGTGGTTGGATGCCAGTGTATCGGCGGAGCGATTGACGGCGGTGACGCAGTATTTGGCGGTGGCTCGGTATGGCTCGGCTGTGTTGCCAAATGTGCTAAATCGGTTAAAAAGTCAGTGGTTGCCGTTTCGATTTCGCCGGCATGTGTTCTTAGACAAGATTCGGTTGGGGGAGACGGTTTCGGTGAGCATGGTACAAAACGTATTTCCTGAGTTGACAATCACGACCCAAGACCTGGCCGCGTTTGACCCGCAGGACCCAGATACCAGCCTGTTTGCGCTTATCCAAAAAAACCGATAAACCCGATAGCGGCGGTATCCGTTTAAGAAAATGTAACAGCTCTGGGTTATATTTTTGCAAACATAGAAAAAACGCTGAGCAGTGTGCTAATCTATAATACCAATAAATTTCAAATGAATAACAAAGACGTAAACCAAGAAAATAAAAAACGAATGTTCACAATCGGGTATGAAGTCCCAGGTCATTCAAAGGATTTAATTTGCATCAGAGATGGAAAGTCGTTAATGGATGCTGATTTTCTTTTAATCGCACCAAAACAATTATATTCACTACGATCCGATTCTGATTATGAGGCAGTATCACTGTTTGAAAAAGAAATTGAAGACTTCTTAAAATATGGAAAAAACATCTTTGTTTTTTTGTCAGAAAAAGTCTCTTATGGGGAATTCGATAATTATAGTTTTTTACCAATTAATATGGGTGCTTTAACATCGGCCAAAGGAGAGCGTATAAATTTTTCTGGAAACTCTATTTTTACTGAATTTTATAAGGCATTCAAAAAAAGCCATTTGAACTATCAGTTATATGTAGAAAAGACAGACGGTTCCAATCCTTCCGAGGTGATCTTTACGGGCACAGATCAATCTAAGATACTGGGTGCAGTCTATAAAGTAGAAAAAGGAAATATAGTTACACTGCCTTACCTAAACCATAACTACTATAAACAGTTCTCCGGCTGGACAGATGACGCACAAAAGTTTGGAGATAGGCTTAAGGGTTGTCTTTTATCTATTGATAAGCAGTTATCTGAAAAAACGGAAAAAACACCGACCCCAGAATGGAGCGATCAAGAAGAATTTTCCTTAACAAAGGCGATTGAAATTGAAGAAGAGATACAAAAAAACAATCATAAAATAGAAGAGCTAAACTTAAAAAATAATGAATTAAATAAGAAATTAGCTAAAGCAAATGGTTTAAAGGATTTGCTTTTTGAACAAGGAACACCATTAGAAAACGCTGTGATTAACGCCCTGAATCGTTTAGGATATGATGCAAAAAACCATCGTGATGGTGAATGTGAATTCGATGTACTTGGTAGCTGTCCAGAAAACTATAGGTTTATCGGTGAATGTGAAGGCAAGGATAAAAAAGCAATAGAGATAAGCAAAATCAGACAATTGTCGGACAATTTAATACAAGCCTATGAAAATAAAATTGTGGACGAAATGCCTTTTGGTATTTTATTTGGTAATCCAGAACGACTAAACGACCCTAAAAAAAGAACGGTGGACTTTACACAACAATGTAAAAAGGTAGCCACTATAAACAAGATTGCATTAGTAAAAACGGTTGATTTGTTTGCGGTTGTTAAATATTTAGATGAAAATGAAGATGAATTGTTTAAACAGGCCTGTAGACAAGCAATTTTCGATGGGCGTGGTAAACAGGTCAAGTTTCCTGAAATACCTGCAATGACAAGCCGCGTTTTTGGTTTCGCCCCCTGAGCGTCGTCAAAGGGATAAATCATTTGCATATTGGCTATTATTGGATATAATTGGATAAGGTAGTCAACAAATTAAATACTATGAACCTTATATCACTCGTTATAACGCCCGAACTTCTCCGTCTCATTACTGAAATTGATGAGTTCAAGGGTAATTGGCAAGCAAGTAGCAATCAAAATCCAGAACGATTAAACGCACTCAAGCATGTCGCTACTATTGAAAGCATTGGTTCATCGACTCGTATTGAAGGTGCCCAACTCGATAATGCCCAAGTTGAAGCATTGCTTGGCAACGTAGGGAATGCCTCGTTTCTAACTCGTGATGAACAGGAAGTAGCTGGATATGCAGAAGCTATGGAAGTGATATTTGAAAACCACAAAGATATATCGCTTACGGATAACTACATGAAACAATTCCATGCCATGCTATTGAGGCACTCAGAAAAAGATAGTTGGCACAGAGGGAAATACAAAAAATATGCAAACAATGTTGAAGCCTTTGACCCTGAAGGCAAGAGTCTTGGTGTGGTATTTGAAACCAGCACACCAGTTGACACGCTAAGAGAAATTCAAGACCTGCTCACATGGACAAGAGAAACGTTAGAAGATAAAAGCTACCATCCGTTAATCGTCATTGCTATTTTTAATGTTGTTTTCTTAGCTATTCATCCATTTCAAGATGGAAACGGTCGTTTATCTCGTGTACTTATTAGCTTACTATTACTTAAATCTGGCTATAGTTACATACCCTATAGCTCTCTAGAAAGTATTATTGAGAAAAATAAAGATGCCTATTACCTATCGCTGCAAAGAACCCAAAGAACGCTTAAAAATAAACAAGCAGACTGGTTGCCGTGGCTACGTTTTTTTCTGAACGCATTGAAACGGCAGAAAGACCACCTACTTGCAAAAACGAGCACTTCCAATGCGTATGCATCATTGCCTTATGAAAGCGTCCTTATTATGCAGTATGTAGACGAATATCAGCGTATTACCATCAAGGATGCTGAAACTATAATTGATAGCGTATCCAGACCTACGATTAAAAACAGACTGTCTCAATTAGTAAAACAAGGGTTGCTGATCCGTCATGGCAAAGCGCGTGGAACTTGGTATAGCAAACCCGATCATCACCCATAAAGCCAGCGTCCCTTAGTTAATAAAACCGTTTTTTTTGTTTTTAAGATAGATATGGCTTGCGAGAATAGTGGGGCCGTCGTGAAAAATGGCGAGCGCAGTCACGCCGTCTCATTTTAATTTAAAATGCGTTTTGAGCAATTTTTCTTGACTTAAAACCAGTCTCATTATAGTATAACTAGTAAAAAAAGCATAAGAGGTTACGATGGAAACACAAACATTTATTGGTCGAAAAAATGAGTTGGATCGCTTAAAGGCGCTTCATAAGAAAAAAACACCTAACTTAGTTGTTGTTAAAGGCAGGCGAAGAGTCGGCAAAAGTCGGTTAATCAATTTCTTTGCCGCTTCCTGTTCAGAAAATAAACTTTGGGATTTTGCGGGGCTTGCACCACAAGAAGGCATGAATGACCAAAGCCAGCGCGATCATTTTGCACGCCAGCTTGCAACCCACCTCAAGCTACCACCGTTTACATTCCAAGATTGGACGGATGCCTTTGAACATTTAAGCAACCATATTAAATCTGGCGACATCATCTTATTTGATGAAATCTCATGGATGGGCGCTAAAGACCCCAGTTTTATTCCCAAGCTCAAAGCTTGGTGGGATAAACAGCAACTCCCGATCATGGTTGTTTTCTGTGGGTCGGTATCGACATGGATAGAAGAAAATATCCTAAAAAGCACGGCATTTTTTGGACGGATTAATCGAACGATTACTTTAGAGCCACTGCCGATTGCAGAGGCAAATAAACTACTCCGTATATCAGGATTTCAAGGCTCTGATTATGATACATACAAATTACTCAGTATTTTAGGCGGTATTCCCTGGTATTTAGAACAAGTTGTCCCTGGCCAAACAGCAGATGATTTAATAAAACAGTTGTGCTTTGAAAAAGATAGCGTGTTGGTTTTAGAATTTGACCGCATTTTCCACGATTTATTTAATGGCAAAGGTGCTTCTTATAAAAAAATTCTTGATAGCCTAAAAGATGGCATGAAAACACTCGCTGATGTGCGCAAAATTACAGGATTCCCGCATAGCGGTACTTTAAGCAGTGTTATGGAACATCTAATTATTGCTGGCTTTGTATCCAAACAAACCCTTTGGTCGTTTAAAACCAATAAACCACTCAAACAGAGCCTGTATCGCATCTCGGATCCTTATATGCGCTTCTATTTAAAGCTTATAGAGCCTCAGCGAAATAAAATCGATTTAAATGGATTTCAGAATACGGCTATATCAAGCTTGCCTGGGTTTGAAGCGCACAGTGGCTTGCAGCTAGAACAGTTGCTTTTGCAAAATAGACAGGCACTACTGGAAAGCATAGGCATCAATCCGGCGGATATTATTGCGAGTGGTCCATTTAGGCAGTCTAAGTCGACGACCAAATCCGGTTGCCAAATTGATTTCTTAATTCAAACGACGACAAAAAACTTATTTGTCTGTGAGTTCAAATTTAAACGCCGAGAATTAGGCGTAGAGATTATATCTGAGATTCAAGATAAAGTAACAGCATTAAAAGTGCCAAGAGGGTTTGCTGTCATTCCAGTTTTATTTCACATTGGCGGCGTATCGAGCAATCTTGCTACCCGTGATTATTTTTATAGAATTATCGATATCGTTGACTTTTTGAGAGCGGAGGATTAATAACAAATGTATTGGCACGTTATCATCACCCATAAAGCCAGCGTCCCTTAGCCAATAAAACCGTTTTTTTTTGTTTTTAAGTTTGTAATCATCACCAATTGCTTGGCTAAGTTTAGATTTTTGGAGACACTGACGAGTTGAATAATATAGTAACCATCTAGAAACAAATTTAGGATAAAGTTTCATTCAAAGATATCCTTCAAATTTTTTGATCCGCCGATAGTTCTGAAATAATAACATACCAGAAACTGTGTTATTTTGTGAGAGGGCTGTGCGTAATAAACGCATATCTGGCGGAAAGGGTGGGATTCGAACCCACGATACAGTTTCCTGTATACACGCGTTCCAGGCGTGCTCCTTCAACCACTCGGACACCTTTCCGCAATCTACTTATCATACCCAACACTCGGGATGCTTGACAAGAAACTCATACAATCGATACACTAAATAAGCCTGAGATTGTTCCCCTGTAGCTCAGTTGGCAGAGCAAGCGGCTGTTAACCGCTGGGTCGTTGGTTCGAATCCGACCGGGGGAGCCAAGCATTTTTTTCAGTTTTAACTTATTTGGTTTATAAGCGTTAATGCAAGGACACATATAATGAAAGTAAAGGTTATCGGAATACTGGTTGTTGCAATGGCGATTCTAACGGGTTGTAGCGATCAAGAATTGCAGGTGCAAATTAAAAAAGAAAAAGCCAACGCCGATGCAATAATGGCAGAAGCCGCTGCCATGAGCATGGGAACCTGGGTGCCCAATCACTATCAGGTACTCCAAGAAAATTACAACACAGGGGTTGCTTACTTAGACAAGCAAGATTACAAAAAAGCAAAAAAAGAGCTAGACCGATTCTATGCGTACTATCCGATTGCTAAAGAAGACACCGTGCAGGCCCAGAAACAAGCCGGTTTGAAAACGGCTGATCGAGATGCATTAGCGGCTCAAGCCAACCGTCTTCAAAAACAGTTGGATCAGCAACGTGCCCAATACACGGCTTCAGAAGGTAAAAATAGACGATTAGAAATAAAAATAGCCGCCCTAGAATTCGAAATCGCCAGTCAAAACCAAGCGCTTAAAGCAGCCGAGCCCGTAGCACCAAAAACCTATGTGGTTCAGCCCGGAGATACCTTGAATTCAATTGCTGCTCAACCAACCGTTTATAACGATCCTAAAAAATGGAATTTCTTATATGAAAACAACCGTGGGACTATCGACGGTGATATGACCATTTACCCCGGTCAAGTCTTGCAGATTGTTCCCGAAAATTAAAAGCAATACACTTATTCCCGCCACTTAATCGAGCACCCCATGCTGGGGTGTTGCGTCTCGGGGCCACGGCCCGTTGCCGCAATCTGGCGCATTGCATTCAACAATTCCGGGACTCGCTGCGCCGGGTTTTCTGCGGCCCGCGCATCATCCAATCGGCCCCGATACTGCAGCCCGCCATTGGCATTAAACCCAAAGAAATCCGGGGTGCATACCGCTCCATACGCGCGCCCCACCGCTTGGTCAGCGTCTACCAAATAGGGAAACTCGAACCCATGCTGCTGGGCAAACTGGAGCATGGCGTCCGGCGCATCATCCGGATACGCCACATAATCATTGCTCATCACCCCCAACACCGCAATGCCTTCTGAGCGCAAGATAGCGGTATCTGCGGCCAATCGGTCCGCAATGCGTTGAACATACGGACAATGGTTGCAAATAAAGGCCACCAAGACCGCTGAAGCGGTCCACTGATCCGCCAAGGCTACCCGACGACCCGTCGGATCCGCTAAGGTAAAATCCGGCGCTTGCCAATCAAAATTACACAGTGGGGTGTCAACCAATACCATCGTGTGTCCATACTACCCGTTCATCCAGGGCCTGTCCATAGTCAAGGTGGATGCGCAAGGGCGGGCGTGTCAGCAAGGCGTCGGGCAACTGCTCCCCCCATTCAATGAAACACAGGGCATCCAAATCCTCAATATAGCGCGCTAGATCCACATGGTGTACAACCGATTCCACCGCCGATACGGTGTCCAACCGATACAAATCCAAGTGGTACAACGGCCCGGTATGATGCTCGCTGTGGATGGCATACTGATTGACCCAGGTGTATGATGGGGATCGCACCCAATCCGTGCACCCCAAGGCCTTTGCTAGGGCCGCAATTATCGTTGTTTTTCCCGCACCCATCGGCCCAGAAAACAACACCAACCGATGGCGGCGCACAGCCGGGATCCAATCAATGGCCAATTGAGGCAAATCAGACGGGGTGATCACACGGGTCACGCGGCGAGTGCCTCGAATAGCGCTTGAATCGATTGCCCAGACACCGGGTCCACCCAGTCCGGTGCAATGTGGACCAAGGGCGCCAACACAAAGCGGCGCGTCCGGAACCGCGGATGGGGGATTGTTAAACTCGGATCGTGGATTACCCAGTCTCCATAGAAAATTATATCCAGGTCAATGATGCGGTTGGCGTTGTGTTTACAGACGGCTTGCCCCATAGCCACTTCAATGGCCTGGATATGGCGCAGCAGTTCCAGCGGGGGGATTTCGGTTTCAATGGCAACGGCGGTGTTCATAAAGACCGGCGTGTGTGCGGCCATGCCCACCGGCTCTGTCTCAAACAGCGGGGCCTTGGCGGTGATATCAACGGCTTGATCCAGTGCCGCAATGGCCGTCTGGATATGGGCCTCACCATTCCCCACGTTGCTGCCTAAAGCAATCCCGGCGGTTATCATGCGGGGACGTCGCTCAAGCAGCCATGAGCCACCGCTAAAGCGGATTGAACGGCCTGCACATCGTGGACGCGAAACCACGTCGCTCCTTGGGTATAGGCGGCAATGACCGCCCCCACAGTGCCCGTCACCAGCCCCGCATCTCCCACCCAATGTCGGATCATGGCCTTGCGTGAGGGCCCCACTAAAATGGGGTGCCCCAACACCGCTAGGTCGCTTAAATGGCGCATAATGTGGGTGTTGTGGGCCAGCGTTTTGCCAAAGCCCAACCCCGGATCCACGAGAATAGACGTGGCCCCCGCTTGCGTGGCTTGGTCACTCGCTTGGGTGAGGACTTGGATAATGTCCCCCATTAAGTCCGTATACTGGGGATTGGTTTGCATGGTTTTGGGCGTGCCAATGCTGTGCATGATGATCGCCCCGGCCCCATGGCGCCCAATGACGGAGGGCATGGCTGGATCCCTGCGAAAGGCACTCACATCGTTCACATACGCAGCCCCATGGCGCAACGCCAGATCCGCAATGGCGCTTTTGGTGGTATCAATTGAAAAGGGGGTATCAAAATGCCGGCGGTAGGCGGTTAATATTGGCAATAACCGTGCCGCTTCATCCGCTTCGGATACCGGTTCAGCCCCCGGGCGTGTGGATTCAGCCCCCAGGTCAATCATGTCCGCGCCCTCTCGGATTAAGCGTTCAATATGCCGCAAGGCTGCCTCCACAGACAGATAGTGACCCCCATCTGAAAACGAATCCGGAGTGACGTTAACAATCCCCAGAATCCGGGGTGTAGCCAGCGGTGCAGGGGTCATGACAACCGAACAGAAACCGCATTGAAGTGGGCCTCAAGGCCTTCCAAGTCGGTCAAAACAGCCAAGTCATCTTCAGCGTTGGCCAAGGCGGTGGGTTCATAAGCCAAAATGGCATTGTATTTCATATAGTCCATAACCCCCAACGGGGAGGCAAAGCGTGCCGATCCACTGGTGGGCAATACGTGGTTTGGGCCTGCATAATAATCGCCGGCTGTGACGGGGGTATGGGGGCCGCAAAAAATGGAACCGGCGTGCCGAATCTGGGGCAGTAAATCCTCAAAGTCGTCCCGCAACAAGACCAGATGCTCACTCGCCACCTGATTAATGACATCCAAGACTTCCCGAGTGTGTTTCACGTGAAACAATGCCGCATGAGCCAAAGCGGCTTCAATGGTTTTTCGGTGTCTGCGCTCTGGGAGTTGGTGCACCACTTCTGTTCGAATGGCTTGCAGGGTGGCCAATTGTGTGGAGACCACGCAGCCGACGGCCAAGGGGTCGTGTTCCAACTGGCAGAGCAAATCAGCAGCAGCACGGGCGGCATAGTCGATGGACTCCACCGCAATTAAGACCTCGGAGGGGCCCGCCGGTTTATCAATATCCACCGTGCCATAGACCATCTGCTTGGCTTGGGTGACGTATTGATTGCCGGGGCCAACAATTTTGTCCACCGCTTGAATGGACTCGGTTCCATAGGCCAACCCAAATACGGCCTGGGCGCCCCCAAGTTTGTAAATTTCATGCACACCGGCCAAATCAGCCGCAACAATAATGGCGGGATGAATGGTGCCATCCGGGCGTGGGGGTGTGGCCAATACCATACGAGGAACGCCCGCAATGGCCGCTGGTACGGCGGTCATAATTGCGGTGGATACCAAGGGGGCCCGCCCACCGGGCACATACAGGCCCACGGCATCTAAGGGCCGATACTGGGCGCCGTAACGGACGCCGGGGCCACCGGATTTTCGCCAATTTTTGGGAACTTGGTGTTGGTGGTAGTGTCGAATGTTGGTAATGGCCCGTTGAATGGCGGCAATGGCCGTGTCGGATATTTGATCATAGGCGGATTGCCGATCATGCACGAGCAACTCCCGGCCCGAGCCAAAGGTGCATTGATCAAACTGACTGGTGTAGTCCAGCAGGGCACGATCGCCATGGGTTTGAATGGCTTTGGCCATTTGGGTTAGTTGTTTGTATATTGCCGGGCTGGCGGTATTGCGTTGATGCAATGCTTTAATTTCTGATTCCAGTGCCTCTGATACAATGCGTAACATACTTATGTCCTAGTATACGCTATCCCGAGGGTATCCAACAGAGTAAAAAATGTGGGAAAAGACGTCTGGATGCTTTCACAGCCGTGAATGGTTGCCCGAACGCCGGTGGCAATGGCGGCGATACTCGCGCTCATGGCCAAGCGGTGGTCAAAGTGGCAATCGTATTCAAAGTCTAAAAATGCAGTTGGCGGCTCAATATCAATGCCATCGGGGTATTCCCGAACGGTGGCACCCAGTGCCGTGGCCAATTGGGCGATGGTGGCCAACCGGTCGGATTCTTTGACGCGCAGTTCGGCGGCATCGCGAATGCGAAAGGGTTGTCCGGCACATAGGGTGGTAATGGCTAAAATGGGAACTTCATCAATTAAATTGGCAACGGATTCTGCGGCAATGGGAGCCGATTTTAGGGTGCTGGGTTGTAGGGTTAGGGTGGCGGTGGGCTCAGTGCCCGTGTCGGATGCTTGGCACTGAATTTGACCACCCATAGCCATGAGATGATCCAATCCAGCGCGGCGTGTGGGATTGACGCCAATGTACTCGAAGGTCCAGGTTTTTTGAGTCAGCAGGCCCAATGCGATGAAAAAAATAGCAGAAGATAAGTCTCGCGGAACGACAATGGGCGGTGTGGGTGCTGCGATCTGGGTGGGCGGCGTTAGGGTGATGGTGGTTTGGCTTCGGGTTAGGGGAATGTGAAAATGCTGAAATAGCCGTTCGGTGTGATCGCGGCAGGGGATGGGTTCGTGAATATGGGTGGGGCTGTTTGCGTATAGTCCGGCAAAGAGCAAGGCGGATTTGACTTGAGCGCTGGGGATTGGCAATGTGTAATCAAGCCCCGATAACACCGCACCCCCGGGTATATGCAACGGGGCGTAGTCTGAGTCAATACGAGCGCCCATGAGGGCCAACGGTTGCGTGACCCGTGCCATGGGTCGGGATTGAATGGAGGCATCGCCCGTGAGTGTGCTGGCAAAGGCTTGGGCAGCCAACACGCCGGTTAGTAGGCGAATGGCAGTGCCGGAATTGCCCACGTTTAGGGCTTTTTTGGCAGGCCGAAGGCCATGCAGACCGACGCCGTGAATGGTAATGGCTGTGTCGGTGTCGGTGACGGGCACACCCAATTGTTGGATAATGGCCAAGGTGTTTAAGCAATCGTCTGAGCGCAGAAAATTGTGAATGGTACTAGGTCCATCCGCCAAGGCGCCCAGCAAAGCCAATCGATGCGATATGGACTTGTCGCCGGGGATATCGCTCAGATCAGCGGTATTGGGTAATGCTTGATTGGGATGAATTGTAACTGGCATCGGACAACGCTAAATGATGATGCCTCGGTCGCTATCGGGCAAATTGTCTTCCCATCGCATGGAGGTACTGTATTTGCCTCGGTTTGTTTCAATGGTTGTATCCCCAAGATCCACGGTCATGATGTCCAATGAATGCTGGCCAGGCGGCAGGGTATCATTTTGGCGCATTAAGCGTTTGATTTCATCTTCTGTCGTTTTTAAACCAAAATTTAGGAGGCGCAAAAATTGTTTGGATCGGCTATTAAATTCTTTCATCGCTGCGAGTTGTTTGCGCAGCTCGTCTTGCTTCATCCGTTTGCGAAGGGATTCTTGATTTAACATTATGTATCAGAATCTTCGTTCTTTTTTTTGAGTGCTTCTAATTGATCTTTGGCTTGCTGAAGCTGATTGTATTTTCGAGATATTGTATCGTAGTTTCGCATAAATTCTTCAACAATGGCTTGTTCTTCTGGGTTGTTTAATTGAACACCGTCCAATTGATTGCGAATGGATTTGAAGCCTTTAAGTTTATCAGAAAAGGATTCTTTTTTCTTGGACTTTTCTTTCTTCTCTTCTTTGATTAATTCATCCAAGGCGGCCATAGCGGCTAACATGGTTTCTTCTTGGCCTTGTGGGCGTTGCTGCTGAGGCGTTTTTCCTTGGATAGTGGCGGCAGACTCTGGGTTCAAATTCGCTTTTTTTCCGGCGGCTAGAACTCCGGCCATATCATCAGAAAGTCCTTTGATGCTTTCTTGCCCCGCTTGGCTTTTTTTTGCCCCAGATTGCGCATTAGGGAGCGCGCTGGGATTGATACCCGGTATATTACTCATTGTCTATATAGTTTACACTAAACGGGGTGTTTATATCAAAAAAGGAATGCTTCCAGCGCTTCGACCAAGGGGTTAGGATTTCCTGTTGGCATTGGGGCAGTTATACTCGCTGCTCAACAATAAAAACAATGTGTTAAACTAAACACATCTTATGTCACAAACAATCGCAATTGTGGGTGCCTCTGGGGCTATCGGCCAAGCCTTCGCCCATGGCTATGCCGCCCAATACCCAACAGCGACACTGCGATTATTTTCCCGTCAGCTTAGTCCGGATGCGCCACCCAACGCCCAGGTCCACCGGGTGGACTATTCGGATGAAGCGTCTATTGCCCAAGTGGCTGAGATTGCCGCCCAAGATGGCCCCCTCGATGCCGTTATTGTGGCAACGGGGATGCTGCACGACGGGGACTTGATGCCAGAAAAAACGGTGGCGGCCCTGTCCATGGATCAGTTGAATCGGATCTTGCACGCCAATACCGTTGTTCCAGCGCTTGTGGCCAAATATTTTTTGCCCAAACTATCCAAAACCAACCGATCGGTATTTGCTGCCTTATCGGCGCGAGTGGGGAGTGTCTCAGACAATCGCCTGGGTGGGTGGTATGCGTATCGAGCATCGAAAGCGGCCCTGAATATGATTATCAAAACGGCGGCCATTGAAATGCAACGGGTGAATAAACAGGCCATTGTTGTGGGGCTTCACCCGGGTACTGTGGATAGTGCCTTGTCCAAGCCATTTCAGGCACGAGTCCCCAGTGATCAATTGTTTACAGCGAAGTATGCGGCTGAATGCTTAATAAACGTGGTGGAAAATCTAACACCTGCCGATACGGGCCAGTGTTGGGATTGGCAGGGATTGCCGATTCAGCCATGACCACGGACCCGGCTTCAGTGGACGATATTATTGGCATGGCTTGGTGTGATAAAACATCGTTTGATGCCATTGAAGCGGCCACCGGTGTGACCGAATCGGCGGTTATTGCGATCATGCGTAAACACTTAAAACCATCCAGTTTTCGATTGTGGCGCAAACGGGTATCGGGTCGCACCGCTAAGCATGGCAAAAAAATGCGGGCAGACGACGGATGAGTGCACCCAAGCGGGCCATTCACTGGTTTCGGCAAGATTTGCGTTTGGCGGATAATCCGGCCTTGTCCCAGGCGGCTAAGCACGGTTCGGTGCTGCCCATTTACATTTTGGATGATGCCGCTGCCGGCATGCATGCCCCGGGTGCGGCCAGTCGGTGGTGGTTACATCACAGCTTGACGGATTTGCAGCGGCGGCTCAATGGGTCCTTGTCGGTGTACATGGGGGATTCGGTGGCTATTTTGGTGGACCTCGTGACGCGCTTACAGATCACGGCGGTGCATTGGACCCGAGACTATACCCCATGGCGGGTGGCTCAGGATGCACACGTGGCCGAGGCCCTTCGCGAGCGCGGCGTTGCGGTTTCGGTGCACAGCGGGTCGCTGTTGTGGGAGCCGGATACGATTGTGAAACCCGATGGCACCCGGTATGGGGTGTTTACGCCATTTTATCAACGAGGGTGTCTAGAAGCGCCCGCCCCCCGACGGCCCATTCCCGAGCCTCAGTCGGTGCGCTATCAGTCGGATTCGTTGGCCTTGCCCAGCATCAATGCCTTGAATTTATTGCCGCATACTCGGTGGGATCTGAGCCTAGCTCCCCATTGGGATATTGGCGAATTGGGGGCGCATCGCCGATTCAACCTGTTTGTTGATACGCAGGTGGACCAGTATAAAGACCGGCGGGATTTTCCAGCAGAGCCCAGTGTGTCTCGACTATCCCCCCATTTGCACTTTGGGGAAGTGTCGCCCAATCAACTGTGGCATGCCGTGTATGCGTCATCCATGAACAAACAGCGGGCCCATTTTTGCACCGAATTGGGATGGCGAGAGTTTGCCTATTATATGTTGCATCATCACCCCACATTGCCACATACCCATTTACAAGCTAAATTCAATGCGTTTCCTTGGCAAGAAGATCCGGTCGTGTTGGACCTGTGGCAACGGGGCGAAACGGGGATTCCCATGGTGGATGCTGGGATGCGGGAGTTGTGGCAAACGGGGTATATGCACAATCGACCGCGGATGATTGCGGGGTCGTTTTTGGTTAAAAATGCGCGGATGCATTGGCGGCACGGGGAGCGTTGGTTTTGGGATACCTTGGTGGATGCCAACCCGGCGAACAACAGTGCCAGTTGGCAATGGGTGGCCGGCAGCGGATCCGATGCGGCACCCTATTTTCGGGTGTTTAATCCCGTGCTTCAGGGTCAAAAGTTTGACCCCGATGGGGCGTATATTCGCCGGTATATTCCGGAATTGGCGGCGTTGCCTACCGAATATTTGGCACATCCATGGACGGCGCCAGCCTCGGTGTTGGCCAGTGCCGGCGTTCAGTTGGGGATCACCTACCCGGAACCCTGTCTGGACTTAGAGAAAACCCGAGCGTCAGCCTTAGCCGCATTTCAGCGTATGAACGCCGAGTCCGTATGACAACGCTGTGTGTTATTTTTGGGGATCAATTATCGTTGGATATCGCCACATTATCGGGTGCCGATCCGGCCACAACCGTCGTGTGCATGGCGGAGGTTTGGGACGAAGCGACCTATGTCAAACACCACAAGAAGAAATTAGCGTTTCTATTTTCAGCCATGCGGCACTTTGCCGATGCGGTTCGGGCGGCTGGTTACACGGTGGTGTACACGCAGTTGGATGACCCAGACAACACCGGGTCATTTCGGGGGGAAGTGCACCGTGCGTTGGCGCACACGGGGTGTGATCGCATTGTGCTGACTCATCCAGGGGAGTATCGGGTGCTGGTGGAGGTGCAATCGTGGGCAACGGCGTTTGGGGTTCCGGTGGCTATTCGTGACGATACCCGGTTTTTGTGTTCGTTGGATGCGTTTGACCAATGGGCATCGGGCCGGAAGCAATTGCGTATGGAATATTTTTATCGGGACATGCGCAAGCAGTATAATATTTTGATGGACGGGGATGCGCCTGTGGGGGGGCAATGGAATTACGATGCCCAAAACCGAAAGCCCTTAAAATCAGGGGTCGGGGTTCCGCCCCCGTGGCAGACCCAACCGGATGCGACGACCCAATCGGTGATGGCCATGGTTGCGGAGCGCTTTCCGGATCATTTTGGGGATTTGGAGCCGATGTATTTGGCGGTTACCCAGACGCAGGCTCAGGCCGTGTTGGCAGATTTTATTGCGCATCGGTTGCCGCAGTTTGGGGATTATCAAGATGCCATGGTTCAGGGTGAGCCGTGGCTGTATCATTCGCATATTAGTTTTTATTTGAATTGTGGGTTGTTAACCCCCTTGCCGTGTATTATGGCAGCCGTGGATGCGTACCATCGGGGGGAGGCGCCCCTCAATGCCGTCGAGGGCTTTGTGCGTCAAATTATGGGGTGGCGGGAGTACGTTCGGGGCATTTACTGGCGGATGATGCCCGAGTATGCCCAGTGCAACGCCTTGGATGCGAAGCGCCCGTTGCCGGACTTTTATTGGACCGGCAAAACCGGCATGAACTGCTTGGCAAATTGTGTACGAGAGACCCAACGCAATGCGTATGCGCATCATATTCAGCGCCTCATGGTGTTGGGCAATTTTGCCCTATTAGCGGGTCTGGATCCGAAAGCGGTAAACGAGTGGTTTTTGATTGTGTATGCCGATGCGTACGAATGGGTTGAGATGCCCAATGTGACGGGCATGATCTTATTTGCCGATGGGGGGTTGTTGGCGAGCAAGCCGTATGCGGCTGGGGGCAGCTATATTCAAAAAATGTCCAATTATTGCCAGCAGTGTCGGTATCGGGTGACGGAAAAAACGGGGCCAGATGCCTGTCCGTTTAATTACTTGTATTGGGATTTTCTAGCTCGAAATCGGGACTATTTGCAGGGCAATCCCCGTGTGGGGATGATGTACAAGACGTATGATCGGATGACGGATGCAAAAAAAGCAGCCATTCAGTCCGATGCCACACGGTTTTTTAAATCCTTGGATTTGAGTGATTAAAGTTGTTGTTTTAGATCATATCGCTTAAACTAGAGACTAGTATGGCTAAAAAACCACAAAAAGCAAATACAAATAGTAAGCGAAAGCGTCCCGATTGGAAAGCGGGTTTGTGGTATTTTTTAATTGCGCTCATTATTTTTTCAGTGGTGAGCAGCTACTTATTTCCACCCAAAGAAATTCGGTTAATTTCGTACACAACCTTTTTAGATCATGTGAACCAAGGAACCGTGGCCTCGGTGGTGATTCGGCCATCGGAGCGGTTGATCATTGAAACGGCCGTGTCGGGGGAAACGTACAAAGCGTATTTTATTGAGCACGATTCACTTATGGAAACCTTGCGAAACAATGCGGTGGATGTGACGGTTAATCCGTCGGATTCGGGGTGGATCATGGGGTTGTTGATTCAGGCTTTATTCCCCTTTTTGTTAATTGCTGTCTTTTGGTTTTTTATTTTCAAGCAAGCGCAGGGCATGAACAGTCAAGCGATGTCGTTTGGCAAAACCAAAGCGAAGCCACAAACGGATGATGCCGACAAGGTTACCTTTGGGGATGTGGCGGGGGCCGATGAGGCCGTGGAAGAGTTGCGGGAAATTGTGGATTATTTAAAAGACCCCAAAAAGTTTGTGAAAATTGGGGCAAAAATCCCGAAAGGGGCATTGTTAATGGGGTCCCCGGGAACGGGCAAAACATTGCTGGCTCGGGCGGTTGCCGGTGAGGCCGATGCTCAGTTTTTTAGTATTTCAGGATCGGACTTTGTGGAAATGTTTGTGGGGGTTGGGGCCTCTCGGGTTCGGGATTTATTTGCCCAAGCCAAGAAGCAAACCCCGAGTATTGTATTTTTAGATGAAATTGATGCGGTCGGTCGCCAACGGGGTGCCGGTTTGGGTGGCGGGCACGATGAGCGGGAGCAAACGCTGAATCAATTGTTGGTTGAAATGGATGGGTTTGGCAAAAACGAGGGGGTGATTGTCATTGCTGCCACCAATCGGCCGGATATTTTGGACCCTGCGTTGTTGCGCCCGGGGCGGTTTGATCGGCAAATTGTGGTGGACAAGCCGGATTTGAGTGGCCGAGAAGCCATTTTGGCGATTCATGCAAAAGGCAAAGAGTTTGATGAAAGCTGTCGGTTATCCGTGTTGGCGCGTGCGACTTCTGGGTTTACGGGGGCGGACTTGGCCAATGTGCTCAATGAAGCCGCGTTGCTGGCGGCGCGCGCGGATTGCCTGAAAATCGAACACACGCATTTAGAAGCGGCGATGGAGCGCGTATTGTCGGGTCCACAACGCAAATCCCGCATTATGAACGATAAAGAAAAACAGATTATTGCGTATCACGAGGTGGGGCATGCCCTGGTGGCGCATTTGATTCCGGGTACGGATCCGGTCCATAAGGTGACCATTTTGCCTCGGGGGATGGCCTTGGGCTATACCTTGCAGTTGCCCACCGAAGACCGCTATTTGGTGTCTAATGAAGACATTGAGGCAAAAATACAGGTGTTAATGGGGGGTCGAATTGCGGAAGAGCTTTTATTTAAAACGGTAACGTCAGGGGCCTCTAATGATATTGAGCGTGCCACGGATCTCGCGCGTCAGTATGTGTGTTTGTACGGCATGAGCGAGTTGGGAACGCGCAAATATGGTCGAGAGTCTCAGAATGTCTTTTTGGGGCGGGATTATTCGGATCATTCCAAAGACTATTCGGATCAAACATCCCGTCAAATCGACGAGGCGATTCAGTCCCTTATTCAAAAAAACTATGACGCAGCCAAGGTATTGTTAACCAAACACAAATCGGTCTTGGTGGCGATATCCACCTTTCTGATGGAGAAAGAGACGTTGGATGCTGAGACGTTTAAAGGGTTGGCGGATGATTTATTATCCGGAAAATCAGGGTCGCATGCTCCACAGGAGAATAAACAGGCCAAAAAAGCAGTGGCCAAAAAAGCAGCAGCTAAAAAACCGGCGGAAAAAAAGCGATCCGCTAAGCCGGCCAGTAAAAAAGCAGCGGCCAAACAATCTGGGGGTCAACCACCAGAATAAACGGGGTGTGGCGCAGTCCGGTAGCGCACTAGTATGGGGTACTAGTGGTCGCAGGTTCAAATCCTGTCACCCCGACCACACATGATTAAACCGCCGGATTTTCATAAAGGTTGTGACCATTTGCAACACGTTTTTTGGCATTTTTGGATTTGTAGCGTCTGCTCTAACGCCACGCCCTCCGCACGGTCCCTAACGTTTCAACAGTAACCAAAACCCAAGACCGGCACTGATGATGCTAAGCCCGAGTACGCTAATCATGAGGGCATCCCGTACGGGCCGGCCGGTCCAAGGGGTTAAAAAATTCCATTTGTGAAGGCTTGAAAACACCAACCGTTCGTAGCGGTCTGCACGGTCCAGCTGTTCAACCAGAGTGCCTGTTTTGGGATCGATAAAGAGATGTCGGTCGGCATAGGTGAACTGAAAGACGGGGAGTCGCTTATTCCGAAAATCATACAAGGGGCTAAATCGAGTTAGGCGTTTTATACCCATAATAGGCGCATGGTTCATGTAGCGGTTGGCGTAAAACTCAACCAGCGTCGCATCGCTCATGGGGGCTTCGGTGCCCCGATGGGACACATACTCAGCGGGTTTTTGGGTGCCGGAGTCCAGCCGATACAACAGCTGATGGTCTGGGCCTTGAATTAGGCTAATGCTGCTCAATGGGGATTGGGATTGGTGTGCGGGGGGAGTTGGTATGGACGCTATTGCCATGGGTTCAGCCAGAATTCGTTCGGGCATTGGGGGGTAAAGCCCATGGTGTAGCAAATGGTAAAACCCGCTACTGGAAAACATAAGCAAGGGGATCCACACGACTATCGAGAGGCTGCGGTGTAGGCGGCGGCGCAGGGGGATTGTGCTTCGGCGCAGGCCAACAATGAGGCCAATGCCCGACAGGCTCAGCCCAATTAACGACAGCAGTAGCCCGCTCATCAGAATGATGCGTGTCTGATTAAACCGATCCAACCATTGCCAGGTGTGTAAGGCTCGAAATATTCCCTGTAAGCGTGTTTTCCATGGCGTTGTAATGCTGGCCAAGGCGCCCAGTTCTGTGTCAATAAACACCGTTGTTGGGGGGTCATGGGCCAAGGTAATGCGATAAACGGGCAATAAGCGATTGACCCAGGGGTAGGCCGAATCAAACTGTGTTTGCATGCCAATGCTGGCTACGGGGGCATCGCTGAGACCGGTGTAGTGGCGGGCCAGCCAAACGGCGTACTCGGCATCCGTAGACTCGGGGAGCTTCTGCCCAGTGTCTAGGTTTATGTAGTGCCGGGGTTGGTTCGGATCTTGGGTGATTTGAATCGCCAGTCCAGTGTGTGTGGGGACCAGTTTGACCAGACGGGCGTGCGCAAGGCCGGATTGATTCAGCCAATGCGCCAGTTGGGTGACCGCAGTTCCAGCGATAGCGGCCGTTGGGGGGCGATGGGTGACTGGTTTGGGTCCTGTCCAGGTCATAATGGGGTGCAACATGCCGGAGACGGCAAATACGCATAACGCAAGGCCGCCGGTCCAGCCCAACCACCGGTGCCAACGCGAACTGAGTGTGGTGATGTGCCGTCGCATGCGATTAAAATTTGGATTTTAGGCCAATAATAACGGTTCGGGGTTGCCCGGGCCGATAGGTTACGGGTCGGTTGGGGCCAACCTGTTTGCTGGTGTAGGTTGAGTAGCGAACATTGCCTAGGTTCATCATGCGGCCGTAGAGGGTGTGCGTGTTGGACACATGATACTGGACGCGCAGATTCAAAAGGGTGTGCCCGGGATAGCGGTCCGTATTGGTTTCATCCACATAGTAGCCCCCCACGTGCTCGCCTTCCAGGGTGATACTGGCGTGATGAACCGGTTGATACTGCAGCTCAGCGGTTCCTGTGGTGATGGGGGATCTGGCCACAGTGTTGCCGGTGTAATTACCGTCTTTATCCGCGAATGATCGGTAATAGTGTCGACTCAGCCCCACCCCCGTGTGCAGCCGCCATTGGGCACTCAGCTGGGCGTTAAGACCCAGTTCGAGCCCATCGTGTACGGTTGTCCCGGCGTTAATCGTGCGCCGTGTGTTTGTATCCGTTATGGTGAGAATATCATTGTTAATCACCATGTGGTAGGCGGCGGCACTGTAGGTGAGGGCCGGGGTAAAGCGGCCACGGATACCGGTTTCCAGAGCGGTCGTTTGAACTGGCTTGAGTTGATCCGTCTGCAGGCTCTTGCCGGACCGAAACAATTCTCCGGTGCCGGGGGCTCGAAACGATTGTCGGTAAGTGGCATAGGTGCTGTGGTTTGGCGATAGGGCGTAGATCACGTCGAACTTTGGGCTGGTTTGGGCGTAGGTTCGGACTTGGGAGCGTGGGCGCTGATGCATGGCCGTTTGCGGGGTTGTGAGTCGATCTGTATAGTCAATGGAAAAATAATCGTAACGCAATCCGCCGATGATGCGTAGGTTTTGGTGTTGCCACTCGGTATGGATATAGGGCGATGCGCTGAGCTGATTGGCCCGAAAGTCATAGTTTCGGGTGGGGGTTTGGGTTGTGTTGACAATCACAGAGCCCTGCGATTCGTTGGTTAATCGGTATTCGGTGTATGTGGATGGGGTATAGTCCAGGTCCAGACCGGTAATCAAAACGCGGGAGTGATCAGCGGTTTGGTACCGGTGCTTAAGCAGTGCGCCATACGACTGAAAACGGTAGTCCCGATCATTGGGGTCATAGCCCAGCATCCAGCTGGGCATCAACTGCATGCGATTGCTGCGAAAAAAGGGCGTGATGGACCATTCCTGGTGGGGGCTAGGGGTGTGTGTAATGGCTGTTGAAATGCGCAATGCTTGCACATCGCGTCGGCCCACGCTGTTGTGGTAATCGTTGTGATGGGGCCGGTGGTGATAGTCGGCGGCATTCAATGCGGATACGCCCCGTTGCTGGACCGACGTGTAGGCAATGTGGGTGACGGCATCTGTGGTTTGGCCAAGGGCGTGATCCAAGCGAATGCTGCCACTGTGTCGGGTATACGCCGCATGGTCTCGAAAGCCCGTGCTTTGGGTGCTATTGGCATTGACTCGAATGCCCAAAGAATCGGTGATGGGCCCGCCCACACTAGTTAGGAACCGGCGCCAGCCATAACTGCCCCACTCGGGATTGAGGGACCCTGCCATAGCAGCCGGGGCTGGTTGGGTGATGGTATTAATAATGCCCCCAATGGAATCGCTGCCATACAACGCCGATCCAGGGCCCTTAATCACTTCAACCCGGTGGGCGTGTGCCCCATTCACTTCATACAAGGCATTGTGATTGAACAGGCCGGGGGGGCGTGTGGGGATACCATCTTCCAAAAATAAATACACGCCTTGGGTTGTGATGGGTTGCCGAATGGCGGTCATATGGCCTTCGCCCCCTAAGTTGTTGACGTGCACGCCGGGGATCCGATTGAGCAATTCAGCGGGATGACTGGGCATCACGTGTGCAATATCGTCTGAATTGGCAACCCCAATAGCACCCGCAACGGCATGCTGATTTTGCGACTCTCGGATCCCTGTAACCACAATGGGGTCTAGGGTTCCGTGTGCCAGTTGGCTCCATCCTAACAGTAACATTATTAAACCATGCACCCACGGTGCTTCTAAATACGTGCGAATCATACAACGCCCTCCAAATTATTCCAGTAAAACGATTGAGCGTCGTTAAGCGGGCGGGGCTCGGGTGTGGGTGATCCGAACAGGGTCCGCATACCCCCCATATACGGGCCCGGCTGTCCGTGGGCAGCTGGGGGTTGCCGCATGGAATCGGTGATCGGTTGGGGTCATCCCATGGGCATGTGTGCTGGTTCGCACAGTCTGAGCGTCTAGGCTATCTGTTGCTGTTTGGGCTTGAAGTGTTTTTTTGGCTAGCCAAATCCCGCCGTGACTGGGGCCAAATCCAGCGCCTGAACAGACAAGATCAGTCGCTGTATTGGCCACGCTGGCTGTACTCGGAATGGGGAGTGTGGGTGTCGCGCTGATTAAACCCAGGATTAAGCCCGCAGCAACCCAGCCACGCCAATGACGGAGGCTGCGGATCATTATGCTATAGTTTGGCGAGTTCTTTATCGGCTTCGCAAGCGGCAATACTGTGAACGCCGCCATCCACATGCAAGTTCTCCCCGTTCACCGCTGTGGATAAATCAGACAGCAAATACAGTCCCGATTTACCCACTTCTTCTAGGGTAATATTCCGACGCATTGGGCTACGCATTTCATTGATTTTTAATAATAAGTCAAAGCCTTTAATGCCTTTTCCAGCCAATGTTTTAATCGGGCCGGCGGATAAGCTGTTAACCCGAATTTGTTGGGGCCCCAGCTCAGCGGCTAAGTACCGCACACTGGATTCAAGAGCCGCTTTGGCCACACCCATGACGTTGTAATACGGAACGGATTTTTCGCCGCCAATAAATGTTAGGGCTAAAATGGATCCGCCGTTGGGCATGAGTTTTTTCCCCCAACGGGCCATTGGCAATAGGGAGTAGGCACTAATGTCCAGCGCAAGCTTCCATCCATCGCGGGATGTATCGCTAAAATTGTTCGCTAAGTCTTCGGCTTGTGCATAGGCGACGGAGTGAACAATGAAGTCGAGTTGGCCAATTTGGGACTCGTACGCTGAAAATACGGCATCAATGGCCCCATCGCTGGTGACATCGCATTCCATTAAGAATTTAGAATTAAAGGATTCGGCTACGGGGCGCACACGTTTTTCCATCACGGGTCCGGCATAGGTGAAAGCCAATTCGGCGCCATGGTCGTACAGTTCTTTGGCAATGCCATAGGCAATACTATGCTTATTGCCAACACCAAAAATTAATCCTTTTTTTCCTTTCATTAGTGGCTCTGCCATGTTGTTTCACACTCCTTCAATATTTAATGCAAACGTTTAGCCTTCAATTATACCGTTAATTGGAAATAACCGTCTACTGGTTGGGGCTGTATTTTGCTGCCAATTCAGATAATTCGTCAGCGGTATTGACGCCCATAGCCTCAGTGGGGTCGTCGGTACACACGCTGGATACCGTCCTGTGATGGGTGTGCAAATTGCCAATCACATCCGTCAGGTAATATTCGCCTTGGGCATTGGCACAGGTGAGCGTTTGAATGCTATCCACCAATGCGGCACGATTAAACACATAAATCCCCGCATTAATTTCGGTGATGGCCAATTGCTCTGGGCTGCAATCTTTGGCTTCTTGAATGCCAATCAGATCGCCGGACGCATTGCGAATGATTCGCCCATAGGCCCCGGGGTCGGGCAGTTGGGTGGTGAGCACCGTTGCATCGGCCGATGCTGTGTGATGGGTGTTGAGTAAGTTCAACAGCGTGCGGGATGAAATTAACGGGCAATCCCCAGGTAAAATAACGACGGTGTGTTCATCCGGGGTCACGGTTGTGGTCAGGGCTTGTTGGACGGCGTGGCCGGTCCCTAGCTGTTCGTGTTGGGTGCTGTATTGAATGGAATAGTCTTGGGTAGCGCGTTGAACGGCGCTGGCTTGATAGCCCACGACGAGGTGGTAGCGATGCTCAGTGTCTGTGTTGAGGGATTGCAGGGTGTCCAGAATGTGATGCAACAGGGGTTTGCCATGCAATGGATGCAGGACTTTGGGCAAATCGCTGTTCATGCGGGAGCCTTTTCCGGCTGCTAATACAATGAAACTGGTTGTCATAGTCACTATCAGTATACTAATAGTTTTTCAGTTTGTATATTTGTATAATAAGGAGCATGGTATTTCCGGCTATTAATCCCGTGGCGATTCAACTAGGCCCGGTGGCTATTTATTGGTATGGGGTGATGTATGTGTTGGGTATTGGGCTGAGTGCCTGGGTGTTGTATCGGCCGGTGACTCGGCAAATGCGATGGGACTTGGATCTGTATTTGTCGTGGATCACCGCACTGATTATTGGCATCGTTCTTGGCGGGCGATTGGGCTACGTTGTTTTATATGATTGGGCGTATTATATGCATCATCCGGTGGCGATTTTGCATGTTTGGACTGGGGGTATGAGTTTTCATGGCGGGCTTTTGGGGGTGTTGGTGGCCACGGCGTGGGTGGCGAAGCGCGAGCGCGTGCGGTGGTTGCACTTGGTCGATTGGTTGAGTTTTGGGGGAGCCATTGGTGTATTTTTTGGGCGATTGGGCAATTTTATTAATGGTGAGTTGGTGGGGCGGGTGACAACGGTGCCCTGGGGCCTTGTTTTTCCGCACGTGGGTCCGGAGTTGCGGCATCCGTCGCAGTTGTATGAGGCGGGTTTAGAGGGCCTTGGTGTGGGTGTGTTGGTTTGGGCTGTGCACCGATTCTTTCGGTTGAAACCGGGTCAATTGGCGGCTATCTATTTAATGGCATATAGCCTGGCTCGGTTTGTGTGTGAGTGGTTTCGTCAGCCGGATCCGCAGTTGGGGTTTGTGTGGGGGGTGTTGTCGATGGGGCACGTGCTGAGCCTTGTGGGTGTGGCTATTGGGGTGTTGGTATTTTATGGGTGTAGCCGTCGGGAGGCCTAAGCCGTTACAGAAGGTAATTTAAAAAATGGTACAATAACAAGCACATGACGGATTCTGTGCAGACAACATTGTTTACGAATAGTCTGGCTGCGAGCATTGTGGCCAAGCAAAGTTTGGATCTTGAGGCACTCGCTCAGGTCGCTGAGCAGGTGTTTCAGTGTTTGAAATCGGGGCATAAAGTGCTCTTGGCCGGCAATGGGGGGTCTGCGGCGGACGCCCAGCATATTGCGGCTGAGTTTACGGGTCGCTTTTTAAAAGATCGTCAGCCATTGCCGGCCATAGCCTTAACGACGGATACCTCGGCCATAACAGCCATTGGCAATGACTATGGGTTTGAAGCGGTATTTTCCCGGCAAATTCAGGCCTTGGGTCAGCCCGGTGATGTGTTTTTTGCGATTAGTACCAGTGGCAATTCGCCCAATTTGCTGGCAGCCATTGAAGCCGCCCAAACAGCCGGTGTGAGCACCGTGGGGGTAACGGGTAAAGACGGCGGCGCCATTCGCACCATGGTGGATTACAGCATTCATGTGCCCCATCCCGATACCCCGCGCATTCAGGAGACGCATATTATGGCGTTGCATATGATGTGTGAGTGGGTGGATTACCGACTTGGCGTTGCGTAAGGCCTTGTTTGTGGATCGCGATGGCACCTTGATTGAGGATGTGCCATACAGCGAAGATCCGATGGCGATGACCCTTTTGCCCACAACGATTCCAGCGCTCAAAAAAGCGAGTTTTTCTGGATTTTTATGCATCATCGTCACCAATCAATCGGGCATTGCCCGGGGGTTGATGACCGAATCGGGGTTTTGGGCTCGGCAGCATCGGCTCTTGGCCATGTTATTGGCCCAAGGAATTGAAATTGTGGATACCTTATTCTGCCCGCATCACCCCACAGCGGGTGTGGTGCCGGGCTATTCGCAAGCGTGTGACTGCCGAAAGCCCAATCCGGGCATGCTGATAACCGCCATTGAGCGGCACGGGATTGATCCCGCCAGTAGTTACATGGTGGGGGACAAGGTCAGCGATGTGGAAGCGGGTCAACGGGCGGGTGTTACGGGTATTTTAATCGAAGATCGGGCGGCGCATGCGGCGTGTCCACCGGGGACCCCGTATTATCCCAATATTGGGCAAGCGGTCGACGCCATTCTCGCATGATCGGGCTGGTGTCCAACGGGTATGGTGAAGATGCCATTGCGGCAGCCATGGCCCAGGCGTGGGCGGGTCAAGCGGACGTTGTTGCGGTGGCCTTGGTGGGCGATGGGGCGCATTATGCCCGGGTGGGGGTGCGTCCAGCGGCCACATTTCCGGTGCTCCCCAGTGGCGGGTTTGTGCGCTCTTGGCGTCAATTGGTGGGGGATGTAAGCGCGGGCTTAATTGGCTTAGTGTTTCGGCAACGGGATGCCATTCGTCAGGCATTGGCTGGTGTGGATCAGGTGGTGGTTGTGGGGGATGTGTGGGCCTTGGTGGTCACGCGATGGGCCTTGGGTCGATCGGTATGGTTTTTGCCCACCGCCAAGAGTCATCGGTTTATGCGGCACAGTTGGTTGGAGTGTTGGCTCATGCGGCGGTGGTGTGAGCGGGTCTTTCCCCGAGACCTGGAAACGGCCAATGATTTGCGTGTGGCTGGGGTTTCTGCGGCGTATGTGGGCAGCCCGGTGATGACGGTGTCTCCGCCGGTGGACACGGTACCGGTTGGTCCGCGCTACATTGGGATATTGCCGGGTTCTCGGGATGAAGCGTATGCCAATTTGGAAAAAATAATCGCACATTTAGCGGATTGTTTGGGGGAGTATCAGCTGTTAATTGGGGCCCCGCCGCAATTGGATGCGCGTCGATTGCGTGCGATTGCCCCCCCGTCGGCGGTGTGGACCCAGGACATGGCCACGGTGATTGAGCAGAGTGGCGTTGTGATTGGGATGGCGGGTACGGCCAATGAGCAGGCGGCGTTGTATGGGCGGACGGTGCTGGTATTTCCGGGAACGGGTCCGCAAACGACAGCCAAACGGTTTCGGGAGCAGGCGCAATTGATTGGGCCACGGATTCAGTGTGTGGCCGATGATCCAGCGGCGGTGTGCGCGGCTGTGGCACAGCATTGGGAGTCGCCGAGCCCGATTGATTGGTCGGTGAGTGGCTTGTTTGCCCAGCGCATTGTTTGCTATAATTCTCAGCCAGGAAAGTACAATGACAGGGATGCATGAAACGGTAATTTGTTCAGATTCAGCCAGCATTGGAGCGGGGCTTAGTATGGGGCCATTTGGTGTGATTCATGCGGAGGCTCGGATTGGGGATCGGTGTGTATTTGGGCAAAGTGTGATGATTGGCAGCCGGGTGGTTATTGGTCATGGGTGCAAGATTCAGAACAATGTGTCGGTGTATGAGGGGGTTGTTTTGGAAGATTATGTGTTTTGTGGGCCCTCGATGGTGTTTACCAATATCAAAAACCCCCGCTGCGAATTTCCGCAGGCGGACACGCAGTATTACATCAAGACGGTGGTGAGGCGGGGGGCGTCGATTGGGGCGAATGCTACGATTGTGTGTGGGGTGACGATTGGGCGGTATGCGTGCATTGGTGCGGGTGCTGTGGTGGTGGATGATGTGCCGGATTATGCGGTTATTGTGGGCAATCCGGGGCATTGTATTGGTTGGATGAGTGCGGGGGGTATTCGCATGGTGTTTGATGCGGATGGGTATTTTGTGTGCCCCAAAAGCGAGGAGCGGTATCACCAACAGGGGGATCGGGTGGTGCGTATTGCGTCGTGATTGACGGTGAAGTCAGTTTTTAGACGATGACTTGCTATAGTTTATAGTTTATAGTTTACAGTAAACTATAAATAAAAAAGAATCTAGGTATTTCGCCGCAAGCGTTGTTTCGGCATTTGAAAGCCTTGATGGAATCCAATCAACTGACTAAACTCGGGGCGCCGCCCAAAGTGTATTATCGGATGGCTGCGCAGCGGATGACCGAGCCTGAGATTGCGATTTCAGAAGCCGATCGTCATCAGTTGCCAAGCATGGTGCTGGATTAGCCCTAACAACTTGATTGTTTACAGTAAACTGTCAATAAAATAGGTGTGTCAAAGGCTAAAGAAAGAGTGTGCGCTATCGTCGCTGGAGATTCTTGGAGCATCATAGCCAAGACTCTTCCAGTTAATAATATTCTTGTATCGGGTTCCTCCATTAACAGTGTTATTGACTACTTGTGAAAATGATAATGAAGCGAATTGTTTATAATCTTTACAGCTAAGCAAAAACTTTGATTCGAAGTTCATATTTAAGCCAACGATAACAGTAATGCGCATTTTATCGAAGAGTTCATCTTTATCAGTGCGTTCACAATATATGTAGGCCAAGGCATACCAGCCTAAATTGTCCATAATTACACCAACATGATCAGTCTGATTTTGGTGTTGTTCAACATAATCGAGTATATGGGTAATCACTTTGAGTGGGGCCTTTATACCATCGTTGGATAGTTGTTTATGAACCAAGATAGCATAAGCAGCATTCTGAATTTGTTTGCGGTTATCCACAATGGGGGGGGCAGAAAGTTGTGCTTGTATGAAACCCAAAATATCATCATTTAACTTAGACTTTGTTTGAAACTGACCTTTAATTACTTTAAAAGTGTGGATGTCCTTCAGCAGGGAGCCACAAATTTCGGCATACCGTTGTAGGTTGTCTACAATGTTTTTTTTAGTTATTTCGTTAGGTGCATTGTTTATGGCATCCCTCACAAAGTCAATTGTTTTCTTTGAAATCCCATTTTTTTGTAGGTTTCTTAGTTGTAATTCTAATTCTTTGTCAAAAGCTGATACTTCTAAATAGTCACCCTGCTCGAACCCCATGGGTTTGAAGTTGCAAAACATAGTCACTGCATCACTTAAAGTAGCAAAACTTAATCGCGACTTAGAATATTCCATAACTTCCTCTCTCGGTGCCATATAACTAGATGGATTCTGACAGCATCCGAAAAGTATTTTTCCAAGACATGGAAGCATGATTCTCCCCGTATCAAATTTTAAATTTTCCTAAAAAAACTTAATTATAATTTTTAAAAATATAAAAAATTATACTAAATTTATTTTTTAGTTTTATATAGTGTATTTTATTTGATCAAAATAAATTTGTCAAATCACCACAGCATCTTCGATCCGAATTCCCAGCGTTTCTTCATACACGGTGCCGTCCAGGGTCATGCGAACATGGCCATAAAACCCAGGCTCAATCGTGATCGCCATGCCGGCGGACAAGGGCTTATCTTTGTAGCTGCGTGCGGGGTCCCCATCATGAACGGTATAGCCAATTAAATGGCCCACATTATGGGGCCGTTGATCATAGTCTTGGGTCACGGTGCCGCCATGAGCCACAATGGTTGTTTGAACAGCGTGCTGGATAGCCCCCCAACAATGGGTGTTGAGGGCATCAATCGTGACGCCCGGTTTGGCCAACGCCGTGGTGCTGGCTTTGACCGTTTCAACAATGCCATGCAAGCGCGCTTGAAGCGGGTTTAAGGTGCCGGATACCGGGACCGTTCGGCTGACATCGCTGCACATACCACGCCATCGCAACCCAAAGTCCAGCAAAACCAGAGCCTTGGGATCCAGAGGTGCATGGTTGGCTGAGTAATGCAAGGTTGTGGCATTGGCCCCATTGGCCACAATGGGGGGGAAGCTAAGTCCATAAGGGGTTGTTTTGAGCAGTTCGCCAATTAAGGCCCCCGCTAAGTCCGTTTCGGAGGCAAACGTCGACCACTTGGATTGCACGGCGGCAAAGGCAGCAACTGTTTTTTGATACGCATGCTCAAAGTCCGCTTGGTCAATGGAATCCAACACAAAGCGTTCCGGCCACAATGCCTCTTGAATGTTGGTAATCATGCAATCGGGGTGCTGAGCGGTCAGTGCTGTTTTGAACTCCCATAAGTAATCGGGAATGGGGCTGCTGTCTGAGGCATGCCAGTGGCAGCCAACCGTGTTGGCGTGATCGCGGATCCATGGATACAAGCCAGCGATATCGCGGATGTGCTCAATACCGGAGTAAGTGCGCACATTGCGTGCATCGTCAGGGTTGTCGCAGCTGAGCCGATGGCCCTCCCAAAATTCATGCTTGGGATCTTGCTTGGGTAAAAACAAATAGTCTGTGTCCGCATCGCAGTACAGCACGCATCCGGGTTGATTAATGCCGGTAAGATATAAAAATAGGGGGTCTTGATGAATGGGTGTATGGACATGCACCCAGGGAATAGGATGGCCCAAGGGTGTGGGAACCGCTGTTAAGATAAGCGGTAACCCGACTTTTTTAGCCAATTGCCGACGGCGTTGATAAAATCGATCCCCAACCCCAGAATCCGTGTGCGTAAACAGAATCATTCTAGGGCTAATCATACCATGAATGTACGCGGTATGGGTACAAACGAAAAAACGGCTTCTTGACAGTTTATGTTCAACTTGAGAGAATTAAAATAGTTGTATTGTCATTGTTATATTAGGGGCTTGTTGTGTTATTAAATAGCATTCCACATCCAATTGTTTATTCGGTTGACGCAATTTCAGAGTCCGATCCCAATCGGTCGTTTGTGACATGCCCCATATCCGGTAAGCTAATGCGCAATCCAGTGGTTGCATCGGATGGGGTTACATATGATTACGATGCCATTATTCGGCTATACTTGAAGGAGGAAAACCCAGAAAGCCCGACATGTCCAGGGGTTGTTTTGGATGTGGTGAACACGCTGCAGGCTGATTGGAGAACCCGCAAGCGCTTGATGCGGATGATTCAACAATCAAAGTAGTTCTATACAAGCTCGGCTGGTGGGCTCACTAGGACTTGAACCTAGGACCTGCCGGTTATGAGCCGGATGCTCTAACCAACTGAGCTATGAGCCCACACGGCAATTAGTATACCATAGCGAGTGGGTTTGGTTTGTGATGCGAAGGGCGCGATAAGCCGGATTCTGTCGAGTCTCGTCATTTATCTGGAACTGCGCTTGCGCGCAGCGTCTAGCAGTCAACCCGGCACTTTAGTGAGACGAGCCATCTCTGGTGCCCTATTTGACCTTGCTTCAGATGGGGTTTACCCGAGCCCACTGTTACCAGCGAGATCTGTGCGCTCTTACCGCACATTTTCACCCTTACCGGGACACACGGTCCGTAGGCGGTAGTTTTCTGTGGCACTGTCCATCGGCTTGCGCCGTCCGTCGGTTAGGCGGCATCTTGCTCTGCGAAGTCCGGACTTTCCTCACACAGTGGGAGTTCAAGTTGAAACACAATGTGCGCGACGAGATACGCCCTTCAGTGTGCAGTGTACTATGTTGGCAGGTAATTTTCTAGTTCGTGTTGCAACACGGCGCCTACGTAAAACGCCGCTTGAGGGGCTTTAAAAATGGTGGGTCCCAGGGCAATGGGGGTGGCCGATGTTTGGGCCATTGCGGTGCGTTCGGCGTCGGAAAAGCCGCCCTCAGGCCCAATAATCGCTAAAATCCGTTTGGCACGAATGGGCCGAAGGGTGCCCAGGGTCTGCTGGGGCTTGGTTTCATCGCAAAACAAAACACAATCGTAGGATTGCCATTGAATGGTAGCGGCTTGAACCCAGGGAAGAAAGGGTTGGGGCGCGTCAATGCTGGGGCGGTGCAAGCGCTCGCATTGGCAGCTGGATTGGTTTAGAATTCGATTCCACCGCAGGAGTTTGTCGGGCAGTTTTTGGTCGGAAAGCTGGGGAACGCTATACTCCGAGATTAGCGGAATAAACCGATACACAGGGAGCTGGGTGCAGTGGTGCAAGGTTTCACAAAAGGCATCGTGTTTGGTTAAACATAACGCTAGATCAATCGAATAGGCAGGGGGGTGAACGGGGGTTTCTTGCAGGCACGTAAACGATAGGCTGGATTTGCTGATGGCGGTAACGACGGTGTCTAAAACGATGCGTTGATCCACAACAATACGCAAGGGCTCGTCGATTTGAAGCCGCAAACTCCCCATAAGGTGCGTGTAATCGGCTTTGGGGAGCTGAAGGGTGTTGGATGAAAGCTGTGATTGTTCTGCAAAATAGTGAGCCATATGCGGATGTTAGTATGGCATAAATACAGGGGTTGCACAAAACCAATTCATTAGTAACGGATGCCGCTTGGGTCTAAAACCGTTGACAAACTAGCATAAAATAGGGTTTAATTGGTGTATTAGTAAAGTTAATTTAAAATTAACAAGACGTAAGTAAAAAAATAGAGAGTGAAATATGGCAGTACCAAAAAAGAGACGATCCAAATCAAAAAAGCGCATTAAACGGTCCGCATGGAAAGCGGTTGCCCCCGAGGTAACCACGTGTTCCAACTGTGGCGCAAGTATTCGAACCCACACAACCTGTTCACACTGTGGGTATTACAAAGGCCGACAGGTTATTCGAGTTAAGTCTAAAACACAGGGTTAGTTCTTGATCACACTTGCTGTGGATGCCATGGGCGGGGACTTTATGCCCGAGAACCCCGTCAAAGGTGCCCTAAAAGCCCTTGCGTTGCGGGATGATATTCATATTGTTTTAGTTGGGCAACAGGTAGCCGTTGATGCCTTGGATTGTGGGTGGTCCGAGCATCCTCGGATGTCTTTTGTGGAAGCGGCCGATGTGATTACCATGGAGGATGCTCCGGTGGATGCGTATCGAAAGAAAAAATCATCGTCCATTCATGTGGGGTTGCAGCTGCTTAAGGACAAAGCCGTCGATGGCTTTATCTCGGCGGGTAATACGGGGGCTGTGATGACGGCCGCTACGTTTATTTTGGGTCGTATCAAAACCATTGAGCGGCCGGCCATTGGTACGATTTTGCCGGGCAACACGGGTCCGGTTTTAATGTTGGATATGGGCTCTACGGTGGATTGCAAACCGACGCATTTGAATCAGTTTGCGGTGATGGGCCATTTTTTTGCCCAAGATGTGTTGGACATTCCCAATCCCCGTGTGGGCTTGCTTAATATTGGGGAAGAGGTGGAAAAAGGGGATCAAGTGACCCAAGAAGCGCACGCGTTGCTGGCGGCGAATGCCACCATTCAGTTTGTGGGCAATGTTGAGGGAAAGTATGTGTTAAATGGGCATGCGGATGTGGTGGTGTGCGATGGGTTTGTGGGCAATAATTTGCTGAAATTTGGCGAGGGCATCGTACAGGTCTTTTTTGATTTTTTCAAACAGGAAATTAAAGGGGTTCGGGCTACTTTGGGGGCCTTATTGATGGCTCCGGTATTGCGCAAATTAAAAGCGCGGTATCATCAAGACAACTATGGGAGTGCCCCTTTACTGGGGGTGAATGGGGTCGTGTTTATTTCGCATGGATCTTCCAGCGAATTGGCCATGTGTAATGGGATCTTAAACGTTGCGCATGCCATTGAAACCGATATGATTGATGAAATTACCGAAGCGGTTGGGTCCGCATGACGCATTCGGCCGGCATTTTAGGGGTTGGGGCTTATGTGCCAGAAACGGTATGCACCAATCAGGATATTGTGAATCGGGGGGTGAATACCAGCCACGATTGGATTGTTGAACGTACGGGGATTCATGCGCGGCGGTTGGCCAGTGAGCATGAAACCACCACCTATATGAGTGAGCAGGCTGCCCGAAAAGCCTTGGCATCAGCCGGTTTAAATCCTCAGGATTTGGATATGATTGTGGTGGCGACGACAACCCCGGATTATCGGGGATTTCCGTCCGTGGCGACGCAAGTTCAGGTGGCCTTGGGTGCGGGTTCCTGTCCGGCTTGGGATTTGTCCGCCGCGTGTTCGGGGTTTGTGTACGGGTTGGACGTGGTGACGCGGTTAATTGAATCGGGGGGGTATCAGCGTGTGTTGTTGATTGCGGCGGATCGGCTGAGCCATCGGGTGGATTGGTCGGACCGCAGTACGTGTATATTATTTGGGGATGGTGCCGGCGCCGTGGTGTTGGGTCGTGTGGATACGGGTGGCGTTGTGGCCACAGCTTTGCATGCGGATGGGGCGCACGGGTCTATTTTATCCTTGCCCAATGACCCGCCGTACATCGACATGGATGGGCAATCGGTGTTTAAAGTTGCGGTGAATTGTGTTGTCCCGTCGGTACTGGAAGTGTTGGATTTAGCCGGCTTGACGGTATCCGACGTGGATTGGTTTATTCCCCACCAGGCCAACCAACGCATTATGGACCATGCGATCAAAAAATTGGGATTGCCAGCGGATCGCATGGTGTGTCATATTGATCGGTATGGAAACACATCCGCAGCATCGATTCCCATTGGGTTGGCCGAAGCGTCGGCTCAGTTTAAGTCGGGGGATGTGGTAGTGGTTATTGGATTTGGCGCCGGGTTTACCTGGGGAGCAGGAGTGATACTATGGCAATAGGATTTGTATTTCCGGGACAAGGGTCCCAAGTGGTGGGTATGGGGCGGGATTTGTATGCGCAGCATGCATCGGTTCGTACCCTATGGGACAATGCCGAAGATTGGCTGTCGATACCCATTAAAACGGTCTGTTTTGATGGCCCAGAAGCGGATTTAAAGCAAACAAAGATGGCGCAGTTGGGCATTTTTTTGGTGTCGGCTTCGTGGTTGACTGTGATGGCTGAGGCAGGGATAGCGCCCACGGTGGTTGCGGGGCATAGCTTGGGGGAATTAACGGCGTATTATGCGGCTGGTGTGTATGACTTGGAAACGGCCTTGGCGGTGATTGCCTATCGCGGTGAGGCCATGGCCGCGGCATATCCATCGGCGGATTCGGCTATGAGTGCGGTTATGGGCATTGAGGAGTCGGTGTTGGAGTCGGTGGTTGCGGGCCTTGATGATGTGGTGATTGCCAATTATAATTCCCCCAATCAGTGGGTGATGTCCGGTACACGGGCGGCAGTCGCGGCGGCGGGTGAGGCGGTGACGGCTGCGGGTGCCAAGCGGGTGGTGCCGTTGCCGGTGAGTGGGGCCTTCCATTCGCCACTCATGGCGCCGGCTGCTGAGCAGTTTGCGGCGTATTTGGCCGATGTTCCATTTCAAGATGCGGCGTTTCCCATTATTTTGAATCGAACAGCGGAATCGGAATTTGAAGCGGAGGCGTTGCGAGACAATTTGTCCCAACAAGTGCGATCGTCGGTTTTATGGACCCAGAGTGTGCGTGCGATGGCCGATCAAGTGGACACGCTTTATGAAGTGGGGCCGGGAAAAGTGTTGACGGGCTTGGTTAAAAAAATTGCCCCTGAGGTATCGATTCAAAATTATGCGGAGGTGGTGAGCGTATGAGTCAACAAGTTGCCATTGTAACTGGGGGAACGCGCGGCATTGGCCTGGCTATTGCCATGCATTTAGTCACGCAAGGGTTTGCGGTATCCATTTGTGGGCGCTCTGAGGCATCGGTAACATCGGCGCTGGCTCAGTTGCAAGCGATTCCGGGTGCGCAGGTGCATGGGCAGGCGGTGGATGTCACCAATTTTTCAGAGACTGAGGCGTATGTTCAGTCCGTAACCGAGGCTTTGGGTGGTCCCCATGTTTTGGTTAATAATGCCGGAATTACCCAGGACAATTTGTTGCTTCGGATGAAGCCCGAGGATTTCGCCAACGTTGTTGAGACCAATTTAATCTCAGCGTTTAATATGACTAAGCCGTGTGTGCGGCCGATGTTAAAACAAAAATTTGGGCGCATTATCATGATGGGCTCGGTTGTTGGATCGATGGGCAATGCGGGGCAAGCCAATTATGCAGCCAGTAAGGCGGGCATGGTTGGATTTGCCAAGTCCATGGCCAAAGAATTGGGGGCGAAAGGCATCACGGTCAATGTGGTTGCACCGGGGTTTATTGATACGGACATGACAAAAGCGTTGCCGGAATCCACGTTGCAAACTATAATAGAGGGGGTTCCAGCACGACGCTTGGGTCATGTGGACGATGTAGCAGGTGTTGTATCGTTTCTCATTGACGCATCGTATGTAACGGGACAAGTCATCCATGTGGATGGCGGAATGGTAATGTAAAAAAAAAGGAGTGTAAACATGGCATCAAAAGAAGAAGTTTTCGAAAAAGTACGCGACATTGTTGCAACGGAGTTGGAAGTTGATAAAGAGCAAGTCGTTATGGGTGCGCGGTATATCGAGGATTTGGGCGCAGATTCCCTAGACACTGTGGAATTGGTTATGGCGTTGGAAGATGAATTTGGAACCAACATCCCCGATGATGAAGCTGAAAAGCTAACCAGTATTGAATCCACTGTTCAATACATTGTTGACAATCAGTAATCCATGAAACAGCGCGTTTGCATTACAGGGATGGGTGCTGTGACGCCCATTGGCAATACGGTGGACACCTATTGGCAGGCACTCTGTGCCGGTCAATCGGGTGTGGATCGGATTGATGCGTTTGATGCAAGCGCGTTTACAACGCAAATTGCGGCCCAGGTTCGCGATTTAGACGCCACGGCTTACTTTGATAACAAAGAGTTGCGCCGAACGGCTCGGTTTATTCAGTTTGCGGTTGTGGCTGCGATGGAAGCGGTTCAGCAATCGGGTTTGGATATTGAATCAATTGCACCGATGTGCGGGGTTGAGATTGGCTCGGGCATGGGTGGAATTGAAGTATTGGAAGAAGCGGTGCGCCAGTTATCGACAAAGGGACCGGGCCGGATTAGTCCATTTACGGTGCCCATGATGATTGTGGATATGGCGGCGGGCATTGTGTCCATTAAAACAGGGGCTAAGGGCCCTAACGCAGCGTCAGTCACTGCGTGTGCGTCAGCAGCTCATGCGATGGCCCGAGCGTTTCAGTTGGTCCGAGATGGGGTGGTAACAGCGATGATTACCGGTGGGTCAGAGGCTGTTGTAACGCCCTTGGGGGTAGGGTCGTTTTGTGCCGCTCGGTCGTTATCAACCCGAAACGATGACCCCAAGCGGGCGTCTCGGCCGTTTGATGTGGACCGCGATGGGTTTGTGATGGGGGAAGGTGCGGGCATGTTGGTGTTTGAGTCGCTGGCGCATGCCCAGGCGCGTGGCGCAACCATTTTGGCTGAAGTGGTGGGGTTTGGGTCTTCGGGGGATGCGTACCACATTACGGCACCGGCTCCGGAGGGTGAAGGGGGCGCGCGTGCGATGCAGGCGGCGATAGCGGATGCGGCCATTTCGCCAGATGCGATTGGCTACATCAATGCGCATGGTACCTCCACAAAATTAAACGATGCCTTGGAAACAAAGGCAATTAAGCGCGTGTTTGGGGATCAGGCTAGTCAGTTACTCATTAGCTCTACAAAGTCCATGACGGGGCATTTATTGGGCGCTGCAGCGGCCATTGAAGCGGTGGCGTCGGTCCAGGCGTTGTTGACGCAGACGGTTCCACCAACGATTAACTTAGACAATCCGGATCCGGAGTGTGATTTGAATTACGTTCCCAATACGAAGCAATCCGCAGATAATTTAACCCATGTCTTGTCCAATTCCTTGGGCTTTGGTGGGCACAACGCATCGATTATTTTCAAAGCGTTTTCATAGGCATAGTTTTATTTAGTTGAGGATGAATGGTTCGCTCCAGTTATGGACAAGCCAGTGTAATCCAAAAATCTAGTGTCATTTCTTTTTATAGTTGAGGATGAACGGTTCTCTCCAGTTATGAGCTGGCCAAGGTAATTCAAAACTCTAGTGGTATTTGTTCCTCTAGGCGGCTCCTGTTGCTGCTCCCTCAAAAGCTGTTGCTGCTCCCTCAAAGCACACGGAGCATCATGAGCTTCTGTCGGACGATAAGGAGGACACGCTTCTATAGAATGTCCTGTACCAACATACAGCCCAGCTTCTAATAGGGTGCATTTACAAGTATTGCTCTTGAGGTCGTCCGGGTCAATGCCTAGTTCGCTTAGTGATTCAGCTAGGTTTTTATCCTTGGGTAGAGAATCGACAAGTTTCATAGTTGGATTGAATCCGTCACCGGTGGGTTTCGGCGTTAGATACCCATGAGCTACTAATTCGTCAACGATTTCACCCTTCTCATCAGTGTTGATCCTGTACCTAAAGAGTAAGGGGTCTGGAACATCGTCAACGCAAAGCTCAAAACCAAGATAAGCCTCATTCACTACAAAAACTAAAAGTACAAGAGCACCCATACACATTTTGTCTCTAGTTGATAGGCGGCTTTGATCTGTCTGGTGTGGTAACGGGCTGTATTCTGCTTCTCTTGAACTTCCTGCTCCTCTTGGATTTCCTGCTCCTCCTGGATTTCCTACTCCTCTTGAACTTCCTGCTCCTCCTGTAATAGCATTCATGTTAACATCCTCCTCTTTTATTAAATACTGACGTTATTATACAGGATTAGAATTCAACAACTCAAGCGTGCTCGGTTTCCTCAGTTTCGGCCTCAATCATCGCAATTGCGGTAACCTTATCCTTGGCATCCAGTTTAATAATCCGAACGCCCTGCGCTTCGCGCTTCTGCGTTGAGATGGACTTAATCAACTGCCGACACATCGTCCCTTTCTCTGTGACAATCAAACACTCGTCATCTTTGCTGGTAATAAACGCATCCACCACACGGTCATCGTTGAGTGAGACCCGAAATTTAATGGACCGAACGCCCACACCGCCACGCGTTTGGGGTCTAAAATGTGAAATAAGGACTGTTTTGCCGTAGCCGTACCGGGTCATGATTAACACATAACTTTTTTCTTCTTCTGGGTTAATAATTCCAATCGCCACAACCGCATCGTTAGGCTTTAAGTTAATGCCCTTAACCCCTCGCGAGGATCGGCCCGTTTCGCGGACTTGAGACTCGTTGAATCGAATTGACATGCCCATCACAGTTATCAACAACACATCCTGCTGGCCATCCGTCCGGCGGACCCACTTGAGGGTATCCCCATCGTCCAACCGAATGGCAACAATGGCCCGGTTTTTGAAGTGTATAAACGCTTTTATGGCCGTTTTTTTCACAATGCCTTTCTGCGTCACCATCACCAAGCTGTCTTCGGTGTTAAAGTCCGCCACGTGAATAATAGCCGTTAACACTTCCCCATCGTTCAAGGCAAGAAAATGCGCCGCACTCACGCCTTTGGCTTGTCGAGACGCTTCGGGAATTTCATAAGCTTTAATTTTAAATACGCGCCCCTCACTAGAAAAACACAAGACAAAGTCATGGGTGTTGACCACCAACACATGCTCAATCATGTCTTCATCCCGGACTTTAATCCCGCCAACCCCACGGCCACCCCGCAACTGGGTTCGGAATAAGCCCAGCGGCATGCGCTTCAGAAAGCCTTTTTTCGTCACCAAGACCACCACATCTTCTTGTGGAATTAAATCTTCAATGTTGACGTCTTGAATGGCATCCCCAATTACGGTTCGTCGGGCATCGTTGTATTTTTCCCGAATCTCGTGGTTTTCGGTTTTGATAATGCCATACACTCGGGATTCGTTGGCTAAAATATCTTCCAGATCCGCAATGGTAACTATCAAGGCTTGGTATTCGTCTTCGATTTTGTCTCGCTCCAGCCCAGTCAGCTTTTGCAATCGCATATCCAAAATGGCTTGAGCTTGGATTTCCGTTAACCCAAAGGTCTCAACAAGCCCAGACTTAGCGGCTTGAGCATTTTCAGATTGCTTAATTAAGGCAATAACCGCATCAATATTTTGCAAGGCAATCCGCAAGCCTTCCAAAATGTGCATGCGGGCCTTGGCTTTTTTTAGATCAAACGTGGCGCGACGCACCACAATTTCTTTGCGGTGATCAATGTAATGTACCAAGACTTGCTTTAAATTCAACGTTTGGGGGGTGCCATTGACAATAGCAACCATGTTGACGCCAAAGCTGTTTTGCAACGCCGTATGCTTGTATAATTGGTTTAGCACCACTTCGGGCTGGGCATCCCGCTTCAACTCAATGTAAATACGCATGCCTTTCCGATCCGACTCATCCCGAAGGTCTGAAATATCGGGGATCTTTTTGTCTTGGACCAGCTCAGCAATTTTAATAATCAAATTGGCCTTGTTCACCATGTAGGGCAACTCGGTCACGATAATCGCCGTCTTGTTTTTCTTTTTGGATTCTTCAAAATGAACCTTGGCGCGGATCTTAACACTGCCTCGGCCGGTATGATACGCACTGGTAATGCCGTCCGTACCACAAATGATGCCACCCGTTGGGAAGTCGGGCCCTTTAACATGGGTCATGACACTGTCAATGCTGCAGGCAGGATCATCGATAATATGATCGACGCCATCCAACAATTCACCCAGTTGATGGGGGGGGATATTGGTGGCCATACCCACCGCAATACCGGATGTGCCGTTGAGCAACAAACCCGGCAACCGCGTGGGCAATACCGTGGGCTCTTCCAATGATTCGTCAAAGTTGGGCGTGAAATCCACCGTTTCTTTTTCAATATCCTTGATCATTTCCATGCTGATTTTAGACATTCGAGCCTCGGTGTATCGCATGGCTGCGGCGTTATCGCCATCAATTGATCCGTAGTTGCCTTGCCCATCAATCAACAAATACCGCATCGAAAAGTCTTGGGCCATCCGAACAATCGATTCATAAACAGCCGAATCACCGTGTGGGTGATACCGTCCCAATACATCCCCCACAATACGGGCACATTTTTTATACGCCTTGTCCGACGTGTAACCCGCCTCCAACATGGCATATAAAATACGGCGGTGCACCGGCTTTAGCCCATCGCGCACATCGGGTAACGCACGCCCCACAATGACCGACATCGCATACGCCAAATACGACGACTTCATCTCCTGATCAATGGGCATTAATTCAATACCAGTATGCTCTGTATTATCCATGCTCTATACTCCGTTACACATCAATCCAACGCACCGTTTTGCCATATTGCTCAATAAACGCGCGTCGTGGCTCCACCTCGCCACCCATTAATAAGGCAAAAATATGATCCGCCGTTTCGGCATCATCCAAATTAACCTGCAATAAGGTCCGACTATCCGGATCCAGGGTCGTGTCCCATAGCTGATCGGGGTTCATTTCTCCCAGTCCTTTGTATCGCTGAATGCTGATGCGCTCTCGCCCAATCTCGTCCAAACACGCATCCAAGTCGTTGTCCGAATAACAATACCGCCGAACACTGCCTTTTTTAACTAAGTACAAGGGTGGTTGCGCAATGTACAAACACCCGGCCTCCACTAAGGGCCGGGCATAGCGGAAGAAGAACGTCAGCAATAAGGTCCGAATATGCGCCCCGTCCACGTCTGCGTCGGTCATAATGACAATCTTGTGATACCGCAATTTGGCCAAGACTGTTTCGGCATCCAAGACGTCTTCCGCATCAGTATTTTGCAAACTGGCAATGGCTTCTGGGCCAATAGCCGTGATCAAGGTCCGAATCTCTTCGTTCGCCAAGATCTTATCTAAACGGGCTTTTTCAACGTTGAGCACTTTTCCGCGCAACGGCAGAATGGCCTGACAGTTTCGGTCTCGGCCTTGTTTAGCCGAACCACCGGCGGAATCCCCTTCAACTAAGAACAATTCGCATAAACTGGGGTCTTTTTCTGAACAATCGGCCAATTTTCCGGGCAAAGTTGTGCTTTCTAAACTGGTTTTTCGCCGAACCAATTCCTGCGCTTTGCGAGAGGCCTCGCGTACTTGCTGAGCCAATAGGCCTTTGGCGACAATGGCTTTTCCAACTTTGGGCTGGGTTTCAATGTAGTCCGATAACGCTTCATCCAACAACGAATCCACGATCCCTTTGACTTCTGAGTTGCCCAGTTTGGTTTTGGTTTGCCCTTCAAACTGGGGGTCCCTTAATTTTACACTGATGACGGCGGTTAATCCTTCACGCAGATCATTACCGGTCAGCGGCTTGGTTTTGTCTTTTAATAAGTCGTATTTTTTGGCAAAGGCATTGATCACACGGGTTAAGGCACTGCGAAACCCCGATAAGTGGGTACCCCCCTCTTTGGTTCGAATATTATTGGCAAACGAAACAACGGTTTCGTCGTAATAATTGTCAATGTATTGAAGGGAGACTTCGACTTCGTAATCATCGCGATCCCGCTTCATATAAATAGGGGGTTCAAACAACCGCTCTTTTCCAGCGGTCAAGCTTTCGACATAGGCGACAATACCGCCTTCATAATGAAACGTATGCGTAACCGTGTCCTCGGGATCCCGAGAATCGGTAAATACGATTGTAACCCCACGGTTTAAGAAAGCCAGCTCTTTTAAGCGATGCTCGATGACCTCGCGGGTGAATTCAATGTCATCAAAAATAGTGGCATCGGGTTTAAATGCAATAACGGTACCCGTGGGCTGGCCCGGCGCATCGGATAAGATACCGGCCGCTTGGGCATGCCCACGTTCGTAGCGTTGCTCATACCGTTTGCCATCCCGGTGGACGGTAACGGTTAGCCAATCGGCCAATGCATTCACCACGGATACGCCCACACCGTGCAACCCGCCGGATACTTTGTACCCTTCGCCTTCAAATTTACCTCCGGCATGCAACGTGGTCATAACCACTTCAACCGCAGGCATGTTTTTTTCTTTATGGGTATCAATCGGAATTCCCCGACCGTTGTCTGAAACCGTGACAATGTTGTCTGGCCCAATCGTAACATGCACATCGGTACAGTACCCGGCCATGGCCTCATCAATGCTGTTGTCAACAACCTCAAATATTAAATGGTTCAGCCCCGGCTTTCCGGTAGATCCAATGTACATCCCCGGACGCTTTCGAACCGCTTCCAGCCCTTCGAGGACTTTAATGTGGGAGGCGTCATACTGTATTTCTTTATTTGTCGACATTTACTACCTAGACAGTATAACACACCCAGATACCGTTGTTAATTGTTAGTTCCTCGGCGTTGGGCTTGGTTTCGACATGGGCTAGGCACCCGATTGATTGCTGAAGGGCCTGCTTGGGTGTCTGACGGTTTCTGAGGCTGTGATGTATTGTCGATTTGTTGATTTTTTCGAAATTACAAATAATGAATCGATTGAGCCAACGGCTGAAACAGAATCGAAAAGAAAACGAGCATGTACCCCCCAATAATGACCAACAACAGGGCCGGGATCAGTGCAATGCATCGGTTAATTCGGTCTTGATGGCTGGCCGTCAATCCGTGAATAATACCCGCTAAATGGGATTCCCAGTCTCCGCTTTGCTCCCCAATCGCTAATCGGTGCCGATGGACGGGGCTTAACTGAAATGCCGCCGCTAGGGCATCGCTAATGCGTGTGCTGGGGTCTGGGAGAATACCCGCATGGCGCAGGCAGCTGTGAATGGGCAATCCTTGGGTGACACGCATATGAATACCCGTTAATGCCGTGGCCGTGTGCCAATCCCGATTGAGCCGACCCCATACGCGTTGAATTCTCGCACAGAGCCATGGCCCAGCCAACGAAGCCACCAGGCCCAGACCCAACAAACTATCCCACCGATGGGCAGCCAGTGCGTGCACGCCTCGATTATAAAGAGACAATGCCGTGGGCGGGTCCCCCAAGGTGTATAGGCTTGGCACAACCACCGTGTGCATCACCACGGCATTGACGAGCAGCCCCGCAAACAATACGCTCGGGTAGATTAACCGACGCCCCAACTGCTTGAGGGTGTCAATTCGGTGCGTTACATGCTGATCCAGTTGGCGAATATAGCGCAGTGGATCCGCAATCGGGGCATCCAGGGTGGGGATGCCTCGGGGCAAGACGAGGGCGGTGTGCAGGGGAATCCCGCGATCCAATGCCGCATGCAGGGTGGCCAACGGTTGGTTTGGCAGCAACAACCCCAAACTTTGTTGCATACTCAACCCCTGGTTTAGGCCGCCATGCACGGTCCGCAAGGCCTGTTGGTACTGAGTCAGTCGACGCAACATTGGGAATTAAGTCGCTGGAACCGCAGTCGGTAATTTGAAAAAATCAATGGCGGTTTGGGTCGTTGCCGCAGCCACTGTTTCAGGGGTTAGGGATTTGATGGCGGCAATTTGAGCACAAATGGCTGATACAAACGCCGGTTCGTTGGCGGTGCCGCGGTGGCTCAGTGGGGTTAAATAGGGGCAGTCGGTTTCAATCATCATGCGATGCAAGGGCAACCGCTCAACCACCTCAGGGTCGTAGTGTGTGTAGGTTACAATGCCAGTAAAACTAAACCACGTTGCCGTGTCCAACAGGGCCTCAACAACGGACCAGGGGGAGCTAAAACAATGAATAACTTTGGGGATATCGGGGTAATCAAGCAAAATAGGAACCAGTTCGGCATCGGCATGGCGAGCATGAATAATCACCGGTAAATCGTAGCGTTTGGCAATGTCCAATTGTGCCCGAAAATAATCGGTTTGCAAGCCCGCAGACGGGTTGGTATCTCGATAAAAATCCAGCCCGCATTCGCCAATGGCGTACACATCATGTGCCTGAATAATCGCCTCCAGCTCGGTGATCTGGTCGTCATCCGCAACCGATGTGGGGTGAATCCCTGCCGTTGGCCAAATAAACCCCGGGTAGTCCTCGCTTTGTTGGATGGCGTCTCGGGCAGAGTCCAGATCAATCGCCACGCTCATCATGCCCACCAACCCAGCGGCTTTTGCCCGATCAACCAAGGCGTTCAGGGGCGTGTCCGTACACAAATGGGGGTGAGCGTGGGTATCAAATAAATACATTATTGAACAAATTTGGCCATGCCTTCGTAGTCATTGTAACTGCTAATCACATCCATGTTCACATTGCCTTTATACACGCCCCCGGGTTCAACATGCAATTCATTGCCGGCAATGTTGCCATACACCCGGCCGGTTTTGTTCACAGTAACAGTTTGCAGGGCCTCAATGTCTCCGATAACTTCCCCCGATACAATCACCCGATGGGCGCGAATGGTGGCTTTGACGGTGCTGTTTTCAGCCACATACACATCGTTTTTAACAAAAATTTCGCCTTCAAAATACCCTTCAATTTGGATGGCGTTTTCGCTGCGCAAAACACCCCGAACATCGGTTTCAGGGCCCACAATCGATTGCACAACACCGGATCGTTTTTTCATATCGTGACCTTACCACACGTTGGGCGCAGCTGCAAATAATTCCAAGTTTAAAAACGGCATCGGATCAATGCGTTTTTGATACCGCCACACTTCATAATGCAAGCTGGGGGCTGTCACCAATCCGGTGGCGCCCACATTCGCAATCACCTGCCCCTTTTTGATGCGGTCATTGGGGCGAACATGAATCTTGCTAACATGGGCATAAATGGTCTTGTAGCCATACCCATGTTCCACAATTACGGTCATGCCCAATCCTTTAATATAGCGTGCCACAATCACACGGCCGTCCGCCGTGGCCCGTATGGGAGTTCCCAGCCAGGAGGGGATGTCCACCCCGTAGTGAAACATGCGCTTGCCTAATATAGGGTGGGTGCGAAACCCAAATTTGGATTTAATATAACCGTGTACGGGCCAGATAGAGGGGATTTGATCCAAGCGCTTTTGATATTTTGAAAATTGACTATTGATATACGTGTATTTGTCTACCAGTGTATTCACGTGGTCGCTTAACACACCGAGTTGTTGTTGTAGGGTTTGAATCGGGGGCGTATCTTGGGGGACTCGAAACGCATTATTAAACTGTTGAATGCTATAAGCGATTTTTTTTTTACTGTAGGTGTTGCGTTTATTGGGCAACATGCCTTCCAGAGACGACTGGGTGTCAATAATGGCCGATACCGTGGATTGGAGACTTTCCAATTGGAGGGACAAGTCTTCAACTTGCTGATGCTGAGCATCGTACTTGGCTTTTAAACGATCATAGTGTTGAATAGTGCTCCATTTTTGGGTCACAATAACACCCAATACAACCAGGCCAATCCCAAAGACCACCGTGCTGATGGCAAGGCTGTAGCCCCAAAATTTGGACATCGATACCCGAACAGCTTGGGACTGATTGGGTCGGAGAATCGTAATCGAAAAGCGATCGTGCATCGTCGGTTTTAGATCCCCCGGGTTCTTAGATTGGTTAATTGAACAGTATTTATCATAGAAGCACCAACTCGTTTTACTTCTTAAGTATACCATTAATTGATAGCAATTGTATTTATTTTCCACTATACTAAATGACACGATTATGAAAAACGAAACACAGTATTGGTCGTATTCTAATGGGGGCATCGTTCCCAATGCAGACTGTGCTATTCGCATTCAAAACGATGGGCTGGGCACCATGCGAGGGATGCGCGTCTTTTCAACAGCGGTTGCGGTTGGCTCGGTGGTCTTTCGATTAAGCAGTCATTTGGATCGCATTCTTTTAGCGGCCAAACACATTGGCATGCAGCCCACTATATCCAAATCGCAGATGCAGGGCATTGTTCAGGAGGTGCTGGCGGCTCAGGAAACTGCCGATATGGTCATGGTCCGACTCATTTTATCCGGGCAATCTTCCGAATCCACCGCCGTGGGTATACGCGCTGAATTTTATGTGTACGTGTCCGCCATGCCCCAATACCCGGATGCGCTGTATCAGCATGGGGTGTGGTTGGGCAGCTACCCGCATCAACGCGAACTGGCGTCGGTTAAGCTTACCAACTATGTGGCCGCCTACATGGCCCGCCAGCAGCTCCCTCAGGGTGTGGACTCGCCGCTGTATGTAACCCCTGGGCTTAACCCAGAAGTCTTAGAAGGCGATACCTATAATATTGTATTTGTGGATGAATCTGGCCTAGTAACCCCACCGGCGGATGGGCGAATCTTGGTGGGCATTACCCGTCAATCCGTGGCTAAGCTAGCCGAGGAACTGGGCATTGGATATCGGGAAGCCGTCATTCCGCTGGATACCATTCACCAATATTCAGAGTGTTTTATGACCACGTCGTTGCGGTTTTTAATGCCCGTTCGCCAAATCAACGAGACGCCCTTTTCCGTGGGAAATGGGACCACAACCGCACGGCTTCAGGCGGCCTTTAAAGCCATGTTTCACGCTGAAACCGGGTATTGCTTATCTCAATTGGGATTTCATAGCGAGCCGGTGCCATTCAACCATGGTGGATAATCAGCGCCTATCCGATACCACCGTAGCGGCTGTTAAACAAGCGGTTCAAATTGTTCCGGTTATTCAATCGTATATTCAATTAAAAAAACGCGGGAAAAACTATGTGGGTCTGTGCCCCTTTCATGGGGAAAAGACCCCCTCGTTTACCGTGAATGCCGATAAAAATATGTACTATTGTTTTGGGTGTCACAAAGCGGGGGATGCCATTGGTTTTGTGCGTGATATGGAGCATGTGGGGTTTGTGGATGCCGTAATTCACATTGCCAAATTATTGGGGATTAGCGTGGAGTATCAGGCCCTTCGCGAATCGGATAAAGCCCAATTGGATCGCTATGCCATGGTGTACAAGGCGTTGGATCTGTTTCGGTTGTGTTGTCGGGATGCGCTGAAGTCGGATTCCGCTGCTCAGGAGTATCTCAAGGGCCGGGGGATTTCACCGGCGGTTCTTGATCAATTTAGCGTGGGGGTGACGCCCCAAGCCTCGGTGCAGGCGAGTGTAGGGGGGGGTATCCCAGAGTCCGTTCTGGTGGATGCAGGGTTGGCCCTTCGCACGGAATCCGGTGAGTTGGTGGCACGGTTTCGGCATCGCATTGTGTTTCCAATTTTAGATCATCGAGGGCGTACCGTCGGGTTTGGGGGCCGATTATACCGAACCGATACCGGCCCAAAGTATTTAAATTCACCGGAGACCCTAGTTTTTAATAAAAACCGGTTGCTTTATGGGGGGTATCAGGCGAAGGCGGCCATTAAAAAAACTCAGTCGTGCATTTTAGTGGAGGGGTATATGGACGTGCTGGCTGCACACACGCATGGCCTATGCCATACGGTGGCCACTATGGGAACGGCGTTGTCCGATGCCCATATCGATGGATTAAAAGACAGCACCATTATTTTGGCTATGGATTCTGACGCTGCCGGGCAAGCCGCCATGACAAAAAGCAGCCAGGCATTGGATCGGGCCAATGTGCCGGTTCAGTTGCTCGATTTGCAGGGGCTCGATCCGGCTGATTTTTTAGCCCAACAGGGCTCGGAGGGGTTTTATCAGCAATTGGAAACGGCCTTAAATCCAGTCGAGTTCCGTTTGAAGCAATTGATGCGAGGAGGGCAGCCCGATGGCCAAGCAAAACGCGCCATGGTTGAGGCGGTTGCACCCTTTATTCAGCGGCAAACCGATCCAATTGTGCGCCAACATTATATTCAGCAAGTCGCTAAAGCCACACAGATTGACCCCACAATTATTCAAGACAAAATACAGTTAATGGCAGTGAATCCTAGCATGAAAAAGCGATCCGCAGCTCGACCCACAGCCGTTTCCAAATACACCAAGGCCGAAGCGGTGGTGCTGTGTGCGATGTTTTTGGATGAAGGCTGTCGCGCCCGTGGGGTTGCTGAGATTCAGATTGCGATGATTCACACTGAGCAAAACCAAGCCCTGTTCCAAGCGTTGGCAACCGCAACCGGTGCGCTCAGCTTGGAGGCTATACCCGATGCGATTCGCTCCGATGTGGCGAAGTCCATGATGGAATACGACACCACGGCGGTGGCGGATTTTGACGCATGCCTAGCGTTGTTGCAAGATCGGTATGCAAAGCAGCGCATGCAGGCGATTAAAGCCAGTATTCGTGAAAAAGAGGCGCAAGGGGATGATGCCGCAATCCCACCGCTACTCGCTGAACTCAATCAGTTGTTAAAACTATAAGATTAGTCAAGCGGACAACAGGTCTCTAGACAAATAGAAGCAGATTGCGATAATATTTTTTTAGATAATATTTTTTAGCATTTAAGTTTTTATGGTTTTATAAGAGAGGCGTTTTTTTATGAAGGCAATCCGACACTACACGGCTGTATGGTTAATGGTTCAATTAATACTAAACACGGTATTAACCCCGTGGGTCTTGGCTCTTGAGCCCATTGAGGTTGACTCCAGTAAGGGTAAAAATACCCAGGTTTATACCCTTGGTTCCGGGACATCCGTTGTGGATATTGCGAGTGCCAATGGCGCCGGATTCTCCGACAATTATTTTCGGTCCTATTCGGTGCCAAACGCTGGGGTTGTGGTGAATAACAACGTGGACTCGGCGCAAGCCTCTCGGTTGGGCGGTTATTTGGGCATCAATCAAAATTTAAATAATGCCAATGGCGCCGCCACGACCATTTTATTTCAAATTACGGGAACCGGTCAGACGGTGCTGGAAGGGCCTACAGAAATTTATGGTCAACGGGCCAATTTTATGGTGGCCAACCCCAATGGTATTTATGTGAATGGCGGTGGGTTTTACAATGCGCCGCGTGTCACGCTAACCACGGGGCAACCGATTCTCAATCAGGGGCAATTGGATGCCATTCATGTAGCGGGTGGTACGATTACTGTTGGACCCGGGGGGCTCCTTGCCCTGCCCGTTGACGCCAATGTGGATAGCGTTGAGTTGTTGGCGCGTGGCATTAAACTCAATGGGGCCATTTATGCGAATCAAGCCACCCTTGTGGCCGGGCGCAATGCGATTGATTATGCGGCATTGGGATCCGGTGATCCGGCGGTCATGATGGCGGGGATTGCGCCCTTGTCCACCGAGGGGGGTCCCGCACCCAGCTTTGCGATTGATAGCAGTCAACTCGGGGGTATGTATGCCAATGCCATTCGCATGGTGAGTACGGAAGGGGGTGTTGGGGTTCGGTTTCAGGCCAAGCAATTGGCGCAATCCGGTTCGTTGTTTTTGGATGCCAACGGGACTATTCAAATTGCCGATACCGGGGCCTTGGTGGGTCAGTCGGGTGTTTCAATTACGGGTGAATCGGTGGCCAATGATGGGGTCGTGTTGGCTGGGGATGTTCCCACGGTTTTGGGGCTTGTCAGCGATGCGGATGGCCAAGCGGCTGATCTGTCCATAACCGCAACCGGTACCGCCGAGACGGATGGTCGTGTGGACAATACCGGCTATTTATTGGCGGGTGGTGATTTGACCATTGAGGCTGAAAGGATCACCAATACGGGTACGTTGACCACGGTGTGGCTGGATTACGATTCGGACACACAAACGTGGCACCGTCGGGATACGGGTGAACGGGTTGAGGTTCCGCACTCGGCGCGGGAATGGCGGGATATTACGGATACGGTCACGGGGGCAACCCATCGGTATTATCGCGATACTGCAACGGGGGATTGGGTGCATGCGGAGACGGGCGAGCCTTTGGTGCTGCAAGTGGGTGAGTGGGTGTATTATGATGGCGACTGGCGAGATCCCGATACGTATGACGCAATGGACGCAACGGGAATGTCCGTTGCTTGGGATGACACGACGTATACGGCATCAGCCATTGAATGGGTGGATACCTATACCCCGGCGGTCATTCAATCGGGGCAGGCTATGGTCTTGGATGGGGCGGTGACCAATGAACTGGCTGAAATTGAAGCTGGGAATACTCTAACCATAACGGGTGCGTTGACCAACACGGGGCATGCCTTGGAACAAACGGTGGCGATCGATGCGCATCGATGGGCCCAAACGGGGACGGTCAAACACCGGTTTAAAGAAAATGTGCGGGTGTATAGTCATACGCATTGTTGGGGATGGGGGCCTTGGCGTGGTTGTAAAGATCACTACAAATGGATTCCCACCTACTATTCAGACCCATTGTATAGCTGGGTTGAGGACCCGATTGTTCACACTGCAACACGGGAACGGACGGTGCATCAGGGGGACGTTGTCGCTGGGACGGCGAGTGGCCAGTGGTTGGATGTGGGTCGGTTGTTTGTGATGGCATCGCCAGGCAGCGAATTTATGTATCAACTGGATGCGGATTATGCGGGTGGAGCGGGGCCTTATACCGTTGATTCCAGTTATTTTATGACGCAATACGGGTCGGGTGTTGGGCAGCGGCTGGGCGATGCGGTGTTTGAATATCTGCAGTTGCGGCAGCAGTATTGGCAAGCATACGGTGAAGACTTAGAAGCAGACGAGCTTAGAGGTTTATACGATGCGGCTATTTTGGAAGGCCAGAAGCATGGCTTCATTGTGGGGCAGGCGTTGACGCTTGATCAGCAGGCGGCGTTGGATTCGGATATTATTTGGTTGGTGTATCAAACAGTGAATGGGGAACCGGTGTTGGCACCGCAATTGTTTGTTGCCAATCCATCGGCGTCACCCGTTAATTTTTTGACGCGTCTTGCGGGTGAATCCGTTCGGTTCGAATCGGATGTGCATAATTCAGCGAGCGTATTTGGGCAATCAGTCCAATTAACCGGGGCTTCCGTGGCCAACACCGGACGTATTCGTGGCGGCAATACCGTATCGGCAACCCTTGACCGGCTTGATAATCGGGGTAAAATTATTGGGCAATCCGTGGGCCTAGCCGTGTCTGACCAGTTAGCCAATGCTGGAGATATTCAAGCTGAGGATGGGCTAACCCTATCGGGAGGGGCTATCCAAAACACGGGTCGTTTACGTGGCAATACGGTTGCCATCACCGATGCGGACACCGTAACGCTCACAGGCGCCATCCAGGCGGATACAGCCGTTAACATAGCGGTTAATGGGGATCTTGTGGTGGATGTGGTGACCGATACCAGCACCGATGGCACGTCCACGCATACGGAAATTCGCCAACGGGGATTGATCAGCGGTCAGTCGGTTGATCTGCGTGCGGATGGGCACATAACCAGTACTGGGGGCGTGATTCAAGGGGGTGACTCGGTAAGCGTTCAAGGCGATGAAGGCGTTGGACTGGGTGCGGTTGAGCAATCGCATGAATCGGCGCATGCAACCAGCATCAGCCATACGGGGACGCAGCTTATCAGCGGTGGATCGGCAATGATTCAATCCTCAGCTGGGGATGTGGTCATTCAGGCCTCAGACGTAGCGGTTATCGGGGACATGACGGTGGACACAGCCGGAGATCTGGCAATCACCAGCCTTGAGCATGCCGGTCAGGTGCATGGGTTTCAGTTGCAGGATGTATCGCACGGGTCGATGGTTGTGGGTGGCAATGCGAACCTATCGGGCGAGTCTATAGCGATTCGGGGGGAATCGGTGGTTGCGGGCGGGTCCATGACACTGGATGCAACGGATGCGGTGGTGATTGAATCGGTCCAGAAAAAAACAAATTATGCGGATTCAGACTTTACCTTATCGCGTGAGGAACAGGTGAAAAGCGCGGTTCAGTCTGGGGGCGATCTCAGTGTTCATGGGCGCACGGTTGAGGTGCGTGCCAGTGATGTGGTTTCCAATGGGTCGGTGTCGATTAAAGCTGATGATTCGGTCACGATTGAATCCGAATCCAATACATTTTTTTCTAAATTGCATCATGAATCAAGCGGTAGTTTTGGGGCCAAGAAAAGCAAAACTGAAACGGTTCGAACTCGGGATACGGTTCAATCCAATATCGTTGGCAATGGTGTTACCATAGAATCGGGTAAAGACACACGAATCAAAGGCTCAACGGTTCAGAGTGCGGGGGATTTGAGTCTAAAGGCTGATGGCGGGATTCAGATACTGAATGATTGGGATGTTGCGGAGCGGCATGTTGAAAAATCCGAAACGGGGATGGGGCATGCCTCGGGTCAATCACACACCAAAGGATCGGCATCGGCAACGGTGGTGGGTAGTGCGTTAGTGGCCGATGGCGCCGTGGCTGTGGACGCTGGGGAGTCGGTGGTCATGCAGGGCAGTGCGATTGCTGGGGATTCGGTGGACGTGACGGCCGAAACGGGCGTAGCGATTGTGAGTGCTGAAAATCAAACCCAGACGGTTGATCACAAAAAACGCCACGGGGCGTTTGGGTATAAGAAAGTTACGGAGTCGGATACGTTATCCGTGACACAAACAGGATCGGCTGTGGATGCTGGTACGGATGTGACGGTGGCGGGGGGTGATTTTTTGCGTGTAGCGGGGTCGTCCATTCAGGCGAATGGTCAGGTGGACGTCGCTGCGGACACGATTCGTGTGGAAGCGGTTGAGGAGCGCGAGTATCGTCGGGATTATGAGATGAAGCAGACGATGGGGTCTGTGAAGGGAGTCTTAACGGAAGATGAGCAGATTGAAGCGGGTACCCAGTACAACCAAAACATTCATGAAACCATTCGGGATGAGCGGACGATGAAGGGTAGTGTAATAGCGGGAGCTGGGGGGGTTCGCATGACGGCTGGAGCGGGGACAGATGGCACGGTGGATATTGTGGGTAGTGATGTGGTTTCAGAGGGAGATATTAACATAAGCGCTGGCGGTGATGTTACGATAACGGCGGCAGCGGAGCGATTGGATGTGACAGAAACCGAACAGGATTTAACGGTGATGGTGGGTGCGGTTGCGGGCAATGCGTATGTGGATGCGGTCAATACGGTGGGGTATATAGATGAAGCGAATCGGCAACTGCGTAAGGCGAATCAGGAATTGAAGCGGTTGGAGTCGCTGAGGGCGGCAGGCAAAGCGAGTGACCGAGCCATTGAGTTGGCGAAAGCGAATGTAGCCGTTGCAGCGGCGAATGTGGCGGCGGCAACGGCTCAAGTGGCGAAGGCGGCGAAAAAAGCAGCGAATACGGCGAGCACGTATGGATTTTATGGTGAGGGTTTGGTGCGAACGACGGGAACGGAGCGCAAACAGGAGGCGACAACGATCCGGCATCGGGGGTCTGCGGTACTGGGCGAGACTGTGACAATAGCGAGTGGTGGTACGGCGGGTGTGCAGGGGTCTGCGGTGAAGGCGGAACAGGCGTTGCGTATACAGGCCAAGGATGTGGAGATTGAGTCGGTAGCGGATAGCCATACGCATACGGATAAAACGCAAGCGGTGAATGGGGAGGTGCGTGTGGGACAAGCGGGTCCGAGTGGGTCGTTGACGCATTCGGATTCAAAGACTAAGCGAGGGTATCTTCGGCAGGTGGTGAGTGAGTTAACGGGCCAATCGGTGGCCATTAATGCGGAGGAAGACCTGACAATTGCGGGTGGCGTTGTGCGAGGTGAGACGGTGGCGGTGAATGCGGGTGGCGATGTGACAGTCCGTAGTGTGGTGGATGTGGACACGATGGAGCATACGAATCAATCGGCGACGGTTGGCACGGGAACGTTGGGGGGGTCGATGGGGTATGCGACGCATCGATCGGAGCGTGTGGGGACGGTATCCAGTATTACGGGTGAGTCAGTGGTGGTTGAAGCGGATGGTGTGGCTGTGGTGGGTGGCGTGATTGCGGCGACGGATGCGGCTGGTGCGGATACGGGTGAATTGACGCTGAAAGCGAATCAGCTGACGGTGTCGGATGTGGCGTTAAAGACGGATTCGGAGAGGTTGCAGTTGGGTGGTCGGACGGTGGGGTCTGGCGCTAGTGTACCGGCCGGCGAGTCGCATTCAACGGGACAGACGACGGTGTCGTTGGGCTATGGGAAATATGATAGACTGGATCGTGTGACTGGCACGATAGGAAATGGAACGGTTGAGGTTGGCAATGCGGACGCGTTGGCGGGCGTGAATCGGGATGTTGATCAGGTTCGGGAGACCGTATCCGAAACGGATGGCGGGTCGTTTGATGCGAGCTTGACGGTGGATCATCGGGTGTTTAGCCAAACCGGCCGAAGTGAGATGGGGTCTGAGTTGAAGGAATTGCCGGGGAATTATGGTCGTTCAGTTAGAAATGTGGTCGGAATGCCACACTACGCACGGAATATGTTGAATAAAACGCAAGTGGTTGATAAGATGAGAGATCCCGATCCCGAAAAGAATCCTAATCCTATATCCCCAATGACAAAAGAGGAGGCAGCTCTGCATCAATATACTATCAAAGCTGGTTCGCCTGAAAATAAAAAATATGTATACAACAAACATGAAGCTGTTTATGGGTACAATCCGGAGACGGGAGACCATGATATTTTGTTAAAGGATATTCCTGGGCAGGCTGCGGATATGGGGTCTTATAATTTTGCAGCCAAGACTTATCCGGATGATTACCAAGGAAAACGAGATCCGTATCCCAATTGGTGGCGAAAAGGGGGCCATGTTATTGTTGATGCATTGCCTTCCATTGCATTTGGTAACTCACCCTATGATCAAACAACAATTTGGATGCGTGGCAAAGAATCTATCAAAGCTTTACGTAACTACCGTAATAAAAACTCCAATGAATAAAAGACAAGCGATTATTGGGTGTTTGGGCTTATTTTTGGTAATGCTATTGAGTGGGTGTCGGGCAGTGATTTTTAATGATTATACGTTTGAACGACAATACAAAAATGCATCACCAGATAATGTGTGGGTTGGGGGGGTTTTTATTCAGGGCACAAAGTACGTTGAAAGAAAGAGTGAAAAGACAGACATTGTTACTTATAAAGAACCCTATTCTATTATGTTAGGTGAAAGATGTACAATTGTGGCAAGGACACATAAAAATTTTGGCCACCCCAAAGCAATTGTTCCGCATTCAGCTTCTGTTTATATTCTTAAAAAAAATCAAGAAAAACTAGAATGGATATTAACTAACCCAACTATAAAAGTATTTGCTAAGGTGGGAAAAGATAAGAAAAAATTAACAGGGATCGAAGTGTCACCGAGTGTAGATCTAAGCTTTGAAGACTATGTAGAAACAGCGTCTGATTACGAAAGTTATGAAACAGTTGGTATAGGGTTAAGATATCTAGACTACGGTTCATTTATCGAGGATAATTTAATACATGCTGAGACTGAGGAAGTTGGTTGCCAAGCGTCGTTTACAGTAATTTATATGAATGGAATGGAGAAGGCATACCATGAATCAGAGGTTTGGGTTCCCGTTTTTAATAATGAAGAACGCAATACGTTAGCTCTGCTTGCACATATTCTTTAAAAATTCTAAAATAGATGTAGTTTTTATATGATTTGGATTTATCATTATTTCGTATAATATGCAAATTATGGTTTAAATTATAAAAACTTATTGTATAAAAACGAGTTAGGCGACATATTTCCAAGTCTCTTTTTAAAAATAAGGAACGAGTGAAAAAATTTCTTAATTTTAATGAGGGGAAATAAGGAGTTTTCTCCGCTATCGCTACGAAAACAATTTATATTTATAAGTTAAATATGACTAAAGAATCTGAAAAAAATGAAAGTGGATTAAAAGATCACAAGCAACATAGGAAGGAATTAAACCCTCCATTTTTAGCTCATGGATTGAATATGAAAACTTCATCTTGGTTTGATGAAAGATTGCCCGAGATGCTTTGGGCAGTTTTAATTATTGGGAATATGGAAAGAGATAAGGCTCTTGATTTCTTTAGATATGTTGCAAAGTTTGTAGAAAAAAATCCAGATTGCTCAAATATAACTATCTCAGGTATTTCCAAATTTGAAGATATAAAAAGAAAAGCTCTCATAAATCATATGTGTGTATTTTCAAAAAATGTAAATGATATTTTCCGCACTTTATTGTTATTTCCAGATTTACCAGCTATTGAAAATTGGAAAGAGTATCTTGAAGAGCCAAATATGAAAGAGGATTGGAATAAGCTAGGAGATGGGATTGCGAAAACATTTTGGCATCAATCTCAAGAAGCTACTGATTGCCGTTGGATAAAAATTTTGTGTGAAATTCTTGGAGGAAAAATTAAATTTGCAAAAACAATGGAGGATACTGTTAGAGGTATATTAGAATATCCAAATTATGGCGACATGCGTAGTCGCCCCTCTATAAGAGCAATGGAAATTTGTTCTCGTTCAGAGAGTGAAGAAAATTCAGCATGGGCAAAGTATTTTTGGAAATATTGTTTTGATAATACTGGATGTACACATGAAGAGGCTGTAAATGAGAAAATTCAAAGTAGACAAAAAAAGTTATCAGAAGAAATGGAAGAGACAAGGAAACATTATTTTGATGACACAGTAAAATTAAGAAACAATCTCATTGATTATTTTTTTGAAACCTCTGAAATATCAGCTATAGATTCTCGTCATGAAGGTGCTTTTGGCCTAACTATGTATGCCTTATCCCTTTATATTGAAACTATTTTGCACAGAACATCATTATCAATTACAGGAAGATTAGGATTAAGAGCACTTGTTGAAACTTATATAACATTTACCTATTTGCTAAAAAAAGAAAAAGAAGAACCGAAAGTTTGGGATAATTATCGTAGTTATGGAATAGGACAAACAAAACTTATTTATCTCAAATTGCAAGAAATGAAAAGTATTCCAGAGTGTACTAACTTGAAAGAAATGGAACATATTGCAAATGAGGATAAGTGGGTGGAATTTGTACCAATAAATTTAGGGCACTGGGATTCTGCAAATTTAAGGAAAATGAGCGATGAGGTTGGATTAAAAGATGTTTATGATAAGTTCTACAATTACACTTCTGGGTTTATGCATGGAAATTGGGGAGCTGTAAGAGAATCTGTTTATCAAAAATGTATAAATCCTCTTCACCGTTATCATAGAGTTCCAGCATGTAATTTACCACTTATGCCAAGTACGACAGATGATGCCAGAGAAATAATGAATAGTATTTTTGACTGTTTATCAAAAGCGTATCCTGAGTTTAAACACAGGCTTACAAAAGCCAAAAAAGAAGAATAAGGTGTTTTGGGCTACGGGCATTCACCCCTTTAGTTCCCCTCTGCCCTTCGCCCAAAACGAAAATTTTTCACTCGAACAAATGATAAAAGAGACTTGGAAATACGCTTCGGGGTCGTTGCACTTGATTTTCTTTTGTTATCACTACAGAAAATCACCCTCGCCTAACACAGTATATCTGGCTCGCTCGTGCCCTCGCTCGACCCATATTTGCCTCCGCTACGCTACGTCAAACATCAGATGATACTGAAACGTTGTACAAAATTTCAATAAAGATAGACAATAAGAATATGTTTAAACATCTAACAAATTTGGGCTACAAAAGAAACGCGAAAGAAGCTATTGGTTTCTATATAGCTTATCTTATACTTATAATGGGACTGTTGCGAAACGGGTGATTTAAATTGAAAAATTTTCAAAAATCTTAAAAACAAGTGCTAATTGTCAAAAAGCAGGGGGTAATTTGGTTAATTTTGATGATTTTTGGATGATTATGCCAATTTTAGGCACAATCCACCCGTTGGGCGCCGCTAGGCGCCCTGAAACAAGGGCGGTGCGTGTATGGCTACAAGCCGCTTAACATTATGAACAATAGCGTCCATGAAGAACTGAAATTGAACCTTGGCATGCCCCCGATAACGCGCACGTTTTTCAAATTTTGAAAAAACGCCCTCAAACGGCGCACGAACAGATGAACGCCATCGATCTAAATCGTTATTTTTCGTTTCATGTTTTGCCTCAAAATAGCCCCGCAGGTAACACCTCGACGGGCCATTTCATCCGTAGCCGCTTTCAAGCAGTAGGCCTTATCGCCAAAGACTAGCTGGCCGTCCCGTGGGCAGATGGACTTAAACCCAGCTTGATCGGACACATTAGCCGGTGTAACGGCGGCTTTTTCAATTAACCCTGAACTCATATCGACGCCAACATGGCCCTTGTATCCAAACCAAAACTTTTGCTTTCCTTTACAGCCAAATCGGGCTTGTTTATCCGCACTGTATTGTTTTACAGTTCGGTTATTTAATGCTGATTCACCCGCTTGAATGGCCGCATCTCGCTCGGCCCATGTTGTGTTTTTTGTGACAATGCTGGTTGCATCTACAAAATGAAATACAGATCGAATCAAGTGCTGATCTTTCGCTTTATCAACGATTATTTGAAAGACTTTAGCCAGTCGCTTGGTTCCAATCTGTTTCCGAAATCGGCTAAAAAAGCTATGATCGGGCGTTTGCTCAAATGCGCTAAACCCACAAAACCACTGATAAGCCATGTTATACCTTAGCTGCTTTTCCATTTC
>CAXPTH010000006.1:0-123756 GCA_964220215.1 Alteromonas sp. | reverse complement strand
ATTTTCTTTTTCAACCGATAATACCGCTGCACCAAGGTATTGGAAGCCTGGGTCACTGCATGCAAGTTATCGACCACTTTAGTCGGTAAATCATTGCGTTGATTCATCACGTCGATGGGCGAGGCATAGCCCCGCAACTGGCAGCTTTGTACCGAATCTTTGATAATGGCTAAAAAACTTTTGCTTAGGGGAATGGCATGGGTTTCGTATCGCTCAAAAAACAATCGCATGGCTGTGTTGCGAACCGCTGGATCGGCATGTTGTCTCAAGGCACGCAACTGCGCCCCATTCATCGTTTTTTCTTCCCCATCCACAGTGACTGTAAATTGAAAGGATGCGGTTAGCTCATTGTATAAGTTTTCAAAGGCCTGAGCCCCGTTAATAGTTTTTAAATTAACAATTTTTTCCTCCGCCTCCGTCAAATAATACTGCGCATTGCGCACAATACGCCGCAACGTATACGCATACACCGTCAACGCCGATGACTCGGCCAATAAGGCCTCGCATTGCGCCTCGGTTAACGTACCCAGCTCCAAATTAAAAAACAAACTGTGATTCTGGACCACTGTTTCCAATTCATCCATGGTTTGAACCCAATGCTGAATCTCTGTATTGGCGGTATCAATCGAAAATTGCAAATGGACAAATTGACTCGCCTCATACAACGGAATCAAGCACACTTCTAAGGCTTGAAAAGCTTCGGCTAACGCATCCCCCGACAACGTACACAAGCGCCCCCGGTAACGTTGCGCAAACGCTTCAGCCGTTTGAGGGGCTGACTCAATAAGCGCCAAAAATTTAGGATCATCAAATCCAGAAAACAAATCGGTTAAATCCCACTGAATTGCTTGTGCGTCTAAAACTGCTGAACTAGCCATGATTGCCTCCTTGCGTTAACTGATAATAATAGCGCTTGACTGCGGATTCAATAGCCAAACTGGTATGCGAACACCCTAGACCACGCAATTGGGTACAATCCGCTTGTGTATACGCCTGATACTTGCCCACCAAGTGATCTGGAAATGGAATAAAGGCCAGCTGTGCCTCGGGAATGACGGCCTGCATGGCACACGCTAGATCATAAAACGATCGGGCCGTGCCTGTTCCACAATTCACAATTCCAGATTGTCGCGATTGATAAAAATACTGATTAATCGCTACCACGTCATCAATATAAATAAAATCCCGCAAAAACTCCCGGCTACCCTCAAATAGAGCCAAGGTTTTATCCGTTTTTAGCCGCTCAAAAAAATGGTGCACCACCGATGCCATCGTCCCTTTATGCCCTTCCCCAGGCCCAAAGACATTAAAATACCGTAGGCCCAAAATTTGAGACGTCGGCTGTTGGGCCAATTGCGCCCGCACATGCTGATCAAACACCCATTTGGAAAACCCATACACATTTAACGGCGCCTCCGAACCCGGAGTCTCACCAAACCCCTGCTCGCCATTGCCATACACCGAGGCACTAGACGCATACAAAAAATCCACCGTATTGTCCAAGCACCACGCCAAGAGTCGCTTGGAATAGGTGTAATTGTTGGCCATCATGTACGTACCATCGGTTTCTGTCGTGCTGGAACAGGCCCCTTGATGAAACACCGTTTTTGCCCCCGCTGCCAAGGAATCCAACTGCTCAATAAACGTATCTTTATCCACATAATCAGAAAATGACAGCCCCACTAAATTGCGGTATTTGTCCGAGGTTCCCATGCGGTCCACCACCAAAATATCGGTGATCCCTTGCTGATTCAAATGCCGAATTAACTGACTCCCAATAAACCCCGCACCACCGGTGACAACAATCATCCCAGCACCACCGCTCGCTCAGATTCCGATACCACGGCGGTGCCCACTTTCTTGACCACCAACATCGCTGCTCGATTGGCCATATGCACACATTCCTGAATGGGGCGCCCCAGCGCCAACCCCACCGCCAAACTGGCCACAACGGTATCCCCAGCCCCAGACACATCAATAACCGCCTCGCTCACCACCGGAAAATGGGAACAGCCCGACGCACACACCAACGACATCCCCCGATCCGACCGCGTCACCAACAAATACGTTAGCCCATAATATTCCCGAATTTTAGGCCCGTACGCTTCAATAACCGAATCGGTATTCTCCAGCGCATCCGAGTCCCCCAAAACGGTGCGAACGACGGCCCCAAATTCTTTGAAATTAGGCGTAATCATATACGCACCAGAATACGCTCGCCAATCGGACACTTTTGGGTCCACAATCACCGGACACCCCCCCGACGATTGAATAATCGCCTGACAAAGATCCGCCCCCAACAACCCTTTAGCATAATCCGATAAAACCACCACGCCGGCACGCGCTACCGTCTCGTGAATCCGTGCCTGTATGGCCGCTTGCTCAGCATCGGTTAAGGGTGTTTTTTGCTCAATATCCAAGCGCAACAACTGTTGTTTCATGCCCATAATCCGAACTTTTTTAATGGTTGGGCACGCCATAGACACCAACGCATCCTGAATATTTAGCTGCGCCAACGCCTGACGCAACGTGGCGCCATTGGCATCATCCCCCACACGGCCCACCAAATGGGCCTGGCCACCCAAGGCCACAACATTATGGGCCACATTAGCGGCACCGCCCAATCGATAATCACTGTATCGGTGCGTGACAATCGGCACCGGGGCTTCGGGCGATATACGCTCCACATCCCCATAGAAATATTGGTCCAACATCACATCCCCAATAACAACTATCGATGCCATTGCACTCATGAACGGTTTAAAAATGGCAACGGGACCACCTGGGCTGTATGCTGGCGATCCCGAATGCATACCTGCAATTCCGATTGTTGGGCTTGAGCTGGCGACACCCGAGCCATGGCAATAGACTGAGTCCCAACTCGGGTCCCCGATGTCACGCGACCCCCACCCACAATTTCAGAGCCTGTTCGGGCAATCGCCCCACCGTTTAACACCAAACCCACCATCGTTGTCTCCGTGGGATTGACGCTTTGCAAGGCCTCTGAACCAATAAAGGCATGGGTTTTGACTAGACGGGCATACCGAGTGTGATACGGCGTAATGGTCTCGTCCAATTCCTGCCCATACAACGGCAAACCCGCTTCAATGCGCAATGTATCGCGGGATCCCAACCCACACGGAACCACACCCAAGCCCATCAGTTCCTCCCATATTCCCTGTATAGTCGCATGGGAGGCCCAAATCTCGACCCCATCCTCGCCAGTGTAGCCGGTTCGCATCACTCGGGCTGAGTAGCCCAAAATCGACCGGTGTTCGTGTGTCCAGGGCCGGAAGCCTTCAAGATTCACCCATTGCGCCACCTCGGGACCTTGCCACGCAATCAACCCATCGCGATCGTTGCAAACTGTGAGGGCAATATCGGGGCATTGGGTACGGAGCCAGGCGTGTATTTTAGCTTGGTTGCTGGCATTGACCACCATGAACCAATGCCCCGGCTCGGATTGACCCACAACCACATCATCTAAAATCCCCCCAGATTCATTGAGTAAAAATGTATACACCAATTTACCAGACTCAATGCCGGCTAAAGTTTGGCAGGACAAACGCTGCAATTGCCCAAAGGCATCGGGAGACCCGGACAAGGCAAACAAGCCCATATGCGACACATCAAAAACACCGCTACGCGTTCGCACGGCGGTATGCTCGGACTGAATACTGGTGTACCAAATGGGCATTTCCCAGTCAACAAACGGAACAAGCTTGGCGCCCAATGCTTGGTGTTTAGCGTGTAAACATGTATGCTTCATTTCTATGAATTTTAGTATACCACACACTGCGTGGCTCGCTGGATCGAATGACCCCAGTTAAGAAGAAGTAAGAAAAAAGGCAGAAAAAGCAGCGGGTGCTAAACAATCGCTATTTACATATAACATAACGAGTAGTAGGCCCAAGCACAATATAAATATAAACGAAGTAAACCATATGTTTCCACACAATCCGTATACAGCTTCTGTTCACGAGCGCTCTGATCAATAGATGTATAATCCGCTAGACACAGTGTTGCAATTATTGAACCCATAATCATCAATTCAGGAAGCGCTTTTCTAATTAAAAAATCAACACGATCTGAAAGCGTACAAAAACCACCACCTAATCTTAATGAGCTCGCTAATAGTAATAGTGATGCGGCTAATACTTCTTCTGATAATTTATCATCATAAACATATAATGACGCTGCGGCTATCGATGTATGAATAATTGCCTCGAAAAGAGCTGCAGGAGGTATAGGAGCTGCAGGAGGCATAGGAGCTGCAGGAGGTATAGGAGCTGCAGGAGGCTGCAATTCTTCATTGATTTTCTTGATGATTTCATCAATATCCTCATTTTTTCTTAAATCACACTGGCCTATCAATTGATCAACGAGTGAATTCAATGTATTTTTGTTATCTGAGTTTTTTATAGAATCATTAATCTCTTTTTGAATGTTTGCAAGATAATCTCTAAAGCTAACAATTTTTTCAATAGGCACACGACAGTCTGGGCATTTTTTTATGTTGTTACGAATGAGGTCTTTAATCGATTCAATAGTATACGGTCCATGATGGTCTTTGGCCCTATTTAGACTTATCATGACAGCGTTAAGGATGAAGCGATTTGACGACTGTTGCAAAGTGGATATAACATGATCCTTGAGATTTTCTTGTATGAAATTAAGCTTACTGGCAGTTATTTCTTTGGGTTTCCCATTTTCATCTAAAACAATTTTACCTTCTTGATCCAAAAATTCGTTTAATTTTAAAGCATCCCAGATTTCTTTTGATTTTTCATCATTAATATCTTCTTTAACAAATGCGTTTTCTGAAACAGTCACATTACTGCTCGGACTAAATGCTTCAAAAGAGATAATATCTTCTAATTCACCTTCATTTAGACATCTTATACGTTCTTTAAAAAATTCTAATATAGGCGATAAATCTTCATTTCTTTGATGGGCCTGTTGCAAAATACCTAAAACATGTAACCTGACATTTTCGAATCTTCCATCCAGCCATGAGTCTACATTATCCTGATTGATCGCAGTTTCTGTGTTTATTTTACCACTGTCATCGAAAACACCTGCTTGTTTCAAACTATTCCAGATTGCTTCCGATTCAGATTCATCAATGTCAGCGTGATTAATAAATGCGCTTTTTGCAACAGTCCCTTGATTTAAAAGATCATAAAGATTTAAAAGATCATAAAGCTGCTTTAAGGCTTCTTTTGGCGATAATGGTTTTTTTACTACTACTTCTTTCAATTTTTCTGATTGGTTTCCAATTACTTCTGGATCTGGTGCTGGAGAAACTTTGCTTGATGATGCCCAAGCAACTTTTGGAGGCCCCCAAGGTTCTGACCCTATTTCTGACCCTATTTCTGACCCTGGCCTTGATGGTTTTCCAATTAATCCTGGATCTGGTGCTGGAGAAACTTGGCTTGACGATGCCCCTGATGAAGGGACTTGTGAAGGTACTTGTTTTGAAGATACCCAAGCTTCTGTTGGAGGTCCCAAAAGAGCTCTTGGCGGTGATTCAGGTCCGCGACTGGAACTTGAAGCTATTTCTGACCCTGGCCTTCTTGATTGTGCTGATGCAGGTCTTGCAGATTTAATCTCTAATTTTGATTCGCGCGTTGCAACCATTTAATTCTCCCCTATTTATTTTTTTATATTAAATAATTTTCAAACTAAAAAACTAAATTGATTATAGTGTAAAAATAAATATTTGTCAACAAAAATATCATTATTAGAGTTGCATCTAAGAGCTATTCTAAATCTAGCCCTTCAGCCCATTACTGACTAACGCTTCGAGAATTACACAATAATACAAAACAAAACCGATTAACTGATAGCAAAAAATTATCAATTTTTTAAAACAATAGCTTTGCCCTACTAAAACCCTTCTAAATTGACCGCATTAATTCTGAAAACGCAGAAAAAAACCGATCCATATGCTTCGGGAGCCCAACAGTAACCCGAATCGCCTGGGGTCGGCCAAAACTCGCCAAATCCCGCACGACAATACCGCGTTGATACAAATAATCAAATGCGGCTTGACCCGTCATCGGCAAATCAATCAATACAAAATTGGCCACACTATCCGTGTACGACACCCCGCGATCCTTAAACCCATCCAAAAACGCCAGGGTTCGCTGTCGTTGCTCCGATACAGTCGCTACCGACTCCCGAATAAACGCAGGGTCTCCCAATGCTGCAAGGCCTGCACGCATCGCCAACGCATTCACATGAAATGGCTGCTTAACCACATTCAATACCCGTATAATATCGGGACTTGCAATGGCATAGCCCAATCGCAAACCAGCCAACCCATACGCCTTAGAAAACGTACGGGTAATCACCAAATTCGGAAACTGAGACAACAAGGCCACCCCATTCGGGTAATCCGAGCGCTCAACATACTCATAATACGCCTCATCCAATACAACCAGACAAGAACTCGGCACACGATTCAAAAACCGAACCACCGCCGACTCTGTGACCATCGTGCCCGTTGGATTGTTTGGATTGGCAATAAATACCAACCGAGTCGAATCTGTAATTTGATCCGCCATCGCATCCAAATCATACGAATCCCCAACCATGCTTGAAACGGCATACCGGGCCCCGATTAATTGAGCAGCAAATTGATATTGACTAAACGTCTGCTCAGCACTCAAGACCGTATGCTGAGGCTCTAAATACCCCATAGCCAACAGGGTAATCAGCTCATCACTACCATTGCCAACCATGACATGGCCCTCCGAAACCCCAACATGCTTGGCAATCGCTGCGACCAAGGCATGCGTCTGATTGGGATAATAGGCAATATCTGCCACAGCCGCCTGCAACGCTTTCTGAACATGCGGGGAGCATCCAGCCAAATTTTCATTGGATGACAACTTAATGGCATCCGCATGTGCACTCGATTTGCCGGGTGAGTACGGAATAATTGCTTCTAAATGCTTTTTCATCTCTATTCTTAAAATTATGCGTGATTCGTACAACGCTTGTCAAAATGTGTTACTATGCTAGCTTAACATTACTATTTATTAAGCGTTTAATTTTATGTTTTTATTCACAAAATTTCCCCATATATTTGAGGCATCATGATCCACTGGAATCTGAGCGTGAGCTACCCAATTGCATCAGCGGAATACCGTCCAGGCAATCCCAACGCACAAACAATCGATACCGTTGAGCAGCTACAGCGTCGCTGCCAAATGCTGGAAGAAAAAAACAAAGAATTAAACAACGCCTACCAAATCATTAGAAACGCCAACATCCATCTACGAACCCTCATTGATATGCTTCACACCGTCCATTACCAGCACAAAGATGCGCATCAAACCCTATTGAATAACTACAAAAGTGAAACGGACCGACTTAAGCGAGACGTCGAGCACCTTAAAGATGAACTAACTAAAAAACAAGAAAAAATTACTAAACTTGAAAATTTAAATAACAAAACCAAGCAAGAAGCTAAATCACAAAAAAAAGAATTCATCCACAAAATTGATACCCAATCTGCCAACCATGCGACACTTGAACAAGAGCTCAATGCGTCCGTGAAAATTATCAATAATTACGCTCATAGGTTCATTCAAATCCTTCATTATTTAAATCGGCACGTTAATGAAAACAATGCCCATAACGAAAAAACTAACGACCTCAAAGCCTGTATATTGAAAAAAACGATTAACGATTCAATCATAGACCTGCTGAACAGTATCCAAGCCAGCCCCATACGTTCTCGTATACCTATTGATTGGAACACTGTTTTACCCACTACCTACGTTAGCGTTTATCAATTAAACCCCAAGCAACTAACCACTGAGCGACTCATAGTTTTAGATCATAAACACCCAGTTGACCAAACAGACCCTGAACCTATCGATTCAAACCCGAAACCCAAGTTGGACACGATAGACGCGTTGGCCACACGGATATCAAACGGATTAGAGCTGTATTCAAAAGCCATGGATGATGCGCCCACAGCCGAGCGCACCACCAATATGCAACAGCAACTGATCCTTGAAATAAACAAACTCCATGGCTATCCAGATGATGCACGAAAGGACATCGAATTTAAACGCCGCTTAATCAGTGCCGCCGCCATGACCGACCTCACGGTGTTTAACACTGTCATAGAAGCACTCCCACAACCCCATAGGTCAATATTCACCAAACAAAGTGACTACGATATCCCCAACCTTCCCTTGTTTATTGCCATCAGAGAAAATCGTATTGATATTATAAAAAAAATAAGCGAATTAAAGACTCGGAAAGCATTCCGGGACGATGGCTACGATTTTTTATGTTTTATATTTAATTTAAAGCATAATAATGTACCCAAAATCCAACACCATTGTATAGACACCATCAAAGACACCATTGTCACTAAAATCAAAGAAGACCATCAATCTAAAATCTTGGAGACCATCCAAAAATGGGAACGCAAATACCGGGTACAATAAGCATACAATTACATTATGCTAAACTAAAATACTATGCGAAACAAAGCGGCTTTGTGGACACTCAGCGCAGTGGGCTTGGTTGGTCTACTGTTTTCCCTGACACTGCTGCCCATTGCCGGGCCGCTTGCGCCCGAACCCAATACCGACACCCACGCCTTTAACCCCGATATTCACTACCGCATGCGCTGCGCACGCTGCCATGAGGGCATCACGCCCAGTCACAGCCAGGCAAATGACGCCATTGCACCGGCTTTATTAAACGGCCCCTCGCCCATAGCCAATGGCGACGTTAATGCACTGGCACGCATCATTGCCAATGGCATACCCCCAAACATGCCCGGATGGAAATACAAACTAACTGAATCCGATATTTATGCACTCGCTACCTATATCGCCGATAAACAAAACACACCACCCCCATCCACATCCACCGCCACCCAACTCATCCCGTATACCAGCCATCTGGTTCCCAATAGCACCACGACCATTGGTATTCAATTGTCAGTACCCACTGGCGCGCATACCTATTGGAAGTTTCCAGGCGATACCGGCCTAGGCCCCACCGTTCGCTGGGAGACACACCCCCATATTCAAGCCGGCGCACTGCTTTTCCCCAAACCCTCACGGATGCGAGAAGGCGACTTTCGGATCTGGGGCTATACCCAAACCGTGCAGCTCTTGGTCCCCATCACCGTCGGGGATATACCGGACACATCCACAACCTTAACTGCCCATGTGGATTGGCTACTTTGCACCGATGTATGCACCCCGCAATTCAGCACACTATCCCTCACACTACCCGTAACAGACACACCCGACTATCCACTCAAACCCATACCCACTGTGCATCCGGATTGGACCCCGCCCCAACCCCTATTTGACCGGCTCGCCATACCCCAAATTCTGATCATGCTCGGCTTGGCCATCATGGGTGGACTTCTGCTCAACCTAATGCCCTGCGTTTTCCCCATGTTGGTGATCAAAGCCCAGCACCTACTGGCACATCGAAACCGCCCCATCCCCCATGCCCTAGCCTACACCACCGGCATTGGCATCACCATGCTCAGTTTGGCGATTATTATTCTAATCGCTCGGCAAGCCGGTCATCAGTTGGGCTGGGGGTTCCAACTCCAAGAGCCTGCCGTGGTGATGCTCTTGCTTTGGCTGTTTTTTACCATGGCCCTGTGGCTAACGTTTGGCATTAGCCTTGCGGTTCGATTGCCCACCAAACTCCCCCAATCCGGACTCGCCGGGTCTCTTGCCTATGGCATCTTGACCACACTCACAGCCACACCATGTACCGCACCGTTTATGGGTAGCGCTATCGGATTTTCCCTCACCCAATCGTGGCCCGTCACCCTGATTATTTTCACCGGACTCAGCCTGGGTCTCGCCAGCCCTATTCTTGTGTTAAGCCTATACCCACAATGGATTCAAAACATTCCAGCATCCGGCCCCTGGTTGCGGTGGGTAAAGCCACTCGCTGCATTGCCATTATACGCCACCGTTCTTTGGCTCGTGTGGGTCTTGTATCATCAAGGGGGATTGGTATGGATAGCTCTAAGCAGTGTGGGCATCGCAAGCATCGGCATTCGCATTGCATTCCAGCGATTTCCCAACGCCATACTCATTCTACTGTTGACGCTATGCACGGGTGCTGGGCTGTATATACCGGCTCCAGCTCCGGCCAATGCGCATACCCAATGGATCGCCTACACCCCCGAATTAATTGAAACACTGATGGACAATCAAACCCCTTATTTTATTGATTTCACCGCCAAATGGTGCATCACCTGCCAAGCTAATAAAACCACCACCCTGCATTCCGACCGCATCAACACCTGGTTCATCACCCACGATATTGTTCGCATTCGCGCCGATTGGACCCAAAAAGACCCCGCCATTACCCAAGCCTTGGCCCAGTGGAACCGAGCCGGTGTCCCCACCTACGTGTTTTATCACCCACGCTACGCCCCCACGCCTCAGGTCTTACCCGAATTATTAACCCCGGGCATTATTCAGGCACTAATCCCCCATACGGCTCAATAAGAATACCACCCACCATCACCGGTTTAACCAGAACCGGCGCATCCAATCCCTGAGACGGTGTCGTCGGCTGAATGCGATCCGCTTCATGCATCACGGCATAATGAACGGCTGCCGATTGATATAGCTTACCCCGCATCAACGGCTGTTCCTGACTCTTAATCCAACACGCCAACCGTTGCTGAATATCTTGAATACGCATGGCCAACCCCGGCATCGCCTGTGCACAGCGACCCAAACAATCCAAGCATTGCTTTGCCTGTGTCACCGTTGCATTGGCCATAACAGCATCCACATGCCCTTGAATCGCAGCCAACAACTTGCCCATTAACTGGTTCGAAATCGTTGGATTCAACGACCGCAGTTGATTCAAGGCAGCCATAATATTCTGGATAGAGCCCACGGACAATGATGTCCGAATGGATTGAATCAATTGCTCAATACGGGATCTCAATGGAGACACTTGAGACGCCCGAATTGGCATTAATGATGAAATGTAGTGGATGCTCACGATTCTCTAAATGCCTTAAAATCAAAAACTCAAACCAAAAAAACAACCAAATTGACTTCTCATTAATAACAAAAATTTTAATAAGAATTGAAAAAACAATTTATTTAATTAATTTAAAATTATATAAAGTTGGTTTTTTAATGAGTCATTTACCGTGTTTAAAGCGTGTTTGAATCAAAATCCGTCGACAATTGAATAAAAACCCCACGCATCCAGAAAAAATTCAGTATAATACTATCTATGGGAACAAAAATTGTATTAAATGATATAGCTGTGTTGGCTAATATTGGGGTTACCGATACTGAGCAGGCACAAAAACAACCCTTATTCATTACGGTGTCTTTTGAGTATGACGCTAGCCAGGCGCAACACAGCGATCGGATTGAGGATGCCGTGGATTACGCCAACATCCGGGCGGATATTATTGCCCTAACACAGGCACCCGTGCGCTTATTGGAGCATTTGCTGCATCGCATTAAGACGCATATAACCCAACAGTACACCGTAACCAATGTGCAGGTCGCCATTAAAAAGCCCAATGCTTTTTCAGATGTGGCGTATGTGTGTGCCAGTGCATAACGACATTTTGCCGCTATCGGCGGAATACGTGAATGGGACCTTGCACCTGGGCGGTTGCTCACTCACCGATTTAGTCGGGCAATATGGCAGCCCCTTGTACGTGATCGACAACGCAACGATTGATGCCCAGATCTCGGCATTAACCTCAGCGTTTGGCTCCGTTGAACATGAAATCATTTTTGCCGGCAAATCGTGTTTAAATTTAGGCATTGCCCATCGAATGCATCAACACGGTTTGAGTATTGATGTGGTGTCTTTAGGTGAATTGCATACGGCCTTAACGGCAGGCATTCAGCCCGATCGATTGGTATTTCATGGGAATAACAAATCTCAGCATGAACTGGAAACCGCCATTCAGCATGGCATCCGGTTGATTGTGGACAATGCCTATGAATTAGCCGCTATTTCACGACTTGCCCAGGAACACAACACCCAAGCCAATATTTTGTTGCGGATGAACCCTGAAATTGAAGCCCATACCCATGAATTTATTCAAACGGGTCAAAAAACATCTAAATTTGGATTTGATCAGGCGCAGTTGCTTCCATTGGTTCAGCAAGTCACGCAAACACCGGTGTTGAACTTTCTGGGAATTCACAGTCATTTGGGTTCACAAATTTTTGACCCGGCACCTTTTCAAGCCTTAGCGGAACTAATGACCGGCTGGGTAACCACGCTATACACGGACTTGGGCGTCACGGTTCAGCAGCTAAACTTGGGCGGCGGCTTTGGTATTCGATACATCGAATCGGACCATCCAGCCGATATTCACGCCATTCTAGAGCCCATGATTCATACCGTATCCGCACTCCCCCAGGCTGGAATTCCAATGCCTAAGATTCTCATTGAGCCTGGCCGGTTCATCATGGGGCGTGCCGGAATCACTGTGTACCATGTGGGGGCAATTAAACAAGCGGGGGATGTGACGTACTTGTTTGTGGATGGTGGCATGGCCGACAATAGCCGCCCCCTTATTTATGGCGCCCAACACGGGGTTGCCTTGGTCCAAAAAGCGCAACCCAACACCCCCACCCAGCGGTATAGCATTGCGGGCAAGTTTTGTGAATCCGGGGATAAATTGGCCGAACATATTGAGTTGCCCACGGTTTGTGTGGGGGATTATGTAGCCATGTGTAGCACCGGTGCGTATACCTATTCCATGGCATCCAATTACAATCGGTATTGCAAACCGGCGATGGTCCTAGTGGATGCTGGACGTTCGGCGGTGTTGGTTCAGCGCGAGTCTTTGGATGCTATTGTGGCCCACGATCAATTCCCTCTCCAATGGACGTAATTCAATCGTATCAACCCCTGTTGCGCCAGGCTCAATCGGTATACGATGTGGCCAAATACACGGACTTAATGCCCGCCCATCGGTTGTCTAGCCACTTGGGCAATCGGTTATTCTTTAAGCGTGAAGATACGCAACCCACGTTTTCATTTAAATGCCGGGGGGCCTATGCGAAAATTGCGGCTTTATCCGAGGCTGAAAAACAAGCCGGAATTATTACTGCCTCAGCGGGTAATCATGCCCAAGGTGTTGCCTTGGCGTGTCAAAACCAAGGGCTTTCGGCCTACATTGTCATGCCGGAGACCACCCCCTCGATTAAAGTTCAATCCGTTCAAGCCTTAGGCGGCCAGGCCATTTTACATGGGGATGATTACGATACGGCGTACCAACACGCCTTGTATTTGGCCAATCAGCATCGCTACACCTATGTTCACCCCTATGATGACCCCATGGTTATTGCCGGACAAGGCACAATCGGTCTGGAAATCATGGACCAAATGGACATGGCAACGGTGGATGGCCTGTTTGTTCCGGTTGGTGGTGGCGGGCTCATTGCAGGCGTGATTGTGGCGATCAAGCATCGGTATCCAGGAGTCCGTATTATTGGTGTGGAATCTGAGGAGTCGGCCTGCTTGCATGCGGCTTTGGCGCACGGGCATCGCGTGGCGTTGGACACTGTGGGAATTTTTGCAGATGGTGTTGCGGTTAAACAAATTGGCGAAGCGCCTTACCGCATTATTCGAGAGCATGTGGATCACGTTATTACCGTATCTGTTGATGAAATTTGTGCGAGCATTAAAGACAATTTTGAGGAAACACGGGTGCTTGTGGAGCCGGCGGGGGCGTTATCGCTTGCGGGTATTAAACGCTATATCCAAACCCATCACGCTCAGAATCAGACGTTTGTGGGCATTACCTGTGGAGCCAACACCAATTTTGATCGGTTGCGACACATTGCAGAACGCACAGAAATTGGCGAAAAAACCGAGTCCATTTTGGGGGTCACCATCCCGGAGCAGCCGGGTAGCTTTTTATCGTTTTGTGAAGCGATTGGGAAACGGGTTGTGACTGAATTTAATTACCGTTACAGCCACAATGAGCGTGCCCAAGTGTTTGTCGGCGTTCGAACACGCCAGGCCGAGGCCATTATTGACCCCTTAACGGCCAGTGGCTATACGGTTGTGAATTTAACAGACAATGAAGCGGCTAAACTGCATATTCGCTACATGATTGGCGGGCAGACGGCCTTACCCCATGAACGTCTGTTTCGGTTTCGGTTCCCGGAAAAGCCCGGCGCATTGCTCAAGTTTTTAGCCCATTTGGGTTCACAATGGACCATTACCCTGTTTCATTACCGCAACCACGGGGCTGCGTATGGCCGTGTCTTGGTGGGGCTTGCGGCAACCCCTACCGATACCCAGCTTGATGAAACACTCGCTACGCTGGGGTATTGGTTTCAGGAAGAATCCGACAACCCCGCCTATGCGTTGTTTTTGAAGCATTGACCTCAGTTAGGAATCATTGTTTTGTGTATCCAATTTGTACCTATAGGCTATCTAAAATTGAAAACCAAACAAAAGGTCATCGCCAGATAACGTCCTGATAATTTCCTGATTTTCTATTTTAAAATTTCGTGGGATATCACTTTTTATTAAGCTAATCACATACTGGATGTCAAATTCTTTACAATAGCTTCTAATAAGCTCTATAAAGTGGACTTTGTGGTTATCACCCCAGCTTTCTAATATTCCGTCATGATATGCAAATCTAAAGAAAGATTTAGTTGAATAATGAATTAATATAGCCAAAACAAAACTAGCACATAGAATTTTTGTAGAGGTATAACCATAACCTTTTCCTGTTAAACTCTGTAATTTATTTAATACATCTGTTTCAAACTCAACATTGCCATTTTTATTGGGCGCAACAACCAATAAAGGAGTAAATTCAAAAGTCTTTTTATATATCTTTTGGAATATGTCTTTAATTTTTTGGTAATCTGCATTATCTTTGTTTATTTCTTCTTCAATAGATTGAGAATGTTCTTTGATTTTATTTCTTGTTTTATCGATGGATTTTTGGCAGTTATCTATCGTTTCTATTCCTTCCATTTTAGATTGGTAAGCATAAATTGCGTTGTCTATTTTTACTAAATCCTCTTGATATTTTTTATATTTCTTAAATGTATCTTTCTCTTTAAGAACAGATAGCATTTGCCCCCTTTCTTTGTTCAATTGCTTTAGTCGTTCTGTCTTTTTATTGTGCGCTTCTTTTAATTCCGCTAATTCATCTTTTAGATATTTTTCACTTTCTGTTGTAATTTGTGAGGTGAAATCTATAACTTCTTGGTAGTCTTTAGCAAGGTTATCTGGGAAGAATATCTTTGCTTCCTCATAAAGCTTTTTAATTTCATCTATCTGTAAAGATGGTTTGTTTTTTGAATCTAAAGATTGTTGAATTTTTTCAATATTATGTTCCAGCACATACCTTTCTTTGTTAAGACTTGATATCTCATTTTCCACATGTTTCACTAAATCAAAATTGATGCTTTTTTCTTTTTGGTAAAAATCAAAATAATCAATTTGTTTTTGGATCCCTATCTTTTCATTTTCTTTCGCCTCAATGGCTGCCTTTATTTTATATACCTCATTACTTGAATCATCATGCTTACTTTTTAGTTTCTTGATGTGTTTTTTTTCCTCTTTTATTTCAAAATCAAGATCGTACTTATCTAGTAAAAGCTTTGAATTAAAACCCAATAATTGAAATAATGCTGGTTTCCAATCCTTATCCTTTCCTCTAAATCTATTTAATCTGAATACATTTTGATAATCATATTGGGTTCTTAATAGATACGGTAAAAAACTTCTGTAATTGAAATCAGTATTTACATCAAATTTCAAATACTTTTTTTCAAGAATCTTTTTAGCATTTTTTTTATCATCTTTTGAAGTTAATGATAAATCTTCATGATCCCAATTCACCTCGTGTGTAAAATTCTGGTTTTTTGAAAGATGTTTTTTAAATGATATTTTTGTGTTTGGGTTTACCGCTCTGCGAATAGTTAAATATTCACCATTATTGAGTTTTATCTCTAAAAAGAAAACCCAGTTAGAAAATTTCTCTTTATATTTTGAAAAAATAGTGTCTTGCGATACTTTTTTTAAAAGTAAAAAGTCGATAAGATTAATCAAAGATGTTTTTCCTAAATTATGCTCCTGAACCTTGTTTGTTGTTTTATCTACCACGTCCTCTACATCGCCATAAACAATATTAAATCCTTCATTGAAGGTAATCGTTTTAAACTGTAGATTATTTGCGTATATTTTAGAAAGTTTCATAAGCTTAATTATTTCCTAAAAATTCAATGACATCTTCTTTTTGGTAGTATTGTATCTTACCCATTAAAAACAAAAAACTTAATGCCAAAGAAAAGTTCTCTTTCGCCTGCTTCCCTTTTCTACTAATAACCTTTCCTAAAAGAAGATTGTATTTTTGAACACAATCTTCCTGCAGGACTTTTAGTATTTCAGCACTAATTCCTACAACCGAAAGACTTATATCTGTGTACTTTGTTACTCTAATCATTATTTATAGAGTTATGGCCAATATCACAGTTAAAATACATATTATGAAGAAGGATTTTAAGCTTCGTATCTAAACCTATACCTTCATCTTCGTAAGTGTTTAATTTCCCAAACACATCCCTAAAAACATTTTCAAAGGAACTATAGCGATTAGTGGGGGCTTTATAAAACTCTTGAATATTTTGTGAAACCGCCAAATATTCTTTTTGTAAACCTTTATTTATAGGGTCTCTTAAAAAACTAAGAATATCCTCGTTGTATTGTATATGACCTCTGATGTTTCCCTTAAAAAATTCCCATGATAAATTATTCGCGGGGTTTTTGATGTCTTCTATAAAATTATCACCATCTCTTTGAGTATTAAGTGTTGTTTTTAATGTATCTGTGCTACCAAAATCTCTTTTTAAAATTTGAATACACCTTTTTATACACTCATCCGTAAGAATAGCTGGAGAGCTATAGTCTTGCAAAGATTCTTTAAGAAAATTGCTTATTTCTTCTAGCTTCTTTGTATCCAGTTTATCAATTTCTTTAATAAGAAAACTATCATCCCAGATATCTAATGAAAAAAGATTTTTAGTATCAAAAGTTGTTGTATAGTTGGGTTTTTTACCAATTATAAACACAATTAGTCGATTATATTTATTATATAGCTTATTTTTGATAAATTTCTTTATTGTATCTTTGATTTTTTTTCCATCCGTTTGAGTTGTAATCTGGAAAGCGATTTTTGCATTTTCATCACCTAAATCAATGGCAGGATAATTTACAATATCATTTAACTTATCTAGCTCGTTTAAATTACCATACCCAAATATTAAGCTAAAAAGTTTAGCAAAAAAATCTTGTGCAATTCTATTGCTATCAAATAATCCTATAATATTCTTTAATTCTGTGCTTTTTGAAGAAAACGCTAGGTTACTTGTTATTCCTTTGATTAAAGGTTCTCTTTTATATTCCATTTTTAAATAATAATTATTTTCGAAATTATCTGCAACTGCCAACACGCTCTGTACCATGGAACTATCGACTATATATTTTTTTGAAGCATTGACACAGAGTCTAATTATTGATATAATTTTGTTGTATTTTATAGTTCAAATTTATGAATACTCAGTTCAAAAAATTAAATATTATAGACCACTTAGGGGGGAGTAGCAGTGAAGAATAAGAACAAACTATTTCAATTTTTTTTATGCATCATTGGGCTGGCCGTTTGTAACACCGTTTCTGTTGCTGAATTCAGTGGTACAGAAGTCATGCAGCGCGTCCACAGCCAATCCAATTATCATCAAACAAAAACAGCTGTTGTCGCCATGCAAATTGTGAACAAAAAAGACAAAAAGCGGTATCGGCAATTTAAAAGCTATTCAAAACACAATCCTGAAATCAATCAAACCCGTTCGTTGCTAAAATTTTACGAGCCTGCCAATGTATCTGGTGTTGCTTTATTAAGTATTCGAGATGAGCATGTGTCTGGCAGCGATTCTACCCAGCAATGGGTTTATTTTCCCGCATTTAAATCAGTTAAACGTATTTTAGGTTCTCAAAAAAACGACAGTTTTATGGGTTCTGATTTTACGTATGCAGACATGAGTGGCCGCAATGTTAATGCCGATGCTCACACCATACTTAAAACGGATGACACCCACACCATTATCAAAAGCATACCCATAGACTCTGAGGATCCCTATGCGTATATTATCTCAAAAATTGACACGGCCACCTGGGTACCAACCCAAGTTGTTTTTTTCAAAGCAGACGCAACTAGCACTACCGGAGCACGTCGATTTAAAACCTTATTTTATGATACTGTTCAGGCCATTGATGGGGGCTACATTGTCACGCAGTCAACCATGGTTAATCATGAACGCAGTAGTTACACGCAACTATCGCTATCTGATATTCAAACCAATGTGCCTTTATCCGATAATGATGTAGGTCCGGCGTCCTTAAAGTAGGATATTTCACTATGAAACGATTTTATTTGTTTTTAATTAGCCTAATCATAGTTAAGGGAAGCATCGCCATCGCCGAGGATTTAGATAGCTTATTTGACAACACAAACACCTACACACCTGATTATAACTACATGCAAACCGATTCATCCTACCTAGCCGAGCACTTCTATGGCCAAATTGCTATTTACAGTGCTATGGCTGAAAACCGCGAAAAGCACACCCAAGTTTTTCGATTAAGTTACACTGAATCCTTAAGTCAATACGACCTGTTTATCGAAGGCGAGGCGTTTAATAACCGTCGATACAGAAGGATTGGCTTACACGACAATACTAACCAGACCTATAGAAAAATAACCATTGAAAGTGAATCTACTGAATCCAAAATTCATTTGCGTGAAGCTTACATACGCAGTAATTATAAATATGGAAGTATTACGGCGGGAAAACAAATTTTAGTATGGGGAAGTATGAACTTGTTATCCCCGATTGACTTCATATTGCCGTACAAATTGGATTCGCGCGGCACTGGGATCACAAAAGCGTCCAACCGCTACCCGTTAAACATGATCACAGCCACCGTGTATCCCAAACCCACTATTACCCTTAGTGCTCATTACATTTTAGAATCCCCCGTTTCCTCCCTTATCGAACCCCAGACAAATGACGATTATGAATTTCCTGTAGATGATCAAACAATTATTAGAAATCGAGTTAAATTTGAAAAACAAAATCAGAATCAGTTCGCATTACGAGCCGTGTATTCACCCAATTGGGGAAGTATTGGCCTCACTTACTTTGAAGGAATTAATAACTTTACCAATCCCACTGCCAAAGGAAGTATTAAAGCATTTACACCATCGAATTCCGATGCATTGGGCTACACAATTACTGTGGATGAATTTAAGCAATCCACCATGCGAGCTGTGGGACTTGAAAACACCCTAAAACTATCAGAATCTTGGTTGTTTAAATCCGAGTTGTTGCATGCACAATACCAAGAAAGTGTTGAGTTTTTCAGTTCAAATAGGGATAACCCGCTTGGTGAGTTTTTAGTCAACAATAATAACAGCCAATTGCATTATGATAGCGGTATTAATATTGTCAGTATTGGCCTAGAAAGCCAGCCAAACTGGGGTGTTTTTGAAATTAATATTGCTTCTGTAATGCCCATAGACCCCGATCAACAAGCTAAGCTAGATGAACTGCAATCTATTGAAAGAGATAATGGGAATGTTGCCCCAAGCTTGCATATTGCCCGTTACTTTTTTGAGGAAAACAACGGGCAACTAGGACTATATGCGGGCATGACCCCTGGGCTTCGGTTTGGAGCTGCCCTGTATTATACCCATTTATTTAATGATGCATGGCGCATGTATGTATCCTTAGATCATACACAAAACTTTGATGATCAATTGGATACACCAGAGAATGTTGATTCCACAGACCTTATGGAGCCATCTAGTGGATTTAGCCTTGGTGTCTCGTATTCGTTTTAAGGCATTTGACGTCACCGCCATCATAGGCTTAGTCCTATGGATAGGTCTCTTATTTTATAGCAGTCAGCATATCCGGTTTGACAGCACGGATTGGCTAGCCCCGTCCCATCCTTACCAGCAGACTTATGCCGAATTAATGGATACGTTTGAATCGGATAAAACAATTGCTATTGCCATCACGCTACATCAAGACCTTGATAATCCAGAAACCATACAAAACTTAGCCAACTTTACCAAGCACATTCGCACGCTTCCCCATGTCACCACTGTTCAATCTCCGCTTGATGTCACAACCATTATTAATGACGATACAAGCTTAATACTAGAATCCGTTTACGATGCCTGGATCAACAAGCGAATTCACTCAATTCCGGAGCATTTAGCCACCACACCATACTACACACAGTTTATTAGCCATGACTATACAACAGCCTTGGTGCAAGTCACCACTGATTTTCCTAAAGAAGCCACGACCGATCATAAACAGCAATTAATCACATCGATACAAGACGCAATCCAAAAATACCCCACATTTGGCCAACAGCATTGGTCTGGTAATACATTGATGCAACAAGCCATTAATCAAGAAACGCGCGACAATCTAAGCCATCTATCCATTGGATTAATCCTAATCATTGTGTGCATCATTGGCCTTGTATTCCGACGCTATAGCCTTGTGGTGCTCACCAGCGTTGTTGCTGCCCTCACCGCTACGATTGGAACCATTGCACTGTTGGATTATCCTATGACATCGATAATGCTCATTTTACCCATTTTAGTCTTAGTTATTATGACGGCCACAACGGTTCATATTATTGCTCAACATCAGTATCAAAGCGCCGTCGCATTGCCCAAAAAACCCGGTCTAACTGCAGTATGGCTCCAAACGTGGCGTCCTTGTTTTTTAACCATTTTAACAACCGCCATTGGATTCATTTCGTTTTCATGGAGCGACATTCAGCCCTTGTATCAGTTGGGGCGGGCATCAATGGTGGCTGTATGGGGGGCCTATGGAGCCAGCATGATTACTGTGTTTGGGTTGCTTCGAATTATTCCAATTTCAGCCTCAACGGCCCATGCATCTCCTGGCTGGGTGTTTCAGCAATTGCATGCTTGGATCATCCGTTATTCACGATTCATTGTTGTGGGAAGCCTCGTCACAATTGGGGTGTGTGTAGCCACGCTTCCCGGGCTAAAAACACAAACGGCCATGCTGGATATTTTCTTTCCAAAGCATAGCCAGATATACCAAGACACGCATTATATTGACCGGGTATTATCGGGCAGTTCAAACCTGGACATTTTGATTCAAAGCCCAACTGAAGATTTATTTCGATCCATCGATTCCATGGCGTCTATTCAGACCATTCGTGAGCAATTATTGACGCATCCACTGATTCAAAAAGTAAATACCATGTTAGACCCCCTTCAGCTACTCAATACAGCACTGCATGGACCCGAATCCCCTTTGCCTGAAACCCAATCAGATTTGAGTCAATCGTTATTGTTTTTAGAATTTTCACGGGGGGACGACCAACGTGATGTGTTATCCCCCTATGTTGATTTCACATATACAACAACACGGTTATCTTGTATCACCAAACAATTATCGTCCGATGAAACCCGTGATTTAATTCAGTGGATTCAAACAACAATTATTCCACCGCCATCAACAACCCTCACCACCACCGGCACAGCGATGGTTTTTCATGGGGTTAATGTGTCGATACTTCGCACACAATGTGTCGCATTGGGTATAACATTGGGAATTATTATTTTGATTTTATGGTATTGTTTTGGAATTAAGCTAGCCATCTTGGGAACAATTCCAAATGTATTGCCCATTTTAATGACCGCAGCCATTGGTATTGGCTTAGGAATCCCCATGGACATTGCCTCGGTATTAATTGCCAGTATTAGTTTAGGAATTTGCGTGGATGACACCATACACTTATTGGATCATTACCATGCCTACGGTGATATTCAAAAAACGTTGCATGTTGTAGGCCGTGCGATTTGTGTTACATCATTCTTATTTATACTTGGTTTTTTAGCCTTTACCACAACAGACTTGGTCTTGTTGCAAAAATTTGGAGCCTTATCCTCCTTAGCTATTGCCTTAGCCTGGGTATCCGATTTAATTATTTTACCCGCAATCGTGCACGTTGCATTTCGCAATACTAATTCCATTCGCTGAATGCTATCCAAACGGTGTATACTAAATTGAGTATGATGAAGTCCAATCAACCGATTCTTGTTTCTGGCGTTCAGCCATCCGGTGTTCTGCATTTGGGCAACTATCATGGTGCGATTAAAAACTGGTTATCCCTCCAACACACCCATCGATCCTTTTTCATGATTGCCGATTTTCATGCCCTAACCAGCCAAGCCCATGTTCAAGACCCCCGGGCCAATTACCGCTACGCTATGGCTCTCGACCTCCTCGCCCTGGGCATAGACCCCGAACAAGCCTGCCTATTTTATCAATCCGACGTGCCTCAGCATGCCGAATTGCATCTCCTACTTAGCATGATCACACCCTTGCAATGGCTGCATCGAACCCCCAGCTTTAAGGATAAAGAAGACAAACTGAGCCATGAATGGCTCACCCACGGGTTTTTAGGCTATCCCTTGCTCATGAGTGCCGATATTTTATTGTACAAAGCCCAAGCCGTTCCCGTTGGCACTGACCAGCTCCCCCACCTCGAACTCACCCGTGAAATTGCCCGTCGCTTTAATCATTTATATGGCGTTGCACAATTTCCCATCCCCGAAGCCACCCTGACGGACAGCCCCCTATTGCCCGGCCTAGACGGCGAAAAAATGTCCAAAAGCCACGGCAATACCATTCATTTGTCGGATGATCCCGATACCCTCACACAAAAAATTAAACGCATGAAGACCGACCCCAAACGCATCCGTCGGGATGACCCCGGCACCCCCGAAGACTGCCCTGTATTTACCTATCAACAATTATACGATGCCTCAGAATCCGAGCAGTTAGCCGTCGATTGTCGGGCCGGTCGCATCGGTTGTGTGGATTGCAAAGCGCGGTGTGCCCAAGCGGTAAATCACACATTGGCCGAATTTCACGACACCCGTCAGCGGCTCAGTCACCAGCCTCAAAAAATTCATGATACAATGAATGCAGGTGCTGAACAGGCTCGCACAGTTGCCACCGCAACCGTATCTGAAGTTAAACAGGCCATGCAATTATAAATATTGATATGACTATTGAAAGGAGTAAATTATGACCCAACTATTGCCCAATTTAAAGCAAACCGATCCAGATCTTCATGCCCTAATGCTGCATGAATTAACCCGTCAAAATGAGAGCCTCGAACTCATTGCATCGGAAAATTTTACAACAGAATCTATTATGGAAGCACAAGGCAGTTGGCTAACCAATAAGTATGCGGAAGGCCTTCCGGGAAAACGATATTATGGGGGATGCGAATGGGTGGATCAAATTGAGCAATTGGCGATTGACCGAGCCAAAGCCGTATTTGGTGCTGAGCATGCCAATGTGCAGCCGCATTCCGGGGCTCAAGCGAATGCCGCCGTGTATTTGGCCTTGCTAAACCCTGGCGATACCGTATTGGGTATGGACCTGTCCCATGGCGGGCACTTGAGTCACGGATCTCCCGTGAATATGTCTGGCGTATATTTCAATTTTATCTCATACGGCGTCCTCAAAAATACGGGGCTATTGGATTATGAAGCCATCGCTCAGTTGGCCAAGGAGCACAAGCCAAAAATGATCGTTGCTGGAGCATCGGCTTATCCGCGCATTATTGATTTCAAACAAATTCGTGCCATTGCGGATTCCGTAGGGGCGTACTTAATGGTGGACATGGCCCATATTTCGGGTTTGGTTGCCGCTGGCCTTCACCCCAGTCCAGTTCCTCACGCTGATGTGGTAACAACCACTACCCATAAAACACTTAAAGGCCCACGGGGCGGCATTATTTTATGCAAAGCGGAGCATGAAAAAGCCATAAACAAAGCGGTGTTTCCAGGCACCCAGGGCGGCCCATTGGTGCATGTCATAGCAGCCAAAGCGGCTTGTTTTAAAGATGCCCTTCAGCCAGAGTACAAACAGTATCAACAACAGGTTATTCACAATGCTCAAGCCATTGGGGCTGCATTGATTGCCCGTGGGTTTACCTTGTGTACTGGCGGTACAGACAATCACTTGGTGTTGGTTGACTTACAACCGCAAGGCTTAACCGGCAAATCAGCCTCCTTGGATTTGGAAACCTGCGGAATCACTGTCAATAAAAATACAATTCCATTTGAAACTGAATCCCCTTTTGTGACATCGGGTATCCGTGTGGGCTCCCCCGCTGTAACGGCGCGTGGCATGGGCACTGCTGAGTGTACGCATATTGGAGACTTAATTGCGGATTGCTTATTAAAAACACGCGATACGGCGGCAATTCAACACGATGTGTTGGCCTTAACCCGTCAATTCCCTTTGTATCCGGAACTGGTCAATGCCAAAGCCGCTCATTAATACCCTTGGCTATTTAGGACCGATTGGAACGTATTCCAATCAAGCGGCTGTGCAGTGGGCCAATCAAAACCCGGGTGTGGCAATTCAACCCTGTCAATCGTTTTTTGAATTGTTTTTCATGTTATCCAAACAAACGATTGATGCGATTATTGTGCCGGTTGAAAATTCCATTGAGGGCGCCGTTTCAAATATTATGGATTTATTTTTAAACCATGCCAATACCTATATTGTGGCGGAGTTGTTGTGTCCAGTATCGCATTGTTTGCTAACACAGTCCAAGGAATCGAACATCCAATTGATTATGTCCCACACTCAGGCCTTGTCCCAATGCCAACAGTATTTGAGCAAGCATTGGCCAACCGCCCAAACGCACGCCACGATTTCAACAAGCAAAGCCGCCGAATTGCTGGCGAACAACGAGTTGTCAGACTATGCGCCCGAGCACGTGGGTGTTATTGGTTCTGAGCAATTGGCCGACCACTATGGACTGCATATTGTGGCGAAAAATATTAATGACGTCACCCCCAATATTACCCGATTTGTGGTGGTATCTCGGCATCACGCCACAGCGACAGGCAATGACAAAACCTCCATGATTTTATTTCCTCGCCACAATGAGCCCGGGACGCTAGCCACCACCTTGCAGCATTTTGCCGAAGCAAGCATTAACCTAACCAAAGTTGAGTCCAGACCGGCCCGAAATAAATTGGGCAATTATGTCTTTTTTATTGATTTTGAAGGGCATAAAGATGAGCCTATCATTCAAACCATTTTAAATCAAATTGGCCGAGAAAACCGATACCAGTGGCTCGGATCTTACCCCAAAGCCGAATGATTGACCCCAAACGCTTGGATCATCCCGATACGCTACTCAATGCCTTAAATCGGCGTGGGGATTGCACCGCTGTTGTTGAGCAAGCTCGTGCGGCTTACCACGAGTGGAAATCGGCCTTGCACGCCTTTGAAACACTAAAAGCAGAACAAAATGCAGCCACCCCCAAACGCAAACCCACGGATGAAGAAAAAGTAGCCTTGGCCCAATTATCGGAGTCGGTTAAAGCCGCCAAACAAGCCGTTGACTCGGCTGAGATGGCCTATCGAACAGCCTTGCTCTATGTGCCCAATATTCCGGCTGATGACATCCCAACCGGGCCCGATGCCAGTGGCAATACGGTGTTTCGCTCCCCCAGTCGTCCCGTGCCGGAATTTGAGTTTGCCCCTCAGTCCCATGATGCCATTTTGGAGCAATTGCGTTGGGTGGATACAGAACGAACAGCGCGTATTAATGGCTCGCGGTTTGTCACCTATTGTGGGTTTGGGGCTCGGCTCAAACGGGCCTTAATTCAGTTTATGTTGGACCACAACCTGCGTGCCGGTTATCAGGAATTATCGCCGCCTGTCTTGGTCAATCGTACCAGTTTAACCGGAACCGGTCAGCTACCCAAGTTTGATGCCGATTTGTTTCAGTGCGCCGATACCGAGTATTGGTTAAGCCCAACGGCTGAAGTCCAGCTGACCAATTATTATCACGGCGAATTAATTGCTGAATCCGAGCTGCCCATTAAACTAACCGGGTACACCCCGTGTTTTCGTAAAGAAGCTGGATCGTATGGCCGAGACACCAAAGGCCTCATTCGGTTGCATCAATTTGATAAAGTAGAGCTGGTGCAATTGGTTAAACCCGAAACCGGTGAAGCGGCACTCCTTGAGCTATTGGACACGGCTTGTGGTATTTTGGATGCCCTGGAGCTTCCCTATCAGGTTGTGACGTTGTGTTCTGGGGATCTGGGGTTTGGGGCCAGCAAGACCTATGATATTGAAGTCTGGTTGCCCGCCCAAAATACCTATCGAGAAATTTCATCTTGCTCGTTATTTACAGACTTTCAAGCGCGTCGCGCTGCCATTCGGTACCGTGGCGATAGCAATACCTTTGTGTACACCCTCAATGGCTCTGGCCTAGCGATTGATCGAACAATTGCTGCGATTGTTGAAAACTATCAACTGGCCGATGGATCCGTTCAGATTCCAACGTGTTTAGACCGGTATCTGTCGCATGCGTGATGCGATTGTTCGCTTTAATAAAGCCTTAGCCAATGAGGAGCGCATGGAGATTATTCGGTTACTCTTAGAGCATAAAGTATTGTATGCCAAGGAAATTCAAAAGCATTTTTATTTGGAGCAATCCACGGCATCGCACCATTTAAACATATTAAAGAAAGCCAATATTATTCAATCGGTTAAACGTGGACGATTTGTATATTATGAATTAAATGCATCGGAGGTTCGAGCGATGTTAACGCAGTTAAGCGACCGTTTATTGGGAAGCGATGCATGATTATTGCTTAAATTAACGATAGTTATTATATGAAACGGTATACCGATTATCCCAGTTATTTAAAATTCATATTGCCCAATATTCAGGATGAAGACAAAATGATTATGATGAATATTATCACCGCTTTGCGTCTGGAAGGGACCATTGGCGATGTAATTTCAGACAAAGACACCCAACTTATTCATTATGTCTATAACAGCATTATGTCCAATCCTGAAAAAAAAGAGTCGGTTTTGAGCATTATTGAAAACTACCGCAATTTGTCTATTCGAAAACCAGGTGTATCATGACTGCGTCTATGGGGGGCTCACACCACAGTCAACTGGGTAATGCCCAGGCAAACACTCATAAATCTGGGCATAATCAAACCCAGCAGTCTGCTCAGGCATTTGCCGGTTTAATTAATGAAAAACTGGCACAAACGACACACAAAGCATCGGGTAGCACCAATGTTGATTCCACCCTTCGGTTTCAAAACTCGGTGCATTCCAGCCAAAGTGAGACTTATGACACACCCCTGGATACCGAATCCGAACTCTTGCAAACACTCCGAAAAAAATTAAACCGATTAAAGCGATCCCTATAAAATCCCTTATATCACTTGAATACTTAGTGAAAACATTTTAGACTATAATTTTATTCGTTTAAATTTGGAGGAAACGCATATGATCTCAACTAATGGACCGCAGCCAGCTATACAACAGCCAGCTATACAACAGCCAGCACGTGAAAGAAACCTAGAAGAACCATCTCAAACAAATGAACAAAAAAAGGAACCACCAGCAATCACCTTGATGGACGCAAAAGATGGGTGTGTAATCAGTTAAAAACAAAAGATTTTTACTGTGCCCGCATGTATTGAATAGCTGCCTGCAACTGGGCATCCGTATCATAGCTATAGGTTTCAGGATCGTAATACAGTTTAATATCTTCTGTGGCCAGTTTCACGCGAATATTGGGCGAAATTCCCACCTCATGAATATTGTTCCCATTGGGCGTTAAATATTTGGCAATGGTGTACAATACGGCGGAGCCATCGCGCAATGGCAATACGTTTTGAACCGATGCCTTTCCAAACGATTGGTCTCCGATAATCACCGCTCGTTCATGGTCTTTCAGTGCGCCGGCCACAATTTCAGACGACGATGCCGACCCCTGATTGACCAATACGACCAACGGATCCGTATAAAACGCTTCGCCCGATACCTGCAACGACTGCCGATCGTCATTGCGATCCACCGTATGCACCACATCCCCAGTGGGAACAAAAAAACTGGTCAATTCCACAGCCCCATCCAACAGCCCGCCACCATTGTCTCGCAAATCCAATATTAACCGATCCACCCCATCCGACTGCAACTCACGAATCGCCAATTCTAATTCTTCAGATCCGTGTTTATTTTCAAATGTTGAATATCTTAAATACCCAATATGGTCATCAAATACGGCACGCTTTTCAATTGATTTAATAATAATCGTATCCCGAACAATCGTTACATCCCGAGGATCCGATTCATTCATACTCAAAATAGACAATACAACAGCCTTTCCAATAGGCCCTCGAATTTTTGTTACCGCCTCGTTTAGCCCCAAGCCTTTCGTTGACTCATTGTTGATACTCAGAATTTTATCCCCTGATTTTAAACCTGCATGATACGCCGGGGTATCAAAAATAGGAGATATCACAGTTAACCGATCATCTCGCATCCCAATTTGAATCCCAATGCCTGAAAACTCGCCCGATAACCGTATTTTCATTTCCGAATAATTTTTAGGCTCCATAAACCGGGTGTATGGATCATCCAACGATGCCAAAATTCCACGAATCGCCCCATGCACCATGGCTTCAGAATCCAAGTCTTTGTCTACATATTGCAACGACAAAATATCGTACACATAACTAACCAAACTCAAGTCCGGACTAAATTTACTGCCCGCTCCCCCTAAAAACAGACCGATCACCAAAGCAATTATAGCCAATCGATAGCGTTTGAGTGTACCCAACATTAGATCTTTAGTATACCACAGTTACGGGGTTTCACTGTTTGGCAATAACGCATGGTGCAAGGCGTTGTGGGCCGTATCCACAACGGCGTCATCGTAAGGAAAATGAATATGAGCACTGGCCGCATACACGGGTTTTCGGGTTGTGTACAAGGTATCCAACTGATCGGACAATGGGCGTTTCTTATCGGATTTTAAGCGTTTTTTTAAATCATCCACTGGTACATCCAACCACACCACCGTACTGTGTTGACGCAATGCGGCCTGATTCTCTGGGTTAAGCACCAACCCCCCGCCAGTCGCAATAACTGTCTTACTAAGCGTGGGAAGAACGGATTGACACCATTTGGCTTCTAACTCTCGAAAATAAGACTCCCCTTTCAATGCAAATAACGCTTGTATATGATACCCCGTTTGGCATTCAATATTATAATCGGTATCCAAAAAATCATACCCAACCAACCCCGCTAACCGACGCCCCAAACTGGTTTTTCCGCTCCCCATCATGCCAATTAAGGCAATGTTACTGGGCAGGTGATTACTCAACCGTCACACTTTTAGCTAGGTTGCGGGGCTGATCCACATCGCATTGCAAAGCAACCGCCGTATAATAAGCCAACAACTGCAAGGGGATCGCCATTAGCATCGGTGTTAAGGCTTCATCCACATTGGGAATATAAATCACATGATCCGAATACGCTTTCACTCGCTCATCCCCCTCCGTCGCAATGATAATCAACTGCGCGTTGCGCGCTTTGACTTCTTCGATATTGGCCATCATCTTGTCATACGTGCTGGATTGAGGCGCCAAACACACAACCGGCAAATGCTCGTCAATCAAGGCAATGGGCCCATGCTTCAATTCACCCGCAGCATACCCTGTCGCATGAATATATGAGATTTCTTTAAGTTTTAGCGCGCCCTCTAAAGCCGATGGATAATTCATCCCCCGGCCAATAAACAAAAAGTGTTTATGATGGCAAAACCGATTGGCAATGGCTTGAATCTGCTGACTTTGGGCCAAACACGTTTCAATATGCGCAGGCAACCGCGACAACCCATCCAACCGTGCCGCAATATCCGCCGGCGATATGGTCCATTTGAGCTGAGCCAAGTATAAACTAAATAAATATAAATTCAACAATTGAGCCACATAGTTTTTGGTACTGGCCACGCCAACTTCTTGGCCCGCATGCGTGTAAATCACGCCATCGGATTCCCGATCCATTGAACTGCCTTTAACATTCACAAACGAAAGAACCGGAAAAAACTTGCTTTTAGCCATCCGCAAACAGGCCAACGTATCGGCTGTTTCCCCCGATTGTGAAATACCAATCACCACATTGTGGCCATCGTTAATCATCCCTCGATACCGAAACTCCGACGACATATCCACTTCAACCGGAATATGGGTATCTTGTTCAATCAAATATTTTCCAATCATGCCCGCATACCGAGAGGTTCCACAAGCCTGAATCATAAATCGAGAGGCTTTGGCCAACTGGTCATTGCCCATACGCAAATGCTTAAACCAAGTCGGAACCGTGTCCCCAACTGTATGACCATTCACGGTTTTGGACAAAATATGCTTGATAACGGTAGGTTGCTCGTAAATTTCTTTGAGCATATAATGGGGGTACCCGTCTTTATCGGCTGTACTCGCATCCCATTGAATCGTTTCAACAATTTTTTCCACCGGATCCCCACCAATTTGTTTGACCTGAACCGAATCGCGGGTCACCACGGCTAATTCATGATCATCTAGGGCAATAATTGACTTGGTATGCACCAACAGTGCATTAATATCGGAAGAAATGTAATTTTCAGACTCACCACACCCAATCATTAACGGGCTACCGTGTCGGGCCACCACAATCGTATCCGGATGGGTTTCTGACACCACCGCAATGGCAAAACTCCCAACTAAACGTTGGCAAGTGGCTTCAACGGCAGCCACAATCCCTTGGTCTAATTGCTGCTCAATTAACTGAACAATAACCTCAGAATCCGTTTGCGATTGAAACAATACACCTTGGGCCACCAAGTCTTTTTTTAATTCTGCATAATTTTCAATAATGCCATTGTGCACAATAGCCACTCGGCGATTTTGACTGGTATGCGGGTGTGCATTGGCTTTATCGGCTTGGCCATGGGTTGCCCATCGGGTATGCCCAATGCCCACGTTGCCTTGCAATGCATAGCCTTTTAAGGCTTCGGTTAAACAGGTCAGTTTACCCGGTTCTTTCCAAACAGACAGCTCAGCATCCGGCGATACAATCGCAATGCCCGATGAGTCATAGCCCCGATAGCTTAACCGCTCCAAACCAACCAATAGAATTGAGGTAATATCTTTGTCGCCTAAATACCCAATGATGCCACACATACTTTATATAGTATACACTCTATATTCCCCCTACAACAACTCATCCAGTGTGGCTTTCCCGCCAATCATGCGGGCCAGTTCGGCTTTTCGATCCGCATTGGACAAACTGGCCACCTGCCACACAGCCTGTGCGTTGGTTTTACTGATGTAAAAATGATGATTGGCTTGCTGCGCCACTTGGGCCAAATGCGTCACACACAGCACCTGATGATGCGCGGCTAATGCCGCTAACTTTTGGCCAATACCATGCCCCGTAATCCCCCCAATGCCAGCATCAATTTCATCAAACACCACCGTCAACGGAATATCGGATTCATTTAAATTGGCGCAAATCATTGCCAGTAATAACCGAGACAATTCCCCACCAGACGCCACGGCTGCAATGGGCTGCAGGGGCTGACCCGCATTTAACGACGCTTGAATGCAACACTGCGAGATCCCCAAGGGGCCGCATGGCTGCTCCGTCATCGCCAAATCCACCCGTGCCCCCACCAAATCCAAATCCTGAACATTGGCTTCAATGCGAGTGGCCAATTGGCGTGCATGAGACCATCGAATGGCATGGATCTGTTGGCCCAGGTCCATCACGGTTGCATACAATGCATCGCACTCGGTTTGACACGCCTTGTACCCAGCATCATCCCCCGTGATGAGTGCCAATTGGGCATTCACCGTTGCCAGCTGTTCCAATAAAGCATCCACGGATTGCGCCTTGTATTTTGTTTTAAGCTTAAAGATACAGTCCAACCGTGCTTCAATCGCATCAATATCCCCGTCCAACGCATCCATGGATCGCTGCCTACTCAACACGTGATCCAAAGCCGTATCAAGCAACGGAACAATTTGTTCACAGACTTGGTCTACCGGAGCCAAGTCCGGTTCAGAACGGGTCGTGCGTTGAATATCCTCAATCAGCTGATTAAGCGTCCCCAATTGATCGGATACCGCCCGGTACACATGCACCTGCTTATCCCGACGGCTCAATTGTTTTTTAATATCGGTTAATCGCTCGTCCTCACCCGGCTCAAACTGATGCACCGCAATATCATCCCGTTTAAAGGTTAAAAACTCGGTTTGATCTTGAACTTGTTGAATCTGTTGGGTGTACTGCGCCAAATCTCGGCGTTTCGCTTGATACCCCTGCCATGCCGTTTGATACGCGGCCAGTACCGCTTGCTCGGATTCACTAAATTGTTTATCAACCAACGCCAATGCCATCGCGTCCGTAAATGTTGCAGCCGTATGTTGCCCAATAATAACCGCCAACTGTGGCGCTAAATCCCGCACAAGTTTTAACGGAACGGTTTGGCCATTGATCTGAATGCGGCCCGTTTTCCCTCGGGTTAATATTCGGCGAATAATGCATTGGCCATCGGATATATAGTCGGCCATGGCCTCGGGCGGGTTCGACCATTCAAAAACCCCTTCCAACACAGCGGTATCGCACCCGTTTCGAATCCATTTATCGGCCCCGGTTTTGCCCAAAAGCAAGGCCAGTGCATCCACCACAATGGATTTTCCAGCCCCCGTTTCCCCGGTTAAAACTGTAAACCCATCGCCGTAACTCAGTTCGCACGACTCAATAATTACAAAGTCTTGAATACGCAAATACGTTAACATACGGACTCCGATGGACAATGCGCCGCAAGAATACAGGTCTGACACAATGGTTTTCGGGAAAAACAAAATGTGCGCCCGTGAAAAATCAACAACGTCGACAAATGGCTCCACAGCGATTCCGGCCAGTCCGCCTTTAACCGATGCTCAATCCGCACCGGATCCGTATCCCCATGAAATCCCAACCGGCGAGAGACCCGCGCCACATGCGTATCCACCGCAATACCGGGTTGTTTAAACCATTGGGATAGCACCACATTGGCTGTTTTTCGACCCACCCCAGGCAACTGAACCATGGCGTCTACCGTATCTGGAACATTGCCCCCAAAATTCGCCAGCAAGCTGCGTGCCGTTGCTTGGATATTTTTGGCTTTATTATTAAAAAAATTAATAGATCGAATCCTGTCTTTGATGGCATCTAGGGATGCCTCGGCCAACGCCTCAGGGGTTGGGTAGGCGTCAAACAACGCTGGAGTTACTTGGTTGACTCGGTCGTCGGTACACTGGGCAGATAAAATAACGGCAATGAGCAACTCATACGCATTGCGATGGGTTAAAAAGGCCTGATCCGGCGGATAGTAGTCCGCTAAAATGGGGTAGATCACATCCACCAATGGTGGAGTCATGCCAAAGTAATGCCAACCGGACAGTGGTCGGACCCCAGCACATCGGATTGAATAAACGCATCGGTCAGCCGAGGCCTGAGATCGGGGGTAATAAAGACATAATCAATGCGCCATCCAATGTTGCGTCGTCGGGCGGCAGCCCGGTAGGTCCACCAGGTATAGTGCTCGGGGTCTTGGTTAAATACCCGAAACGTATCAATGTACCCGTCGGCTACAATACGGTCCATCCACTCGCGTTCAATGGGTAAGAATCCGGATATGCCGGCATTTTCTTTGGGGTTGGCCAAATCAATCTCGGTATGCGCGGTGTTGTAATCGCCCATGATAACCAGGGACTGGCCTTGAGCCCTTAGATCCCGACAATAGGCAAAAAAATGATCATAGAATTCCAATTTATACTGCAAACGCTCGTCATCTTTTTGCCCATTGGGAAAATACACGCCCAGTACGGTAAAGTCAGGATAAATGGCACTCATCACGCGGGCTTCACAATCAAATTTGGGATTACCAAAGCCTTTGATGACAGTTATGGGATTGGTCTTGCTGAATAAGGCTGTGCCACTGTAGCCTTTTTTTTCAGCCCCTTCCCAGGCTGTATGATAGCCGATTGGATTTAGAATTGTATCGTCTAATACATCCGGGTGGGCCTTGGTTTCTTGCAGCAATAGCACGTCGGGTTCGGTTTCTTGCAAATAGGTTAAAAAACCTTTTTTGACACAAGCTCGAATTCCATTAACATTCCACGACACAAGTGTTGTTGGCATAGCTTTATAATAGACGGTTGGTGCGCTATTAGTCTATACGTGTGTGTCAACTAGTTGTAACGCTTTGTTGGTACGCGTTGCCTCAAGAGTTGTCTCAAGTATAAACTCATGACCTATCCAGTTATACTGTTATTTCTTGAATTAATGCATGCCCACTACTCTGGCGCTTCACACACTGCCCCGCTTGATAACCCACTTGACCGGCCGTTGCTATTGACAACAACACTAGGGCTAAACTCTGACTGATTTCGTCATCATATTGATGATGAATAATCGATAAACTAAATAGCGATATACCAATCGACAACACATTGCATCGATCGTATCGCTCCGTCAAGCTATCCATAGAATTGCCGCTTCCTACTAAACCCGTCAAGAAACACACATCCAAACCGGATCCAGAAACACTCAGCATACTCAAATAATGGCCTGTACTCGCAATATGATCACTTGGATAATCCCAAGCAATTAAGCACAAACACAAAAAACTAATAACCTTACAGGACACAATAAAACAATGAAACATCACGATTAAATACCCATCGGTTTCTTGTTGATTGGCCAACCTATTCTCTACGGACGCAGGCACTTCAGGTGAATTATTGGGTATGGAGCTTCTTAGTCTATTGTTTAAATTATCCACATAGTTTTTAAAATCACCCACTTTAGCATTGGGATCCATGGCGTCAATACATTGATCAACAATGGCATTAAGGGTTTCATTTTGGCCCAGGCGCCCATTCTGGATCATCGTTTTAAGTTTAAAAAATTCGTAACTAAATGAAACAAAATTATCCACCGTTAAGTGGGCTCGGCACAGTGGGCATTTCGGTTGAAGACGAGACGCTTGGATATAATTCAAAATATTGGCTTCATCACTCTCATTAAATAGATGCACCACATGGGGATTATCTTCATAATGCGCCAGCACTTGATGCAAATCACCAATGGGTTGCAATAATACAGAATCCGTCGATTGCGGTTGAGCCCGAGCCATTGCCTCCAGCCGATTCAACAAACTCAAGCATTTATTATAGTCACCATGGGCTTTAGACGGATTCAAACACTGACGCATCTGGCCCAATAAGCCGACAACGGATACCGGCGTATTGGATTGAGCGACTACAGAAAGCAACGCTTATCTCAAAAACCTACTGGGACTGTTTTTGAATACCGATAACCCCGACCCCAATACGAGGGCCGGCATTTCCATTGGGTTGGGACCCATCATCGGGCTGAGCGTGGATCACCACCGATCGCCCCACAATCGGGTTTTTGCGACCACCCACGGATATCGTCTTATCCACAAATTCAACCTGCACACGGCCATAGGCATCCGCCTGCCAGTTGCCAAAGGACCCCGCATGCCGCTTTAGACTTGGCGGCAACCCATGGGGATGCCCCTCTGGATTGTAATGCCCGCCAGCCGATGTACCGTTTGGGGCTGTTCGATCACCAAATTCATGAATGTGTGCACCATGCTGTTGATTGGGGTTAAGACCCTCCACATTAACCTGAACCTGAACCCCGTCCTCGACTTGTTTAAAATATACGGTTCCCCTGGCTGCATGGCCTGCGGTTGGCTCAATAACCGACACCGCCTGTTGAATCGCTGGGTGTTTGTGGGCCGAACATTGCGGGTTTTTGCCACATCCAGACAAAACTAAAACACTCATACCTATGAAGAAAATTGCAACGAATCGATATGTGAAAATCATACTCAAAAGTGTAATGCAATTCCACATGAATAACAAGTCCAAATCATTGTGTCATAGACTTTTTGATTTAGATTGGTCTATAATGGCATCAACTGGAAGTCGCCGGCTTAGCTCAGTTGGTAGAGCAACTGACTTGTAATCAGTAGGTCACGGGTTCAACTCCTGTAGCCGGCTCCAGTATACTACAAATCATGAGTGGATCATTATTTTGGACCGAATTTCCCAAACCCATTGTGGCACTAGCTCCAATGGAAGGGTATTCGGATAGCGCCTTTCGGCAAGTGTGCAAAGCCGTCAATCCGGACATTGTAACGTATACCGAATTTACCTCAGCCGATGGCTTGCACCACAGTCCCGATCGAGTTCGAAAAAAACTGGCCTTTAAATCCACCGAAAAACCGGTGATTGCCCAAATATTTGGCAAGCATCCTGAAACGTTCGTTAGTGCGGCTAAACTAATTGAAGACATGGGGTTTTCTGGCATTGATCTGAACATGGGGTGCCCCGCTAAAAAAGTGGTTAAATCCGAGCATGGTGTCGCCCTGCGAAAAAATCATACACTGGCCTTCAAGCTCATTGAATCGGTTGCTTCAGCCACGCATCTGCCTGTTAGCGTCAAAAGCCGATTGGGTTGGGAAGACGACAGCGACCTAGACGCCTTTTGTCTAGGGGCTCAATCCGCTGGGGCTAGTATGATTGCCATTCATGCCCGAACCTACGCCCAGCCCTATAAAGTAGCCGCCCAATGGGAATCCTTGTATCGATTAAAAGACAAATTATCCATTCCTTTGTTGGGAAATGGGGGGCTCACGGGATTGGCCGATGGCTATGCCAAATTAAAACACTTAGACGGCTTCCTAATTGGCCAAGCCGCAATGGGCAATCCATGGGTCTTTTCAACCACCAACCCAACCCCTAGTTTCCATGAAAAAATTCCAATTATTAAAGCCCATGCGCGCTACCTGATTGACGATAAGGGCGAGCGAGTGGGATGCCGGGAAATTCGCAAACATTTGGTCACCTACTGCAAACTGATTCCCAATGCCCGTCAATGGCGCAGCGAATTGGTTCACGTGGAATCCCTAGATGCTATTGAATCGGTATTGGACCGCATGGCCGACACCATTCCCCAACTATCCAATTAAAATGTTTAAAGATTAAACTTTTGGGGTATTAGAATTCTGTTGAGTTGTAATCAATGGAGTCCCCCACCATGTATCAGTCCGTATTTAAATTTGGTATCGCTGTTGTATTTATTGTATCGGCATGGGTTGATAATTCAAGCCTGGTATCGAATACTTTGATTGAGATGAATGTTGTCAAAAAACCCACAATGCGCATGGCCTTGGTGGGCAAATACACCGATCCTTTCAAAGAAGAAAATATACAAGAACATTTTCATGCCGTGAATTCCGAACAATACACCGGTACGTATCAAGTGAGCATTCAAACAGTATTTTAATGCTTTAAAATCAAGCGTCGGATCGCTTGTGTAGCAGCTGCAATCTCATCGGACGTTGTGGTATGGCCAAAACTAACCCGAATCGCTGATTGAACCCGATCCCGGTCATCTGGAAACATAGCTGAAAGCACCGGGGATACCTGCATACTGCCTGTTGAGCATGCCGAGCCAGCCGAAATCGCAATGCCTTGTAAATCCATGGCCATAACTGTTGTATGGGCATCGTGACCCAATAGACTAACGTTGACAATATGCGGCATGGCTGACTCTGGGCTATTCCAGACGACTGAATCCCCATTCAGTTGATCCCGAAATTGTTCATTTAACGCCTGATACTGCCGCTGCATCGCGTCCAGCTGAGGCTCCAGATACGTGAGCGCAGCCCCCAAACCTGCAATGGCCCACACGTTTTCAGTCCCAGCCCGAATACCCTGTTCTTGATGCCCACCCGTGATCCAGGGGGTTAAGGGAACCTGCCGCAAGCACAGTGCCGCACAGCCTTTGGGCGCCCCCAATTTATGACCTGAAAATACCAAGTAATTGTAATCTAACCCCGGAAGTTTTTGCTTCCCCACCCACTGAACCGCATCGGTATGCACCGGAATGGCATGCTGTTTGGCGATCTGAATCACGGCATCTAGGGGCTGATTAACCCCGGTTTCATTGTTGGTCATCATCACGGATATGAGCACTGTATCCGGAGTTACAAGCGCGTTCAATGCATCCAGATCCACAACGCCCGTGGGCAGCACGGGAATAACGTGAACATCCACCCCATCGGCGGCCAGTTCATCCGCTGTTGCTCGAACACAGGCATGCTCAACAGCACTGACCAGAATCCGCCCATGTGGCGATTGCCGGGCCACCGTGCGCAACACATAGTTATTGGCCTCTGTTGCTGATGAAAAAAAGACGACTGTGCCGTCACCGCCCATGTGGGTTTGAACCTGATGCCGAACCTGCTCAACAGCCTCTTTAGCGGCTTGACCCAACCCATGCATACTGGCGGGATTGCCGTATTCCCTTAATAAGCGCGTTAATTCAGGAAGAATGGCCGGCAAAATTGGTGTGGCTGAACTGTGGTCTAAATAAATGGCTGTCATTGGGCCTGAATAGCTGCCAATTGACGAACACAGCGATCCACAATCGCCAAGCGAGGATCTACCAACGCCTCCGCCGTTTGGGTTAACTGCCCCAATATGGATGCGCAATACAACGAATCGGCAGCAATTAATTGCAAGGCATGGCAACACTTTGCCCACAACTCTGGATACTGATTGTGTTGCTTTAAAAAGAATTGATAAAATATCGAATTTTTTTTCATCGCCACCATCACCCCCTCGGACACGGGTTCAAACACGGCCGACAATGCATACACATCCGCATCCCACTCAACCGCCAATGTATCCGGGAAATAACTAGAAATTCGAGTATAAAATTGATTTAAGGCTGGCAACGGAAACGCATTCAGGATTAAACAATAATCCGTGATCTGAAGCCCCGTCCAATCGTTGTGTTTAACGGCGTATTGCGCTCGGCTAGATTGGGCTTGCATGGCCATCATGTTGGATTGATCCAGTACCAATTGGTGATACAATTGGGAACACCACTGCTGAATGGATGGCCGCGTGGTGCGTCGAAACACAGCCTGTAACCAATGCTTAAAACAGGTATCCCAATTGTTATCCCAGACGCCAATGCGGTTGGTGAATACCGCATCCCCCACCGTTAATTTAAATTGATTCCCCGATACCGACAAACCTTGGACAAAACTAGCCCGGGTATCCACAGCCAAAAGACTCACCAATACGAGGGTTTGCACCCATGCAATGGCGATGGCATCGCATTGCTGGTTTATTTCATCCCGTGTCATGGGCTCATTGCCCCATTGAATAATACGTTTGAGTTGGCGAAAGGTATCTGATGTCACATCCCACACTGGTTCACACTGGGCCAAAAATACGGGTATTGCGGTATAAATGGTGACAAAGGGTGTATTCATCTTAATTGCCCCAGTGCATATCGGTCATGCCCAGATACATCCGACTCAATACACACATGCTCATACCCATAGTGTACCATCATATCCCGAACCCGTGGACCTTGATCATACCCAATTTCCAAGGCAAACCATAGCCCCTGATGCTGAAACTCCGCCATTGCCTGCAAGAATTGATGAATCCAGGCGAGTCCCGCCCGCCCACCATCGAGCGCCGTTTGGGGTTCATGCGCCAATACCTGTGTTGCCAACGCCGGATCCGCCATGTTGACATACGGTGGATTGGAGATAATAAGGCCGGATTGAATCATATCCCCCGCAGCAATGGCCGCAAACACATCCTGACAATACCAGGTAATATGGCTGGCTCCGAACCGATCCTGATTGCGCTGGGCAATGGTTTGTGCAATCGGATTGATATCCCAGCCCCAAATATGGGCATTGGGATATCGGCGCGCCATCTCCAATGCGATGCATCCAGTCCCGTAGCCTACATCCGCAATCTGGTCAATCGACGCATCCGCTATATAGGCACACGCCGCCTGCACCAGCCCTTCCGTTTCTGGCCGAGGAATCAAGACTCCTGGCGATACCCACACTAGGCGATCAAAAAAAGCCGCATCCCCCAACAAATATGCCAATGGAACCCCGGCATGATACTGGGCCACCGCTTCTGTGTACGACACATCCGCCATGGGTGTTCTGGCCGGTGCTTGGCCATGCAAAAAATAATCGGCCAGTACAGCCAAATCTTGGCGGGTGTTGGGATCCAACGACTACCCTTTTTCCAAGCGGGCCAATTGATCCGCTTGTTGCAAGGCATCCAGTATTGTATTTAATTTATCCCCGCTTAAAATATCACGCAAACAGTGGACGGTTAATTTAATTCGGTGATCGGTCACCCGACCTTCTGGAAAATTATACGTCCGAATTTTCTCAGACCGATCCCCACTCCCGACCAATTGACGACGCATTGAATCCACGGAGTCCGTGGCCTGCTGCTGATAAAAGTCATAGAGCCTGGATTTTAACAACCGCATGGCTTTTTCTTTATTTTGAAATTGGGAGCGTTCATCTTGGCACGCCACCACAGTTCCGGTTGGCATATGGGTAATACGAACAGCCGAGTCGGTTTTATTCACGTGTTGACCACCCGCACCCGAGGCTCGGTAGGTATCCACACGCAAATCTTTGGGATTAATGGTCACATCCACATCATCGGCTTCTGGCAACACCACAACACTCACCGCTGAGGTATGAATCCGGCCGGATGCCTCGGTATCGGGTACCCGTTGCACTCGATGCACACCGCTTTCAAATTTCAAAGCCTGAAATACGCCATCCCCGGATACCATAACAACGGCTTCCTTTGTCCCACCCAATTCAGTCATGTTGTGATCCATGACGGCCCAGGTCCAACCATTTTTTTCTGCATACCGCTGATACATCCGATACAAATCGTTTGCAAATAACGCGGCTTCATCCCCACCGGTGCCGCCCCGAATTTCCAACACGGCATTTTTCTGATCATCGGGGTTTTTGGGCAACAAAAATACATTTAATGCGACGGTCAACGCCTCAATGTGAGGATCCAGCACCTCAATTTCTTCATGCGCCATATCCGACAATTCTGGATCGCTCAGCATGGCTTTAGCCTCTTCTTTCTGATTTAACGCCAATTTGAGCTTTTGATAATTCTCAATACCCGGTTTCAATTGAGAATAATCCCGATTCAACGTTTCGTATCGCTTTAAATCTTGCGTTACCGATGGGTCACTCAGCTGTCGCTCGAGATCCAAGAACCGACGCTCAACATCCTCCAGCCTATCTAGAAACCCATTCATACCGGCTATTATCTAGGATACTTGCTGGTATTTTTTCTTGAATTTTTCAATACGGCCTTCCGCATCCACAAAGTGACTATCACCCGTGAAAAATGGATGGCACTGAGAACAAACATCCACGCGGATGTCTTTGCATGAAACAACCTCAAAAGAACCGCCACATGCGCATGTTGCCGTTATTGTTTGTGGATCGTAATCAACCGATACAGTGTGTTTTTTTCGTTTATCTATTTGTTTTGCCATAATAGACACAAATCATACTAGACTGAGCAAGACTTGTCAAGCTATTCGTTATGCTGTACCATAAAGTTTATATGTCCTTCCTAGACTTCAATATTGAGTGTTCGGAGCAATCGGGATGCCCGGTTGTCAAAATGTCTGGTGAAGTGGATATTCATACTTACACCGATATGATGAAGACCCTTCAGTCTTACATTGAAAAACCAGAATCGTCGGTTGTTTTAAATATATTAAACGTTGATTATATTGACAGCACGGGTCTGGGTGCTATTGCCAAATGTGCCCATCACATGGATAAAAACAACGGACTGATTTATGTTGTTTGCAACAAACCCCAAATTTTAAAGTTGTTTGATATTTGTGGGTTAACGAAAAAAAACGTCTCAATGTTTGAAACTGAAGCCTTGGCGGTGAAGGCTTTCGGGGATCAGTTTAAACCGAGCAATGGCTAACGACACGTTATCGTTAACGCTTCCTACAAAATCCGATTACGCCGGCGTCGTTCGGTTGATGTTATCGGGTATCTGTGCGCGCATGGATTATTCAATGGATGATATTGAAAATATTAAATTGGCGGTATCTGAAGCCTACTCCAATGTTATCAAACATGCATTTAAGCAAAAGCCTGCATCGGATGTGACCGTAACGTTTTGTGTGTTAGCCGATGGGTTAAAAATTTGCATCCACGATCAAGGGGATGGGTTTGATGTGAATGGAAAAAAAACCGAATACGATTTTGATAATCTTGATGACCCGTCTGTTGGCATGGGCGTTGGGCTCACGTTTATTGAAAGCCTCATGGACGAACTGAACATTGACTCAACCGTCGGCACCGGAACCATCATTACCATGTTCAAAAAAAAATCAAGTTATAACTAACCGATTAATCAAAATCCATCGTCTGTTTTTAAATCCCAATTATCATTACTATCAGCTGGAAAATCTAGAAAACTCTCAAATTTATCTTTAATTAGCTTATGATTTAACCCCATGAAGTCCGCATAGCTTCTTAAATTAGAGGTTATCTCTGCTTTCGCCGTGCAATACGCATCGTTTCAGCTGATCACAAACTGCACTTGGATAGCGGCGGAACTTGATTTTTTTCACTCCAGTAAACATGTGATCCGTAATTTTTTCCGGTATTGGTGCAGTCTGATCAGTGGCCTCTGGGGATGGGTTAAAGATCTCAATCACCCATTCGTCTGGATCAAACCCTTCATTTTGAGTTTCGTGGGTCTCGCTATGTTTCTTTTCGGCGATGGCATTCTTTACATCTGCCAGCGTAAAACTGGCTGGTAGCTGTATGTCAAATGACGAACCACTTATTGGATAACACGTGATAAAAATAGTTTGTTTGATGGGTGGGTACAGTGCCAAAAGACGCTGGTACAGGGGGGGCTGGTTTTCTGGGAGGAAAGGGGGGCAAACCCGGAATTACCTCTTTTAGTAGATATAATCACCCGTTTCGCAACAGTCCCATATAGGGAACTTTGATTTTGTGTAAATCATTTCGATTAACTCCAGGCACTCCAGTTTTTGCACTAAACTTATCAAAATTTAAACTCGATAATAAATAATCTACCTGTCACAACTCCTGGACCCTTTACTTTAAACGTAATGTGGTTTCCTGTGATACCGCCAGAAGAAACAATTGGAATATTTCCGTCAATTCTCTTGGAACTAGGCAAGTCAAATCCTCTTTGAAGTGTTGCAACTTCAACTAAAGAAATAACATTCAACTTACTCACCGTCATCCCCACCACACTTCAAAGCCCTCTCCTCAAGCCCTTTAAATTGCTTGTCAAAATCCGATTCATACAACTGATCCTGCACAATCCGATATTTCTCAAACTCAGTTTCGGCATGCGCTTTGGCAATTTCAGCACTCACTTTTCCGGCATCTTGCAAGATTTCACGGTCCCACAGTGTTAAAAATCCACTCAGACGTGCTTCCCAGTCCGCCATCGTCATGGGCATTTTACGCATGGCTTGCATTTCCGCCATATCCAGATAAGCGGACACGATCCGTTGCATTTGTGCTAACTCATATTCAGAGAGGTAATTTTTGGCAACCACCACATCATATTTATGAATCTTACTGTCAGGTGCCCCATCCCAAGTACTCAGACCCATGTTGTCTTTTTGATAATTCGCCCGATCAACAATGACTTCGGCAGCGGTTTGACCATGAATGGCGTAGTGCATCTTGTTTTGAACGGCGGCAAAAAAACGTCTGGTTGCGCTAGCTGTGGCATCATAATCCAGTGAGGTGGCATAAATATCGGTGATTTTTTGGTAGAACTTGCGCTCGGATAGTCGAATTTCTCGTATTTTTTCAAGCTGGCGTTCAAAAAATTCATTATCTAGAATGGTGCCGCTTTTTTTCAGACGCTCCTCATCCATTGTCCAACCTTGAATCGTGTAGTCCTTAACAATCTTGTTCGCCCATTTGCGAAACTGAACCGCTCGCTCATTTTCAATTTTAAACCCAACGGCAATGATAGCTTGTAAACTGTAATGCTTGGTGTTGTAGGCTTTGCCATCGGTTGCAGTTATTAAGTAATGCTTAATAACTGAGTCTGCGTCAAGCTCATGATCTAAAAATAACCGCTTTAAATGCTGATTGATAGCCGATACCGATACATCATAGAGGGTGGCCATCATTTTTTGTGTCAGCCAGATATTTTCATCTTCATAGCGCATTTCAATACTGGCGTCAGCATCACCCACAGCCGCCACAAAGGTAAGGTATTCCGCTGCCGATGATCGAATTGACGGCACGTGATTTTTTTTCTTGCTCACACGCCCACCTCGTTAAGAAGCTCGGCCATTTTCTGTCGTACGTCACCTAATTCACTCTCAAGTGTCTCAATTTCTTTCTGAACAGCCTTAATATCGAACTTCTTTACATACTGACGTTGTTTCGGGGATTCTATTTTGAATTTTACGAGTTCATTTAGCTTAACAGTATGATCATCCCCTAGGTCTTTCATTTGTATTATTGAAACATTTCCATCCGTAGCATGCTCTAATCGCATTCTAAAGGTTACTCCGGTGGATATTTCTGATATGTCTTTGAGTTTCTTAATCATTTTTACTCTCTGTAAACCGATTACAGCAAATGTTAATATAATAATGAGAGATTTTCAATAGAATATCTGTAATCTAATTACTGTAAATATTTTTAGGTGTATTTAAACCACGCGCACCATGGCATCAATGCGCAAGACAGCCGCTAGCTCATTGAGTTGAAGCCCTTGAATAACCGATTCTTTAACCGGGTGCGTGATCAGTAAAATGGATGCTTCATCCCCTTGATTTTTCTGAACCACCGTTTTTAAACTCACGCCTGCTTGGCTCAACACATGCGTCACCTGCTCCAAAACACCCACATGATCCTGGACCGATAAGCGCATATACATGGACGTGACTTGCTCAGACAACGGGACCAATTGAGCCGGCTCCAACCGAACCGGCGTAGACGTCGATGCGCCAATCGCCACCACGTCAGACAAAATGGCCGACGCCGTCGGAATGCCACCCGCCCCTTTTCCCACCATCATCGCATCCCCCACACAATCCCCATGCAAAAACAACGCATTCACTTCATTGTTAACCGTCGCCATCGCATGGGTATTGGGCAACAGCATCGGGCAAACACGCACCGCCAACCCATCATCCGTGGCCGTAATCGCCCCAATTAACTTCACCACATACCCCATGTCTTGGGCATGCAGCATGTCCGCCAATTGAATGGACTCAATGCCTTCAACTGGCATCGCCTCAATGGGAATATCCACATGAAACGCCACCCCAGCTAAAATAATGACTTTATACGCCACATCCATGCCACTCACATCCATGGTCGGATCCGCCTCTGCAAAACCCAAGGCCTGCGCTTGCTTTAACGCATCATCATACGGCATTGAATCGGCCAGCATACGGGTTAACATGTAGTTGGTTGTCCCATTTAAAATACCCATAACGGACTGAATTTTGTTGGCCGCAAAGCCCACACGCAACCCACGAATTAACGGAATACTGCCTCCAACCGCCGCTTCACACGCCAAAATCACTTGGTGATCGTGGGCCAACTGGAACAAAACCTGCTGATGCTTAGCAATCACCTCTTTATTGGCCGTTACCACATGCTTACCAGCCACCAATGCATCGTGAATATACTGATACGCCGGATGCTCGCCCCCAATCGCCTCAATGACCAATTCAATGCTAGGATCTGCCAAAATACTGCCAATGTCATCGGTAACTGGAATAGACTCCGGCAAGCCGTTGTTTCGAGCCTTTTGACAATCGCGAACCCCCACAACCTTGAGCTGAATATCCGCTTCATCCAACCCCAGCTTTAACGCCAATTGCTCACGATTGGATTGCAAAATATGCCACACCCCCTGCCCAACAAACCCAAATCCAAGTAATGCAATATTCATAAACCTATCCTTTTTGTATGTGATTGATAATTGTATCCGCCGTGTGCTGTTCAGAATCCGTATCCAAGTCAATGACCTGCACATCAAACGGTGCAGCCAACGTGGTTAACTGATTTAATTCTAAGGGCGTTAGGCCTCGAATCGCCGTAATAAAAACCATGCCCGCATCCAAAAAGGCATACCCAATATCCATCAAATGCCGCAACATATCCTGACGCAGCTCCGCAATCGAATCGGCCTGAGCATCTGCATGACGCAAAAATTGAAACCCGTGACGATAAACCTGAATGCCACGATCAAATAACGCTTTTTCCAACTGAATGCCCGTATCGGAATACTGCTGGCGAGGCACCTGACCAGTAATCACCACCAACAGGGGCTGATGCCGATTGGTTTGAATTCGATCCGCCACACTCACCTGACCCGGGCGCCAATATTTGGCCCGCTGTTTCACATAGCGCTGGGCCCAATCCTCTGTACCCACCGTCGAATGAATGAGCCCCATGCCAACCGTATTGTTGGATTGGCGATCCACAATAATAAAACTGCCTAAATGCGGATTGTCTTGATAATATTCATAGGGAATCGGTTGATCAAAGGTACACACACAGTGCCCAATTTCATTGAGGGTTAAGGTGGGCGCATCCACATGCTCTAACGTATTAATGTTTAATCGATACTGAGGGGCTTCCAACGATCCACTCAACAACTTGGCTCGGGTTTTAATCCAATACAACTGATTGGGAATCATGGGAATGTCCGACATCCACACAATCGTGGATACAAATTGATGGCCAATGCGTACCGGACTGGACGCACCCACCAAAACATCCCCCCGAGACACATCCACCTCATCCGCCAACGTCACCGTAACGGATTGCCCCCGAATAGCCACATCCAACGCCCCATCCATGGTCACAATTGAACGAACCGTTGTGGACACATTAGCCGGCAACACTGTAACCGAATCCCCGACTGCAATTTGGCCTGTGGTAATTTGACCCGCAAACCCCCGAAAATCCAAATTGGGCCGATTCACCCATTGCACCGGCATTGAAAACGCCCGATTGGGATCCACCGTTCGCAACGGAACCGTTTCCAAATACGTCAACAAACTGGGGCCTGTATACCACGGCATTGTAGTGCTGGTATCCACAATATTATCTCCCTTCAAGGCCGATACTGGAATCGCCACACTGTTGGAAATCCCAATGCTGGCCGCAAACGCCTCATAATCAGCCACAATGGCCTGATACCGAGCCTCACTGTAGTCCACCAAATCCATTTTATTAATCGCCAAAACAATTTTATCCACGCCCAATAGCTGCACCAAGGTCGAATGCCGACGGGTTTGTGTCATAATCCCATGCCGGGCATCCACCATTAAAATGGCCAACTCCGCTGTGGACGCCCCCGTGGCCATATTGCGGGTATACTGCTCGTGACCCGGGGTATCGGCCACAATAAATTTGCGTTTGTCCGTTGAAAAATACCGGTAGGCCACATCAATCGTAATGCCTTGTTCGCGCTCAGACGCTAACCCATCCACCAACAAAGCAAAATCAATGTTATCCCCCTGGGTCCCCATCTTTTTTGAATCGGATTGCAAGGTATCCAATTGGTCTTCATAAATTAATTTGGACTCGTACAACAACCGGCCAATTAAAGTGGATTTGCCGTCATCCACCGACCCACAGGTAATAAAGCGCAATAAACTTTTATGCTCTTGCGATTTTAAATAAGCCAATATATCGGTTTCAATTAAATTGGATTGATGGGCCATTAGAAATATCCCTCCTGTTTTTTCATTTCCATTGATGCCCCACTGTCTTTGTCAATCACCCGTCCCTGCCGCTCGGATGTTGTGGTTAACAACATCTCCTGAATAATATCGGGCAATGTGGTCGCCGTGGATTCAATCGCACCGGTTAGGGGATAACACCCCAAGGTCCGAAACCGCACGCATTTCATCTCGGGCGTTTCCCCCGGATTGAGGGGCATGCGCGCATCATCCACCATGATCCAAGTCCCATCGCGCCACACCACCGGCCGTTCTTTGGCAAAATACAAGGGCACAATGGGAATGTTTTCTAAATAAATGTATTGCCAAATGTCCAACTCCGTCCAATTTGACAACGGAAATACCCGAATGGACTCCCCGGGCTTTTTTTTCGTGTTGTATAACGACCACAACTCCGGCCGCTGATTTTTAGGATCCCACCGATGCTGGGCCGATCGAAACGAAAAAATACGCTCTTTCGCCCGTGACTTTTCCTCATCGCGGCGTGCCCCACCAAAAGCGGCATCAAATTGGTGCTGATCCAAGGCCTGTTTCAAGGCTTGGGTTTTCATAATATCCGTATGAACCGCAGAGCCATGCGTAAACGGCCCCACATCATTGGCAACACCATCGGGGTTAATATGAACCAATAAATTCAAGTTGTATTCCTTGGCTAATTGCTCCCGAAACGCAATCATTTCTTTAAACTTCCACCGGGTATCAATGTGCATCACGGGAAACGGAATATCCGCCGGATAAAACGCCTTACGTGCAATATGCAACAAAACCGACGAGTCTTTTCCAATGGAATACAACATCACCGGATTGTCCGCCTCAGCCACCACCTCCCGCATAATGTGAATGCTATCCGCTTCCAATTGCTGCAAATGCGTTAATGCCATCTTACTGACCCTCCTGTTTCTTTCGTACTACTTTACCATCCACCACATGCAACCCACATTCTTTGGTACTGGTTTCCCACCACCACCGCCCTGATCGATTCGACTCCCCAGGCTGAATCGCCCGAGTGCATGGGGCACACCCAATGCTGGTATACCCCTGCGCATACAACGCATTCATGGGAATACGTTCCGAGTCAACCACCGCCCACAAGTGTTCTTCGGTCCAATGAATTAATGGATTAAACTTCGTTTTATCGTGCCCCGCATCCCATTCCGCTAAGGGCAACTGGGCCCGATCCGGGGATTGCAACCGACGCAACCCCGTAACCCAGGCATCGTATGGGGCTAATGCACGCTGCAACGGCTGTACTTTTCGGACAAAACAACACTGCTGACGCACAGCCACACTGGTATAAAATCCATTAATGCCGTGTTCCTGAATCAACGCTTCCACAGCCTGGGTGTCTGGACTGTATACTTGGTATCGGAACCCATAGGCTTGCTCAGTCTCCGCAAGCACTGTATAGGTTTCCGGATTCAATCGACCCGTATCCAATACAAAAATATGCGGATCCACCCCCTGCGCTTGACAGGCCTTGACCCAATAGTGGGTTAAAACCTGGTCTTCAAGACTCAACGAAGACGCCACCACCACACGCTCCCCAAACGCATCCAAAATCCCAGCAATCGTTGTGGGTAAATCCGCCGTATCCAATGTGGTGTTAAACGCCGTTATATCCATACTCTAAATTTGATAATCATACGTCTTTTTGCCAAACGGAATCAGTGCCCACAATCGCTCATGCCCATAATACAATAGAATTTTTGATAAAAATTCAATGCTACCAATCGACAAGGCCATGGCCCACGTCCCGGTGATATACCAGGAAATCAGGGTCGTGACCAACGTCGCCGTAATACGCCACGAAAACGATTTGGCTAAACTGCGTCGATGTGTATCGCCTATGCTTTTCGTATTGTGACTTGCCAATGGTTCTCTACCTTCTCTTTTTTCACAATGGTGTGGCCCTCTTGTTGCACCGAATTGGGCACATTTTCAATTGGTTCACCATCATCCAACAATACATCCAAACTGTCTCCAGATTTCAGAGCCTCTAAGGCTAATTTTGTTTTCACGAAGTTCATCGGACAGGCAACCCCACGAAAATCCTGGGTTACATGTTGGGCCGTATGGCCCGATTCAGCGGCATCATCCAGCTTAAACTTTAACGAATCATCCATACCCTTATACAACGCCATCACCGCATTGGCTAATTCAACCACTGCGTCCGCATGTGGGACTAAGGCATCCGAAGATCCCAAGCCCAACAAGACCACGGCACTGTACTGTTTATCCACCAATTCGGTTTGAACAAAATGTTTTTCAAATAATTTAAATACCTCGGTATCTGTTTTAGGGTCCAACCCACGGGTGACCAGCAACATACGCGACGTATGAAACAACAACGTTTTCAAGGCATCCGCAGGCTCTGCTGTATCGGGCAACGCTTTGATGATCTGCTTCATATTTTTTTGATCCACATCAATCATATCAAACATACCAGCCGAACATTCCGCCGTGCCCAGCTGCTCTAGAGACAAGCGTTTTTTCGCCCCAAAGTCTGTATAAAACGACGCATCATCGGCATACGCTGGAACATCCCGATACTGGTCACACAAGGCTTTAATCAAATCAAATCCTTCCGAATCCAAATACGCATTATAGGTCGCATACTGATCTTTTTTAGCAATATAATCACGCAAAAACTGGTACACAAACTCGGGAATGGCATGCGCCGCAATGTCCGTGACCCGTTGCGCATACTCCGTTTGCCCAGCCGCCACTTTTGCACCCGCCAAGACATTGTAGGCCGGATACAGATCCCCATCTTTTCGGCCCACTTTACCAAAAAATCCCAACTGTGCAATGTGATGCATCCCACAGGTATTGGGGCATCCCGACATGTTTAACCGGAAATCCGCAATCGCATCAAAATCAAGATCACTCACAATCAACCGCTTTTGAATCGCTTTAGACAGCCCACGCGGCAAACAAATTCCCAACTTACAGGTTTGGGCCCCCGTACAGTTCATCATACGGCCAATAAATGCTGGCTGCTCCGACAACGTGTCCAACTGCTGAATCATGCGGTAGGCATTGCCCAAATACGCATCCGGTATGTTGCGCAATCGGATATTTTGCGCCCGCTCGCACCGCATGGTGTTTGGACCAAAATGATCCAAAAAGTCACACAAGATATCCGCATGATGCTTGTAAATATCCCCCAGCTTCAACGGAATCAAAATGGAGGACAAGCCCGGCTGTGATTGCGCCATCACATACCGATTTTTCCAATTCTCAAAGTCCTGCCCAGTGACCGTTTCAATAGGCAAATCCGTCGCTTGCGCCTCGTTGTTTAATTCGGGCAAAACCAACGGGTCTTTCCCTTGAACCAACGCATATTCATCATGAAACAACTGCTTAAATTCTTCTTCACCAATTTTTTTCCATAAAAACTTAATGCGGTTTTGATTGCGGTTTCGACGGTTGCCATGCTTATCAAACATCGTTTTAATCGCACGGGTCACTGCATACACTTCTGTATCGGGAATCCACGCCAACAACAAATGCCCCACCATGGGTTTTGCACCCATCCCACCAGAACAATAGACTTCAAATCCCTTCTGATCGCCATTCATTTTTGCCACAAACCCCAAACACGTAGCTTGTGTAAAAGACACATCATCCGGTGCCGTTGAAAATGCAATTTTAAACTTTCTAGGCAAATTCCATGAATCGGGCTCATGAATTAATCGAGTCGTCAACGCCATGGCATACGGATCCACATCAAACACATCCCCCGGACGAATCCCAGAATGCGATGGGGTCAAAATATTTCGAATGGTATTCCCACCCCCACCTCGAGTGCTTAAGCCCACGGATCGCAAACCTTCAATGACCGTCATTAAATTTTCTATCGTCACATTGTGGACCTGGATTTCTTGCCGAGTCGTAAAATGCACTTCGCCACCCCCGTAGGCTTCTGCCAATTCAGCGGCCTTGCGCAATTGCTCCGGGGTTAAACCGCCCGCTGCACACCGAATCCGAATCATATAGGTGTGATCTTGACGCTGCTCATACACCCCATGCGCCACACGAATGGCTTTAAACTTGGTGGGGTCAATGTTGCCCAAGGAATAATCCACTAAATCATGAACAAACAAGGCTTGTTCTTCGGCTAATACAGGGGGGTTATCATAAAATCGCATATTATTCTCCTACTATCTCAAGTGCTACATCGTGCACGGTTATTGTTTCATTGGCTTTATCAATCTGGTAGCCTTTGATGCCGGGGACATCGGATTGAAACGACACAATAATATAGACCATATTCGGGTCATTCAATAGCCGCAAATCTTCTTCCGATAACCGTGGTGGCGTTTCCGGATGCGAATGGTACACCACCTGCAAGTGTTTGCCCGCAGCGCGTGCCGATTTCAAAACCGCAAACTGATCCTCGGGCCGAAATGAAAAGTGCTCCGGACTATGATCAATATTTTCTAGGGGGTAAATGGTATCCACACAGCCATCCGACCCGGCCAAATACCCACACCCCTCATTGGGCAAGACCGTGCGCAACTCTGAAACCATGCGATCGATAACCGACTGTTTAATTTTTATTGTTTTACTCATGCTGCCCCTCCACGGCTTTTCAAATCACATACCGGCGCTTCGTAATCCACTAATTCTGTAATTGTCGGTGATTCCGAACACACCTTACACGCACTGTTTCGGCTCACTGAAATTGTTCTAAATTGCATCTGTTTCGCATTAAAACTGAGAATGCGATCGGTTAACCCAGTACCCACACCCAACAAATACTTAATCGCCTCTGTGGCTTGAATAGTACCCAGCATCCCCGCAATAGACCCCAACACACCGGCTTGAGAACAGGTTGGCACCGCATTTTTAGGGGGCAAGTCATCAAATATACACCGATAACACGCATGCCCAGGTGCATAGGTAAACGTTTGCCCATCAAAGCGCAAAATACCCCCATGCGAAAACGCCTGCTTGGCCATGACACAGGCATCATTAATCAAAAACTTACTCTCAAAACTATCTGTCCCGTCTATTACAAAATCATATCCCTGCATCAACGCAAACGCATTGTGGGCTTCAAAGCGTTCATGATATAGGGTCACGGAAACATCCGGGTTCATGGCATTAATTTTTTCCTGAGCTGATTCCGTTTTTAGCCGACCCACATCGGCAGTATAATGCGCAATCTGGCGCTGCAAATTACTCAAATCAACCCGATCCGCATCCACAATTCCCAAATGCCCCACACCAGCTGCCGCCAAGTACAACGCAATGGGGGACCCCAAACCACCCGCACCAATAATTAAGACACGGCTAGACAACAATTTTTGCTGCCCATCGCCGCCCACATCCGATAAAATAATATGGCGAGAATATCGCTCAACTTGTGCATCACTGAATGTCATAGTACCTCCAACGCTTGTGTTAAATCGGCTATTAAGTCCGCCTCGGACTCCAAACCAACCGATAATCGAATCAAATCATCATAGACACCGGCTTCGGCTGCTTGCTCATCAGTTAAATCCCGATAAATTGTTCGCCGTGGGCATACTGCCAACGTCTTGGCATCGCCCAAATTGACCAAACACTGAATCACAGTCAGCGCATTTAAAAAGGCATACGCCCGTGCTTTACTGCCCAGTCTCAGCGTCACCATACCGCCATAACGTCCACCAAACTGACGGGTAGCCACCGCATGGTCCGCATGGGTGGACAGCCCCGGATATTGCGTGACCGTAACCGCAGGGTGCTGATCCAAATACGTGGCCACGGCCATTGCGTTGCTGCAATGCCGATCCATACGCAAGCTCAATGTCTCAACCCCTTTTAAGGTTAAAAATGCATTTTGAGCCGCCAAACTATTTCCTGTTGTGCCACGTACTTTTTTAAACGCAGCCACACCCCCCAATTCCCCCAACTTACCAACGGCTGTCTTCAAAATATCCGGTGAATTGGAGATGCAATCGGGCCAATGGAACAGGCCAGTATCCACAATGGCGCCCCCAATCGCCAACCCGCCCCCACATAAATATTTTGTCGTGGCCACGGTAACAATGTCGATGCCTAGGGACCGTGATTGAGCCAAATAGGGCGTTACAAAAGTAGTATCAACCACCAAAGGAATGCCATGGGCATGGGCCACATCGGCAATCGCACGAACATCCGGCACATCCAACTTGGGGTTGCCAATGGCCTCTAAAAACACAAATCGGGTACGCGCATCCAGCGCAGCTGCATACCCGGACACATCCGTACTATCCACAAACCGAACATCAATACCCATCGAGGCAATAACCCCATGAAACAAATAATACGTACTGCCAAACAAACTTTTGGCGACCACAACATTGTCCCCCGATTGCGCCAAGGTACAAAACACCGTCATAATCGCCGCCATACCCGAGGACACACACACCGCTCCACGCCCCAATTCCAACGCCGTTAAGCGTTGCTCCAAGGCCGCTACTGTGGGATTGCCCGTACGTGAATAATAAAACCCGGGCTGACGCCCATTAAAAATAGCCTCTAAAGTATCCGGATCATGCGCAAATCCTGCTGACTGGTAAATCGGCACATTGGTCGCCCCTGTATCCGAATCCGGCGTATATCCGCTGTGAATAGCGCGGGTATCAAAACACCAAGCATCCCCGTTCATTGATCGATCAATGGCCTCCACCCATAAAATACAAAAATTCAATCACATCCCCATCCTGAATTAATGTGGCATCAAAATCAGCTCGATTTAGCATTTTATCGTTGCATTGCACAGATACCATGTCGGGCATTTTAACCGACTCCTCGGCCAACAATTCAGTAATACTGGTAGCATTCACTGTTTTTTCTTCACCATTAATCACAACTTTTGCCATTGCTTATCTCCTTATATTCCTTACCTTATTGATCAAACAACACCGTGCTGAGATACCGCTCACCCGTATCGCAAATGATACACACAATGGTTTTTCCTTTAAATTCTGGACGTTTGGCCAACTCAACGGCGGCATGCACATTAGCACCCGATGAAATTCCAGACAGAATCCCTTCCGTTCGTGCCAAATACCGACCCATACCCAACGCATCGTCGTTGCGAACCGTCAAAACTTCATCCAACACCGTTCGATCCAAATTGTCGGGTATAAATCCCGCTCCAATACCTTGAATCATGTGCGGCCCTGGGGCCTGACCGGAAATGACAGCTGAATCCGCAGGCTCAACCCCCACAATATGAATACGGGGTTGATACCGCTTCAACACAGACCCCACACCACTCACTGTTCCACCGGTACCAACCCCCGCAACAAACGCATCAATCACACCACCGGTATCGCGCCAAATTTCTTCAGCTGTCGTATCCCGATGCTTTTGCGGATTGGCGGGATTTTTAAATTGCTGGGGCATAAAGGCGCCCTGTGTTTTTTCCACCAACTCCTCAGCGGTTTGAATAGCCCCCGCCATCCCCAAATGACCCTGTGTCAACACAACATTGGCCCCATAGGCTTTTAAAATAGCCCGACGTTCGATACTCATAGAATCTGGCATTACCAGCGTCACCGAATACCCCTTCAACACACCAATAAACGCTAAGGCGACCCCCGTGTTTCCCGAAGTGGGTTCGATAATGTGCCCCCCCTGAGTTAAGTCCCCACTGTGCTCCGCCGCTTCAACCATCGCCAAAGCGGCCCGATCTTTCACCGACCCCCCCGGATTGGCCGATTCCAATTTTCCCAATAGTGTACAGCCCGTCTTTTCAGACAACGTGGTCAACCGCACCAACGGCGTATTGCCCACCAACTCTTGCATGGTGACAATCCGGCTCATATTGCGTACACCAAGCCGGATTGATACCGTTGCACCCACTGCGCTAAGGTTTCAGACAAGACTGGCGTCATCGCCGCTTGCAATCGATTATCTAAATCATTAATCATATGATGTCTATTATACCCATACTGAGGGTTCCCCTCCAAGGCCTGAATCACATCGCCAATCTGAATAGATGCCGATGGCCGTGCCAACTGATACCCCCCATGCTTGCCACGAATGCTTTGACACAACCCTGATTTTCGTAAAATCACCAGCACTTGCTCTAAATAGGCGTGAGGAATACCATAACGCTCGGCAATGCTGCGGCTTTGAATCACCTGACTGGCTTCTGCCATCGCATACAAAGCCATTAAACCGTAACCCGTTTTTTGTGACACACTGCTCATACCATCTTTATACTACCATAATCTGATCAGGATTACTATGTTTTGAGCAATACTTGACACATGACTTAATTTTGGATTACTACTTATAATCAAGAAATTATCATGTCAAATACAACAAAGAAATCAACAAAAAAAGCGAAAAAGCCATCGGCTCGTCATTTGGTAATTGTTGAATCACCCGCAAAAGCCAAAACGATCGAGAAATTTTTAGGCCGAAGCTATGTGGTTCGAGCCTCTTACGGCCACGTGCGCGATCTGCCTAAAACACGCCTCGGCATTGATATTGAAGACAACTTTGTACCCAAATACATTGAATTAAAAGACAAAAAAACTATTCTAAAAGAATTAAAAGCTCTGGCCAAAGCCGCCCCAACGATTTACCTTGCCACAGACCCGGATCGTGAAGGTGAAGCCATCGCTTGGCATGTCCAGGAATCACTCAATAGCATTGATGCCGATAAATTCAAACGCATTGTCTTCTCTGAAATTACTAAAACATCCGTCCAGCGCTCCATTGAACATGCGCGCGATATTGACCGTGCTATGGTGGATGCCCAGCAGGCTCGGCGTATTTTGGATCGGCTCATTGGCTACAGTTTAAGCCCTATTTTAGGCAAAAAAATTCAACGTGGCCTGAGTGCCGGACGGGTTCAATCCGTATCCGTGAAATTAATTTGTGAACGCGATGCCCAAATTGCCGCCTTCGTTCCGGAAGAATTTTGGATTATCACCAGCACCTTTGATTTGCCTGATGACCAGACCTTGCAATGCCAGCTCATTGCCAAAGATGACCCCAAAAATAAACTTGAGATTCCCAACGAAACTACCGCACGGCGTGTTGAATCAGACCTAAACGCATCTAAATTTCACATTGATACCATTACCATCAAACCCATTCACCGGCAACCCAAGCCCCCGTTCATTACCTCATCCTTGCAGCAAGAGGCCTCCCGCTGGTTTGGTTGGTCAGCCAAAAAAACCATGTCTGTGGCCCAGCAATTGTATGAGGGAATTGACATTGGCGATGAGACCGTGGGGCTTATCACCTATATGCGAACCGACTCTGTTCGCATTGCGGACGAAGCGTTGCATGCGGTTCGGGGCTACGTTGAAAAAACATATGGGGACAAGTATTTGAATCCACGCGCATTTAAAACCAAAGGCAACGCCCAAGATGCACACGAAGCCATTCGCCCCTCTTACGTCACCCACCCACCCGACCGGATTGACCGATACTTATCGGCGGATCAAAAGAAACTCTACCGATTAATCTGGAATCGGTTTGTGGCTTCTCAAATGACCGCGTGTGAATTGGAATCGACCCAAATTTTAGTCAAAACTGATACCGATTACTACTTAAAAGCCAACGGCAGTCGCATTGTGTTTGATGGATTTAAAAAAGTATATGAGGAAAAAACCGAAGAGGACACCCATTCAGACAACCAACAATTGCCCAAGCTATCTGAACAGCAAATCTTAGACTTAAATGCCGTTTTAGCCACTCAAAAGTTCACCCAGCCCCCACCCCGATATACCGAAGCTAGTTTAATCAAAACCTTAGAACAAGAAGGCATTGGACGCCCATCAACCTATGCCCCCACCATGAGCACCATTCAAGATCGCGGATACGTAGACAAAAATGGTCGCCAGCTCATTTCAACAGAGCTTGGGCAAATTGTTAATACCAAATTGGGCGAATTTTTTGATGACATTTTAAACGTCAAATTCACAGCCAATCTAGAAAATCAGCTGGATGAAATTATGTCTGGGGGGCATGATTGGCATGCGGTTGTTCGGTCTTTTTATGACCCATTTTCCAAACAAATTAGCATCGCCGATGCCCAAATGGAAAAAGTAAATCGAGACAAACCCACCGACTTAGACTGCGAAAACTGTGGTAGCCCTATGGTTATTAAAACAGGCCGATATGGTGAATTTACGGCCTGCTCCAATTACCCCGAATGCAAAACCATTTTAAAGACCCCCAAAACCGTTGTATCCACCGGCATTCATTGCCCCGAATGCACCAAAAACAATCTTGAAAACCCCATTGTAGAACGAAAAACACGCCGTGGGAAAATCTTTTTTGGTTGTTCTGGATACCCCAAATGCACATTTGCCTTATGGGATCGACCCATTCAACACGCTTGCACAGAATGCGATAGCACAATTATACTTGAAAAAGTGAAAAAAGATACCAAAACGTGGCAGTGCATGCGTTGCAACACCGAACATGTTCTCGAAAATTAAACAGGTTTTTCATACGCTAGTTATTCAAAATATTGAACTCAAAATTATTAGTATTTTGATTACTATTTTGATTGTCATTTTATCCCAATGAGTCTGGGCTTTGTGCCCACGATGGGGAACCTGCATGCCGGGCATTTGTCCCTGATTGAACGTAGCATCCGTGAAAATGAAAAAACCATTGTCAGCATCTACGTCAACCCGCTTCAATTTGGCCCAAACGAAGATTTTGATCAATACCCCAGAACCTTAGATGCGGACCAAGCACTGCTGAGCCAATACGACACCGTGACGGTATGGACCCCAACCACAACCGATTTGTATCCCCTAGGCATCGACAATGCGTGTGGTATTGTCGCTCCAAAAGCCATGGCGCAACACTGGTGTGGCAGCAGCCGCCCGCATTTTTTTGATGGTGTATGTACGGTTGTATTTCGCTTATGCCAGCAGGTACAGCCAACCCGATTGTACATGGGCGAAAAAGATTACCAACAATACGCAATTATTCACGCATTGATGCAGGATTACCAATTGCCTATTGCGGTTGTCCCGTGCCCCATTGTGCGAGAGACTGATGGGTTAGCATATAGCTCCCGAAACCAGTACTTGAGCCCGACGGAGCGGCCCCATGCCACACATTTGTATCAGGCGATCCAGGCTGCCAAGGAAAGGGTGTCTCGTGGAGAAAAAAACCCGGGGGTGGTGCTACAGGCGTGCCGCAATATTCTTGGTGAAGCCCTGGCGGTTGACTATGTTGGAATCGCAGACCCCCTATCCCTACAGCCGATTGACCGGGATATCCGCTCGAACGACCGCTTGATGCTGGCTGCCTACCTCGGGAGGACCCGGCTGATTGATAATGACAAATTATAGAAACGACGTGCTTCACAATAATGAGAAGAGGTAAATCCTGCAATCGGATTCTAAAACATTAAGACACAACTATATCTAGCAAGCTTTCGTTTGCTGAAACCCTCGCCTGTTACTCAGCCACCTAAGAACTTTATTAGCGACTAAGTCCACCCTAGGCCACTATCCCCCTTGGCCTAAATCCCCTAAAAGCCCCCTAAATCCCCCTAAAGTCCCCCTAAAGGGGGACTTTTGTGCATTTGGATTCTTAAAATCACTTATCTAAACTTAACCCAATGCTATGGCATCGCCTAAATGTCACACCTCATGCCTCTTTATTGAGATTATCCGTATCACGAGCCCCCTAAAAGCCCCCTAAATCCCCCTAAAGGGGGACTCCTGTGCATTTGGATTCTTAAAATCACTTATCTAAATTTGACCCAATGCTATGGCATCGCCTAAATGTCACGCCTCATGCCTCTTTATTGAGATTATCCGTATCACAAGTCCCCTTTAGGGGATTTAGGGGCCTAGGGATTTAGGGGCCTAGGGATTTAGGGGGCTAGGGATTAAGCACCTAGAGGTAAACTGGAGGCACATAAAAAACCACTATGTAAACGAAGTGCGTATAATACGGTATACTATTAAATACGATGAGTGATACAAAGCACATTCGAAATTTTTGCATTATTGCCCATATTGATCACGGCAAGTCCACCTTGGCTGATCGATTAATTGAGATGACCCATACCGTTGAAAAACGGGATATGAAAGGGCAGCTACTCGATTCTATGGACTTGGAACGCGAACGGGGCATCACCATCAAAATGCAGGCCATTCGCATGACCTACCAGCCAAAACCAACCGACACCCCCATTACCATGAATTTAATTGACACCCCCGGCCACGTCGATTTCAGCTATGAAGTTTCCCGATCCCTTGCAGCGTGTGAAGGGGCTCTGCTGCTGGTGGATGCCACCCAAGGCATTGAAGCCCAAACATTGGCCAACTTCTACCTAGCTCTAGACCATGATTTAGACATTATTCCCGTGATTAATAAAATTGATTTACCCTCCGCCAATGTTGAAAAAGTGGCCCAAGATATTGAACAAGTCTTGGGCATTGACGCCGCTGATTGCCTGCCCTGCTCCGCCAAAACCGGCGAGGGCGTTGACGCCATTCTTTCCGCCATTGCCAACCGAATATCACCGCCAAAACCCAGCCAATCCGATGCATTACGCGCCTTAATTTATGATGCCCATTACGATGCCTATCGTGGCGTCATCACGTATGTTCGAATCATTGATGGCACCCTAACGCCCGGTGACAAAATTATTTGCATGGCCACACAAACCACCTATGACGCCTTGGAAATTGGTGCCTTTCAGCCAAAAATGGTCAAGCGAGATCAACTGAATACCGGAGAGGTTGGCTATTTAATTGCCAATATTAAAACAATCAGCGATGCACAAATTGGCGACACGATTACGCATGTAAAAACCCAAAAAGACGTAACGCCACTCAAAGGATACGCCAAAGCCAAGCCCATGGTATTTTGCGGGTTTTACCCTGTAGATACCGCCGATTACCCCCTATTAAAAGATGCGCTGGACAAATTAAAGCTCAACGACTCTGCCTTGCAGTTTGAGCCCGAGTCCTCTCAGGCCTTGGGGCATGGGTATCGGTGCGGATTCCTGGGCTTGTTGCATATGGATATTATTTCCGAACGCTTATCCCGAGAATTTAATATCGATATTGTGAGCACAGCCCCCAATGTCACCTATCGGCTCACCTTAAATAGCGGCGAATCCTACACATTTGAAAACCCGTCTGATTACCCCGACCCACAAAAAATAGCCATTACCGAAGAACCATTTATGGGCCTCACCATTATGGTCCCCAACACGTATCTGGGTGCTGTCATGACGTTGTGCCAAGAGCATCGCGCTCATTACAAAAAAGCCGAATATTTGGATGCCGAACGTCAACTGCTCACGTTTTCAATTCCACTCAATGAATTAATCACTTCGTTTTTTGACCAACTCAAATCCAGAACCCGGGGCTATGCCTCGATGGACTATTGGTTTGAGGACTATCAGCCCGCTAAGCTAGTAAAAGTGGACGTGTTGATTAACAAAGACCCCGTGGATGCCCTATCGTTCATCTGCCACCGAGACAAAGCTCGGGGAATCAGCTTAAAACTAACCAAAAAACTGAAAGAACTTATCCCTAGACAACTATATGAAGTTGCCATTCAAGCGGCCATTGGAGGCAAGGTCATATGCCGAGAAAGCATTAGCGCCATGCGAAAAAATGTTACCGAAAAATGCTACGGCGGCGACATCAGTCGAAAGCGAAAACTCATTGAACGGCAAAAAGAAGGTAAAAAGAAAATGAAGAGCATCGGGTCCATTTCTGTGCCCAAAGAAGCGTTTATGGCCGTTCTTAAAATCGATAGCTAGCCCCATGGTTGATATTTCCCATATTGCCACGCAGACCCTGTTTGAAGGCCTGTCGGGTCGCCATGGGTTTTATTGGCTGGACAGTCAACCGGGCGATTACAGCTACATGGGGTTTGACCCTATTGATACCTGCCATCATGGCAATTTAATGGACCGTTTAGGCCAATATACCGCCTTTATTCCCCAGGGCGACCCACCACCCTACTTTACGGGCGGCTTTGTTGGGTTTTTGAGTTACAACTATACCCAAAGCAATTCGGTCGAATTTCCGGCAAGTATGTTTGGTGTTTACAACAAAACGGTTGTGATTGATCACACAAACAACAAAAAATATTGGATCCATACCCCAGCACCCGGGTGCCCGAAAATCACGTCGATTGAATCCTTGTTTGTCCCCTATGCATCATCTTTCAAAACCAGCCCCATTCATAGCGATTGGCAGTATGAACAGTATCAAGATGCGTTTGCCACAATTATTGACCATATTCAACGTGGGAATGTGTATCAGGTTAATTTAAGCCATCGGTTTCATATGGATTATGCGGGGAACCCAGCGGCACTTTATGCCAAACTACGGGCCCAAAGTCCTGCGCCGTTTGGCTGCTATATTCATATGGACCCCTGGGTCATCTGCAGTGCCTCCCCGGAACGGTTTTTCAAACAATCTGGCGGTCAAATTGTGACACAACCGATTAAAGGAACGGCGCCCCGAGGCCATACCCCTGCGCAAGACCGTGCGGCTAAGGCGGCCTTGCTGGCGTCTGAAAAGAATAAAGCGGAGTTGCTGATGATTACGGACTTGTTACGCAATGATCTGGCGATGGTGTGTCAGACGGGCTCCGTAACGGTTGATGCGCTGCGCACCGTGCATGCATTTTCAAATGTTTTTCATACCGAATCGGTTATTCGTGGAGCGACATCCGCCCCCATTGCGGATATTTTAAAAACACTATCCCCGGGCGGTTCCATTACCGGAGCACCGAAACAGGCGGCTATGGCACTGATTGACGAATTGGAAACAGCACCCCGAGGGTTGTACACGGGCTCGATTGGGTTAATTCGATTTGATCAACAATTGGCCGATTTCAATATTGCCATTCGCACACTATACGGCACTCAAAGCCGACTGTATTTTCACAGCGGCGGGGGCATTGTGGCGGACTCCACACCTCAGTCTGAATATGAAGAATTACTCAAAAAAGCGGAGTCTATGGCCCAAGTTGTTGATCGTTTATAGCCACTCGTTTTTCTAGTGCTAAAATTGCTACTTCTGGTTATTCGATACTCGCTCAATCAACAAGCTCCCAACTAACAATCTCCCTAACAATCTCCCAATTAACAGGCCCCTGCTTCGATGAGTCAAGAAATAATTTTTGCATGTCCTCCCGAAGCGTGTTTTGGCATGGCTTGGAAGCATATTGTAATGCCCGCCCATCGCTTTCCACTGCCGAACGTACAATATCCATGTCATCTCTTAATTCAGCTGAAGCATACTGTAACGCCTGAGCATTTTTCTGAATCGCTGTCACTACAACTTCACGAGTACCTCTTAATTCAGGTGAAGCATATTGTAATGCCCGACCATATTGACTCACAACAAATAGAACATCCCTTCTATTAGAACTCTCGTCAATTAAAAAACCGTATTGAATGTCTCGGATTTCAAGTACATTTTGAATATTTTTAGAATAAAGTGAACACACACTATCCCAAAACTTAGAATTGCGTTGTAAATCAGAACCCACGTAATTCAAAACACTTAGTTTAATACATGCCGCTTGTTTCATAAATTCAAAGTCATTTTTTAAATTTTGCGGAAGATTATTGCAAATGCTAACAAAATTAGCTGCTAAACGAAATTTGCGTAGTTCTTGCAACTGAATTTCGCCATCACTCATTGGGGAAACCCGTTTAGACCCCTGGCCATGGAACAGCCAACCTACTAGCCCCGTCTGTGACGCTACTGGAGGGGATATTGGTTGGGTACTTACCGGATTAATATTGCTAAATTCAGGACGCTTAGTCCTAAACCAACTAACCCCTAGCGCTTTTATAGAAGGCCTGAATCTGAAGCTAGAATTAATTTCTCTAATAAATTAACTGTAGCATAGATCAAAAAGACAAATCAACGAGTTCTATTGGCCTTCTAATTGATTTATTTCAAGGTCAAAAGAATTGCTTAAAAAAGCCGAATCTATGATTGTTGTTCAATTGCAATCCGATTACAATGGTCGGAAGCCCTTTGAATTCCATTCAGGACTAGTATAAAATATTCTATAAGAAGAAAAAAGTTTTGCAAAAACTTCTTGCAATTCCTGCTTCACCGCTTCCAGCATAAAATAACAATCACTGCGCAATTCCTCACTCGCATACTCCAACGCACGCCCATACTGCTTCACCGCTTCCAGCACCACCTCACGATCACCACGCAATGCCTCACTCGCATACTCCAACGCACGCCCATCCTGCCTAACCATTTCCAGTATAAAATCACGATCAGCCTTCAATTCATCACTCGCATTATTTAAATTGCAATTACTAGTGCGAACAAAATTTATAATTCCTTGCAAATTAACTAATTTACCCCGATCAAACCATAGATTAGCATTAATATTCTGACATAAAGCAGCTATCACCACCGCGCGATCACCCTTCAATTCCTTACTCGCATACTCCAATGCTTCCCCATCTTGCCGCACCGCTTCCAGCATAAAATTACGATCATGACTCAATTCCGCACGATAATACAGCATCATCCTATTCTGCTTCACTGCCTCGAGAATAAAACTACGATCACGACACAATTTTTCACTCGCATACACCAACGCACGCCCATCCTGCTTCACCGCTTTCAGCATAAAATAACGATCACCGCGCAATTCCGCACTCGCATACCATAGCGCGCGCCAATTCTGCTTCACTACTTCCATCACCACCTCTTGATCACCACGCAATTCCTCACTCGCATACTGCAACGCAAAACCATCTTGCCGCACCGCTGCCATCACCACCTCTTTATCACGCTTCAATTCCTGACTCGCATACGCCAACGCACGACCATCCTGCTTCACCGCTGCCATCACCACATCTTTATCACCCTTCAATTCCTCACTCGCGTACGCAAACGGATACTCATCCAACACAATCACTTCTTGGTTCACCGCTGCCATCACCACATCTTTATCACCCTTCAATTCCTCACTCGCATACGCCAACGCACACCCATTCTGACGCACCGCTTCCATCACCACCTCACGATCACCACGCAATTCCGCACTTGCATACGCCAACGCACACCCATCCTGCTTCACCGCTTCCATCACCACCTCACGATCACCCTTCAATTTCGCACTCGCATCCGCCAACGCACACCCATCCCGCTTCACCGCTTCCATCACCACCTCACGATCACAACACAATTCCTCACTCGCATACTCCAACGCACGCCCATCTTGCTTCACCGCTTCCATCACCACCTCACGATCACCCTTCAATTCCGCACTCAAATCCTGCAACGCAAGCCCATTCTGCCTCACAGATTCAATCGCTTCCGCAGCTTCAGGAGATCTAACATATAATGTAATGGGAGTATTATTTAATGGAATATTTTCAGAATCACCCAAAATTCTGTTGTCAATTAATAACCGTTGTTGTGCAACTGGAATCCCACATTTAACTTGAATTTGTGTTTTTAAATAACGCACGTTAATATCACCCGTAACTTGTATATTAATAGATTCTCCATTTAATTTATAAACACCACTAAAGCTCTTGTTATTCGCACCTGGCACTGGATCTTTTTTTTGAGAATCTGCTGGAGAATCTTTTGAAAAACCTGTTGAAAAACCTGTTGGAGAACCTGTTTGTACTTTACCGCCTATCATTATGATTCAAATCTCCCCTTATTGATTATTTTATGAACAAAAATTGAATAAAAATAAATATTTGTTAAAAAAATGTTACCATTTAGTCACACCTATGTAAATAGACCCCCACTTATCCCCTCATTGTTTTAAAACTTACAAATAAAAAACTTTAAAAAAGAAACCAGATACCGCCAGCGTTTTAACCGAACAGGCTCTCGAATCGCTCGGTACACCCATTCCAATCCAACAATCTGAACCCACCGAGGCGCTCGGCGACACGCCCCCGATACCACATCAAACATCCCACCCACACCCATCGCCATGCCAAACGGAAGCACATCGGCCAACCGCTGAATCACCTGCTCTTGTAACGGAAACCCCATTCCAACCAAAACAACCGTCGGCTGCTGCTTGAGCACAGACACCATTGAATTCCAATCATCGTCCAACGTATACCCACTGGAATACCCTACAATGGTTGCAAACGGGTATAAATCCCGGCACCGATCAACCGTCGCCTGTATTCGCGCTGCCGTCGACCCCAAACAATAAACCGGAACCCCGCTTTGAATGATCTGCATAGCCAGATCAATGCCTGTCAGCCGAGGCACCCGAATGCCAAACCGTCGAGCCAGTACGCAAACCCCAATGCCATCGGCCACACACACCCAGGATTGTTTCAGCCAATGGGCTATATTGGGTTCTGATCGAGCCATAATTTCAGGATTCAGCGTGGTAATATGCACAAATGGCTCCCTTACCGCCAAACGATCGTGAATCTGCTGAATCAACACTCGGCAACTCTGCTGCCAGACCGAATACCCCATCATCGTTACTGTGTTCGCCATGCAGCCTCCAATTTAGCACAACTCACATCGATATCCGATACCCATGGATACCCATGCGCCATGCAAAAGGACTGAATTTTAGGATCCGACGATACGCCCATACACCGGATTCCCAACCGATGCGCCACAACCAAGACGTGATACCGCATCGAAACAACTCCTTGTACCCCGGCCAATGCCTTGCTCACCGCCGACCAATCCAAAATTGTATCGGAATGCGTGCGCCCAAGATACGCATTGAGATCACACACTAAATCCGATTCATGAGACTCTTGGGTTTGAATCATCTGAACCGAACCCTGAGCCTGACACCAGCTGAATACTGCCGCTGGATACCCCCTGCGAACCGACAATCCAAATACCGGCGGACTCGATGCAACCGACGGTATCGGCATCGGACAACCATCCAAACTGGATAAGTCATCACCGTGTGCGCACTGGGCATGGGGCCACAAACGACACGCCAACTGATACGACTCAGCGTCCCGACAATCAACCATTAACTGCCGGGGCGCCACCCGAGTTAATAGCCAACGCGAACTGGATGTGAGCGGCCCGAGCCCTTGGCCCCAGAGCCATACGGGTCGGTTCAGGCATTTGGCTAAGCATAAAATTGCCGCATAATACCAAACACTCCGTCGAGACGTTCGGTCTTGAAATACACTGCCCCCAGCATAAACAATCCCATCTGAGGCCCAAACAGCCCGAATCACAGCCCACATTGACCAGCGATTGACATACTGAACCCCGTTATCATATCGAGATTTTGGCCACAAACAAGCCACCGAATCAATCCCCTGCTGCTTCAGCCAACGCAACGCAATACGCCGCAACCACGCATCCCCAAAATTACCATAGCCATAATACCCCACCAAGAAAACCCGACACCCAGGACGCACCCACTGCGGGTGGTTAAATGGGTTCGATTTTGGCACCCAAGTCACACAATTTGCCAATTAAATTCTCATAACCACGAGATAAATGCTGCAAGCCATGAACAACCGTTGTTCCCGTTGCCGCCAACCCTGCAATCACCAACGCAGCGCCCGCCCGTAAATCCGTCATTCGAACATCCGCCCCACTTAAATGCGGAACGCCCTCAATCACCGCTTCACCCGAACGCACCCCGATCACAGCGCCCATGCGTTGCAACTCATTGACATGCATAAAACGTTTTTCAAAAATTGTTTCTCGGACAATGCTCACCCCATTGGCTACGGTTAACACCGCCATTAACTGTGCCTGAATGTCTGTGGGAAATCCTGGATACGGCTGTGTTTCAAACTGACACGCAGAAAATTGGCCCGAAGACTGAACCCGAACCGAGTGATTGCCCACATCCACAATCACCGCCATCTTTTTCAAACATGCCAAAAAAGCGGTTAAATCCTGAGGATTCATGTGCTTAACGGTCAAATCCCCACCGGTAATAATCCCAGCCAATAGCAACGTTGCCGCTTCAATGCGATCCGGCATGATACTGTATTCTTTATTGCCCAGCAATCGCGGTTGGCCCACAATGGTAATGGACGGTGTTCCCAAACCTGTAATATTGGCTCCCATGGTATTTAAAAAATTACCCAAATCGCACACTTCCGGCTCCCGAGCCGCATTGTTAATCACCGTTGTGCCATTCGCCAATGTGGCCGCCATCATTAAGTTTTCAGTCGCCCCCACCGACGGGAATGGCAAATCAATGGGGCAGCCCACCAACTGTTCCGCTTTTAATACAACAAATCCGTGCTCAACCGATACGGTTGCCCCCATCTTTTCAAACCCCATTAAGTGAATATCCACCACACGCGCCCCAATGGCACAGCCGCCCGGCAACGACACTTTGGCAAAGCCTTTACGAACTAAAATAGGACCCGCCACAAAAAATGAGGCCCGCATAGCGGTCACTAAATCGTAGGGAGCCATCGTCTTTAAACATCGGGCGGGGAATACCGTGACCGAATTGGTATCGCAGTATTCGGCGCGCAAGCCAAGCGCATTTAACATGCGAATCATAACCCGAACATCCATCAACACCGGCACATTGTGCAAGGTCACGGGTTCATCCAATAAAATGCATGCAGCCAAAATCGGCAAGACCGCATTTTTAGCCCCAGATACTGAAATATGGCCCGTTAATCGATTCCCCCCATGAATAATTAATCGATCCATGCGGTCACTGCCTGTTCAACAGCCGCAAACAAGGCGGCTTTATCGGACTGGTTATTGTCTATAACAATGTCGCAATACGCCCAGCAGGCTTTAATATTTTGAGCCGGACGAAGGCCCGAAAACTCCGCCTCATCTTGTCGCTTAAAGGTCTCAAAATCCACAAAATCTGTATCGCGTTTTCGATCCAACACACGCTGGTACCGAATCGCTAGTGCAGCATCAACCCCAATAAACACAACTCCATGCGCTTTGAGTATACGCACTTCATCGGGATGCCGAATACTATCAAACACAACTTGATGATACTGTTGGGTAAATTCAATGGCCCGCTGGGCTAAAACGCCCATGCCATCGGCCGCTTTTAATTGATTGCTAATTTCGGTTAATGTATCCCGATCCAGGGGTCGCTGTTGGCGCTCTGCTTCTCGGCGAATTTCATCCGATAACGATGTCACATGAAACCCTTGGGACCCAAACCATTCACATACAACGCTTTTTCCGGATCCATTGCGTCCAATTAAGCCAAATTTCATACCCTTAAGTGTACACAAGTTAAATACTCATGTACACTGCTTAGCCGTATTAAACCTAGTCAAACTTAAATTCGACTTTACCACCGTTTAATACCAAGGCTGCGGAAAACGATTTGCCGGCGCGACTCGTAAACCCGTCTAAGACATTGGTTTTCCCAGATGTGACTAACGCTTTGGCCTCGTCCGACGTAATCGACCGCTTTGCGACTTGTTTCCAAATGGCCATGGGACACCCCGTATCTTTCCACGTTGAGCAGCCATACGCTTTAGGTGTTTCAACCACTTGGCCTTTATCGCAGACGGGGCATGGGCCTAGGGGCTCTCCATACACCAACTGAACCCGGCCATCAACCAAGGTCAATGATGCATCAAATGTATACCCTGTTTTGGATTTAAAGCCTTTAATCACACCGGTCTTGCCGTCTTTTAACAACTGCTTAACCTGTGTTTTTTTAATTTCTTTTTCAGACATAACTTTCCAAATCACCGCTGAACACCCTGTTTCTTTCCATTTTGAACAACTATAGGCTTTGGGCGTTTCAACAATATGCCCCCCACAGTCAGTCACGGGACACGGCCCGAATACTTCGCCTTCCGGTTTCTGTTCATCGGCAGGAATAGCCACCACGCTATCAATAATATATTGAGTAAATGCTTCAATTTCTTCCATATAATCTTTCCTTAAATACTGACTAGCTGCCATATCATTTAACCGTTTTTCCCATTGTCCCGTCAACTCTGGCGATGTTAAAACATGATCCCCCAATCGATCAATTATATACTCGCCCTTATCCGTTGGAATTAACTTGTTTTTTTGGCGCTGAATATACTGAACATAAATGAGTTTTTCCAATATTTGGGCGCGTGTGGCCGGTGTGCCCAACCCGCATTGTTTTAAAGCCTCCCGCACGGACTCATCATCGCTATCATTGCCGGCTGTTTCCATTAAACCCAAAATGCTAGACTCGGTATGCAGCGGCGGGGCTTTGGTCTTGCCTACTTTAACCGTGGGTGTTTTAGCCAGAACCGATTCATTGTTCTCAATCCGAGGCAACACAATGGCTTTATCCATCGAATCCAACTCCGGGTACAGCGCCCGCCAGCCCAAATCATGAACAACCATGCCAGTGGCTTTAAAGGAATGCGCCGCAACCAAGACCGTAACATCCGTTTGATGTTTGACACACACTGGATAAAACGCCGCTAAAAATCGCCGAATAACCAAATCATAAACACTGGCTTCTTCGGAAGATAGTTGAGCCAATACCGCCGGTTTTTCAGTGGGAATAATCGCGTGGTGGTCCGAAATCTTGCTATCATCAATTAATCGATCGGCCAAGGATCGGCTATGCTCCCGAATGTACGTGAGCGATTCTTGATACGCATCCGGTATCCCGGCCAATAGCGACGGAATAGTTTTAGCAACATCCTGACTCAAATAGCGAGACGATGTTCTGGGATAACTCAACACTTTATGGCGTTCATACAACGCTTGTGCTAACTGTAAGGTATGATCCGCTGAAAATTTAAACTTTCGGTTGGCCTCTCGTTGCAATTCCGTCAAATCATACAATAGCGGAACCTGCTCTTGTTTGGTTTTTTTAGTTAAATTAGCAATACGACCCTGGGGATCGGCTTTCACGGCTGCCGCAATGGTTTCAGCGGCTGCCGATGTGGTCAAGCGATCCGTCTTGGCATCCACCCATTTAGCTTTAAACGACCCCTGTTCAACCTGGGCTGTAATGAATACCTCATAAAACGATTGCGATTCAAATGCTTGATTGGCACGAAACCGATCCACAATCATTTTGAGTACCGGGGTTTGGACTCGCCCCACACTCATAACACCCTGGCCCTTGGCATATTTAATCGTAAACGCTCGGGTTGCATTAATCCCCACCAACCAATCGGCCTGCGCCCGGGACAACGCTGAATCATACAGGGCCGCATAGGCATCGCCCGACTTTAATTGCGCAAATCCTTGCCGAATAGCCGCCTCTGTTTGTGAGGAAATCCATAACCGTTGTATGGGATACTGACAACCGGCTGTTTCATAAATCAACCGGAAAATTAGCTCCCCTTCGCGTCCCGCATCGGTAGCACAGATTACGGATTCAATATTGGGCTGCTTCAACAACTGCTCAATAACATGGTATTGCGTTTTAGCCCCATCATTTTGTATTAAACCATATTGAAATTCCTCTGGAATAATGGGCAGTGTAGCCATCCGCCAGGCTTTGTATTGGGTGCCATAGGCATCGGGCTGAAGCATCTCTACCAAATGCCCCAAGGCCCAAGAAATTTGATACTCATTGCCTTCATAATAGCCAGTCTTGGCTGTTTTCACCCCCAAGACGCGTGCAATATCCCGAGCCACGCTCGGCTTTTCTGTTACAACAACACGCACGTCAGCGCAATGGCCGCAACCCAACTAAAATGGGGCTCGCAATAAAAATAGAGGAATAGGTACCCGACACAATACCAATCAACAGCACAATGCAAAACCCTTTCAGTGTCACACCACCAAATATCAACAAGGACCCAACAACCAAGGCTGTTGTCACCGAGGTGTATATTGAACGACGTATCGTTTGTCGAATAGCCAAGTTGGCAACCGCCGCAATGGGCGTATCCTCATCTTGATTGGCCAACTCCCGAACCCGATCAAACACGACAATGGTATCGTTAATCGAATAACCCAAAATCATTAACAACGCTGCCACAAATGCGGTATTCACTTCAATCATTAGCATCGCCGTCACACTCAAGGTGATTAAGGCGTCATGGGCCAACGCAATCAGAGCCGCAACTCCATACGTCCATTGAAATCGAATGCTAATATACACCAACAACATCATGCCCACACCCAAGGCCATCCACAACGATTGCCGACGCAATTCGTTGCCAATGCTGGGCCCAATGGTATCGGCTTCCAACAAATCAATCGCCCCGATGTGTTGACGAATCTGATCTAAAATATCCGTGCGCACATCGTGACTCATCAATTCAGTTTTAATAATAATCTCATGATCGTGGGTGAGTTGAACCCACGCATGGTCAAACCCAGCGGACATCAGCACCGATTGAACGGTTGGCACATCCGTTTCATTCAGCGGCTGGGTCGTATCCGATGCTGCAATTAACACCGTACTGCCTCCTGTAAAATCAATCCCAAAATTTAATACGGGCTGCTGGGCAAACAAGCGAACCACCATCATAGCGATGCCCACAATAACCACCAGAAACGATACACTCAACCACAAATTTCGTTTTTCAACAATCATCTATTATTTTCCAAAAAACCAGCCACTATGGCTCCCAAACCGATTCGCCAATCCAACCAACAGCAACTGCGTCACGACCAATGCAGTAACCATACTAACCAAAATACCCACTGTTAATGTAATGGCAAAGCCTTTAATCACACCCGTGCCCAACCAAAACAATACCCCAGCCGCCAATAGCGTTGTGATATTGGCATCTAAAATTGTCACCGTCGCTTGAGAAAACCCCGCTTTCACCGCTGCCAGGAAGGGTCGGCCCGAGGTCAACTCTTCTTTAACGCGTTCAAAAATAATGACATTGGCATCCACCGCCATCCCAATCGTTAAAATAAATCCGGCAATACCCGGCAAGGTTAATGTCGCATTTAAAGCACTCAAACACGCCATAACTAAAAGGCCATAGACGCCTAAGGCCAAGACAGCGACCCCGCCCGATAGACGATACGCCACTACCATAAATACAATTAATAAGCTAAACCCAATTATAGCCGCTCGTTTGCTCTTGGCCAACGACTGAATGCCCAAGGTTGGGCCAATCACCGTTTCGCTCACCACGTCAACCGGAACAGGCAACGCCCCCGCTTTAAGCTGAACCACCAAATCCCGCATCTCAACCAAATCAAAATCCCCCGATATAACGGCCTTCCCACCCGCAATGGGCTCTCGAATCGTTGGGGCTGAAATAATACGATCATCCAACAAAATCGCCAAGGGCTGTCCGGTCAACCGTTGGGTCACCGCATGAAACACCTTCGCCCCCTCCGATGTAAACGCAATATCAACCCCCATCTTACCGTATTGGTCCGTCGCTGGCTGCGCCCACTTTAGCTGATCCCCCGTCATCACCGTTTCTTTTAAAAACAACCCGCGAGTATACTCCCCATCCGCATACACCACAAACCGAGCCCCGTCTCCGGCCAGAAGCTCAATCTGGTCCAGAGGCATGTCCGCCGCGCCCGCAGGCGCCCACTGGGCGGCTACAAACCGCAGCAATGCGGTTTGGCCAATCATGGCGCGGGCGCGGGCGGGGTCATCAATACCAGCCAGTTCCACTACAACTTGGTGGGCACCTTTTCGGCGAATCACGGGTTCGGTAACGCCCAAGCCATCAATTCGTTCTTGCAACACGGTAATAATACCGTTCATAGCGTCATCGTCGAGCACACGGGTATCGGTTTCTTGGGCCTCCAAAATGAGCCGCATGCCACCCTGTAAATCGAGCCCCAGGGTTAGGGGTTGTTTAACAATTAACGCAACTGAACCAATGAGAATCGCTAAAATACTGAGAAATTGAAGCCATCGATACAGTGGACGTGTCATACTCATTTAATTATAAGTGTTAAAATAATCTCTATGCAAGGTCGAGTTACTTACCATCCATTTCAGTCCATTGAAAACTATTCGACTTGGTTTTCAGCGAATACACCGACTCAAACCGCTATTTTAGTGCGCCCATCGCACACCCAGATGGCGAATCGCCTCATCACGGCATCTAGCCTTATTGAGCAAGCGGCTCGGATAGCCAAAGGCCTGAACGGGGCTGACTTTGTGGATTTGGACCTATCCTTGGATACGATTATGCAGCACATTGATCGAGCCATGAGCCAAACCGTCGATGCTGCCCCAGAGCCATTGCCTATTCCGACACTCATTCGATCCGAAATTGCAGTCTGGGCGGATGCAAAGAACCAGTCTTTAGATGATGTCTTGCCCAGCGTTACCCAGTTTTACCATCAATTACCCCCTGCGGTTCAAGATCCTATTTTAATGGCGTTGTTGCGGGCTGACTTGCAGCGTGATGATGCCCTCATGAGTTTTTTAGACCATGAAGTTGCCATTCGTGGCAGCTTAACCAATGATGATCCAGTATACTTGCCCAATATTGATGACATAATGGCGGACCATCATGCTTTTTTTGATATTGTTGCCCTAGACCCACTGGATGCCCTGTCTTCGAATGACGAGCGCGAATCAAACCAAAAACAGACATTCAAACAGCAGCAGTGTTTGAATGCAATCGATTTTATTTTATTTGAATTATTATTGGAAGAACAGCTACCCTTGGGTTTAATTCGATTTCGATTAATCCCCAATTTTCAAAAATCCAATAAAACCGACTGTGTCCTGGATTTGACGTTGTATCAAAATCAGTCGATGGTAACGGCGTTGGAAATACGCTATGTAAACCAAACCGATATTTGGGTGACTCGGGGCAATGCGCCCTTTGCGCATTTAAATCTCAATTTAAAGTCCGGTCGCGTGTATCGCATCAATGGTCATATTCAAAACAAGGCCTTTTTATGCCATTACTCACGGTCGGATACTACTCGATTAAAGCTCAGCATCAGTCAATGGCGAACAACACTAACGTTCAGCCAAACCAATCGGGATTTAATCGGCACATGGAAAAAACCAAATGGGGATCAAAAGTGTTTTCAATTGCGTGGAAAGCGGCGGACAATTGGCGGCAATGCACACCATAGTTATCGTGCTCAGTTGGGCGAAGATGCCATTCAGGCGGTGTATCAGTTTCCTAAAATAGGCAAACGAACGAACCCCGTCCCGTTGGCTGGAACAGGCGCCATTTTGAACAATGCGTTTACGCCACACAGTGCGATTGTGGTCCCGTACCCCACGTGGACGTTGGGGATTTAGATTATCCCAATTACCGACAAATTCCAAAGAATGCTCGGTAATAAATATGGGCCCAACCCTGTCGGGATTGACCCGTTCTTTGATTCGATTTTTTGGATTGATTAACCAGCGTTGGCGGGTCCGATTCAGTTGGCGAACTGGATGCATCAGTCGATTGGTCTTGAATACAATCAGGCCGTGGATTTTCGAGTGAGGCAATCGGACAACGTCGAATAAAGCTTTGACGACGGTGATATTGAACAGGCCCTGCTGCCTGATTCAATTGATTGATTAGGTTATTACGCTGAGCCCGTTTAGAATTAAGCAATTGTGAAATATCCGTTCCAGACAGCCAAGCGTTTGCTCCAGCCGATTGTTTATCCAAACTAAACCTGTTTCAAATGCGGGAAGAACAGCACATCGCGAATGCTGGTTTGATTGGTGATCAACATCACCACTCGGTCAACCCCAATGCCCAGGCCACCCGTGGGTGGCATGCCATATTGCAAGGCCTGGATATAGTCATCATCCGTACGATGGGCTTCCGCATCCCCCGCTTCGCGCGCCCGCTCTTGATCCTCAAATCGCGCCGCTTGCTCAACGGGGTCATTCAGCTCTGAAAATGCATTGGCGATTTCCATGCCCGCAATAATGAGTTCAAACCGTTCAACCAAATCAGCGTTATCTCGGTGCCGTTTGGCCAATGGCGACAATTCCCATGGGTAATCGGTAATAAAAATTGGCCCGACTAACTGGGGCTCAACCAGTTTGTCATACACCATGCCAACCAAATGCCCCCAGGCTTCCTGTCCGGTATTGGGGATGTTGTGCTGATTTAACGCCGCAATTAAGGCGTCTCGTGTTGGGTTTTGAATACCCGCATACTGGGCCAATGCATCCACCATACTCAGTCGCTGAAACGACTGGCTAAAATCAATTGTTTGATCCTGATAGGTCAGCACCGTTCCCCCTGTGTGTTGAACCACTAGGTGTTTAAGCAAGGCTTCAGTCAGCGCCATCATATCGGTATAATCGGCGTAAGCCTGATACAATTCCAATAACGTGTATTCTGGATTGTGTTTATACGAGACGCCTTCATTGCGAAACACCCGTCCGATTTCAAACACCCGTTCGTAGCCGCCCACAATTAAGCGTTTCAGGTGCAGCTCCAATGCAATTCTAAGGTATAAATCTTGATTCAAATGATTGTGATGGGTCCGAAACGGCTCGGCAGATGCCCCCCCATAAATATGCTGCAATACTGGGGTCTCCACTTCCATGAATTGGTGCTCATTGAGATACTGCCGCATCGCCAAGACAATACTAGACCGGGCAGAAAATACTGAACGGACATCGGTATTCATAATCAAATCCACATAGCGTTGGCGGTATCGGGTTTCTTTGTCTTGAAGGCCATGAAATTTTTCAGGCAATGGGGCTAGCGATTTGGTGAGCAGGGTCAGGGTATCAATGTTTAAGGTCAGCGCATCGCGGCGGGTCCGGAACATGGTACCCGAAACCCCAATAATATCTCCAATATCGATGGACTCGTACAGGGCAAAGGTATCGCCCCCCACACGATCCACATTGATATACAACTGCAACTCCCCGGACTCGTCTTGAATCGTCACAAACATTGCCTTGCCATGCCCCCGTCGACTCATGACCCGACCGGCCGTTTGTACCAACGCCTCGGAAGGCATATCGGATGTAACCGACGCATATTGATCGACAACACTGGCAAGGGTCTGCTGCTTATCAAAGGCATGCGCAAAGGCCGACTGCCCCGCCGCTTCCCATGCCCGCTGTTTTAACTGACGATTTTCGTATTCACTCATACTAAATGAGTATACACTATCTTGTATATTCGCACAGGGTTTGTGTATCCAATGTAAAAATCAAATCTTTATAATCGGGATCCAAATTAGGCCGGACATACACCTGAATGGTATCCCCTTGATTCTTAATGTCAAAAAAATCCTCTGAAAACAAACCAAATGCCGACTGAACCCCAATAAAAAACCCAACGCCCGGATCAATACTGTGATACGAAATATTCAAGTATTGCCAAAACGGCTCACCCGATTGCCGATAATTGAGAATAAACCCTGAAAAGGTTTCTTTTTTCTTAATGGCCGCCCGAATCTTTTTTCGAACTGCGGGATCTGTTTTTTTACCTTGCAAAAACCGACAATTTTGCCCAACAACCGCCTCTCGGGAATAGCCCGTCAATCGCAAAAAACCAGCCGACACATCCACAATGGGCGTATTAGACGTATCAGCGGCAACTGCCACACTTAAAAAATCTTTCATGTTAAAGGGAGTGGGTGCATACACGCAACTGCTTTCCTTACTGTTGTACGTATGATAGTCAATCATGCGGCCCCCTCATTTTGCCCCGGCTGTTTTTTTTAATACCCCCCGTTTGGATGACTCGGACATAAATTGAATCAGCCGTTGGCTGCTGGCCCCTTGAATGTCATCCTGGGCGAGCGCCTCTAATGCTTGTTGGGTATTCAGTTGATTTCTAAATAAACATTTAAACACGTGCTTGAGTTCATTGAGTTCGTCGGACTTGGCCCCGGATCGACGCAACCCCACGACATTAATGGTCCGAATTTCAGCCGGATTGCCCTCACACAACAAAAACGGAGGTACATCGGAATGCACTTTTGAGTAGCCACCAATCATAGCCCCCGTACCAATCCGTGTAAATTGATGCACGCCCACGCAGCCGCCCACAACCACCCGATCTTCAATGACTACGTGCCCGCCCAATGTTGCCATATTGGTTAAAATAACGTGATTGCCAATTGTGCAGTTATGCCCAATATGCACGGATGTAAAAATCAAATTGTCATTGCCAATTACTGTTTCACAATCGGGGCCAGTGGCTCGGTTAATGGTCACATATTCGCGAATGGTATTGCGATCGCCAATTTTAACCAAACTCCGCTCCCCCTTGTATTTCATATCCTGCGCTTGCGAGCCAATAACTGCCCCAGAATAAATATGGCAATCCGACCCAATTTCCGTCCATTTTTCAATCATGACATTGGCTTCCAGGCGAGTCCCATCCCCAATAACCACATGCTCCCCCACACTGCTATAGGCCCCAACTTTAACATTTTCACCCAATACAGCCGTGGGATGCACCGATGCGGTGGGGTGAATTTGGGGGCGACTCGGTGTGTGGGTAAAGGCATACACGAGGGTTGCTTCACACACACGGCGCCCGTCAACCAACAAAAGTGCCTCAACAGTCAGCGGACCGGAGTCGTTGATAGACTCGCAGGTTAATTCAAACCGGATGGTATCGCCTGGCACCACCGGGGATAAAAACTCGCAGTGTTTAATATGACTCAGATGAAAGTCTTGTTCCATCCGAATGGGATGTTGATCCACCACCAACACAACCCCTTGGCTCACAGCGGCTAATAATAAAGCCTCGGATACATACCACTCCCCATTGTGCGCAATGCGATACCCGGACTCAGACACCCCCACTGTTTTTTGTGCCACCACAAAATTAGGGGTAATCGTTTCCACCCGATCCAACATGGGCTCTGTGTACCGAGCTTTGAGCTTATCTAAAAAATAACTGGTGCTAATCATTGTTGTTTCATGTATTCTATCATAAAAAATTATTTGTACATAAGAAACCCATAGCAGCGCCCAAACAAATTAGCCACATCGCGAAAAAAATACCGAAATCGAATCATTAGTATGGATTGGACAACCGCTAAACCGGATGTCAACAGCATTTTAATTAGCTGAATACACCCCCATACCGGCATTCTAGAACTGTGCTTTCGGATTAATGCGCCACGACCTGCACCATATGAAAACCCACGACGCCAAATTCTTTTTAAATCTAACATGTTTAATTTTTCTGTTTCAGATGGATGATAAACATATAGACTGGAATCAAAGTATAATTTAGCTTTATGATTGAGGAGCCTCAGTAAAAAGTCGGCTTCCTCTCCACACCCCCACCGTTCTCCTGGCCCAAATTCAGGATCATAGCCACCAATTTTGATAGCAATTTCTTTAGATACAATGCTGGCTGAACACATCCATAGATTAAAAGAATCAGCGTGAATACATTGACTTTTTTTACCGCTAATTGAGCGTGCTATAGGGCGGTGTTTTTGTGCATCAATTACAATACCCGTTATCCCATCCAATGCGTATTTATGCAACACTTGAACAGAACCCTCTAAAAAGCCAGGTGAATACTGTGCATCATCATCCATATACGCCAACCAATAGCCAGAAGCAACTGAAGCTGCGTAATTACGGGCCAATGACGCACCCACTATGGTGACTTCATGATACTGGACTACTAAATCAGGATACTGCTTAATCACCGTTTCTGGCAGTGGATCACCTTGATTAACAATAATCACATCAAAGTCTTTGAATGTTTGACGCCTAAGGCTATCCAAAGCATCACTAACTAATTGAGTATCTCCCAGCGTAGCAATAATAACAGATACCAACGGATACGCCACCAATCGTCAATTACCCACTAGCTTGCAACTGCTGGGTATACCACGCAACGGTTTTTTGTAAGCCTTCGGCTAATTGCACCGTCGGGTCATAGCCAATCTCAGCTTGCGCCCGCTCAATGGCGGCTAAACTATCCCGAACATCACCGAGACGAGCGGACTCATAAACGGGTGATTGTTCTTTTCCCAATAGCGTTTGAATCGTTGTGGCCAATTGATTCACACTCGTATTAACCCCATTGCCAATATTATACGCCTGGCCGGCCGATCGTTCATCCGAAAAACAAGCGTGAATATTGGCCTGAACAACATTATCAATATACGTAAAATCACGCGTTTGCTCTCCGTCTGAATGAATAACCGGCGAGCTGTTCTGCAACCAAGCCGTCACAAACTTAGGAATAACCGCCGCATATTGAGAATTGGGATCTTGGCGGGGACCAAAAACATTAAAATAGCGCAAGGATACAACTGGGAAGTGATAAACCGATTGCATCATAGACGCATAATATTCGCATGTTAGCTTGCTCAGTGCATAGGGTGACAATGGTGCCGGTATCATTGATTCTGTTTTAGGCAACGCTAGGGAATCCCCATAAATCGCCGACGAAGACGCCTGAACCACACGCTTGACGCCGTGATCTCGAGCCGCAAGCAATACATTGAGGGTACCCGTGACGTTGTTGTCATGGTAATCCAAGGGGAACTCAATAGATTTTGGCACCGACCCTAGTGCCGCTTGATGCAACACATACTCCACGCCCTGTACTGCATGAGCGCAACAGCTAGCATCTCGAATATCGCCGTCAATCCACGTATACTGATTGGATGGATAATAATCTAAAAAGAATAGATTATCCAAACGACCATGGGATAAATTATCTAAAATCCGAACCGTGTGTCCCTGTTTTAACAGTGCTTCAACAAGATGGGATCCAATAAAGCCGGCACCACCAGTAACTAAAAATGTGTTCATGAGCAACTTTGATTGTAATTTAATTCAGTCGACTAAACAAGTATTTTGTGTCCAATTGGTGTACACTGTAAATTCATGGTATCGCTTCAATCTGTCATTTCAAAACTCCGGTTTTTATTTGATCGAAAAGATAAGGCTCACTTCTTTGCTTTATTCGCCTATACAGTGCTGTACAGTGGCATTGAAACAATCGGCGTTGGGCTTATCATTCCCTTTTTAAGCCTCGTGAATCAGTTTGAAATTGTGCATACGCATGCGGTATTCAATGCGTTGTACATCAGCCTCGGGCGCCCATCCCCAAGCACAACAATTGCCGCAATGGGACTGGGCCTTATTTTATTTTATATGGGTCGAGCCGGCATTACGATGCATTATACCTATGCGGTCAATAAATTCGTCCAAGGCCGATTTCACAGTTTAGCTTATCGGTTGTTTGATCATTACCTGAAACTCCCCTACCTCAGTTATCAAGCGCATCATTCAGGGCAATTATCTCGCACCATTATTACCGAGTCTGATCAACTATCCAATTTAATGTACTTCTCATTACTGTTTCTAACCGAAATCACCACAACGCTCTGTATTTATAGCTTTTTGCTGTTTATCAATTGGAAGGCAACACTGGCGATTAGTGTCTACGCAGGACTCATTGGCATTGTTTTGATTCTCATTATTCGTCAAAAAACAAACCAGGCTGCCCAATCCCGTGAATACAATCACAACCAATTTTACAAAACCATTTACGAAACATTTAAAAACTTTAAATTAATTAAATGTTTAAAGAATACCCAATGGCTCAGTCAACACTTTCAGGCCAGCAGCTATGGGCTCAGTCAAGCCAATATTAAAGCCAACGTTATCGGGCAACTGCCCCGTGGAATCTTGGAAGCCAGTGGTATTGTTATTATGCTTAGCTTTATTGTAGTTAGTGCACTAAACCAACTCAATTTAGCTCAAATTATTCCCTTGTTAAGTGTCTATGGGCTTGCCTTTTTTCGACTAATGCCCGCATTTAACCGAATGCTGTCCTCGTATAATCAAATCCTATTTTTAGCCCCTAGTTTGAATGCTGTATACCGGTCATTTACCATTCAAACTGAACCATTGGGCAATCAATCGATCGCATTCAAATCCATGATTCATGTGGATGCCGTATCATTTAGTTATCCAAGCGCGCCGACCAAACAAATTTTAAAGAACCAATCCCTTGAGATACCCTACCAATCGAGCATTGGCATTATGGGCAGCAGCGGATCGGGTAAAAGCACCCTATTGGATATTATTTGTGGCCTCATTCCGCCCGATTCCGGGCAGGTATATGTTGATGGCATTGCCCTAACCGCTGAGACTATGCGCAGTTGGCGGGCCAGTATTGGCTATGTTACCCAAGAAACGACCTTATTTGACCATACCGTTGGATATAACATTGCCTTTGGGCACCCCTATGATGAAACACGAATTGTTGAGGTACTACACGCCGTGAAGCTATATGATTTTTTTAATACGCATGATGGCCTTCATACAATTATTGGTGAAAATGGGTGCCGGCTCAGCGGTGGGCAACGGCAACGCATTGGGGTAGCTCGGGCTTTGTATCACAACCCTCAGCTGTTGATTTTAGACGAAGCCACCAGCGCGTTGGATAAAGACACTGAAGAGCATTTGATTAACGAAGTCTTTTCTAAACTAACCAATGAAACGATTATTAGCGTGTCACATCATGCGGCAGCGCTGAGCTATTGTGATAAAATCATAAACTTACCGGCTATTTAAAAACGCCTTAATCCGTGTCAACGCTGTTTTCAAGTCAGCCATGGCCACGGCGTAGCAGCAGCGCACATACCCTTCCCCGCCCTGGCCGAACACCGCCCCTGGGACTACGGCTACCCGTTGGGTCTCTAGCAATTGAACCGCAAAGGCTTCGGAAGACAACCCCGTTGAGCGAATATCCACAAAACAATACAAGGCCCCTTCTGGCATTGCGGTAGGCAACCCCAAGTCATTAAGGCCAGCTACAAATAAGCGTCGTCGTTGGTCATAATCCGCCCGCATAGACGCCACAGAACCCGCGTGATTGCGAATCGCTTCCAAGGCGGCATACTGCCCCACCGTTGGCACACACATCACTGTGTATTGATGAATCTTGAGCGCCCGCTCAATAAAGGCTTTGGGTCCACACAGGTAGCCAATCCGCCACCCCGTCATGGCATAGTTTTTAGACACCCCACCCACATAAATGGTATTGGTTTTGGCATTTGGATATGTGGATAAAAAAGACTGAACGGGTCCGTCGTACACCAAATCATAATAAATTTCATCCACCAACACCCAAATGCCACACTCATAAGCAAATTGACCAATCGCCGCTAAGGTTTCCGGCGGAATCACAGCGCCTGTTGGATTGGAGGGAGAGCATAACATAATCAATTTTGTTGTATCCGTCACCGCAGCTTGAATCGCCGCCAAGGTTGGCACAAACTGGGTCTCACCGGTATTCACGGGAATCACCGTGGCCCCCGCTAATGTTGCCAACGGGGAATAGGAGATATAGGTGGGCTCTGGAATCACCACGCTGTCACCCGGATTAATAACTGCTCGCAAGGCAATATCAATCGCCTCGGACGCACCCACCGTCACAATCATCTCTTTATCTGGGCAATACCGAACACCCGAATACCCATGAATGAGGGTTGAAATGGCGGACCGAAGCGGCAAAATACCTTGATTGGACGTGTAATGTGTTTCCCCTTGCTCAATGCTTAAAATAGCCGAATTGCAAATCCCCCACGGCGTGGTAAAATCCGGTTCGCCAACCCCCAAGGAAATAACATCCTCCATCGTTAATACCAAGTCAAAAAACAAGCGAATACCGGAGGAAGGGACTAAATCCAACCGATCATTAAACGCATTGAGTCCCGGATGTGTCATAAAGTTATGGCGCTACAGACAACCGATCGCGTGTAGTGGGATCCTCCAACAACACGCCATTCACTTTGTAGCGCTTCAATATAAAATGCGTGGTAATGGATCGAATGGATTTCAGGGGTGCCAATTGATTGGAGACAAACTCGGAAATCCCCGTAATGCTATCGGATTCTACAATAATTAAAAAGTCATATCGGCCCGATATTAAGTAGTGATCAATCACATTGTCATGCCGAAAAATACGACCCGCTGCACGATCAAATCCATTTTGCTCTTCAGGCCGAACCTCAAGTTCAATTAATGCACGTACACGTTCCGATTTTGGTTGATCCATAAGTACAAAAATCAGTATAACGCAAAACCCTCTAATTTGGTAGCGGGGACAGGAATTGAACCTGCGACCTCCGGGTTATGAGCCCGACGAGCTACCACTGCTCTACCCCGCGACGATACTAAAACTCTAGCACAAAAAATCAAGCATGGTCAACTTGTTATAATTCAAGTGGCATTATTTTGGATTCAATACTATAATGAGAAGTGTTTGTTTTTAATGTTTTAACACAGCAATGAGGTTGTCCTTTACTATGAAAAATTTATTCAGAACAATTACACGCCCCGCATCATTGGTTTTGATCATTGGCGTTCTACTGTCCTTGTATATTGGTAAAACAACCCCACCCACATGGACCATTGAACGCATGAGCGTGGATGCTTTCAAAACAGAAACCGGTCAATGGGCGTACACCTACAATAAAGCCCCCGTTATTATTGAAAACTTAGTCCCGATTGATACCGCCTATTTAACACCTCAAAACCTCGAGGCCGTGAATGCCGCTAAAACAACACCGGCTGTTACCGAAGAGTTTGTCATTCAGACCAACGGCGATATTCAACGCCTAAAAGTGACGCGCCATTGGGGGATTTGGTCTTTATTACCCGCCATTGTTGCTATTTTATTGTGTTGGATTGTCAAAGAACCCATCACTGCCTTATCTGGGGGCATTATTGCCGGTGCTTTTTTAATTGGGAAATTTAATATCTTAGACGATGTGTTGGTCCCAACCTTTATGTCTAAAAATGCCGCCACTGTTTTAATTTTATATTTATGGTTATTGGGCGGTTTAATGGGCATGTGGGAAAAAACAGGGGCCTCCAAAGCATTTGCTGAGTTTATGGCCAAGCATTTTGTGCGTGGTCCCAAAACTGCTAAAGTTGTCGCTTGGTTATTGGGGATCATATTTTTCCAAGGGGGAACCGTTAGTGCTGTTTTAGTGGGCACAACCGTTCGACCACTTGCTGACGAAGAACGGGTCAGTCACGAAGAGTTGTCTTTTATTGTTGACTCAACCTCCTCCCCCATTGCAATATTGCTGCCGTTTAACGCATGGCCCAGTTACGTTCAAGCGTTTAGTTTTGTGGGTGGTGCCGCCTGGTTGGCCACAGAAGCGGATCGAATCGCATTTTTTTTCAAAAGCATTCCGTTTAATTTCTATGCTATTTTTGCGATCACATCGACACTGCTGTTAAGTATTGAACGGTTACCCTGGTGTGGGCAACAGCTAAACGCAGCGATTCGAAGGGCCCGTGAAACGGGTGAATTAGACGCCCCCGATGCAGAGCCCGTGAATAGTTTGCATTACGATACCGATCATGTCCCCAGTGGCTATCGAATTACAATTGGGGATTTCTTTATTCCATTGCTGGTTGTCTTGGGTTTCGCCATTAGCACCTATATTACGCTAGGATCACCCAAAGTATTGTGGGCGTTTGGCCTTGCGTTAATGACATCCATTCTAATGGCATTCTTGCGGGGCATGGGAGCCAAAGATGTTATCGATGGCTTGTCTTTAGGCTTTAAGGGTGTTGTGTTGGGCTCGCTCATTTTGTTGTTGGCCATGACCATTGGCGCCATGTCCAAAGCAACGGGTGGCGGTGCCTACTTGGTTGATCTATTGGGCAGTTGGATTCCCTTTTGGCTCTTGCCTGGACTGTTGGCTTTACTAACTATGTTTATTGCATTTGCAACAGGAACCAGTTGGGGGACTTTTGCGGTATCATTACCCTTGGCATTGCCATTATCGTTTCATGTAGGAATGGCCCATGGACTGGTGAATTTAGAGTTTTTTATGCTCATTTGTTTTTGTTCAATTCTAAATGGCGCTGTGTTCGGGGACCAGTGTTCCCCCATATCCGACACAACGGTACTCAGTTCCATGACCACCGGCTGTGATCTAATGGACCACGTGAAAACACAAATACCGTTGGCGACTGTATCAATGGGAGGTGCCATTCTTTTATGGACACTACTCGTCAGTCTATTCGCATAACTGGCTACTGGCTCATGAAATGTGAGCCCGATGTTTACTCGATTTCAAATCTTGAAACCGATGGGTCAACCTCCTGGGAAGGCGTTCGAAATTATCAAGCGCGCAACTTCATGCGGGACCACATGAAATTAAATGATCGCGTTGTTTTTTATCATTCCAATGCGAAGCCTCCGGGCGCTGCTGGTCTTGCTCGAGTTTGCAAAACAGTCTATCCCGATCATTTTTCATGGGATCCCACACATCGCTACTTTGATCCGCAATCCAGTCCAGAAAACCCTCGCTGGGTGATGGTTGATATAGCATTTGAACAAAAATTCAAATCCGTTATTCCTATTCAAACGCTTCGTGATCATCCAGAATTACAAAATTTAATGATTTTACAAAAGGGGTCTCGATTATCGATTACCCCGATTGACCCACATGAATACCATATTATTCACCAATTAGGCTTAGAATGAACTGGCTAATTATTCCAATCGTTATTGGTGTGATTAGCGTTTTGGTCTCTCAACGCCGTCGCTTATTTTTATTAGCCATTCGATTGATATCGTATCGCCGTTGGTACATTTACAACATTTCGGACTCCTTGTCTTTTAGTTTGCACCAATATATGAATTACCACGATATGTTCAAATCCTTTATATCAAAAATCACCCTAGTGTTTCCGTTTAAACATGTCAGCCTGTATTACACCGATAGTGACTATGAAGGACTCCGTGCTTTATCCCATTATGGCGACCCTGTTAATACGTCAAGCCTGCCGTCTAAGTCGTTGTGGAAGTGGTTGGATGTTCATCGGCGATTGGTCACTCAAAGTTATACCGGCAATTTCAAAATATCAAACAATGAGCATATGGATGAGCTTAAAAAATTTAATGCCCATATTTGCTTCCCTTTATTTTCTATGGGCAAATTGCAGGGTATTTTATTGTGCGGACCCTTACCCAAATATCGCGCACTACATCAATTTGATTACAATCAGTTATGGAAAATCAGCCAAATATTAGCCTTGGCTATTCAGCATGCATTGTTGCATTTAAATAACCAAAACAATGTTCAACGCCTGTCCCGCTTACATTTATTCTCAATAGAATCGAGCCAATGCACAAGTCAAAAATCATTAGCCAGATTATCCACCCGGCTACTCAATGATCTATTCGGGTTAAAAACAATCGTATATTTTCATTATATTCCAGCCACACAATCGTTTATTCCAATGGGAATCAATCAAACACCCTATTTGAGTTTATATCAGTACCCACTGTTTATTCATGCGGCCCTACTGTCTGATTTAAGCAGTCGATCCATTACCCATACGCATCCAATATTTAGTCAAAATCAAGATGTATATCACTTATTTCGCGCTATTTTCCGTACAGAACAGTATTTTTTAATGCCCATTCGAAATACCCATGGCCACGTCCATGGACTATTTCTGGCCCCACTGTATCCGAGTGATACTTTAATCCCACAACATTCATTAATTCCCATTGCAATGGACGCTGTTAAATTACCGATTAATCGTATCGCTAACTTCGAAGCCATGCAAAAAACCAACGCCTATAATCAAGCGGTTTTAGACAACAACCCCGTGGGTATTATCGTGTTGGACAAAAATTTAAATATTGTCTCGTGCAATTCGAAAGCATTGAAATTGTTTAATGAAACACACACACTGATTGAAAAAAAAGTGAGTCATGTGTATGACAAGTGCCCCGATATTCAGCAAATTGAATATGTTGCCATATCCCAAGTACCCATTGCCTTTGAAACCACCATTGAGTACGATGGCATGGTGAATTCCATCTACTTATCCGCCCAACTGATTGAATCTGAAATTTTATGTATGATTACGGATTTATCCGCTATGCGAAAATTACAGCTTAAAATACAACAAAGCAACCAATTGTCCATGCTTGGCACCATGTCGGCCAGCATTGCCCATGAAATTAAAAATTCATTGGTAGGCATTCATTCATTTGCTCAGTTATTGCCAAGCAATTGGAACAATGAATCCTTTCGTGAAAAGTTTTCATCACTGGTCATGAATCAGTTAGCTCGGGTCACGAATATGACTTGTTTACTGGGGCAACTGGGAAAGCCATCGGTCACCAAACTGCAACCGATTAATTTGCACCATCATCTCAAACAAGCCATTGAACTATTAACCGGTGAATTTAATAAGCATCGAGTCGCCGTAGTCAATACCATTCACAATGACATTATTATCAAAGCCGATGTAAATCAAGTATTTCAACTATTTACCAATATATTATTAAATGCTGTGCAGGCTATGCGTATTCATGGCGGCACTATTACAATAAGTAGCCAACTAATGCCTGGAAATTATATCGAAATTCAGTGCATGGATACCGGCCACGGTATGGATAGCCAAACACTGCGTAGAATTAACGAAACATTTTTTTCAACCAAATCATCCGGGTCTGGACTTGGGCTTCCCATCATTCGAGACATTGTATTGCGGCATAATGGCGCCATCAAGATTGACTCCGAGATTGACAAAGGCACCACCGTTAACGTGTACTTACCCAAAGTAAAAGCCAATGCTGACCAATTTGAAAAAGAAACCGGTATTCAACTGATGCAAGCTGAAGAAATAGAAGAAAAGGAGTTTACATTATCATAAATCAAGTCCCTAATTTTATTAGCCTCTTTCGCATCTTAGGCGTTGCCTTTATTTTTATGCTAACCCCCTATACCAGTCACTATACCCAATTGGTGACAATCGTATTGTACACTGTGGTTTGCTTAACCGATTTTATTGATGGCTGGTTTGCCCGAAAATACAACTGCATCAGCTACATCGGAAAGATTTTAGACCCACTGGCCGATAAAATTTTGGTGCTTGTTTTGCTCCCTTTATTGCAAATGGGGGTTATTACCAGTTTTCCAATTTTTATTATTTTAACCCGTGAATTCTCTGTGATGGCTTTGCGTATTGTTGCGGCACGTCATAAATTAAATTTAGTTGAAGCCAAGGGACTAGGCAAGTTAAAAACAGCCATTACATTGCCCGTCTGTGGTATTTTATTGGGACGCGTGGTTACCCAGCCTGATGCATCCATGGGTTGGTACTGGAAACCCCTAAGTCTACTGCAACACTGGGTGACTACTTGGCCTGAACCAATCATACAAGGACTCATTATTCTAATGGTTGGAATTACCGTTTGGTCATTTTTACACTATGCGTGGCTGTTTACATGGGAAAAATTATTGCACCAAACCAACAACGACCATCAAGCTGCAAAAAAATACCTCTATGCCTTAATTCCAAATACATTTACATTGCTCAATATTGTTTTAGGGTTTGCCGCTATTTATTGGTCATTGACCGGTCAGTTCAGATTGACCATGGTCGGTCTTTTGGGTGCAACCGTATGCGATGCCCTCGACGGGTTATTCGCTCGAAAATTAAATACGTCATCCACATGGGGGCAACAGTTGGATAGCCGCGCCGATGTGTTGAGCTTCGGCATTGCGCCCAGTATTTTAATCGCCTGCTATTTACACTCACTGATCGGCATTGGTCTTGGTATAGTTTATGGCTGGTGCGTGTATTACCGAATCAAGCGATTTAAGCAATCCGGCCATCAAAATTTTTTTGAAGGACTCCCATCGCCGGTGGGTGCAGGATTTGTGATTGTAGCCACACAATCCAGTTTGAGCAGCCCGATTGGCTTTGCCAGCATTAGTGTCGTATCCAGCTTACTGATGATTTCTACAATTTCATACATTCATTTCCGAGCGGCTCGCAACCACTGGGTGTTGCGCATTGTTGGTTGGGGGTTGTTCAGCTGCTTTTTGCTGTCAACGTTGATTATGATTACGATCCCCTACTTGCATGATGTCATACTGGGCCTTATCGCCATCTATGCCCTGTCCCCGTTATGGGTGAAGCCCAATACTCGCCCGGACTTGAGCCATTAAATCATCCACTGTATCCGCCTGATTGGGCTGAATAACCGAATGAATATCGAGCTCAATGGTACCGGGTTGAATGATCAGGCTATCTTTGGATAACACCGATGTTGAGCCCTGAATAGTCACTGGCAAAATTGGAATATTGTGTTTAAATGCAACCGAAAATACGGCCCGATGAAAGGGCTGCAAGGTTCCGTCTGGAGATCGTGTGCCTTCTGGGAACACCACAACCGATCGCCCCAATGCCAATTGATCTACAATCCCATTTAATACCGTTAACGATTGCCTGGGATTGGCTCGATTGATGGCCATATGCCCATGCGAGCGCAACTCATGCGCCAATAATGGAACGCGAAACAACTCTTGCTTGGCTACAAATACACTATGAATCGGCAATGTTCGCAGCAATGCAATAATATCAGCATGGCTGCAATGATTGGCTAAGATTAACACAGGGTGGGCATTCATCGCATTGTCGAGGCCCCGAACAACCACCCGAATGCGGCTCAACCAAAACATACCCATTAAAAAATACCGAGCCGTACGCGCGCACCAGGCCGCTTGCTGCGGGGTTGCTCGCATAACCAGCATGCCCAATTGGGTCATGCCCACATGGAGAGCCAAGCCCAAAATCATAACAAGCCAAGCCCAAGCGGATACTAAAATACGCATATTACTTAGTGTATCGGGGATGCCCCATAGTAATCAATAGCCGACAACGCAATACGTCTAAAAATAGGCCCCGCAACCGTTGACCCCCAAATGCTTTTTTCGGGACTATCAACCATAACCAATAGAACAAGGCTTGGGGTATCCAAAAATCCAACAAACGACGCGACATACCGATCCGCATAATACCCACCCGTCGGCGACGGTTTATTCGCCGTTCCTGTTTTACCGCCAATGCGATACCCCGGTATTTTCAAATGCGCAGCCGTCCCCGATTGGACCACGCTTTCCATCATGCTTCGCATTTCATTGGCCGTATCTTGCGTTAAAATTCGATTTCGACGAATTCCCCGAGCCAATTTATGGGTTGTATCCGTTTTAACACTCTGAATAATGCGCGGCCGGACTAAAATTCCCCCATTAACAATGGCGCTTACGGCTGTTGCCAATTGCATACTTGACACCCCAATGCCTTGACCAAATGCAATTGTAGCGGTATCTACGGCCCGCCAGTCTGTGAATGGCCGCACCAAGCCCCCGGTTTCTCCCGGCAATCCCACAGCCGTTGATTTTCCAAATCCAAAATGTTGAATATATCGAAAAAACTTTTCATTTCCCAAATCTTGAGACACCAAACTCACCCCCACATTTAATGAGTCTTTCACAATATCTTCAATGCTTTTTTGATCCGTTTCTCCTGCATTGCGTTCATGCGCTTCTTTAATTACATCCGATGCAATCGTCAAGGTTTCTGGAACCTCTAAAACTGTACCAGCGGTCACAACCCCTTCTTCTAATGCAGACGCAACTGTAATTAATTTAAATACAGACCCCGGTTCATAAACATCGGTCACCACCGGATTTCCATAGGTCATCGCCGCATCGGTTTGCCACTGATTCAAATCAAAGGTCGGGTAGCTCGCCATCGCCAAGACCTCTCCCGTATGGGGATCCATAACTACCGCTTGCCCATGGATCCCCCCCATGCGTTCAATCCCTTCTTTTAGATATTTTTCTGTAAAATACTGAAGGGTTAAATCCAGGGTTAACTGAACATCGTTGCCGTCCAATGCCGGCTGTATAACCGTTGTTTTACCCAAGGGGATGGGTACGCCCAACGGGTCACTTTCCAACACTTGTTTACCGGGCTGCCCACTCAGCGCAGACCCATAGTAATACTCTACACCACTTAACCCCTGGCTATCCATGCCTGTAAAACCCACGACATGAGCCGCCAAGGACCCATGGGGATACACCCGCTTATATTCCGGTAAGAAGCCAATTGCTGGATCGTTTAGTGTTCGAAGCGCTTGTAATTGGGTATCGGTCAGCTGCCGTTTCAACCAAACAAATGATGTGTTGGGCTTTACACTGTTTAAAACAACGTGAACCGGCATCTGAATGCACGGAGCGATTCGCTTGGCCCATTCGGATGGATCCTGAATTTTAACTGGTACAGCATAGGCCGAATACACTTGCTTTGAAATGGCTAGCGGCACATCGTTTCGATCATAAATCCCCCCTCGAAATGCCGATATTTTCTGGGTTTTTTGAATTTGATTATGGGCCAACGCTGTCAACACATCGTATTGAATCCATTGCAAATAAATCAAGCGCCCAATCAACACACCCACCAAGGCAATAAGCCCCATAATAATCAGTGGAAACCGGGTTCGATTCATGGAATAACAATGGCACGCTTTTGATGCAACGGCATGTAATGATCCGCACGCAATTCCAATTGATCCAATCGTTTGTGATGCCAGAGTTGAATTTGCCTGTCTCGCACTTGTGCATCCAGTGCTTTAATTGATTGCGTCTGTTGATAGGTATAGTCATCCCAAACCATTAAATGCACATTAATAAACCCATTCACAAACAACAACAAAAAGGAACAGCCATACAGCCCAATTACCCACCGCATGAATCGGATCCTGTTTCATCCAGCTGCGACTCAATGGCCTGACACTGCCCCATAATTTCATGATAGATCCGCAGGATGCCGTGCCATATCTGTCGAATTTTTCGAATAACAACGGGCCAATCGGACGGGTCAATAATTAAAATGGCCACCGCCAACACCAACACACATTCAATACTCCCAATGCCAATCATGAGCCAATCCGAAGTGCGTACGCGATCAGGACCGTGGCCCCGTACAGGCCGATCAACGGTGCCGCTAACCCCAATTGAGACACAATATCCGGCGGGGTCAAAATCGCAGACACAATAAAAATACCAATCACGCTATACCGACTGGCTTTGAGTAACGACCGACGCTTTAGCACCCCCAACCCCATTAATGCCATCAAAACAATGGGAAATTGAAAAACAAGAACGCTATAGGCAACAAATTTGACGGCATACAGCACACTATGCTGATAGTTCAACATAACCCCCACCGAATCCGGAACAAACGAAAACCCGGTTAGAATTTGAATACTGAGGGGCAAAATCACCCGATACGCAACAACAGCACCCAATACAGCCAGCACAACAGCTGCCAACAACCCCGCCAATAGCCACACGCGCTCCCGCCGTTTCAAGCCTGGAATGATAAACGTTAACCAGTCCAGCACCCATGCCGGTGATGCTAGCACAATGCCGCCAATAGCCGATAATTTTAATCGCACACTAAAGCCTTCAAAAATATGATGCATAAACACCGAATTGTGTGTTGCTGTGTGGGGAAATAATTGCAAAAACACACCAACAACCGCATCAAACAATGCAAATACAACCCCACCACCCAAACCAATCCATAGCACGGTTCGAAATAAAACCCCACGCAATACACGCAAGTGCCCCAATAATGGCAAGTTAGACTGCATCATACCGGCATTATATCACGGTATGCAGAGCGTACTTAAACAGCGGTTAAAAATATGGGCTGTTTAACGGTAAACGATACTGAATGTGATTCAAAAAAATCGTGATATGATTGATTGGCTGTAATGCCCAAATGGACCAAGGCAGCAAACACAGCGGTCAAACGTCCCAATTTGTTCGGTTCGACATCCGCCACATAATCGGGATGTTCTAATTCGGCAACCAATTGATTATCTTGCTGAATCGCATAGACTACTTCATGATGGGCATTGCGCCGAAACGTTACCGATGCCGTTTGCCCCTCCCACTCAATAACAAAGGGAGCAGGCTTGAAGAAAAACCCAGTTTCATGGGTAACAGAACCCCCATTCACAACCAATTCATACTGATACTGTTCGTTCATCATCCCCTCCTAATTTTCCGGTTCAATCACGGTGTATACACCATCACAAGATTCATAGACAATACTAACTTTGCGCGATTGCGCATCACGAAATACAACAAACGGATATAGGCCCGTTTCCAAATGGGTAATCGCATCATCCACAAACGTTGGCTTATCCAAACACAAGGGCTGCGGCTTTGAATACGCAGCCGCATTGGATGGCGAACTGCCACTCCGGTGATTCAACTCTTTGTGTGCATTGGTACGCAATTTATCGTGATGCTTTTTTAACTGCTTGGTAATTTTTTCTTCAACCCCATCAATGCTGGCATACATATCGCCCGATTCAAAAGTGGCTCGAATCACCGTTTGCGATGCCATAACCGTAGCTTTCACAATTTGACTGTGCTTGTTTCCCTCTAAAATCGACAATTCCAAAACAATACGTTGAATGTTGTCATAATATTTGGTAACTTTTTCTGCTTTTTCACGAGCATACTCTTTTAAGGCATCGGTAATTGACACATGGCGCGTTTGTATACTAATAGCATCCAACATATGGTTACTCCTTACGATTTATTTTGAACACAACAAAGTTTAGTGTATCAAAGTTTGTGCGTTGGTACTAGCCTTTGACCCACTCCCAGGTTGTGCCATCTCGGGCATCTTTTACCACAATGCCATGGGTAAGCAACTCATCACGCAGCTGATCCGATCGTGCAAAATCTTTTTGGGCCCGTGCCGTTTCACGCTCGGCCATTAACGCTTCACACACTGCGGGCAAGGCCGGTGTTTCTGAGGTCTCCATTGCGTATGCAATGCCCAAATAATCCAAGCAATTTTGCAGCACTCGCCGCCCGACTCCCTGGGTTTGGATATACCGCACTATCTCAAAGCATACGCCCACCGCCATGGCTGTATTGATATCATCGTCCAACGCCTGCGTAAAGCGCTGGTGTAAGTGGTCCAATTCAGCGGCTTGTATGGCCGTTGGCGCCTGCGTTTCGGGATCCGCTAAACATGCGCGCAGCTTGTGTAACGATCGTCGAGTTTCTTCCAAACCATCCCAAGAAAACTGAAACGGCGTTCGATAATGCGTACGCAACAAATACAAGCGAATCGCTCCCGGGTCAACCGTATTCAACAAATCCCGAATCGTAATCGTATTGTTTAAGGACTTGGACATTTTTTGACGATGCAGGGTAACAAACCCATTGTGGATCCAATATTGTACAAATGGCTTACCTGTACAAGATTCACATTGTGCAATTTCGTTTTCATGGTGCGGAAACACCAAGTCCTCGCCACCGCCGTGGATATCAATTTGCTCGCCCAAATACTGCATCGCCATTGCCGAGCATTCGATATGCCAACCCGGTCGCCCCGACCCCCACGGACTGGGCCACGCTGGTTCGCCTGGCTTTGACTGCTTCCACAACACAAAATCCAAGCTGGGGGATTCGATCGAGTGCGCCGTTTCCCGATGCCCGGCTTCCAAATCATCCAATACTTTTTTAGACAATTTGCCATACCCATCAAAGGCCGCCGTTGAAAACAGCACATCCCCATTGGCATGCACAAACGCCGCCCCCACATGCAACAATCGCTCAATTAATGCAATAATTTCAGCTATATGCTCCGTTGCTTTGGGATAGTGGTTCGCCGGCTGAATATTTAAAGCCGCCATGTCATCAAAAAATGTCTGAGTATATCGCTCGGTAATGGTTGTAATGGGCACATCCTGTTCCGCCGCCTTGCGAATAATTTTGTCATCAATGTCCGTAAAATTCTGAATATGGTTCACCGTATAGCCAGACCCCACTAAATGCCGCTTGAGCATATCAAACACAACATAGGCCCGAGCATGCCCAATATGACACACGTCATAGACCGTCACCCCACAGACATACATGGATACGGCTGGGGGATTGAGTGGTTTAAATTCCCGTTTTTCTTGGTGCAAGGTATCGTACAATTGGATCATGGGTGCACGCCTATGTAAACGATGGTGGAAACGAGCCATCCGATACTTCTGCTTGAAACGACGAAAAGGCCTGTTTCATGCTGGATCGAACATCCGCATACTGAGTAGCAAATTTGGGTACCTTAGGGGATAAACCCACCACATCGGTACTGACAAGCCCTTGACCGTCACACGATGGGCCCGCTCCCACACCAATCACCGGTACCGATACAGCCGTTGTAATTTGTTTAGACACCGCATCCGGCACCAATTCCAGCAACACCGAAAATACCCCCTGGGCTTCGCATTGCTTCGCCAATTCCAAACACGCAGCCGCTGAGGCATCTGTACGCCCTTGAACCCGATACCCCCCCAATTGGGTCACCGCTTGTGGCGTAAACCCAATGTGTGCCATCACCGGAATCCCACTGGCAACAACGGCCGCCAACAACGGCAACTGACGGGCATGCATGACCTCAATTTTAACCGCATCCGCCCGACCCGATTGAATCAAACGCCCCGCATGCCGAACGGTATCCGCCTCCGATACAACGGCTGTCATAAACGGCATGTCCGCAACAATAAAACCATCCGGCCAACCGCGACGCACCGCGGCTGTGTGATACACCATTTGGCTAATTGTAACCGATTGAGTGGTCGTATCCCCCTGAAACACATTACCCAACGAGTCCCCCACCAACACAATATCCACCCCCACTTCAGCCAATAGTTGGCTCATAATACAATCATACGCTGTCAACAAGACAATCGGCTCGCCCATTTGTTTTTTTTGTTGCAGGGATAGCACCGTCGTTTTAGTCATGCTTTGGTTAACCATGATTTTAACCAACCCACTGGCTTCGCATGAGCAACTGGCTCTTTATATAATTTAAAAAATCGGGCTTCCAATGCCTCCCGATTCAAATACCGGGTCAAATTACCATTTTCAGCCAATGAAATAATCCCTGTTTCTTCTGAAACAATAACAATTAAAGCATCCGTTGATTCCGACAATCCCAACGCCGCACGATGCCGAGTCCCAATTGAGCGATCAATCAAATACGCCTCAGACAAGGGCAGCAAACAATCCACCGATGATATTTTGTTTTTTTGCAAAATAATGGCTCCATCATGCGTGGGCGAATTGGGCCAAAACAATGTCACCAATAATTCAGCACTGACAGACGCGTCGACTTTAATCCCGGTATTAATATACGGGCTTAAATCCGTATTCATTTCAATAACCAGAAGCCCCCCAATTTTCTTTTTCGACAAAATATCCACGGCACGCAACAATTGCTTAATCACCCGTGTGGATTCCTGGCTATTGTATAAATCCACAGACATAAACCAACGCGGATCCCCCAAGCGTTCCAACAATCGGCGCAAATCATGTTGAAACACAACCACTAAAATAATTAGAAAAACGCTGGTTAATTGGCTCAAGACCCAGTTAATGCTATGCAATTGCAACACTTGAAAGACAACATATAAAAACCCCACAAACACCACCCCCCGAATAATTGCTAGCGAGTGTACATTTCGAATCCAACGCAGCAAGTAGTAAACCAAACTGTAAACAACAACGATATCCACCCCAACACCCACCGCATGCATGACCCCATCCAACGGCCAATTGGACACATTCATGAGGTCTTTTTTAATGAATAAACCGTCGGCTCCAAAGTATGACTGGCTGGTATTTGTGCATACGTTAGGACAAACACTGGATCCCCAACCGCACCCAACCGCGCCGCCGGGCCATTTAAGGCCACAATACCCGACCCGGCTTTGCCTGCAATCGCATAGGTAACCAAGCGCTCCCCATTATTAATATTAACCACGTGCACCTGTTCCCCCGCTCGTATATCAGCCGCCCGCATCCAATCAGAATCTAAGGTAATACTGCCTTCGTAATACAACTCCGTTTGGGTGACAACCGCATACGACAATTTGGATTTTAAAACAGTAATGGTCATTTCCGCACTCATGTCCCAATAGTATAGCTGACAAACTGGGTTATTTAAAGTATAATAAGAAGAGATAAAAAACAAAACAATAGTTTAGTGGAATATTAGTATAGAAACTTAGGAGGAATACCATTGGGTCCAGCACAGGAATTTAAGTCGAACAAAGCCAGCATTATTGAGTCGTATCAAAAACACGGAACAGACTGCGGATCGGCAGCCGTTCAAATTGCACTATTAACCAGCCACATCTTGGCCTTGTCAGAGCACCTAAAAGCGCACAAAAAAGACAACCATTTGCGCCACAGTCTATTGAAAAAAGTGGGCCGTCGCCGTCGACTGCTAAAATACTTAAAGCACAGCGATTTTGATACATTTACTGATGTTACTGAGCGTTTAGACATTAAAACGCATAGCATTCACTAATGCCCATGCATTGTGTCGCAGACACACCCGTTACAGCAACGGTTAACAATCAAACAATCACACTTGAAACCGGTAAAATGGCTCGGCAAGCCAACGGATCTGTTGTATTAAAATGCAACGATCTGGTCTTACTCGCAACAGCAACCATGAGCAAAGCCCCTAGACCCGGGGTTGACTTTTTACCTTTAACCGTTGAATTTCAAGAAAAAATGTATGCCGCAGGAAAAATTCCCGGCGGATTTTTCAAGCGCGAAGCACGCCCCAGCACCTTAGCCACCCTTACCGCTCGGTTGATTGACCGATCATTGCGCCCCGTATTCCCCAAAGGGTTTACTCGGGATGTGCAAGTGGTGGTCACCGTTTTGAGTTATGATCAAACCATTCAACCCGAAGCCTTCGCAATTATTGCGGCATCGGCTGCATTGAGCGTATCAGACATTCCGTTCGAAACGCCCATTTCAGCATCGTTAGTCACCCAAGACACAGCGGGTGCTTTTCATGTTGATCGTTGCATCACTGAAACCAGTCAGTTAGACGCCGTCATTGCTGGCAGTGAATCAGCGATATTTATGATTGAAGCCGGTGCAAAAGAGGTGGACGAATCGGTAATGATGGCGGCGATTCAATACGGACATGAGTCCTTGCAGTCCGGCATTGATATCCAAAAAACATTGGTTCGGCAGTCCGGAAAAGCTAAAATTGCCTTGGACCCCGTTGAGTGGGATTCGGATATTGCCGCACGCATTGAACAACAAATCCAAGGGCCTATTGAAGCCGCATTTAGTGCTCCCGATAAAGCAACTCTTCATGACACACTAACCACAATTGAAACTGAAACCTGTGCGCAATTTTTAAACGAAACTCAAGACAACGCAGAGTTTATATCTCGCCTATATAGCCAAGTTAAAAAGTCCGTTATTCAAGGGATTATGATTACCAAAAAAGTACGCCCCGATGGGCGAACACCCACCGAGATTCGGCCCATATCCGTTGAGACAGGTGTGTTGCCATCCACCCACGGTTCAGCCTTATTCACCCGAGGCGAAACCCAAAGTTTGGGTGTCTTGACCCTGGGTACCGCCAACGATGCCCAAATGCAAGATGGGTTAAACGACGATGACGGGGATTTGAATTATTTGTTTCATTACAACTTCCCCCCCTATTCGGTGGGTGAAGTCGGCAACATGGGGCGTTTGAGTCGCCGTGAAATCGGCCATGGGGCTTTGGCTCGTCGTGGAGTGGAAGCGATTTTACCCGATTATGCGGATTTCCCCTATACCATTCGATTGGTATCCGAAATTTTAGAATCCAACGGGTCGTCCTCGATGGCCTCGGTGTGTGCGAGCTGTTTGGCTCTAATGGACGGTGGCGTTCCCGTTAAACGGCCCATTTGTGGCATTGCCATGGGATTGTTGCTGACGGAATCCGATCATGTTATCTTATCCGATATCCAAGGCATGGAAGACTTCTTTGGCCATATGGACTTCAAAGTGGTTCGCAGTGCCAAAGGTATTTCAGCCTTGCAATTGGATATTAAAGTAGCCGGTCTATCCCAGGCCATTTTAAAAGAAGCCTTGGATCAAGCCAAAGCCGGATGTGAGCACATTCTAGGCACGATGACCGCCGTGTTGGATACGCCTCGGAATACTTTGTCTGCGAATGCTCCCCGGTTGGAGCACATCACGATTGACCCCAGCAAGGTTGGCATGGTCATTGGTTCGGGTGGCTCCACCATTCGTAAAATAGAAGAAGAATCCGGTGCCGAAGTCATTGTGGAAGATGGCACCAAAGGGCTTGTGTCTATTTCAGCGAAAAATCAAGCCAGTTTAGACAAAGCGCGCAGCATCATTGAAGGCATGACTAAAACCGTTGAAACCGGTGAAACGTATTCCGGAAAAGTGGTGAAAATTGTCAACTTTGGCATGTTTGTTGAACTGTTCCCCGGGTGTGTTGGATTGGCCCATATTTCAAAATTCAAAAAAGAACGGCATGAACGAATAGAAGATCAATGGGAATCGGGTGACACGATATCGGTCCACGTACTATCGGTCGATGGCGATAAAATTGCGCTTGAACCGGTATAATGCAGCACATTGATTGCGATGGCTTGTCGGTCGTTACCCACAGTAACGACCATTTTCAGTCCGTTTCCATCGGCGTTCTTGTTCGGGTTGGACTCGCTCAAGAGTCTATGGGGGGAGAAGCCCATTTCCTAGAGCATATGTGCTTTAAAGGCACGCCCAATTACACAGCCAAAGCCATTGTTGAACTCGTGGATAATATGGGTGGCTATATTAACGCCATGACGGATCGTGAGTACACGTTGTATTACATCACAGTACCCGCCGATTGTGCCGAAACCGCCTTGGGGTTAATCAGTGATTTGGTATTAAACTCCAACTTAAATCAGTCCGATATCGACAAAGAACGCCAAGTCGTTCTAGAAGAAATTAATATGATCAACGATTCGCCAGAAGATTTAGTCCACGAGTTGTGGTATAGCGATTATTGGGCCAACAGCTCTTTTTCGAATAGTATTTTAGGGACACCCAACTCCCTAGCTCAAATTAATAGTGACAATTTACGCGATTTTCGAAACTATTATTGGCAACGCAGTCAGATGATTGTGTCGATAGCGGGGGCCTCTGCCAGCGTCAATGCACTCCTTGATATGATTCCCATTTATTTTCCAACACCACCCACCAGCACCCTTATTTTAGACTCACTCACCCCCGACATTAATCCCGTATGCACAACGATTCATAAACAAACCGAGCAAACCCATTTTTGTCTCGGGCTTCAGGCGTGCGCCTACACAGACCCCAACCGATACGCATTTTCCATGATATCGACCATACTGGGCGGCACCATGAGTTCCCGACTATTTCAAGAAATTCGTGAAAAACGGGGCTGGGCCTATTCCATTTATTCAGCCTGTAGCTTTTATGAGGCCACTGGATCCTTGGTTATTGCCGGTGGCGTGAGCAATGATCAATATACCCCCACGCTATCTGTGATTCGTTCGCTATTTTCTGATTTAAACACAACCGGCATTGATTCGAATGAATTAACCAAAGTTAAACGCTACATTAAAGGTAGCTTTGCTATTAATTTAGAAACCAGTACCAGTTGGATGATGTTCCTGGCAAAATCGTGGTTTTATTATCGAGAATTACGACCAGTCACAACTATCTTGGATAAAATTGATGCCGTCAGCTTACCCGATATTCAGCATGTCATGGCATCCATGGATCTCGCACAAGCCGGATTAACCGCTATTGGGCCAGTGGATGCTCATAAACAAACCCCCATTGAATCCGTATGGGCTACTGTCGCACACTAAGCCTATTACTCATTGTTATCCCTGTTTATGCACTACCCCCACATGTTGTAAAACTAATTGAACCGGTTTCTAATAATATTAGCCTCGTGTGGACCCATTTAGGCAGCAATCACACCCAAAGTTGGCGCCCCCATCAACGCTACAACCCAGCCAGTTTAATTAAATTGCCTATTTTAACCTGCTTATACAATCGCATAGAATCGGGCACGCTATTGGAATCCGATACAATAGTGTATCACGATCACCACACACAATCCGGTGCTGGAATTCTAAAAACCCACAAACCCGGAGACCGGTATCGCTTGGACAGCTTAGCGGATATGATGATGCGCTACAGCGACAACACAGCCACCATCATGCTGATTGAGCATTTGGGACGCGACGCCATTAATAATTATATACAAACAATAGGCATGGGCAGTACCTGGCTAAAAAACCCCAGACTCACCCAGCCACCTCAATCCAATCAAACCACCGCCATGGATATTCACCAATTGCTGATAAAACTGGCCCGCTATGAATTAATCTCACCCTTACTTACTCAGCACGTCTTGAGCCATATGAAAGAACAAATTTATCGGTGGGGGATTCCCCATCGACTACCGCGTTCATATAGTGTAGCCAACAAAACTGGAACACTCGGTTCGGTTCGGCACGATGCCGGCCTGATTATACACGGAAACAACGCTTATGTGCTCACGATTTTAACGGACGGACTCCCCGAAAATACCCGATCCGATACCATTGCGAGTATCGCCGAAGCCCTACTGGTGACACCATGACCCATATTGTTTGTATTGCGAATACAAACGCTGGGAACTATCGCATTCGGGATGCGCAGCAATTGGAAACAAGCGCCAAGGCCTTGGGCATGACCGTAAGCCATGTCACCCAGTTTAATACGCAAACCCGCCACTTTATATGGCCCGATTCCCCCATCGATGCGGTCTGGATTATGGGCGGCGACGGCACTATTCGGGACGTTGTGACCGATATGCACCGCATGGGGCTGAATGTCCCGATTGGCATTACCCCATTGGGCACCTGCAATGTACTGGCCCATGCATTGGGAATCACCCGCCGAAATACAGACTACGCCGCATTGCGTCGCTGGGCCCCTCGATCCATTCGGATGGGACTATCCAATGCACAGCCTTTTTTAATGGCCATCAGCACCGGTATTGACGCCAGTATTGTGCACCATGTGTCCGTACGCCTCAAACGGTGGATCGGTCGCTATGCCTACGCGGTTGAACTGATTCGTCAGTGTGGTCAAATTGCCAATCGCCCTGCGGTTGTATTAGAAACGCCCACACAGTCTTATGTTGGAACGGGGTGCATCATTACCAACACGCCACACTATGCGGGCCCATTTGTGTTAACCCCCAACCCATTAACAACGCCTGAGCTCACGGCTATTGTGCATCGGTTTGGGTCTGTGTGGAGCTGGGGATGGTTCTTGGTCTTGCTCGTGCTTGGCAAAACGCACTGGCACCCCCAGGTTCAGCATATTCCCATCACTCGCGCGACCCTGCATACCCATCAGCCCATTCAATGCGATGGGGATGGGGTTCGACCAGACTCCCCATTGTCTATTTCAGCAACGCAATTGGCGGTGTTGTTATAGATAATAGTAGCCCCTAAATTTAGGCCACTAAATCCCTAGGCCCTCTATCTCCCTAGGCCCCCTAAATCCCCTAAAGGGGGACTTGTAATACAAAAGTCAATGCCCCCCCTAGGCCCCTAAATCCCCTAAAGGGGACTTTGGTAGGCGAATATTAGATTGTTGAAATTGCTTTATCTAAAATTACCCCAATACTATGGTGTCGTCTAAGTGTCACTCCCAATTCTTTTTTTTTGAGATTATCCGTATCACAAGTCCCCCTTTAGGGGGATTTAGGGGGCTTTAGGGGACTTTTTAGTTAGATTTAAGAACTTTTAGGAGGCTAGTGTACTGATTTAAAGATTGGATGATAAAAATAAATCAAGGGGATCCCAATCAATCTATGCTACACTGATACGTGATGATTGAGCAGCATACCCCATCGGATAATTTTGCAGACGATCCCGAACGCATTGTTACTTCAGCCCCTTTATTTGATGACCCCAAAACCCCCTCACTACGCCCTCAAGAACTGGGTGATTTTATTGGGCAAACCACCATTAAAAAAAACTTAGGCATTTTTATTCAAGCCGCCAAGCAACGCCAAGAACCCATCGAACATGTTTTGTTGCACGGCCCACCCGGATTGGGCAAAACAACGCTCGCAACAATTGTTGCCAATGAAATGAGCGTCAACATTAAAACAACATCCGGGCCCGCCATCGAACGCGCCGGGGATTTGGCCGCTATTTTAACCAATTTGCAACACGGTGATGTCTTATTTATTGATGAAATTCACCGCATGCAACGCGTCGTTGAAGAAGTGTTGTATCCCGCCATGGAAGACCGCCAACTGGATATTATCATCGGCAAAGGCCCGGCCGCTCGCTCCATTCGATTGGATTTGCAACCCTTCACCCTCATTGGCGCCACCACCCGTGTGGGGTTGCTGAGCGCTCCCTTACGGGATCGATTTGGAATTTTGGAACGGCTGGAATTTTACACCCATGAGGACCTCGCCACAATTATTCGGCGTGCCGCAACGGTTTTGGACACTGAGATTTCAGACGATTCGGCCCATCAATTAGCCCGACGGTCTCGAGGCACGCCCCGAATTGCCAACCGATTGCTCAAACGGGTCCGGGATTGGGCCCAAGTCCACAACAATGCCACCATTACCCCAGAACTGGTCGCCGATGCATGCGAATCCTTGGCCATTGATGACCTGGGCTTAGACAAAATTGACCGACAGTATTTGCGCATTATTATCGAGCATTTTAACGGCGGACCCGTTGGTATTGACACCATCGCTGCCAGTTTGTCTGAAGATGTGGGCACATTAGAAGATGTCTACGAACCCTACTTGCTGCAAATTGGATTTATTGACCGGACCGCTCGAGGTCGCATGGCACGTCCCGAAGCCTACAAGCACCTTGGCTTGACGCCACCCGAGGTGATGGTGCAAACTAAATTCATATGACCCAACCACGATTTGGACGCATTGAACGAAAAACCACCGAAACACAGATTGCCGGATCGGTTCAACTCGACGGTACTGGTCAATTGGCCTTAACCACCGATTGTGGATTTTTTGGCCACATGCTCACCTTATTTGCGGCACACAGCTTGTATGATCTTGAGTTGTCGATTCGCGGTGATTTGCACATCGATGCCCATCATACGGTTGAAGATACCGGCATTGTTTTAGGGCAAGCCATTAAGCAAGCCCTGGGCGATTGTCGCGGCATTTATCGGTATGCCTCAGGATCAATTCCAATGGACGAAGCCCTCTGCTCAATCAGCGTTGATATTAGCAACCGTGCGTTTTTGCATTACCAAATCCCCCCCATTGCACCCAAAGTGGGTGATTTTGATACCGAACTGGTCGAGGAATTTCTTCGAGCTTTTGTGCTACATGCCGGCATTACATTGCATGTGGACGTGATTCGGGGAACCAACACCCATCACGTATGCGAGTCTATTTTCAAAGCGCTGGGAAGAATCTTATCTCAAGCCACACGCCTAGACCCCAACCGTGGGTCTCAAATACCCTCCACGAAAGGTAGTTTATAGCCCGTGACTCAATCCCCCGAAACCGTAACGCTGGGGGTGTCCGATATTGCCGCCATGGATGGCCGATACCAAGTCAATTTTATCAATAGTTTATCCGGGTTCAAAAGTGCCAACTTAGTCGGTACTGTGGATGCTGACGGAAATGAAAATTTAACGCTCGTGAGCTCCGCAGTGCATATTGGCAGCAATCCCCCCACCCTTGGCATTGTGTTTCGGCCTAGTATAGTCCCTCGCCATGGCTACGAAAATATTATGCATACGCATTTTTTTACGCTCAACCATATTGGTGAATCGTTTTTTAAAGCCGCCCATCAAACCAGTGCCCGGTATCCCAAAACCGTTTCTGAATTTGAAGCCACTGGGTTAACACCCGAATACTTCAATGACTTTCCCGCCCCCTACGTCCAAGAGTCTCAATTCAAACTGGGGCTGGAATTTGCCGAGGTCCACCATACTCAAGTGAATCCTACTCATATTGTCATTGCTCACATTCGATGGGTGCATATCGCCAAACCCTGCATTCAAAACAATGGGTCGATTGACTTGTCCCTATTGGGAACCATGACGATCTCCGGGCTCGATCATTACCACACCGTTAACCCTGGTACAAAAATGCCTTATGCCAAAGCCTAGGGTCGCCGTTGTTGGGTCCGGCATCACTGGCATTGCCGCCTGCTATGCCCTCCAGAATCATGCCCAGGTTGACCTGTTTGAAGCCCAACCCCGCCTGGGTGGCCACACCCATACCATTGCAGTGGACACCGAAACAGCCATTGATACCGGCTTTATTGTATTGAATGACAAAAACTACCCATTATTTTCACAATTTCTAAACGAACTATCCGTACCCACCCAAGCCAGCGACATGTCGTTTGGCTACCACGACGATGGGTATTTTTACACCAGCGATATCCCGTGGGGAATCGTGGGTAGCCGGTGGTGGTCCCCGACGCACTGGTCCGTTATTCGAACAATTTCACTATTTAATCGCACCACGATGGCCGATTTGCCGACAATGGGCACCCTATCGTTGCGTGAATACCTCGCCCAAAAAAATTACCCCGATGCCTTTATTCACCGCTATTTAATCCCCATGGGAGCCGCCATTTGGTCCTGCCCGGATGACGAAATTCTAAATTTTCCAGCCCAGTCTTTTTTTGCTTTTTGGGATAATCATTGCCTGCTTCAAGTTCAGGATCGTCCCCGTTGGCGCACCGTTTGTGGGGGTGCCCAACGCTATCTTGACGCATTTCAAGCCCAATTTTCAGGCAGGATTCATACAAACACGCCCATTCAAGCCGTGCTACAATCGGATACAACCGCTGTTGTTCGAACAGAAACGGAATCCATCCCATTTGACCGTGTTTTAATCGCCGCCCAAGCCGATCAAGCCCATGCCTGCTTAGGCAACCATCCCTTAGCCAAGTGTTTAGCCCCTTGGCGGTATGCAACAAATCGGGTTACCCTGCATACCGATACAAGCATTATGCCCCGAACAGCCCCCCATCGATGGGCCTCATGGACCGTGCATCACACAGCCCCCCATTGCCATGTGACCTATTATATGAATCGCCTGCATGCCCTAAGCATGGCCAACACACACTACTTGGTCACACTCAATAATCCCGATACCATTCAATCCGATAAAATTCTGAATGATCGAACCGAGCGACACCCCATCTTTGACACCGCCAGCCTGGCCACCCAAGCTGTCTTGCGCCAACAGACACCGCCTATTTTTGTGGCTGGCAGCTACATGGGGTATGGGTTTCATGAAGATGGCTTTCAATGGGGCACCCACAGTGCGCAACAACTCATCGACAGCCTGTAACGCCATTATTGCGGGCACCACGACCCACACGCGGCATGCGCCCACCCACCATCATTTTGAATACCCGCTGGTATGGATTCGATGCGATACCCGTGAATTAAGCCAATCCCCATTGGGCTACAATCAACGGCGATTGTGGTCTATCTATGATGCCGATTATCTAGACCCCACAACCGACACCCTAGATGCCAAACTCAACAAGCACATGCAATCCATGCAATTTCAACACCCCGTAACCCGTATTCAATTATTAACCATGCCCCGGTACTTGGGTCGGCCATTTAAGCCAATCAGCCTGTATTTGCTGTATCATGCCGATACCCTCGTGGGACTCATGGCTGAAGTGACCAACACCTACAAAGAAAGCTACTTATATCAATGCGACACACGCCATCAGATTGGACCCAATCAATTTAAAATTGAAAAACCATTTCATGTTTCGCCATTCCTCAATGAAACCGGGCACTATCATTTTACGATTGCCAACACAGCGTCTCGGCTTTTGGTCACCATTGATTACTATCAGGAAGATCAAAAAACACTCACCGCCACATTTGGCGGAACCACCCGGCCGTTATCTCGGTATCAGCTCTTAAAAACGGCGATTACTCACCCATTAACCAATGCCCTTGTGCTCCCCAGAATTTTCAAACAAGCCATTATCCTGTATTATAAAAAGAAGTTGCATGCAAACGTTAAACCCATTGGTCAAAATTTAATTCGAACAATGCCTTTGTCTTTATCGCATCGTCGCATTTGGAGCCTTTTGTCGAATCGCCTTAAACAGCTCAAACATGGTTGTTTAACACTAACCCTGCCCGACGGGTCCCAAGAAGAATTTGGTGATCCAGCCAGTTCCCTGCAGGCTCAAATTACCATCAACAACACCTGGTTCTTTTCAACACTCGCTCGAAAAGGGGAAATTGGGTTTGCCCAAGCGTATATTCGTGGGTATTGGCACAGCCCATCGGTGGCTGATTTGCTCAAAGTCATTCTCATCAATTGCAGCTTGATTCAAAGCATGAGCAACGGATCCTGGTGGTATCGCTTATATTTGAAGTTCGCCACGCGAAAACAGGCCTTAAATACCGTGGATCAATCCAAAAGTAATATTCAAGATCATTATGACATTAGCAATGATTTTTATGCCTTATTTTTAGATGAGACCAAACTGTATTCATCGGCACTATTTGACAACGAATCCGAATCGTTAAGCACCGCTCAGCAGCGGAAACTCCGGGCTTTAGTTGAGCCCATGAATCTATCCCCGACCGATCACGTGTTAGAAATTGGTTCGGGTTGGGGCGGCATGGCCTTGCATATCGCCAAAACGGTGGGCTGTCGGGTGACGACCATTACATTATCCCAAGAACAATACGACTGGACCCAGCAACGCATTCACGATGAAGGCCTTCAAGATCTCATTAGCATTCAACTGCAAGACTACCGAACACTATCGGGTCACTATGATCACATTGTTAGTATTGAAATGATTGAAGCGGTGGGGCACCAATTTTTACCCGATTATTTTAAACAATTAAACCGATTGGTTAAGCCGGGTGGTCGAGTTATTTTACAAGCCATCACGTACCCCAATCACGATTATAAGCGATACAAAACCAGCATGGACTTTATTAAACACAGCATTTTCCCTGGTGGGCATTTGCCCTCTTTAGAAACCATTACGTCGTTAACCCGCCAACTCACCCATTTGCGCTTGGTCACAGCCACCAATATTGCCAGCAGCTACGCCATCACGTTGAAAAAATGGGCTGAAAATTTACAGGGCAACGAAGCCGCTGCTCAAAAGCTGGGGTTTTCATCGGATTTTCTACGGCGTTGGCATTACTACTTTGCCTACTGTGAAGCCGCATTTTCTAGCGATTATCTAGGCGTTTACCAACTTCAATTTAAACGAAACACTGTATGACTATACTATGGATCATACTTGGTATTTATGCAGGTGTAACCAGCCTATTTGGACTGAGCCTATGGCTCAAAAACCCCGCTATTGTTGATGTATACTGGGCGCTTGGGATTGCTTTAGCGGCATGTGGCCTTGGGGTTATGGCCCCATTGTCGCTACCGGGGTGGCTTGTGGTTGCCGCTTTGTGTATATGGGCCATGCGATTATCTGGGTTTTTATGGTGGACACGAATCCGCCACAATCGCCACGACCATCGGTATACCACGATGCAAACCAATTGGACCGGCAACGGTTGGATCAAACACATTAAATTATGGGGGCATTATCTAGTTCAAGGGTCGATCCAAATTCTCCTTATAGTGAGCGTGTTTTCCCTTCAAGACGCGACTTCTATTCATCTAGTCGGGGTGTTGGGCTTGAGTGTTATTGGCCTAAGCATTGGGGGGCAGCATGTGGCTGATATGCAGCTGTACACCTTCAAAAAAACGGTCCCAAACGGGGGCATCTGTCAATCTGGGTTATGGGCCTATTCTCGGCACCCCAATTATTTTTTTGAATGGCTCATGTGGGTGGGCGTTGCCCTTTGTGTCCCCAGTCTTTGGGGTTGGCTTAGCCCAGTCATCATGTGGATAATCTTGCGCCATGTTAGTGGTCCATATACCGAACGATGCTCCTGCGACCGCCATGGCGATGCCTATCGCCAATATCAAACGGAAACACCGATGATTATTCCGGATGTTTATCGCTGGGTTATCTGTACCATTCAATTACCCGATTGGGTGTATCGACTGGGTATCCGATACCAACTCCGAGCCCGGCTTCGCCAACTTAAGGCCCATTACAAGACCCATACCATTCACGACTATGCCAAACAACTCAAGCACGGCAACATTGCCTATGAAACCGATGCTGCGAATGACCAGCATTATGAAGTGCCCACGGAGTTTTATACGTATGCCTTGGGCAAACACAAGAAATACAGTTCCGGATTCTATACAAGCAACACCCAATCCCTGGATCAAGCTGAATCCAACATGCTTGAGCGTGTCTGCCAACGCGCCAACTTAATCGATGGGCAAACCGTCTTAGAGCTGGGGTGTGGCTGGGGATCGTTTTGTTTGTATGCCGCTCAGAAATACCCCAAATCCAAATTTTTAGCCATTTCAAACTCTGGAACACAAGAAGCCTATATTAACGAGCAAATTGCTGAGCGAGGCTTACACAATCTGATTGTGAAACGTGCCAATGTTGCTGAAATTCGATTTCGACGAAAATTTGATCGTATTGTCAGCATTGAGCTGTTTGAGCATTTGCACAACTACGATCAATTATTCAAACGATTGGCCGCGTGGTTAGCCGACGACGGGTACGCCTTTATTCATATTTTTGGGCATCGGGAATACGCATATCCTTTTGACATTAAAGCCAATCAATCGTGGGTGGCCAATTGGATGAGTCGCTATTTTTTCTCCGGTGGCCAAATGCCCAGCCGGGATTTATTTCAAATTGCCCAGAATCACTTAACCATTAAAAATCAATGGGATGTGTCAGGCACCCACTATGCCCGAACGTGTCGCGATTGGCTGAACAATATGGATGCCCATCGGCCTGAAATTTCAGCCTTGTTTCACGAAAATTATGGAGGAAAAGCGAAGCAATATTGGATTTTTTGGCGCCTGTTTTTTATGGCATGCGAAGAACTATTTAAGACCAAACGCGGTAGCGAGTGGCAGGTGTTTCATTATTTGTTTAAAAAACCAGAAATTCCCATTTCAAACCAAGTGCAATCCATCCACTAAATCATGTTTTCATTTGTATCAGCAATTCGCTCATGTAGACAATCGTCCTCTACAGCTTTAACCAATACCATTGAGTATCAACGCACTCAAAAAATTTTACACATATTGTGTATATGCTCGAGCATTTACTTATTATTCTTTTTGTTTATTCAGGACATATTTCTAATCATTTCTGAAATCGTTTGGTTAGTTGGAGCCAGCACCTTGTATTATCTCAGCACAACCCGGCATGTGCCTATCACACGATTAGCCACCTGCATATGGCTAAATATCGGCATTTTTTATTTTGCATCCATTATGAGAGATAGCATTAAAACAAATATTATGTATATTAGTATTGTCTGGATTCCGTTACTACTATTCAAAAAAACAGAGCACATTCAAATCACGATTGGCATTGCGCTATCAATTCTGTGTTATTTTTTAGTTGATTTTACCAATATTCAATTTATACCCAGCTACGAATTAACAGAACCACTTAGCCAGGCATACCAAGACTTAATTGCCTGCATCACCTTTGGTTCAACGCTATCGTTCGCTTATATTTTTACCCAAGATTTTGGAAAAACAACACAGAAGCTCAAAAAAACAGAAGATGATCTATCGAGCAGCAAAGCCATTCAAGCGCAGCTCCATAATCAAGCCACATTTGGCCACGTTATCCAAGGCATCAGCCATGAACTGAGAAACCCCATGGCATCGCTAAAACTATGGGCTGATTTATTAAAAAAAACACCCGAAGACACCGCTCTAGCTGAGAAAACAGCGACTGTTTTTCTAAAAAACATCCATCATTTAGCCAAACGAACGGATAGTATGCTGAAATACACACAAATTAACCATTCAAAAAACACTGCTGTCGCCATGCACACACTGTGTGCGGATATTGGTTTGCTATTTTCCCATCAAGCTAAGTCAAAATCCATCGAGCTCGTCATTCAAGCCGATACGCCCCTATTTGTATACGGAAATGAGCACGACGTGCATTCTGCTATTCGAAATGTCACACTCAATGCGTTGCAATTCACCCCAGATCATGGGCGTATCACAATTGATGTATCAACCGAACGCTATACCCCGATTGACACAGAGCCATCGTCATCAAACGGACCCATTGACGGCGTTAAAATAGCAATCACCGATACCGGCTGTGGCATACAAGCGGATCAATTAAATCTAATTTTCGAACCATTTGTTACCAAAAAATCGGAGCGGTCAAACGCAGGTTTAGGATTAGCCGAAGTTAAAAAAATCATTGCCAAACAAAACGGAGCGATCCATATTGAGTCCACCATTAACATCGGAACAACCCTATCGATTTACCTGCCACAGTACATTCCTAGTGGCCAAACCCAAAAAGATCTTGTATAATGATTTACGGTTTGTGGGCTTGTAGCTCAGATGGTTAGAGTGCACGCCTGATAAGCGTGAGGTCCCTGGTTCAATTCCAGGCAGGCCCACCATACACCCGTGGGGGTGTAGCTCAGCTGGGAGAGCATCTGCCTTGCACGCAGAAGGTCGCAGGTTCGATCCCTGTCACCTCCACCACGAAACACCCCAATCTGTGCTAAATTTATGCTAAAATGATCTGTATGGAAGCAGCAACATTTCAAGACATTATTCATCAGCTTCAGCAATTCTGGAAAAACCAAGGATGTTTACTCTTACAGCCCTACGATACTGAAAAAGGGGCGGGAACCATGAGCCCCTATACATTCTTGCGCGTCTTAGATCCCCAGCCATGGCAAGTGGCCTATGTAGAGCCCTGCCGACGACCCACCGACGGTCGCTATGGCGAAAACCCCAATCGATTGCAGCATTATTATCAATTCCAAGTGATCCTAAAGCCATCGCCGCTGAATGTTCAGGATCTGTATATTCAAAGTCTCGGCGCTATTGGCATTACCCCCAATAACCACGATATTCGGTTTGTAGAAGACAACTGGGAATCCCCCACCTTAGGCGCCTGGGGCGTGGGCTGGGAAGTTTGGCTGGATGGTATGGAAGTCACCCAATTTACCTATTTTCAACAATGCGGGGGTGTCCCCTGCAACCCCGTGAGTGTGGAGTTGACCTACGGTTTGGAGCGTCTGGCCATGTTTATTCAGCAAAAAGATACCGTCTTTGACCTCATTTGGCAAAAAAGCAATAGCCACACAACCACCTATGGGGATATTTTCTTAGCCAGTGAAAAATCTCAGTCGTATTACAATTTAGACCACACCAGTACCGATCGGCTCTGGCAGTTGTTTGAACTTTATGAAGCAGAGTGCCAGTCCATCTTAGCCACCGGTGCCATTGAGCCGGCCTATGATTACTGTCTCAAATGCTCCCATTGCTTTAATCTGCTCGACGCAAGAGGCGCCATCTCTGTCACAGCCCGCATGGCCATTATTTTACGGATTCGAAAACTGGCCAATGCCTGTGCCAAGCAGTACATGGAGTCCTTGGTATGAGCACATTACTCATTGAATTGGGCTGTGAAGAAATTCCGGCTCGGTTTTGCCAGCCCATGCTGGACCAATTGACCACGAATGTACACGCCGCGTTGCAGAACGCCAACCTACTCGACGCCACCAACACCGTAACCCCCTATGCGACTCAGCGGCGACTCGCTATGCTTGTAACCGGAATTTTGGATAAACAACCCGACCAAACACTGTATCAACGCGGGCCTGCTGTGGGCGCTCCTGATGCAGCCGTCCTCGGGTTTTCTAAAAAATTGGGCTATACGCCCGACGATTTAATCCAAGCGGATCACAACGGAACCGCTTACTGGTTTCTGGATCAAACACAAGCCGGAAAAGCGGCCATCGACTGCTTACCGAGTCTAATCACAGACTGTGTACGGGGGCTTAAATTGCCCATTGAAATGCACTGGGGCGAGCATAATGGGCCCTTTATTCGACCAGTGCATTGGGTATGTGCCCTACTGGATACCGCCGTTATTCCCCTAACACTATTTGGCATTACCAGTGATCGGGTTACCCATGGGCACCGCTTCTTGAGTGCGGGGGATACCCACATCGGAGCACCTGTGGCTTTGGCCCATGCCTCGGATTATGCCGAGCCCCTTATGGCCCACCGGGTAATGGCTGACCCTGCACAACGCCGAGCCGCTATTCAGGCATCGATGGACCATTATTTGGTCGATCAATTGGTGTATTTGTCGGAATGGCCAACCGTGTTAACAGGGCGTATTCAACGTCAAAATTTGCCCGTAGATGTTGTCAAAACATGCATTGAAACCCATCAAAAAGCGGTGCTATTGGATACCGATCAGTTTGCCTTTGTGGCCGATTCGGTGACCAAAGCCAATACCGATACCATTATTCAAGGAAACGAACGGGTGGTGGCGGCTCGGTTGTCTGATGCAGCGTTTTTTTACGAATCGGATCTTAAAACGGACTTGATTGACTATCAAAAAAAATTGGCTGCGATTGCGTTTCAAGATCAGTTTGGTAGTATGGCCGATAAGACGCAGCGCATTCGAATACTGGCGCTTTCTCTAGCTAGTTTGACTCCTGGGAGCGTTAATTTAGACTGTGTTGAACGCATTGCCAATCATTGCAAGTGCGATTTAGCCACCGGCATGGTGGGCGAATTCCCCAGTCTCCAAGGCACCATGGGCCAGCACTATTACACCCAACAAAACCCAGACGATGCCGCAACCGGCGTCGGCATTTTTGAGCATTATTTACCGCGATTTGCCACCGACACCCTGCCCAGCCTGACCGAAGCGGTGCTTGTGGGCATCGCCGATCGCGTGGATACCCTCCTGTGTTGCTTTTACAATGGACTCATCCCCACCGGATCCAAAGACCCCTGGGCCCTTCGGCGCATCATGAATGGCCTATGCCAACTATGCATCGCCAATCCCGACCTGAATCTACCCATTGATACCCTACTGAAACAAGCGCTCGAAACCCTACACACCCAAGTCCCCACACTCACAGTCACGGACTCCGCCTATACCGATGCCGCCCAGTTTTTTGAGCAGCGTATGTATCAATACCTCAAAACTGACGTCGGCCCAATGGTCTTGGCCTGTGCGATTATCCCCAAAGAAACAACCATTCGGGGCTTGTATGATCGGGCCCAAGAGCTTAACCGCCAAAAAGAACAAAACCCAGAGCGTTTTGCCCGCATTCAGGCCAGTGCGCATCGCGTTGGCAAATTATTGGCCGATCAAGAACGCCCAGGCATTGGACTCACCCTCACAACATCCCACGAAAAAGCATTGCATGCATTGGTTGACACGCATACTCCTGTCTATCAGGATGCCGCATCTTTAGAACGCATTTTCGATCATTGGGACCAACTCGCCACCCAGTTGGACGATTTTTTTGATCACGTCATGGTCATGGATCCCGACCCAACCCGACGCGACAATCGGATTGAACTTTTATACCATGTTCTCAATAAATTTAAGGCTATGGGCATTGACTGGACCCGGATTCCAACATGAACCTGCCAGACAAGTCCGGAATCCCGGCCGTATTCAATGAAATTTCGGCCAAATACGACCGCATCAACCGCCTACTATCCGGATACCAAGATGTCCTATGGCGGTGGAAACTCGCCCGGACAATTCGCAACCGAACCCCCGATACCGTTTTGGATTTAGCCACCGGAACCGCCGATGTCTTGATTAGCCTGGCCAACCACGGCATTCAATTCAAGCACGGCATTGGCCTAGACCCAGCCGTGGATATGCTCGCCATTGGCAATAAAAAGCTCAACCAGCGTCAGTTATCCAATCGGATTGAACTCAAGGCCGGCGTTGCCACGGCCATTCCCCTACCGGCCAATGCCGTCGATGTGATTACCATGTCCTTTGGGATTCGCAATGTGCCCGACTACGCAGCCGCCCTCGTCGAGATGACCCGGGTATTAAAACCCGGTGGAGAGGCCTTGATTTTGGAGTTTTCATTGCCGCCTCAGCCGATTCGAACACCCTATTTGTGGTATTTAAGGACTATTTTACCGCGATTGGGTCGCTGGTTATCCGGCCACGATACGGCCTATACGTATTTAAATAAAACCATTGAGTCCTTCCCTTACGGTGCTGCGTTTGAACAAAAATTATACGCCGCTGGGTTTTCATCCGTCCGCAGTTACCGGATGTCCGCAGGCGTTGTCACCCTGTACCATGCCCAACGTGACTAATGTAACGCCAACAACGCAATGGGCCATGGGGGTTGTTGAAAGTTTGATTACTGCCGGCATTCAGCATATTTGCATTGGCTCTGGGTCTCGGTCCGCCCCCCTGACCCGATGCATTGCGAATCATACGCAAATCCAATCCGTTTGTTTTTATGATGAACGGGCCTTGGGATTTGTGGCCTTAGGGATCGCCAAAGCCCAGCAACGGCCAGTGGCAATTCTCACCACATCGGGCAGTGCGGGTGCCAATCTCTTGCCCGCTGTGGTTGAAGCCCATCAGTCTGGCCACTGCTTGGTGGTCATCACGGCGGATCGCCCGCCGGAACTGCACGGTGTTGGCGCCAATCAAACCATGCCCCAGTCCGGGCTATTCTCACACTTCGCCACGACCCTCAATCTGGCATGCCCCCATTCAAACGTATCCATTCAGCACATACAAGCCCGCATTCAAACGCACATTGCCCAAGGCGTATCACAGCCAACACCCGTGCATTTTAATATGGCTTTTCGAGACTTGGCCGTAGACCCCGTGGTCATGGACCACCCCACTGCGCCCAGTATGCCCCGTGGAACCAGCCCCGACTGGGCAAGCATCCCAACACCGGGTTTGATTGTTGTTGGGCAATTGCGCAGTGTGACCGATGCCCAAGCGGTTCAGCAGTACCTCAACAACCAATCCGTACCCATTATCGCCGATATTACCAGCATGCTACGCACGCATTACCCGCGCCCGCACTCCTGCATTCACCCTCAAGGTCCGGTACTGGTCCTGGGTGGGGGCATGACTGCGCGATCCAGCTTGGATCAACTAGAACATGTGCGCGCACACCCCCAGTATCATATTCGATACCGCAACCATCCGTTTAACCCCTACCATGCCAAACAAACTGTCATTGAGGTGGATCACTTTGCCGATTAAATCCCTTGTTTCAGACATTGTACACCTAGCTGAACGCCAAGCGGCTGTTTTATTTTGTGGCAATAGCCTGGCCATTCGGTATTTAGACACCCATTGCCCCACGCTATCCCCCGACAGCCCCCTAGTCCCCACGTTTGCCAACCGCGGGGTGAGTGGCATTGACGGGCAATTATCCACCATGATTGGATTGGCCTATGGCAGCCAAAAACCGGTGGTTGGGGTGGTTGGGGATTTAACCTTTTACTACGATTGCAATGCCTTGGGGCTCTTCGAGCATTGCCCATATCCGGTTACTGTGGTTATACTAAACAATAATGGTGGACGCATTTTTGATGCACTACCGCATCTTCAGGGAGTGCCCGAGAAAGATTTGTTTTTTACCATGCCCCAAACCAGTACAATTTCACACATTTGTTCCGGCTTTGGTTGTGCGTACAGTCGAACGCTTCAGCCATCTGAACACCACCAAGTGATTGAAATTGACCTGGATGCATAAATTAGGAGGTTTATTTTTATGTTAGCACAAGCACCACCAAGAGATTTAGTAAGACTAGGAGCCCCTACTACTCCAACAGTGTCCTACTCACTGATAAAACATAAGCCTAAATATAACAACAACCTTATGCCTTCAGTCGCTGTAGGCGCTGCTGCTGGTATCGGTATACGTGAAGCAGCATCTAGAAAGCGTGTTGCTACACCTAGAAACAGTGCAAAAATGCCGCGTGAAGATGAAATTCCACGCTGCCATGAGACCTATATAGAGTTTCTAAAGCATGTGAAACTAAAAATGATAGATCAACCCGCAAACAAATACTTACAGCAAATTCACGCTGCATTATTAGAAGCGGTTGAGCTACCCAATTCCGGCCCCTTTGAGTATGGCTGGTTGAGCGGATTCGATGTTCCCATCGCCTTACTCTATATACTTGCTCGTGACCATATGGCCGCCAACCCCTTGGAATATACTGGCGTATGCTGGGAAAATGAACGTGAGTTTGTTGACCGCATGATTAAAACCATTAAAATGACCATCAATCACACGATACCCGAAAGTGCCATTAAACTATCCGATGATCAACATAAATTTGTGATACACGAGCAACAAACAGGGTTTGCTCTAATGCGTGATGATAAATTTTCAAAAATAATTTACAATGCTGACAAAAACCAACTGCTAATTTTATTTCGGCACATTGTGACCGACTATGAAAACAAAGTGCCCATGAATAAAGTCTCTATTACCCGAGACAAAACCATTATTGATCATACCTGCTCAGCGGTTCTAGAATCCGTATTATCCAGTTTAAACACAATTGATAAGCCAGAATTAGAGATCACTTTCTTTTTTACCAATCGAACAGCGGCTGGAACAATACAAAAATTACTGACGTCTGAAATAGGCGAACAATTTACCGTATTGAGTGCGGCTGGAAAAGACCCATCTACTGTTTTATCCCAAATGGCGTCTAATTTTTTCCAGACTTAGTTAAGTCGCTTCCGGCATTGCCGACGAATGATGGGCGATAATTTTCCATTCGCCATCAACCGATGCATATGCGTAGGTAAATCGAGCCACAACCGTGGTATCTCCATTGAGCACAAACGAATACGTCCCTGCGTGGTGCCAACCGTCTGCATAGGCATGCCAATAACTGTCTAGCAGCGTCACCACCGGTTGCTTGGCTAAAAAGTGAACAAAATAATCCCGAATCAACGCCGGGGTGTTGCACACCGTATTGGATACCGTTGGCAACAGCACCGCATTCGGGGCATAGCACGCCAGAACACAATCCGGATCTTGCGTTTTAAGGGCGTCCGCCCATTGGTTAAATAATTCAGTTGGTTGTTTCATACCCCAAGCATAGCGCACTTTCATGCTATACTCAAGACTATGGTAATCGGCGTTATTGTTGGGTTGTTTGGGATTGTTTTGGCTCTCAGCACGGGGCTCGTCTGGGGAACCATTCGGCATCAAGCCCTCGTGAAAGAACACGGGATCTTGGAGGCGACCAATCACCAATTAACCACACAGCTCGCCACACAAAAATCAGACCTCATGCAACTGGCCAATCGCCTATTTGATGAAAAAACCAACCGGTTTTCTCAGGACAATCAACAATCCTTAAACACCCTTCTAGCCCCCTTCAAAACCGCCCTGAGTGAGTTTAAGACCACCCTCGATCAAACCCAACGCCACGAAGCCGATCAACGCGCAGCCCTCAAAGGCGAGTTAAGCCAACTCGTTACCCTCAATCAAACCATGGCCCAAGAAGCCCGTCAGCTCAGCAATGCCCTCAAAGGCAACACCAAAACCCAAGGCAATTGGGGCGAGCTAATTTTAGAAACGGTATTGGAGCAATCCGGACTCGAAAAGGGGCGTGAATTTATCGTTCAAACCGGCTTGAAAACCGATACTGGCGAGCGGCAACAACCCGACGTTATTTTAAAGTTACCCGGTGATCGCCACATTATTATTGATTCTAAAGTGTCCCTCAACGCCTACGAACTCTACACCCAAACGCCTGACGCCCACCCCCTAAAACTCCATATTCAAGCCATTCGCAATCATATCAAAACACTCAGCGAAAAAAATTATCCCGCACTGACCGGCCTCAACTCGCCGGATTTTGTTTTAATGTTTTTACCCATTGAACCCGCATTAACCCTGGCTTTGCAACACGATTCTCAGCTATTTTACGATGCCATGAAACACCATGTTGTCCTCGTATCGCCTTCAACCTTGTTTGCAACCCTGCATATTATTCAAAATTTATGGAAACAAGCGCATCAAAACCAATTTGCTCATGAAATTGCCAAACAAAGTGGTGCTCTGTATGACAAGTTTTTTGCCGTTGCTCAAGAACTCGATAAGCTCGGCCAGCAGTTAACAACCACCCAAAATACCCATGCCGCCATTATGAATAAACTGATTCATGGCAAAGGCAATGTCGTCACACGAATTGAAAATATAAAAAAATTGGGCGCTAAAGCCTCCAAAGACATACAAGATTTATCGCTTTTAGACCGATATATATAAATAAAGGAGTAACAAACCATGACCAGTATTCATAGCAGTGAGTTAAGCGCTAGTATATGGGCGCCCATTATTAATTTTCTGTCCCAACCTGCGGATGGAGATACCCAGTTGGATCTTGATATTGAAACGATTAATGCCACTGAACGCATTGCCTTGTTATTAAATCCAGAAACCAGCCAAAAAACAATGCCTCTTCAACAATTTTTTAGTGATTTAGAGCAATTGGATGAATCAAAAAGACTCAAAAAAGAAACAATAATCGCCATGATTGAAACGATTATCAATAAAATCATGTCTGGATTAGTATCCAAATCCATGCTCACCGCATTGGTCGGTCTGATTGGGCATTTAGTCGAGTTAGATAGCAGTGCTCTAGACGATTTAATACCCGATATTAAAGACGCTATGAAAAAAGCGGTTAAACTAATTGTTAAGCAACTGGCTCAAAATCCAAAAATGGCTCGTCAAGCCTATCAACTGTTGCAATTAATTGGTAAGATTTTAGGCCAGCTCGGAATGCCCGCACAAACGCCTGAGCAACTTATTCAAGGGGTGGCCACTGAGTTAAATATCGACGCCGATGCCCTCAAAAACTTACTCTCCAATCCGATGGCCAGCACAACCCCATTAGCACCCCAAGATCCACTGGCTTCCATGAACATTAGCGGCAATGCGTTATGGGAGGGTTCGGATAAACTTATTGAACTAACCCTACCCAACATCCACGCAATCACCGATATTAGCATCAAAAAGCTTGAAGATGAATTCGGCACGATGCTCGACATGATACAATAAATGAATCATGAAGCAAAACCGTCACATCGACATTCACCTCGCCCATACTCAAGGATTTTGTGCCGGCGTCTCCGTTGCCTTAGATATTGTTGATTTAGCCCTCCAGCACTATGGCTTGCCACTGTATGTTCGCCATGCCATTGTGCACAATGATTATCTGGTCAATCACTATACTCAGCTGGGCGTTCAATTTGTTGAAAACCTGGATGAAATCCCCATCGGTTCTCGGGTCATTTTGAGTGCCCATGGATCTGCGCCAGAGGTTTATGCAGAAGCCAAGGCCCGCCAATTGGACGTCCTAGACGCCACCTGCCCCTTGGTCCGAAAAGTGCATATGGAAGCCAAAAAGATGGCTCGGCGACGCATGCAAATCATTTTAATCGGACACCGCGGGCATCAAGAGTTTGTTGGAACCAAAGGCTATATTCCAGAATCGCTATGCCACGTAGTCGAAACAGATGCCGACATTGACGCCCTAAATTTAGACCCCAATCAACCCATTGGGGTGCTCACCCAAACAACATTGAGTGTATCGGATACCCGCCGATTAATTGATAAAATTAAGCAGCGCTACCCCACCCTAACACTGCCACCGGAAAAAGATATTTGCTACGCAACACAAAATCGCCAAGATGCTATTTTAGATTTAGTTAAAACCTGCGATGTGATCTTAGTCTGTGGATCCAAAAACAGTTCCAACACCACACGATTGTATGAACTTGCCAAAGAACAAGGACGCCCAGCATATATGCTCGAGTCCGCCCAGGAATTCACCGATGCCATGATTGCCGATGCCGCTCATGTTGGTATCAGCTCCGGCGCATCTGTCCCCCAAATTTTAGTAACCCAGCTGGTTACCCGCATTCAAGCATCTGTTGCGTCCAGCACCTGTCATCAAGCCCCATCAACCGAAGCCGATGTTTGGTTCCCCTTACCCAAACCCCTCCGGGATCTGACCGACGCATCCCGTCCGCATGGGCATTAACGACGATGCCCTCATTATTGTAGCCGCTGGGCACGGCCGACGCTTCGGATCTGACAAGCAACAAGCCTTAATCCGCGGAACTCCCGTATTAATGCATACCTGCCAAGCCCTAAAACTGGGATTCAAAACAACTGTTGTTGTGACACATTGCGTGGATCAAACGGCCAAACAACTATCGGACTACGGCATTGTAGCCACCTGTGTCCTCGGTGGGGACACGCGTGCACACTCTGTGTGGAACGGGTTGTGCGCACTAACCGAATTGGACTACTCTCGCGTTTGGATTCACGATGGGGCCCGACCCGTTGTTTCCAAAGCCCTGTGCGAGCGCTTGGATCATGGGTTGGACACCGCCGATGGCTGCATCCCCACACTCCCACTCACGGACACCATTAAACGGGTTATTGCTCCAAACCACATTGAAACCGTGGATCGCACCCCCTTGGTTCGGGTACAGACGCCCCAAGTGTTTCATCTATCGCGCCTCAAGCAAGCCTTTGCCCATAGTCCAAACTGGGAGGCATTTACCGATGATGCCAGTCTGGTTGAGGCCATGGGCGGGACAATTTCATGCGTAGCGGGATGCCCCAACAACATTAAAATTACCGTTCCCGAAGATTGTGCCTATATTGAAGCGCGCGGCATAATGCTATACTAAAATCTATGAAGCATCGTCGCCAAACACCGTCTGTTCGCATTGGATCTGTTTTAATGGGCAGTGCCCATCCCATTGTTGTCCAATCCATGACCAATACCCCAACCGCTGATGCTGAACAAACAGTCGCCCAAATTAAAGAACTCGCCGATGCCGGTTCAGAACTGGTACGCATCACCGTCAACGATGCCGCCGCCATGCAAGCGGTTCCGGCCATTCGGGCAGCCTTAGATGCCGATGGCTACAGCGTACCCTTAATTGGCGATTTTCACTACAACGGGCATATCTTATTAACCGAATACCCAGACTCCGCCGCCTGTTTGGCCAAGTTTCGAGTAAACCCCGGCAATGTGGGCAAAGGCGATCGCCGAGACCAACAATTTGAAATGATTATTAAAGCCGCCATTCACCACAAGAAAGCCGTGCGAATTGGGGTAAACTGGGGGTCTCTGGATCCCGTCATTGTCGCCAAAGCCATGGATGCCAATCAGGCCTTGCCCGTCCCCCAATCCGCCACGGATGTAATGATTGAGGCTATGCTGGAAAGTGCCCGCCAAAGCGAAGCATTGGCCTTGGCCATTGGACTGCCCAAAGATCAGTTGGTTCTGAGTGTCAAAATGTCCGATGTTGCGGCGATGGTTCGCGTGTATGAGCAGTTGGCCCAAGAAACCGATACCGTTCTGCACTTGGGGCTCACCGAAGCTGGGAGCCAGCACAAAGGCAGTATTAGCAGTGCCATTGCCTTGGGTATTTTATTGCATCAAGGGATTGGGGACACCATTCGTATGTCGTTAACCCCGTCGCCGGGGGCGTCGCGTGCGGAAGAAGTTCGCGGGTGCAAAACAGTCTTGCAAGCCATGGGGTTGCGGCATTTTACCCCTTCGGTCGTGAGCTGCCCCGGGTGTGGGCGTACCCAAAGCGATGCGTTTATTCGCTTGGCTGAATCGATTCAGGCCCATATTGATCAAACCATTCAAACTTGGCGGACTCAGTATCCGGGTGTTGAGTCGCTGACTGTTGCCGTGATGGGGTGTGTGGTGAATGGCCCCGGTGAAAGCAAACATGCGGACATTGGCATTAGCCTACCCGGGATTTCAGAAACGCCCCGGGCACCCGTGTATATTGATGGCAAACAAGTAACTACCTTGCGCGGTGATGGTATTCAGGCTGAGTTTATTCAATTGCTGGAACAGTATATTCACGATCGATTTTCAAAAAAATCGACGAATAGTTAATTTTAATTAATTGTAAATACAGTATAAATTATAAATTGAAAAAATTCGATACATGGTTCCGTTATTGATATTCGATATCATACACAACAACAATATTGTCTTTAATAAAAAAGGAGAATTTTTATGGGTATAGGTGTTACTTCACGTGGACCTCAGTTTGAACCAGATGTCGATTATAACGCAATGAATTCTATGGTCGGAATGGCTTCCCTCGGATTTGAAGTTGCCGATGCCTCCTTGCAACCACCACAAGCCATTGCTATCCTATCCGCCGGTGATCAAGTTGAGGATGAGTTTGGAATAGGTGCTGATAAATTTACAACAGTGGATAGTATAGATGGATACATAAATATTGATGGAGATTACTATAACCTTAGTACTAACAAAGTCTACAAAAACGGCAGCTGGGAAACAAACGCCAATATTTTAATGTATAAAAACATTAGAGGCGAACATATATTGCAATTTAATGGAAAATTAGTTCATATTACAAGCAATTCAAAAGATCCGAGTTCTGACTATTTTGCTGAGTCTAGTTTCACCGTTTACGATAGCCAAACCGATATCGACGGTTTTGTAGACTTCGCCTTAAGCAAGGGTATTGATGAACATACAGTATTGGGCGCTAAAATTGTTTTAAAAACACTGATGAGCACCATGGGCTATGACATAAATAAACTAGACGAAT
>CAXPTH010000005.1:0-36179 GCA_964220215.1 Alteromonas sp. | reverse complement strand
TTCAGACGTGTGCTCTTCCGATCTGGGGCACAACACTGTGCCAATCGAAACTCAATGCTGCGATGCCCGGATAATAAAATTCGAGGGGTCTCGGATACACTGCGTTCGGACATGTGGAGTTCCCTCGGTTTGGCCACCACTGGCTCCGCATCATCCGCCACGACTGTCGGCTCTGGCTCATGCCGGCGAAACCATTGCCGAATCCGATAGCGCGCCTGTTCTGTTTGCACAATCGACAACCAATCTTTTTTTGGCTTGCTACTGGACTGGGTCATGATTTCAACCCGATCTCCATGTTGAAGCTCGTAGCGCAATGGCACGATGCAATCGTTCACTTTGGCGCCAATACAGGTATGCCCCACATCGGTATGAATTTTATAGGCAAAGTCCAGGGGCGTTGAATGCTGGGGCAACGCAATGACATCCCCAGTTGGGGTAAATACCATCACTTCATCCACCAATAAATCCAACTTAATATGATCTAAAAATTGATCCGCATTGTCTTGATTCACCGGCGTGTGTTCATTGTAATCCACCAATTCTTGCAAAAACGGTGTGCTCGCTTGTGGCTGTGGAATTTTTTCTGGCGAATCTTTGAGTTTGTAGTGCCAATGCGCCGCGAGTCCATATTCTGCAATTTGATGCATGCGTTCCGTCCGAATTTGAATTTCAATGGGCACGCCCCGGTGATCCACCACAGAGGTATGCAACGATTGATACAAATTGGGCTTGGGCACCGCAATATAATCTTTAAATCGACCTGGAATCGGCTTAAACAACTCATGCGCATGGCCCAAAATTGTATAACATTCTGGAATCGTGTTGACAATAATGCGCAGCCCCAACACATCATGCAACCGGGTGTAATCCATGTCCCGACGCTTTAATTTTTGGTAAATACTATACATATGCTTGGGCCGACCCGTAATTCGATACGACACCCCCAGCGGATCTAACCGCTGCTTAATTTTATCAATAAGCAGTTTAATGTGCGCCTCTCGAGCATCGCGGGTGTCCACAACCAAGCGCTGTATTTGGTTAAACATAGCGGGTTCGAGTGTCGCAAACGCCAAGTCATGCAGTTGCCATTTAATGGACCACAATCCCAATCGATGGGCCAATGGCGCAAAAATATCTTGGGTTTCCAATGCCATGCGTTTTTGAGCCGATTCCGATAAAAACTGGACCGTTTGCATATTGTGCAAACGATCGGCCAATTTGATAAAAACCACCCGACTATCTTTGGCCATAGCTAAAAACAATTTTCGCAAATTCTCTGCCTGAGCCCGAGTCCCAAAATACATTCGGCCCAGATTGGTCACCCCCTCCACCAGCACGGTCACCTCATCACCAAACTGTTGCCTTAAATCCGCTTGGGTAACGGCACAATCCTCCAACGTATCGTGCAAGAGGCCGGCGCACAACGTTTGGTAATCTTGGCGCAATTCCGCCAATGTGATCGTCACATGCACCGGATGAACAATATAAGGGCGCCCGGACTTTCGCATTTGACCCGCATGGGCATGGGTGGCAAAGGCATACGCCCGATTGACGGTCTCAATGGCTGCTGCGTCTAGATAGCCTCGCATTCGTTTTAAACACTGTTCCCACAGATGCTGTAGCTCTAATTCACTGGTTGATTGTGGCATTTTATCGAACGTCCTGGATCATTAATTGCATGTTGGTTCGCCCTTGCCAAGTGTTGGTTTGCAAATGAAACGCAACCGAGCAATGGGATTTTTGAACCGCTGGCAATCGATCCGCTAAATCAAACCCAATGCCATCCACAACCACCCGTGTCGCATCATCGTATAAGCGAACTTTCAAATGCTTATCTTTTAAAATTCGAGCCTCTATCACACGCAATTCAGCCACAAACAGGGGTTCTGGATTGCTGGGCCCAAAGGGCGATAGCCGCTGCAATTGGCGATAAAAATCATGATTGATTCGATCCGGCGGCAACTTGGCGTCAATGTGAACAATGGGCCGCAAGTCGTCCGCAGATAGTACCTGGTTGGCATGCGTAATCATAGCCGCATGAAACTCGGCCAACCGAGCCGTCTCTAAACTAAATCCAGCCGCTTGATGATGCCCCCCAAATTTGGTCAAATACTGATCATTGGCTTTAATTAGCTGATACACATTCACCCGTTCAATGCTCCGTGCGGACCCTCTCGCTTCGGTATCGTCATACCCAACAACCAAACTAGGCCGATGGTACCGATCGGTGATTCGAGCAGCCACAATACCAATGACACCCGGATGCCAATTGCGGCCCGATACCACCAGCACGGGGCTGCTCAAGGCATCGGGATTTTCTTCTAAATACGCAATAGCCTCGTCCGTAATGGTCTGGGTTATTGTCCGTCGCTCTTGGTTTAGCCGTGTTAATTTAGTGGCTAACGCTTCGGCCACATCGGGCTGGGTCGCCGTCATCAAGTCCACACATAGGGTAGCATTGGCCAAGCGACCGGCTGCATTTAACAATGGCGCCACCCCAAACCCAATATCCCGACTGGTCACCGGCTCCCCTGGCTCCAGTCCTGCTGCACGCATCAATGCCCGCAAGCCCAATCGGTTGGTGTGCCGCATTTGCTTAAGCCCTTGTTGGACTAAGGCCCGATTCATCGGCGATAACTGCGCCACATCCGCCACGGTGCCAATGGCAACCAAGTCCAAATAGTCGTTTAACGGCGATGTCTGATTCATGTGTGCGAATACTTGATTAAAAAAATGGTAGACAATTCCAACGGTGCACAAATCAAAATAGCCATGATTGGCAGGCAATAGCTTTGGATCAACAATCAAGTCTGCAGGGGGTTGCGGATCGGGCACCTGGTGGTGATCAATAATCATAATTTTAAATGCGGGGTTGTGCTGTTTGAGCCAGGCACACTCCGTCACGTTCGTTACCCCACAATCCAATGTAATTAATGCAGCCGGTGCCCACTCTTGGACCAACGTATACACCCGATCCGTTAAGCCGTATCCATCATTAAAGCGATCGGGAATATAAAACTGTGGCTTAAAGCCCAAGGCCTGTAAAACAGCAATCATCACACTGGTCGAGGTAATGCCATCCACATCATAATCCCCGTAGACTAAAATGTTAGCGCCCGCTGGTAATTCTTGTAAAACATTCACGGCAGTTTGAACCCACGCATCTGGAAAATACGCAACCGGCAAATTGTGAATATCCAAAACTTGTTGGGCATCCTGAACAGACCGTACTCCCCGATTAATTAACACATGGGCAATAACCGAATCCACGGACACCGCCTCACCTAATTTTTGACACACCGACTCGGACTGTTCCTGAATCCGCCAAACTGGCTGAGACGGCGTTGTTACCGTATCGAACTGAGCCATAGACTGCGGCTCACGGGTATCAGACAAAACTATGGCTTAATGGCGAACAACGGTTGACCATATTCAACAGTTTGCCCATTTTCAACCAAAACTTTTGTCACAGAACCGGATACCTCCGACTCGATTTCATTAAATAATTTCATGGCTTCAACCAAACACAGCACTGCGCCTTTGCTAACCGTCTGGCCAACAGATACAAAGTTATCTTCTTCCGGTTTTGGTGCCAAATACACGGTACCAACCATGGGTGACTCGATGACAATATCGCCATCATCCACGGAATCAGCCACACCCTCTGGCTCCGCTTGGACGGCAACGGGGGCTGCCGAGACTGTAGGTGCTTGGGCTTGAACAGTCGTCACCACATTGGGGGCTTGGGCCACAACTTGTGTCGCTTTTGTCACCTCTATGGTGCTGTCATCGGATGATATTTTTAAAGAAGCAATATCGGCTTCTTCAACCATTTTTATAATGCGTTTTATTTTTTGAAAATCCATAATGATCTTTATGATATGGGATACAAAAGCGGTTGGTCAAGGTTTTGAAACGGGTTCGGCTTTGAATACGATTTGTTCGACCACCGCATCCAGTACGTGCATTCCCGAATAAGTAGCGACCAGACGTCCGTGTTCCAATGCCAATAACGCCGATTGAATCAACTCGATAACACTCGAATTTTCTTCCAAATTAATCCCAAACCACTGCTGACCCTGAGCCAGGCTCACCCCGGCTCGGGTCCGTAGGCCCACCATGAGCCATTCCTCAAACCGAGCCCTGTAGTCGATGGGACGTTTGGGTACTGAGCGCACGGGAGATTGGCAGTAGGCTTGGAATTGACTGATAGTGCGAAATCGTTGGCCTTGGAAAAATGAATGGGCACTGGGTCCCACGCCCAAATAGGGACGAAATTGCCAGTAGCCTTGGTTGTGAATGGATGCGTGCCCGGGTTTCGCAAAGGCGGAGCGCTCGTACCACTCAAAGCCCGCCGCTGTTAACGCATGAAAGATTTGATCGTAATCATCCGCCATGGCATCATCCGACCGGGTGGTTTGTGTTGCGTAAAAGGGGGTTCCGGGTTCTAGGGTCAGCCCATAGGTGGATACATGATCAATCCCCAATTGCACGTAATCATTCAAGACACCGGCCAATCGCTGGGGCGTTAGCTGGGGCATGCCGAACATTAAATCCAACCCAATTGATACCGTGCTTAGTGACCGGATACGTCCCACGGCGGCCACCACATCGGACCAGGTATGGCGACGCCCCAAGTGCTTCAACACGGCTGCGTCACTGGACTGAGCCCCCATACTCACGCGCATAGGGCCCTGTTTTTTCAAAGCCGCCAACCAATCGGGGGTAATGTGGAGAGGATCCATTTCAATAGTCCGTTCGCAAGTATTGGCCAGCGGCCACGCGGATTGAATCTGATTGAGCAGGGTTAGCCAGTGTTCGGGCAGTAGGGTACTGGGGGTTCCACCGCCGAAATATATGGACTGAATCGTTAGATCTGGATAGTGGGTTTGGTAAGCGATTAGCTCCTGCTGAATAGCCTGAACCAACTGACTTCGAGCATCACGGGTTGGATCATGGCGATGCTTGAAAAAATTGCAATACGGGCATAGGCTTTCACAAAACGGAATGTGAATGTAAAGGCCAATTGTTGTGTCTGTGACGAAACTGGGGGGTGTCACGGATCGCTAGTTTAAAAACGAGTCCCAGCTCTCTAAACGTTGGTAAATGTGTTGAAATCTGGACTTGGTCCCGAGATTAGTGTCGAACAGTGTTCCTGAATAGTGGTCCGTAAACTCAGACTCTGAAACTACTGTTTTTGCAATGGCTCTTATTGCCTCTTCACTGCTTTTATTGGCCAACGATCTAAAGAATTCAACAACAAAATAGCGGTCCCGAGTTTTGATCTTTGTGATCAAATCACGAATATCTGCGTCAAGAAGCTGGGCTTTCCCAATTTTTTCATACAGCTTAGGATCCTCAATGCTTATTGCTATCACTATGATGATAGCCTGTATATATTCAAAGTTTGCTATTTTGTCCTCTTTTTTATTCGGTATCGAGATAAATTTAAAGAAGATTCTGTAAAACCTTTGAATTTGCCGTGGCTTTAATTCGAAACTCTTGCAAATCTGTGCCAACTCTTCGGTAACATATCCCTGTTGTTCCTTTGAAAACAATTGCTTGAGATTTTTAGCTTTTTCACTATACTTTTTATTTAAACTTTGTACAAATCGACTCAAATCGTCTATACCTGCATCCGGCAAATTTGCTTCAGCCGTAACGAACCGGAGATAGTAATTATCAAAATCAATGTTGCCGTATTGATGAACAACGGACTGCTTCAATTGATCTCTGTCTACAGATAAAACGAAACAAATGCCCTGAATTGAAAATACATGCTTAATGGTCTCTAAAAAACGAATACTGTAATTCGGACGCGCGCGGTCCAATTCATCAACAAAAATCACCAAGGGTTTTCCGTCCAGTGTTTTTACATAGTCGCCCAAAGCTGTACGCAATTTCTTTAACGCTTTGCGTTTGAATTGGTACTTTTCAAATAGTCTGTCACCTTCCTTTTCTATGCATTCGTTCGTCTGGGAAAATTTATTTCTTGCTTTTTCTCTTGCTTTTTCACGATCAATTCCAAGATACTTTGGGTGATTGGCTATTATGTCGCTAGTGATTGAAAGACCAAACGCAATGATAGCAGAAAAACTACTTTTTATTTTCTTTTTAATTTCTTCTGATATCTGACTGTTCGCTTCTATACTTTCTAACAACGCCTCTAAGATTGGCATAAGCGGTTCATCATCAAAATCCTGTTCCCATGCATTTAAATACACACATTGGATGGCTTTAGTTTCGAGATAATTTTTCCACATATGCACAAACGTCGTTTTCCCCGACCCAAACGATGCATTAAGGCTTAGCACATAGGCGTCATCTTCAAATGCGTAAAATGTTGTAATGGCCTGTGTCAGTTTTTCTGCAAACGGTTTGCGATTGAGACAATCATCCTTAAACGTAAGCACGCCAGGCACAGCGTTGGTATTCAGCTGCTCAAAGTTTTTAATATCGGTTGTCGTATCTGTCATAAAACTAGTCACAATGAAAATCAAACTGGTGGGCGGTACGGGAATCGAACCTGTGACCTCTTGCATGTCAAGCAAGTACTCTAACCAACTGAGCTAACCGCCCGAATACATCCGTGTATGTAAGCATACCACACTTCCACTAAAACCGGCACTTGTGCTATGATTCAGTGTATTATGAATCATACAAAAACAACCGAACGCGTCGTCAATTTTAATGCTGGGCCATCCACATTGCCCTTAGAAGTTTTAGAAAAAGCCCAAGCCGAGTTTATTAACTATAACGGCAAAGGGTTGTCTGTATTGGAAATGAGCCACCGATCCGGTGATTTTATGGCTATTCGAGATCAAGCCGAATCCGCTATTCGTCAATTGCTATCCATATCCGATGCCTATGCCGTCTTGTTCTTACAAGGCGGAGCAACGACCCAATTTTCATCCGTTCCCATGTACTTTGGACAAACCGGCCCCGTCTCGTTTATTCACACCGGATCGTGGACCAAAAAAGCTTTAGCTGAAATTAAAAAATTTGGCCAGTATACCCTACTAGCCTCATCCGAAGATACCAATTTTGATCGCATTCCAAGCATCGATACTAACGCTATTGACCCCAACAGTTCCTACGTCTACTGCTGTTCAAACAACACCATTTACGGGACCCAATTTCAGGAATTTCCCGACACAGGGGCTGTTCCATTGGTTGCAGACATGTCATCCGATATCTTGTCTCGGCCACTGAACATTGACCAATTTGGTCTCATTTTTGCCGGCGCACAGAAAAACGCAGGTCCAGCCGGTGTGACTGTGGTTATTGCGCGCAAAGATTGGATAGACGCCAACGCCAACCCCAACTTGCCACTCATGTTTCAATACGATAAACACATGAAAGAAGATTCGATGTTAAACACCTGCCCAACATTTTCAATTTATCTGTTGGGACTGACTGCCCAATGGTTGTTGGATCAAGGGGGGGTTGCCGCCATTGAAGCTAGAAATCAAGCCAAGGCCCATGCCCTATACAACTATATTGATGCGAATGACTTTTACACTGCTTGTGTCAACGGTTCGTCTCGATCCCTCATGAACGTGTGCTTCAAAACACCATCTGAAGCCCTCGATACTGAATTTCATAAACGGGCTGCCGAAGCTGGATTTATTGGGCTGAAAGGGCATCGATTGGTCGGTGGGTTGCGGGCATCCATTTACAATGCCATGCCCAGCGCCGGTGTGGATCAACTCATTGGGTTTATGGATGAGTTCCGGAAACGATAAGCCCATCACGGAATCGCCTATTCCTCTATGAAAGCTATCTTGCTTGTTGACATTGGCAACCCAAAATCAACAACACTAGCCGATATTCACGATTACTTACAGTGCATTTATAGTGACGCTTTTATACTCCCCGAATTTGCCGGTCAACAGCCTCGCTATACACTGGATCAAGCCACTGCATCAACCCTGCAGTGCATTGACGCATCATCCGTTTTGCAAACGATTGTAGAAACAATCCAAACACACTGGCAATGGCCAGCGACCTATGCCTATCGCTATGGCGAGCCCAGTATCGGTGCAGGAATTCAGCATTTACTCCAAGAAACCAATGGGCGGTTGGATCAGCTGCATGTGATTCCATTGTTTCCGCAACGGACGGCTGTGGCCAGCCAGGCCATCCAAACAGCCATACAGCATTATATACAAGCGTTCAAGATTCCCGTGTCTATTCGTGTCCAAAAGCCCTATATTGCCACTCTAGCCTACCAACAAGCGATTGCGAACCAACTGCAAACGTACGATACGACTGCAACGCTAATCGCTGGCTTTCATGGGTCCAATGCTGAGCTCATTAAAAAAATGGACACCAGCCGGATTACCTGTTTGTCTATGCCCAATTGTTGCGAAAACCCAACCCCTGTATCAGATGGCTGTTCACGACGCCAGGCCTACGCATTGTGTCGTGCCATTAATCCGAAAATTCAACCTGTATTTTTGGATACGCTCTTCACCAATTCCGATACGGATCTACATTCTGGCATCGAGGTGCTGGATCACGTGAATCATACACATGTTATTGGATGTTTGCCGGGCTGGATCACGCCATCGATGATTCAACAACTGGATGGTCACTATCTAGACACCTGGATTCAATCCAAAACACCCGCTGCATATACCCGTTTGGCTCATATATCCGAAGCCATGCAGTATTCAGTAATTGCATCCAGTATTGGGCTCACTCAGCAATCGGTGCTTGGCACAGAAAATGGTAATCTGGTACAGTGTTAGATACTATAAACTATAAGTAAGGAGTACAATTATGGGAAAAATTATTTTAAATAATCAAGAAGTTGAAGTTGAAGACAACGAGCCAATTGTTGATGCTATTGAAGAGTTGGGGGTTCCGATTGGATGCAGCAACGGTGTTTGCGGTACCTGTGAAGTTGAAGTCTTATCGGGCATGGAGCATCTAAACCCAGTCAATGAAGAAGAAGAGGATCTTGGCATGGAAGGCAACCGCCGTCTGGGTTGCCAACTATGTGTGAAAGATGGTGGCACCGTCACCATGACCTTTTAATCGCTAGGGAACAATTAGCATTTTACCCTTACCGATTCGCTTGCCCTCGGCTTGGACAACATACAAATAAACGCCCGAGGGTGCATCATACTCTAGCATGCTCCTGTTAACAGTCAATTGAGTAAATTGATTGCTTTTATCATCGGCTCTCGTTTCTCGGACTTGCGTGTCCCCTTCTCCATACACACGCTGCATAACTCGGTTTCCAAACATGTCATAAATCATAACTGTAATATCCCCACTAATTGCTTTATCACTCGTAAATCCAATCACTGAGCCCGTTTGCCCAAACTTAGAATCCATAACACGTGTTAAACTAAATGGGTTGGGGAATGGTAGTGGAGGAACAACGATATTGACTGTTCGATTGTGCTCAGCCCCAATACCCGATGACGCCAATTGAGCAATATAATTCACCAACACCATAATTGACGCCCCCGACCACGTCGACACAGATGCCACACCCCCAAAACTGCTGTATTGCATCAAAACCGAGCTATGTGCCCGATACGACAGCATGCTGCCAACACCGATGGATACAATTAAAACTAAACAAGCAATTTTTTTCATGGGGACCTTCCTTTTAAAAAATTTATAAACTGTTATTACAATTAAATTTATAAAATAAAGATGCCCGAAACTATTCGATGTTAAACATCTAAAGAAAACGAGTTTTAATTCAATAGCCCCTTATGCAATCGCGATACTGCGAAATGCGCTAGTGTTTACGCTCCCAATCCTCATACACGATACTGTAAAAGTAAACATCTCTGTATTTTTCGCGGGATAAAATAAATTGCTTTAAAAACCCCTCGCGTTCAAACCCAACTTTTTCTAATACGTTCCATGACGCTGTATTCCCCGGCTGAGCCGTGGCCTCAATTCGATTGAGTTTAAGCTGAGAAAATCCATAATTAACGGCACCACGCAGGGCTTCGGTTGCATACCCATTACCCCAGTGCTCATGGGCCAATGTATAGCCAATTTCAGCCCGATGGTGATCAGAAAACCATAGTTCATAACCAATAATTCCAATTAATTTTGGATCGTCCATTAATGTAATACCCCAAATAGCGGCTGTCCCTTGTTCATAAGCATCTAAAACAGATCGAATATAATTTTGACTTTCTTCATCTGTTTCATGCGGGTACCCAATAGCATACTCCGTCACCAGTGGGTTTGAAAATATGGTAAATAAGTCAGCAGTGTCCGTCTCAACTAATGGTCGAATCAAGAGTCGCTCTGTGCGAATGCTGTTTAACGTATCAAATAACCGCATTAGATCATATGGCTGGGATTCACCCATTGATCAAACGTTTCTGAATCCGGGACTAAATTCAAGGCCAAGGCAGCGGCTTTCAGTGTTGTGTTCTCTTCATAGGCTTTTTTAGCTATTTTTGCGGCATTGTCATACCCAATATGCGGATTTAATGCCGTCACGAGCATCAATGAATCTTGTAAATTTTGATCAATCGCACTGGGATTAACAGCGATTCCTGCTAAGCAATGCTCTGTAAACGACCGACACCCATCGGCAAGCAACCGAATGGACTGCAAGAGGTTGTAAATCATCACTGGCTTGAAAACATTAAGCTGAAAGTTGCCCTGTGATCCAGCAATCCCAATCGTCACGTCGTTTCCCATCACCTGTGCGGCCACCATGGTTAGGGCTTCAGACTGCGTGGGGTTCACTTTTCCGGGCATAATGGATGATCCAGGCTCATTGGCCGGTAAAATTAGCTCGCCAAAGCCACACCGAGGCCCAGATGCCGACCAGCGAATATCGTTGGCAATTTTCATCAAACTCGCAGCAATTGTTTTAAGCACACCACTCATTTCCACAATGGCATCGTGTGCCGATAAGGCCTCAAATTTATTGGGTGCGCTGGTGTAAGCATAGCCCGTTTGTTGGGACAATTCAGCCACAACGGCGTCTGAAAACCCATCCGGCGTATTGATACCGGTTCCCACTGCTGTTCCGCCAATAGCCAACTGCATGAGCCGTGGCAATGCCGCCTGTATGCGATCCAACCCATTGCGCAATTGTGTCGCATAGCCTGAAAATTCCTGACCCACCGTTACGGGTGTGGCATCCATCAAATGCGTACGCCCAATCTTAATCACCGACTCAAACGCATTCACTTTGTTTGTTAACGATTCATACATACCCGTTAGGGCGGGTATCAAGTGCGTATGAATATCATCTGTAGCCGCCATATACATGGCCGTTGGAAACGTATCGTTTGACGATTGAGACTTATTCACATCATCATTGGGATGAACGGGTGATTTACTCCCCATTTCCCCGCCTGCTAGTTCGATTGCACGATTGGCAATCACTTCGTTAACGTTCATATTGGTTTGGGTACCGCTCCCGGTTTGCCAAACTCGCAATGGAAAATGGTCATTCAATTGGCCTGAAATCACAGCATCCGCCGCTTGTTCAATCCATTGGGCTTTGGCCACATCCAACACACCTTTTTGTGCATTCACTGTTGCACATGCCCGCTTTAAATAGCCAAACGCCCGGATTAACGACTCCGGAAATACCTCAATCCCAATATCAAAATTAATTAATGAACGTGCCGATTGTGCGCCATAGTAGCGATCCGCTGGCACATCAATATTACCCATACTATCGTGTTCTATTCGTTTCATTGTTGTTTTATTCTCCTTGTTCATATCGATGTACTAGTATAGCACCTTTGGGTCGATTCATGCCTAATAAGTTCAATGAAGCTTGAATTAAGTTCGCTTTGACCACCATCAAAAACACCACCGGCTTCCGATACCGATACCAGTGCAGCCGGCCCCACCGCCAATGGGCCATAGGTGTACTTGCAAAATTTCCCTGGCCTTTGACCCAAATTTCATCTGCTTGAGCATACGCCTTTTGATAGGCATCACTAATTGTGTAGATTGACCGGCCCGTCATACACGCTCCTGTGCTAATAACTTGCAAACGTCCGGCTGTCTTAGCCTCGGACAAGGCGGGTATTTGAGCAACAACAGTCTGTAGCTCAGATGCTGTTACATCATTGACAACCGGTTGATCTTTCCCCGTCATGATTACCGAACAACCATGATCCAACAGCCATTCCACCAACAAACAATCAAACCACACTTCCCCATGATTATCGCATTCATATAAAATTGTTTTACCCGGAACGGTTGCATGCATACGAGCAATGGTCGATTCACAGCCAGCTAAGTGTGAAAACGGCAAATCGTCTTGAATATAGGCCTGGCACAAGGCTTCTGTTTTTTGACGCCACTGAGGCTCCAAGGAATCCATCCAATTGGCATTGGCTGCCATGCATACCAAGCGTTGAAAGGCATGATTGCTGTGCTTAACCTCAGAATAAATCCGAGTGTAGCAATCTTGTGCCATTGTTGATTGCTGCTGTTTATCCGCAGCATACGTATCATCAATGCCATAGGCAACGTGATGATACTGGGCTGAACACTGGCCAAACAAGTCAAACAATGCAGTGTAACTTAATGTCGGCAATACATCCCGACGCCGCTCAAATTCCGACTGAATCGTCTGAATAAACACCCGATCATACGCTGGGTTTCGATGTAGTACTGGGGCTTCAAGCAACAACCGCTGAACCGGGCCCACTAACCTCGGCCATACCCACCGATACCATAACGACGGGCTCATGGCATGAATCATAGCGTTTGCATAGCGATCGCGCAGCCGCAACCCCATTTGATGCAACACAGTATAATCAGGAATATAGTTGGGGTGATCGACAAACCAGGCATAATCATGCTTGGTTTGTCGGTGCGTGTCCATGCGATTAAACACGCGATGAACTGTTTCTATAATGGCACTATTCACAGACTATTAGTATAGCATGGGTGATGAATAATCCATGAACTCGATCCCAACTTATTGAGAATCTATTATGAAGCCCACGCTATCCCCAAAAAGCATCCTCATGAGCCGGGTACTCTGAAAACAAACACACGGTTCGAATCTTACCCTGATGATCTAGCTCGAATAAATCAATGCCGCTCATTGCCATTGATTTGGACTCAGTGTGTGCTGAAAACCAAACAGTTGCTATCACGCGATGCTCATTTTGCATAAGATTGTTGAGTGACACTTGCAACGACCCCTCGCTTAAAACCATCATTGTATTCAGCAACTCAAGTACCGCATCAATACCGATGTATCGACCCGATATTGACGATTGCCCGGGTTGATGCCAAACAATATCATCCGAGAATTGTTCACGCAAAGCCACAGTATTTCCTTGTTTTAAATTATCAAATAATTTTTCAATATACTCACTATAATTACTATGATTCGTCATTCTATATTTCCTCCTATATGTTATAGACAATTTATCATTTCACGATCGTGTTAACTGTATCGTAGCAAACAACTGTTTATTTTTTAAACAAATATTGATAATATATATTATTTATAAAATGAATATATTAAATACTGATTTAAATTTATTAGCCTATTTATGGTTATTATTAGAAGAAAAGAATGTATCTGGTGCCGCGCATAAAGCGTGCATCACTCAATCAGCGATGAGTAATGCGCTGTCTCGACTGCGTGATCTATTCAATGATCCATTATTATATCGTGTTGGTAATACAATGGTACTCACCCGAAAAGCGGAAGAATTACGGCCGATACTGACATCGTTAATGGCAACAATTAATACTCAAATATTGAACCCAAGCCCATTTAATCCGACGTCCGACCCTTTGAATATTCGACTATCATGCCATGGATATGAGCAACTATTTATTGTTCGCCCATTGTTAACTTTTTTCAACACCTTCCCACTAATTACGATTGAAAATCAACCACTGTATAGTCAAGCATCCGTTGAAGAAAACTTATTAAACGGCTCTATTGATTATGCAACTTCGCCCTACAACTATACATCTAAATCACTGCATCGATCCGTCCTGATTCATGATCATTTTGTCTGTATTACGTTGCTAAAGCTGAATAGACTAACCGTTGACTCTTATGCATCCCTTAATCACTTTCTGATTAGCCCTTATGGGGATCAATCAAGCATTATTGACGCACTCAACAAAGCCCGAAACATCACATTTAATTTAACGGAATTTAGTATGATTCCTGATTTTTTAAATTATCCAAATAGCATCGCTACAGTTCCGTATCGCTTGGCAAAGCATTTTAAAACGTATTTACCTATTAACTGTTTGGACCTACCAATTGAAAAAACATCATTTTCAATATATTTATATTGGAGCGATCGTGTCCATGAAACGAATGAGCACCAATTCTTTATGTCCGCACTCAATGAATCAATAGCACTATCGAAAGTCTCAGAAATATAAATAAATTTAACTCCCAATGATAGTGCCTTATATTAGAAAACAACTCGTTTTTATAGTAATCATTTGAAATATTCAATAGCAAGCTCATCCATGTAAACCGACCTAACGCAGGACAGTAACTGTCCCCAAGTATATACCCTGACAAAACATAAACGGATATATCGCATCATTGGTTATGTAACACTTAATAAAAGCTGTTCACAACATATATCTCCCTAAAAAGGAGGTGATCCAGCCACACCTTCCGGTACGGCTACCTTGTTACGACTTCACCCCAATCGCTGACCCTGCCTTCGACGACTTCCTCCTCCGAAGAGGTTGGTACATCGGCTTCGGGCGTTTTCAACTTTCATGGTGTGACGGGCGGTGTGTACAAGGCCCGGGAACGTATTCAACGTAGCGTGCTGATCTACGTTTACTAGCAATTCCAACTTCATGCAACCGAGTTACAGACTGCAATCCGAACTGAGACCGGTTTTTTGAGATTGGCATGGCCTCGCGGCTTAGCGACTCTTTGTACCGGCCATTGTAGCATGTGTGTAGCCCAAGACATAAGGGGCATGATGACTTGACGTCGTCCCTACCTTCCTCCTGCTTTTTACAGGCTGTATCTTGTGAGTTCCCACCATAACGTGCTGGCAACACAAGACAAGGGTTGCGCTCGTTGCGGGACTTAACCCAACATCTCACGACACGAGCTGACGACAGCCATGCACCACCTGTCTTACCGTTCCCCGAAGGGCACATCTCTATTTCTAGAAACTTCGATAGATGTCAAGCCTTGGTAAGGTTTTTCGCGTATCATCGAATTAAACCACATGCTCCACTGCTTGTGCGGGCCCCCGTCAATTCCTTTGAGTTTTAACCTTGCGGTCGTACTCCCCAGGTGGTTCACTTAACGAATTATCTTCGGCACTGAAGGGGTCGATACCTCCAACACCCAGTGAACAACGTTTACGGCGTGGACTACCGGGGTATCTAATCCCGTTCGCTCCCCACGCTTTCGCACCTCAGCGTCAGAAATAGGCCAGAAAGCCGCCTTCGCAACCGGTGTTCCTCACAATATCTATGCATTTCACCGCTACACTGTGAGTTCCGCTTTCCTCTACTATTCTCTAGTTACCCAGTTTTAGATGCAGACTTTAGTTGAGCTAAAGGATTTAACACCTAACTTAAGTAACCGCCTACGCGCACTTTATACCCAGTAAATCCGGATAACGTTCGCTCCTTACGTATTACCGCGGCTGCTGGCACGTAATTAGCCGGAGCTTCCTTTAGAGGTACTATCATTATACTCCCTCTTGACAGAACTTTACATCCCTAGAGACTTCATCATTCACGCGACGTCGCTGCGTCAGGGTTGCCCCCATTGCGCAATATTCCTCACTGCTGCCTCCCGTAGGAGTCTGGGCCGTATCTCAGTCCCAGTGTGGCTGACCATCCTCTCAGACCAGCTACTGATCATTGCCTTGGTAGGCTTTTACCCCACCAACAAGCTAATCAGACATAAGCCTATCCCTAAGCGAAATTCATTTCCTCTTTAAATCATATGATTTAAAGAGAATATCCGGTATTAGCTTTCCTTTCGAAAAGTTATCCCAGTCTTAGGGGCAAGTTACCTATGCATTACTCACCCATTCGCCACTAACGCTGTGTCAATCCACCGAAGCTTCTCAACACAGGTTCGTTCGACTTGCATGTGTTAGGCACGCCGCCAACGTTTATCCTGAGCCAGGATCAAACTCTTAGTTGATTTGGCTGTTTTGTTTTTTTGAACTTTACAAAAAATGAGCTTACTATTCAATTTTCAATGACCAGTCTTGTTTGCGTTTTTTTATTATCACAAACTGCGCTTTCTTCGCGCTGGATAAACAATAATACCAACCGATCATTATTGTGTCAAATAAATGATGCAACGAATTTTATAAATCTATCCCTGAATTTGGGATAATTGAGCAAATAAACGGCTCGCCTTTTGGGATTCACACACATTAAAAACATCTTCAAAACATTGAGAGAACGATTTATTTTTGCAAACATGAATCGCCATCATTGCATTAAGCAATACCACGTTTTGATGCGCCGATTCGGCATGATTATTCCAAATATTTTTGAGTATTTTTGCATTGTATGGGGCATCTCCGCCGCGTATTGCTGCCAACGGTTGCTCGGCAACACCCACCATTTCGGGATGAAACCACTCCGTATGTACATGACCATCGGGCTCCAAAATCTGGACCCGCGTGCGGCCCGCAATGCTAACTTCATCTTCCCCAAAGTCGCCCGACACAAAGGCCACGCGCTGAACACCTTGTTGATGCAAGACCGGCGCCATGTCGTCGACATCTCGATAATCCGACAACCCAATGACTTGATGTGTGACCGGCATTGGATTTAAAAGCGGGCCCATTTTGTTAAAATAGGTTTTTTTGCCATAGCGTTTCCGTGCCTCACGAACATGCCTCAATGCGGGGTGATACAATGGCGCAAATAAAAAAACGAGACCCGTTTGATGGAGTTGATTCACCGATTCGTCTGGGGTTTGCATCAAGGGGATGCCCAAGGCCTCTAAAACGTCTGATGAGCCACATTGGCTGCTGGCTGCTCGGTTGCCATGCTTGGCAACAGGAATGCCTGTTGCAGCCACAATAACAGCGGCTGCTGTAGAGATATTAATCGTGTTGCATCCATCCCCACCCGTGCCACACATGTCCATCAATGGGGATATCGCTACAGCCACCGCATGCATGTGCTTGCGCGTCTCTGCAACCAAGTGAGCAAACACGGACGGTGTAACCCCATGGGCATCACAATATTCAAAAATCTGACAGATGGTATCCGTATCCAGTTGACCACTAATCATTGCCGCCTGAACTTGGGCCGCACTATCGGGCTTGGCCATCCAATCGGGGGTAATTGCCTGCATAGACTATAGTCTACCCGATCGTGGGAACAGATACCAACCTAATGGGCGTTATAGGGATGCGCCTCGGATAGCGGCTTAACGGGACTTTCTAACCCAAATGTTTGTTTTTCAATCGGATCAATGGAATCTCGGAATGCAAAATCAGAAATAACAAACACCGCAAATAACGCAATAAACAAAAACGAACTCAATACGATCAGTACGTTGTAACCGCTATCCCAACGCAAGGCCATAAATATTGACAATACTAAGCTCGCTTTAATACCCGCAATTAATAACGCCAATGCTAAGTTTAAGGCCGGACCTAAATCAATAAACGTAACTAAAACGGTGACCGCCGTTAGGCCCAATAAAGCAATAAATGTGCCAATCAAGGCCTTAACCGGAACAATGTGATGTGATGATGCCATAGCGTTACCCTACCAAATACAACAGTGGAAATACAAAAATCCACACAATATCAACCAAATGCCAATACAACCCAACCATTTCCAACGGGGTATAGTAATCCTTGTGCAAAAGCCCTTGCTTGCTTTTTCGAATTAACCATACAATCAGCCCAACACCAATTAACACGTGAATGCCGTGTAACCCCGTAATTAAAAAATAACAGGTAAAAAACACATGCAAATGCTCGTAAGCATCGGCGGCAGAAAACCACGATCCGGGCAAATACCCATGGTGGATTTTGGCCGAATACTCAAAATATTTAATAACCATGAACACCATGGCCAAGCCAGCGGTTGCCCATAATAAGCGAATAGACTCTCGTACTCGGTTCATCTGCGTCATCCATACCGCCATGACCATAGTAAAACTACTGGTAATCAGCACCATCGTATTCACCAAGCCCATCTTCCAGGACAACAACTTGCTGGCATGCAGAAACGTCTCTGGGTGCAAAAACCGGAACACGCCATACCCCACAAACAGGGCGCTAAAAAATAACAACTCTTGGGCCAAAAACAGCCACATACCAATTTTAGCGGCATCAAACTCTTGGTCTGCATCATCAAAATGATGCGCAACATGATGGGGAATAATCTTATGCATGGGGAATCGTCCCGTGTTCATAATCATACGGATCATGGGTAACCTGTTGGTTCGTCTCAAAGTTTTCTAGCACTGGGGGTGACGCTGCTCGCCATTCCAATGTAAGCCCACCCCATGGATTCGCTGGTGCTTGCTCCCCATTTAACAACGAATCAATCAAATAAAAGACGACCAAAATAAACCCAAGCCCCAACACCCAGGTCCCCGATGTGGAAAAGGCATGCATGGGCTGAAATTGATCCAAATATGTGTAATATCGGCGGGGCATCCCTTTAGAACCCAGGAAAAACTGAACCAAAAAGACCATGTTAAACCCAAGAAAGATTAACCCACACGCAACTCGAGCCCAAGCCTCTGAATACATACGCCCCGTAATCTTGGGCCACCAGTAGTGCAAGCCACCCAAAAAGGCAATCGTGGTACCACCAACCATCACATAATGAAAGTGCGCCACAACAAAGTAGGTATCATGCAAATGAACATTCAAGGACAAGGCTCCCAGAACAACACCGGTAATTCCACCAATAAAAAACAAAAACAGAAAGGCTAGAAAGTATAAAAACGGGGTTTTTAAATCAATATTACCCCGATACATTGTGGCTACCCAGTTAAACAATTTGATACCCGATGGAATGGACACAAAAAAGGTTAAAAACGAAAAAATAGCCGAGGCCAATGGGGATTGACTGGTAAACATGTGATGCCCCCAAACCAAAAACCCAATAACGGCAATGGAAATACTCGAAGCCGCCATGATTTTATAACCAAAAATATTTTTTTTACAAAAGGTCGTGACAATTTCACTGATGACACCCATCGCTGGCAAAATCATAATATATACCGCTGGATGCGAATAAAACCAGAAAAAGTGCTGAAATAAAACCGGATCCCCACCCAAGGCTGGATCAAAAATCCCCACACCAAAGACCCGCTCCACCACCAAGAGCATCAAGGTAATAGCCAATACAGGCGTTGCCAACACCTGAATCACCGCTGTGGAATACAAGGCCCAAATGAGTAGGGGCAAGCGCATCCACGTTAAACCCGGAACCCGCATTTTATGCACCGTCACAATGAAATTAATCCCTGTTAAAATCGATGAGAACCCCAAAATAAACACGCCCAGGGTTGTCATAACTGTACTGGTATCGGTTTCAACAGAATATGGCGTGTAAAACGTCCAGCCCGTATCCGCCCCACCCACAAACAACGAGGTCAACAAAAACAAAGCCCCAACAATATAAATATGCAAGCTTGCTAAGTTTAACTTAGGAAACGCAAAATCTTTGGCCCCAATCATAATTGGCAATAAGAAGTTGCCCAATGCCGCCGGAATGGACGGAATAATAAACAAAAAAGTCATAATGGCCCCATGCAGGGTAAACAATTGGTTATACTCTTTGGCCGAAAATAAAATGGGCGAAGGGCTCAACAACTCCAGCCGCAACGCCATCGCAAACAACCCCCCCAATCCAAACGCAATAATAATGGATATTAAATACATAATCCCAATGCGCTTGTGATCCAAGGTGAATAACCAAGATCGCCAACCCGAGGATGCTTTAAAAAAGTTTACGGAACCAGACGCCGAATGTGCCATTACTTAATCTCCTTTATATACTCAATGAGGGCATTGATTTCACGATCGGACAACAATCCCGCATAGGCCGGCATAACGGGTGCATACCCCGCTGCAATCTTTGCTTTCGGATCAACAATTGACTCACGCAAATAGTTCTCATCAGCCAGAACAACACTACCATCCGATAATTCACGATTGGTATTGTACAAGCCTTTCCAAGAGGGCCCTGACATCGGCGACCCATCCAGTGAGTGACAGGTATTGCACATCTTATCGGCATATAATTTTTTGCCCAGATCTGCCAAAGGCATGTCTTCCGAAGCCCCTCCGGATTGTTTCCACTCCTCGAAATCCGCTTGAGACAAGACTTTCAAGTTTGCCAACATGGCTGAGTGACCATCCCCACAATACTCTGTACAAAAAATAGTAAACTCACCCACGCGATCGGCGGTAAATGTTAGCGTGGTGTATCGGTTGGGAATCACATCGCGCTTAATCCGCATATTGGGAATGTAGAAACTGTGCAAGACATCTTCCGAGGCCATAATCAACTTAATGGGCTGGTTCACCGGCACAACCAAGTCATTCATCACTGTTTTCCCTGTATCCGGATAATCAAATACCCAAAACCACTTCTTACCCGTTACTGAAATTTCATAACTGTAACTGGGAGCCACCCGCAACAAGAAAAAGTCTTTAAATCCCCAAACAAATACAACCATAACCAATATAAATGGCACTACCGTCCACAACAACTCAAATCGATTATCATGAATCCATTGTTGCTTGGGAATATCCGTTCGGCCCTTGGATCGGTACTTAAACACAAACAGTGCCGCCGCCCCAAACACCAACACAAACAACACAATAGATACCCATAAAATAAAGGTAAACAGGCTATCAACCTGACCCGCTATCGCTGTAGCTGGTTTTGAAAAAAATAAAGACCCAAATTCAACCAATGACTCATTCATAATGCATTTCGCTTATTCGATAATCCCAAATATACAATCAAACCAATGAGTACCAGTGCTACGAACCCCGAGGCTATTTTCATCACTTGTTTAGCCTGCAACACATAGCTGTTTGTACTACTATCGTAAGTATAACAAAACAACAGGAAACTATCTACCAATGACTTAGAATTTGTTGCACCAGTTTCCAATAATGCCATTTTTAAATCAAACGGATCGTACTCAATCCCGTAAATATACCGCTGGATTTTCCCGTCTGCCGATACCGCAACCAAAACCGACCCATGGGCATACTCATTAATGGCATCTTCGTAGCGATAATAAAACCCAGCCGCATCCGTCACCGCCTGAATGGCATCGGCATCCCCCACTAAAAACGACCACGTTAACGCAGGATCAATCGTTTCGCGATACCGAGCTTCAAATTTAGCCGCATGCTCATGCGTGTCGCGCGGATCAAAACTCATTGACACCACATGCATCTTGCTTAACGTATCCGCATCCATTTGTTCCAGCGATTGTTGCAGGCCTTCTAAAATTAAATGGCACAACATCGGGCAATTAAAATAAACAAAATTAAACAAGGCCGGCTTGCCCGACAGAAGATGCTCGGACAAGGGCGCTGTTCGCCCCCGACTGTCCGTAAATACTGGCGTCATGGGAATGTATTGACCAATTTTTTCAGTCACCCCAACATCCTTAATAGCCGCTGGCTTGGGTTCTGCGGCCCCCACGGTGAGGGCCACGATTAACAGTGCCAGAAATCGTTTAGCGAGATCGGTAATCATCAACCACAGTACCCATTGCCACGTCAATTGGAATATATACTGTTTGATTGGGTTTGTTTTTCCACTCAAATCGGGCTAGAACCTCAGACTCTTTTAAGCGCAAGGCGTCCAATTGAGGGGTTGGCATATTTTTTTCCAGCTGAAGCAGTTTTTGATCAAACCCAGCTTGATAAAAAATAGGCAGCACAATAAACACGGCTGCAAAAAACACAGCAATTGCAATCACAATGCCCATAATAACCGGATAATTCAACTCGGATCGATCATAACCACCACTAGACATTTTCAAACCTCATTGATTCTTCTACACGCGGGTCTTGATGGGGAAATAAGGCAACCGAATCCAAGCCCTTCCACACCGCCCAACCATACCCGGCCCCTAAGGTAATAACAATCGACACATCCAACAGCGTGACGGTGTAGCCATTGGGATAAAATGTCGGCAATACCAACCACAGCATATCAACGGCATGCATAAGCAAAATCCAAGCGGCAATGCATCCGTGAACGATTCGATTGCGTTTCATATGCCGAGACATGAACAACACAAATGGCACCAAAAAATGCCCAAGCACCAACAGCAATGACACGGCTTTCCACGCATCTGTATTGCGCGATAAGTAAAACATCGTCTCTTCTGGAATATTGGCATACCAAATCAAAAAGTATTGAGAGAAACCAATATACGCCCAAAAAATAACAAAGCCATAAATTAACTTGCCCAAATCATGATAGTGCTCAACCGAAATAACAGTAGATAAAAACCCATTGCGTCGCAAAAACAAGGCCAGCAAACTCACCACACACAAACTGGACAAAGCAGCCCCGGCAAAGATGTACACCCCAAACATGGTTGAATACCAATGTGGTGTTAGGGTCATGATCCAGTCAATGCCCGCAAAACTAATCGTAATCGCATAGAGCAAAATACCGTAGGTTGACCGTTTTTGAGACCGAGCGGTTAATAACGGATCCCCATTGGTATCTTGTTGTGTCGAATCGTTAAAAAATCCCCGAGCTAACACAAACCAAACCACAAAATACAGAATAGAGCGACCAATAAAAAATGGCTGATTTAAATACGGAGCCTTAACTTGCAATAAGTGATCCTGCATCACATGCGACGCATGGGTCCACTCATACAACCCATGCAACCCCAATAGAATGGGAATAAATAGAATCGCCATAAAGCCAGCTCGATGCATTAAGTGTTCAAATAATCGGCGAACAACAACACTCCAGCCGGATCGCGTCAAATGAAAAATAGTGACCCAAAACAAGCCCCCCAACGTAATCGTTAAGAAAAACATAAACACACTCAAATACATGGGCAATCCGTGATTGGCTTGACCCTTCACCAATAGTAGGGACAACAAGCCAAACACAACCGCTACGACACCATGCAATCGGGTAAATTTTGAAAACCGACCCGACAACTGCTCCGCTTTAACTTCTACTGATTTCATACGCACTCCTTACTTCAACCGACCACGGTATTCAGCGGGAACCTCGGACATGGGGACCCCATCCAATCGCTGCAAAGCACGCACATACGTCACAATGGCCCAGCGATCCGCCTCAGAAATTTTATTGCCATAGGCCGGCATGTTTCGAACCCCGTTAGCAATAACATCATAGATATACCCATCGGGAGACTCGATCAACCGTTCATCCGCTAAATGCGGCGGCCGCAAATACCCCCGCTGTACAACCGTCCCATTGCCAGAACCCGTTTGATCGTGACACACCGAACAATAAATATTGTATCGCTCACGGCCAGTTTCCAATACGGCATCCGTAACTTGAATCGGCGCACGCTTCACATACTGCCCATCGGATTTCCCCGTGTAATACCCAGCAGGCTTACCGGATTTCATAATCTGCGACCGAGAAGCATCCGATGGGTCTGTGGTTACATAACTATAAGGCACCACCCCATCCGGAAGACCCATCGGCAACTCTTGCTTATCAAACCGAGGCTGATAATCCATATTCACATTGGGGTGAATGGGTGGCTTTTCAGACCGAACGCCTCGGCACCCTGTTAGCCCTACACAGGCCACGACAACTATTAGAATACATATATACCGTTTCATCATCATCCTTCATCCCTCACATCTACAATGGTTTGCCCGCCATTTTTTTCTAAAAACTGACGCACCTTAGCCAATTCAAATTTAGGGTCTGCACTTTCAATCACTAGAAAAAAGCCATCGGTTGTGACCGACTCAAAACATTTTTGTGTAAAAACCGGGTGATAATATTGGGGCAATTTATTAATCGCAAACATCCCAAACACCGTGGCAAACGCACTGAACAAAATCATCAATTCAAACGTAACTGGAACAAATGCTTGATAACTAAACAATGGCTTTCCGCTAATTACCAACGCATAGCCTTTAATCGACACCCATGTTTGCAAACTGAACCCAGCCGCAGCGCCAAACAAGCCTCCACACAACACCAACCACGGCAAAGGCGACGGCTTTAAATTCATCGCTTTTTCAATACCATGCACAGGGAACGGCGTGTACGTATCAAATTTAGAATACCCCGCCTTGACCACAGCTTTGGATGCCGCAATTAACGCATCGGGAGAGTCAAAGGCGGCCATGACCCCATACAGGGGCGCTTGATTGTCACTCAGTGGGCACCTCCTTTATCCGCAGTGTCTGTTTCATGATGCTCATGGGGCAAGACTGCTTTAACCTCTGCAATAGCAATCATGGGTAAAAACTTCATGAATAGCAACAATAGCGTAAAAAACAAACCAAAGCTTCCAACAAATGTCATCACATCCACCCAGGTTGGGCTGTAATACCCCCAACTGGACGGGAGAAAGTCACGGGATAAGGATGTCACTGTAATAACAAATCGTTCAAACCACATACCAATGTTCACAAAAATGCTGACCACAAACATAAGCCATGGGGTGGTTCGAATCTTTTTAAACCAAAACAATTGCGGTGAAATTACATTGCAGCTCACCATGATCCAATACGCCCACCAGTAGGGCCCAAAGGCTCGGTTCACAAATGCATACTGCTCCACCACATTACCCGAATACCAGGCAACGAAAAACTCCATCGCATACGCATAGCCCACCATGGTACCTGTGGCTAAAATAATCATGTTCATAATTTCCAAATGCCGATCGGTAATCATGGACTCCAATCCAAACAATTTACGCGACACAACCATCAAGGTTACCACCATGGCAAACCCTGAAAAGATCGCTCCCGCGACAAAATACGGGGGGAAAATGGTTGTGTGCCAACCGGGCAACTGGGATACGGCAAAGTCAAAACTCACAATCGAGTGCACAGAAAGTACCAGCGGTGTCGCCAGAGCCGCTAGCAATAAATACGCCTTTTCATAATGCAACCAGTGCCGACTGGACCCACGCCAACCCAATGAAAAGATACCGTAGACAAACTTTGAAATTTTGGTTTTAGCCCGATCCCGAAACGTTGCCAAATCGGGCACCAAGCCCACAAACCAGAACATTAACGACACGGTAAAATACGTACTGACCGCAAACACATCCCATAACAATGGGCTTCGAAAGTTGGGCCACATGGCCATTTGATTGGGAATGGGAAACAACCAATGCGCCGCCCACACCCGACCAATATGAATACCGGGGAAAATCAAGGCACAGATAACCGCAAAAATGGTCATCGCTTCGGCGAATCGGTTAATCGACGTTCGCCAATTTTGACGGAATAAGAACAAAATCGCTGAAATCAACGTTCCAGCGTGGCCAATACCCACCCAAAATACAAAGTTAACAATGGCATACCCCCAACCCACTGGATTGTTCAACCCCCAAACGCCAACGCCCTCAAACACCAAGTACCCGATCATGCTCAATAACAACGCAATCCCGGTAATGCCGGCCGACAACCCAATGTGCCACCATTTTGGCGGCTTTGTAATGGCTGGCCGATGCACCGTTTCTGTGATTGCCTCGTAACTGGCGTCGCCTTGAACCAAAACCGTTCGTGCGACAGCTGGATGCTCTGAATATTTACTCATGATGCCCGCCTCCGTGGTTGTCGGATGATGCATGCCCATCACCGCTGGATTTAACAAGTTCTGAATTTGCATTTCGAATCGCCGCTAAATACGTTGTGCGTGATTTTAACCGCAAGGTTCGCAACAATTCATAGTTTCGTTTGCTGTGTCGATCCTTGTATACCCGACTGCTTTCATCCAGAATATTCCCGAATGAAATCGCATCGGCTGGACAACTTTGCTGACACGCCGTCTGAATCTCGCCATCTTGAATAGCCCGTCCGGCATTTTTCGCATCGATACCCACCCGCTTGATGCGCTGCAGACAATACGTGCATTTTTCCATAACCCCGCGCATCCGAACCGTTACATCGGGATTAAACTGCATTTGCAACTGCTTGGCCGGCTCTTTAAATAATTCAAAGACATGGGTACTGTTCTTTTTCACCGCATGCACATGGCGTTGATGGTAATCAAAAAAGTTAAATCGACGCACTTTTACCGGACAGTTGTTGGCACAATACCGAGTTCCAACACATCGGTTGTACACCATATTGTTAATCCCTTCTTCATCATGCACCGTTGCCGCAACCGGACACACCTGCTCACACGGGGCATTCTCGCAATGCAAACACGTCACAGGCTGCTGAACAAAGCCAGAATCTGTGGCATCGTCCTTGGACACTTCATCAAAATACCGATCCACACGGATCCAGTGCATATCCCGACCGTTTCGAATTTCATCTTTGCCCACAATCGGAATATTGTTTTCAGCCTGACACGCAATTACACACGCATTACAGCCCGTACACTTGCTCAAATCAATCGCCATCCCCCATTGATTTCCGGTATCGTATTTATACTCTTCCCAGGATGATTTCTCATGCAAGACATGCTCGGCATGCTGGGCAAAATCGGGGTGCTTTTTATATTTTGCTAGCGTGGCTTTTTGCATTAACGGTCGCCCTTCCATACTCAATTGCTCTTGCGCATTGCTTAATGGATAGGTTTCAAACGTTTGGGTTAGATCTACAGCAACACAACACGTATCAACCGGCCGCAAGGTATACGCATTAAACCCGATACCCGACTCAATGCGGTTCTGACTTTGCTTGCCATACCCCAAGGCCAACGATAGACTGTTGTCCGCAATGCCGGGGATTCGATACGCAGGCACACGCACTGTGGGACCATTGGGCACCCCAACATCCACCAGGCTTTCATTGGCAATCCCCAAAGCATCGGCAAGCGAAACGCTCATCAACAACGCATTGTCCCAAGTCAATTTAGTCACCGGATCGGGCGCTTCTTGCAACCAACCGTTGTTGCTAAACCGGCCATCATAAACAGTATAATCAGGCCGAAGCACCAACTCAATCGCATCGGGATGCTGACCTTTGTACCGGGCCACATCTGCACGGACCGACCGAGACAATCCGCCATCCACAATAGCTGGCAAGACACGGTTCGCTTTCCCGGCTTTAACCCCATCGTGCAACCATTGGCGCCACGTCTGTTCAAAATTACCCCACTGAGATCGCCACGTTTGACGCACTTGGCGGTATCCATTGGCAGCTACACCGGCTAGAATTGCCAAACATTCAATGGCACTTTTGGTGTCATACATTGGACGAATTAACGGTTGAACCACACTAATAGCTCCATCATAAGCGGCCATCAAATCCCCCCAAGATTCCAAGGCATGGGACAGGGGCAACACCCACTGACTGTGGGCACTGGTTTCATTAGCCAGGGGTGTAATGTGCACGCACTGCTTGGCTTTTTTCATGGCGTCTTCAAAATTCAACGCCTGGGGAACGGTATACACCGGATTGCCACCCACGACAACTAACGCTTCAACATCACCGGTATTCAATCGCTCCACAACCCGCTGGATTTGATCCTGCGATGTGGCTTGATTCATCCCAATATTCGCAAAATTACGCGCCCGGACCCCGTAGGCTTTCGAGCGGAGGGACTGGTTCACAATATGCGCCAGACCATGCACCGATGCGGGCATAGCATCCCCAACCATCAACACCGAGTTTGTTCTGTGATGGCGAATATCATCCACAATCGCCGCAACAGACTCGGACACACCCGGAATATGCTTGTCGGCTTGTGCCGCCGCTGTCTTAATGGCCGATTGATACACCGATGGAACGGCAACCACACGCGCTTGAATGAGCGCCCAAACTAGACGATAGAAAAAGAGTCCGGCCAGGGTGGACTTCAGGGCAAACCGATGGTCGGCTTTGGCCCCTGTAATGGATCGACCCGCCTCTACCATATAGAGCCGGTTCATGGGAGACTCTGGGGACCGCTTAGCCGCAAACTCCCGGCTGTAGCGCACCGACTGAGGATCTACACCTAGAAAATCCGATTCAATGGACACAATAACATCGGCTTTATCCAATTCATAGACGGGGGTCACATGCCGCCGTGTCGCTTGGTACAAACCCTCGCGCTGACTATCGGCAGCTAGCGCTTCATAGGTGGTGATCATTGCCTGAGGAAACTGTTTTTGAATGCGTTGAATCAGCCGGAAAAATGTTGGAGATGCCTGCTGTTCACTCACAATCACGAGTCCCTTTCCATTGCTTTTTCGCAAGGCAGGAATCCATTGCTGGTAGGCGGCTTCAAACTCGGCCCAGGTACTGACACTGCCGGCGTGTTGCGGGGCGGTTAATCGGTCTGGATCATACAAATCTAAAATTGCCGCTTGCTGATGCATGGACAGCGCCCCCTGGCTACCGGAATGCAACGGATTGCCTTCCAATTTAGTTGGCCGGCCGGAATGGGTCGCACCCAAAATGCCGGTCACGTGCTCGCCTACACTCAAGCTACTGGCATAATAGGTTGCTTTGCCGGGCAGAACGTGCTCGGGACGCTTGGCGTATGGCCGAATGGTCTGAACGGGCTTTCGAATGGCGGTACATCCGGTTAAACCGGCTAGCGCCATGGAGGCGCCCATAATTTTTAAAAAATGTCGACGGCTAACTGGATCGGTAAACTCATCGGCTCCCGGTTTAAACTCGTCGTTTCGCACTATGCTATTATCTGCTGTCATTATTTCTCCTTCTAGCGGTGGCATACGCTACAATCTTGCTTTGGATTGAGGTGATATGTGGCCACTAATTCTTTACCCAATGCCGCTTGATCTTCGGCTTTCCAATCCATGTTGGTGATTTCTGACTTTGGACGGACATATTGCTCTGGGTTTCGGTGACAATCGAGACACCAGCCCATGCTGAGCGGCTCGGATTGCCGAACAACTGCTTGCTGATGAATGTTGCCATGACAGGTGGCACAGCCCATACCCGATTTAACGTGACGGCTGTGATCAAAATAAGCATAGTCGGCTAGGTGGTGAACCTTGACCCATTCGATGGGGACATTGTCGGCCACACTTTTGCGAATTTTCATAATTTCAGGCGAGTCTTTCTTTATCATTGAGTGACAATTTAGACAGGTTTCGGCGGCGGGCAATACCAAACGCTCGCCTTGATCCACGTTACCGTGACAGTATCGGCAATCAATACCCAACTCACCGGCATGCAGGGCGTGGCTGTAGTTAATGGGCTGTTTAGGCTCATACCCAACATTTAGATTTTCTGGGCTAAACCAGTACGTGAATACAAAAATAAGCCCGAAGACTTTGGCTCCCACGATTGTTAGTACAATCAGGGGTAATTTGTTGGTCCATTTTGGGAATAAACTAGAAATAACAATGCTCCTTTAACTTCTAAACTATACTAACTAAAATCAATTATGGTTCAAATTATAACACTATTTCATGACTTTCTAAAAGAACAAATTTTTCCTCTGGGTATTCACCCAAAAATGTGGTATTCTAGTCTTTCTGGTCCTTTTTGCTTCTGCAACTGATTGAAGTAAAATCGACCACGCGGAGAGTTGGCAGAGTGGTCGAATGCGGCGGTCTTGAAAACCGTTGTGTCGAAAGGCACCGGGGGTTCGAATCCCTCACTCTCCGCCATCATGATCTTCTCATCAAACCGACAGATCAACCGATTTAAACTTTACACTCACCCCTTCACTAGAAATATCCACCCGTTCAACGTTGGCTAGAAGCCACTTTTTAAGTTCGTTTGTCCCCAGTGATTGCGAATTGATTTTGAAGAACACCAGTTCTTTTTTAAGCGTTTCCACGCTGGAAAGCTGTTCTTCTTTTTGAGTGTATTCAAATTGTTGCTTCATAATGCTGCCCTTAAATTGTTTTTCTTGAATCGTGAATTCATCGATTTTGGCGTTAATCATTTCCCTCTCTTTAGCCACAAACTGGTTCGAAATGAGCGAGTCCAAATATTTCTCTTTCTTGGTTTTGACCGCTTCCAAAAGGCTTTCTAAGCCATCGATTTCCGTTTGAACCGCTTGCAATTGATGACGGACAACCTCGTTTTTCTGCTCAACGTGTTGTGAAATTTTCTCCAATTGCTCCTCGGTGGCGCAGTTCAGAACCTTTTCAATGACAATTTCATTGGCCTTTTCCATGTTGAAATACTTGTTTGAACACGGTTTTTCTTTAGGGTTCAGCGTGCTGACACAACGATAATACCGATAGATGTTGCCTTTTCGTTTTTTCGTGTAATTGGGCGTCATCGGATGGCCACATTTAGCACAAAACAACACACCTTTGAGCAAGCCTAAAACTGTTTTGCTTTCCCGATTGGTTTTGCGTTCAGCAAAGATAGTTTGAGCTTGATTAAAAACGGATTCCGACACTAACGGCTGATGAATCCCCGGAAATACTTGCCCGTTCCATCGGATTTTCCCCAAGTACACCGGATGATTGAGAATCTTGTGGATTTGCCGTTTGTCCCACAACGCACAGTTGCGATTCCGAAAGCCCATGGCGTTGCATTCATTGGCTACAATGGTCGTGGATTTGGTGCGAAGGAAGGTTTCAAACATGAACTGAATGGCCTTCTTTTCTTGTTTATGCGGGATGAGTTCTGAGGACACTGAATCATAACCAAAAGGCCGAGTACCACCGTTGTACAAACCTTGCTCCGCTCGCCAAGCGAACACGTCTTTGATGCGCTCGGCGGTTTGCTCTCGTTCCAATTGAGCAAACACCAAGGCCACTCGAAGCATGGCTTTTCCCATGGCTGTGGTGGTATCGAAGTTTTCGCGTAGTGAAATGAAGCCCACATCGTGGGCATGAAGTTTGACGGTGAGTTGTTCAAAGTCCAACAATGACCGTGAAAGACGATCCAACTTTTTAACCACAACGGCATTGATTTTGCCGGCTTCAATGTCTTTGACCAGCTTTTTGTATTCGGGTCTATTCGTATTGCCACCGGATTTACCACGCTCAATGAATACTTTATGAATCTTGAAATTCCGATAGTCACAAAACTTTTTGAGTTCAGATTCTTGCTCTTCTAAAGAATCTCCTTCTTTGGCCTGACGATCGGTTGAAACCCGAATGTATAGATCAACTACAAACGTTTCTTGAGTCATACCTGAACCCCCAGGCTAGAACCGAGAACGCGCCGCCGCCCGCCCACGGCGGCGCAGGCTAACACGTCTTCTTCGTTTCTTTTTTCTTGTTTTAAAGTCATGATTTTTTCTCGTTAATATGGCAAAAGCCGACAGGCTAACTTGTGAGCCGTTTCTTCAACTGCAAACCATGTCAATTTCACTTTAAAGGTAATTTCATCTTGAATATCTGATGAAAACCCATCTAAAAACTGCCCCAAACTTTGGCCGGTATCCTCTAAAAAGGTGCGGACAATGTCCCAAATATTGGCTTCAAAGCGTTGGTAGAAGTGCAGGCAATCGGTGGTGTAAATGAGTTCGGGAACACACCCACTTTCACATCCATGGCGGGAAATGTCGTCGAGCGAGTCAAACGGTGGACACCCAACACGGTTACACACATTTCTAATGAGCCAAGCGTCTAATGAGCGTGTGTGGATGTCTGTTTTAATGAGTTGTTTTAATTGTTGTTTAGTCATGATGTTTTCCTCCCTTATTTCAAGTACACGGCTTTGAAACCACCGTCCCAACAGCCACCGCATTTCAATGGCACCCATTTAACAAAGTCGATTTCTGGCAAATGGCAGTCATGCGGAAAGACCACGATGGTGAGTCGCTTTTGAGCGGCTTTTTGAATGGTGAAGATGGAGCCACGAGACTGGCCGTCAATGAAAGCGACAAGCCCGTAGCAGGCAGACACAAGACGTTGATTGCGTAACAACAAGCCCATTTTGATGAGGTGTTGGGGTTCATTTCCGCCGACTTCACCCCATAACAAATGCCCGCCGTAGTCTTTGAATTGCCGCATCATGGCACGGACTTTAATGGGAAAACCAGCGTAATTTTGCCATGGGCTGTACACGGTGCAATGGTCGGATAAGCCAAGCCTTAACAAGCGTTCGATGACAAATTGGTCGGCACCGATGGCACCACCGGTGGCAATGTGATATTTGCGTTTAATGAGATCTTGGACAATATCACCGACTTTGTTGGCTACGGTGTATGGAAGGCTTCGGGAACCGATGACCCCCACGGATTTTGTGAGGCACCTCACGGGCGACTCTTCGTGCTGGCTCACAAGATTTTGAATTGATGAAATTGACATTTTATTTGCTCCTTTCTGGCTTGAAAAATTTATTTTTTTGGGACCAGAAAAGCAGCGACCATGTCAAGAGAAAAAAACAGAAAAGAAACGGAGGAAGTGTACTCGATAACACAGGGTTTTCTGCAATTGCTTAATTCAGTTATCGCCCGTTCGAATCAAAAATAGTACACTTAAAGGTGATTTGCTTAATCCAAAGTTAGAAGTGAGGTGCTTGACAGTGACTACATCAAAAAAAAATATTCTTAAATCTAGGGATGACAAGACTCCGCTGTTTTTTGAGGAAATTACTGAAGAAAAGCCAACTTCACAAAAATTCAAATTAGCAAACTCCGATAGCACATGCTCATGGATAACCTCTAACCAGGAATTTGGCTCCGAAGTGCTGCGTCCAAGAATCGAACCCTGGTTAACTGCATTATTCCAATCTGAACATTTGTCTCTTCTATTGGGTTCAGGATTGACTCACGCTGTTCATCAAATTGCTACCGACACATCACTTCCAGGTATGAATGCCGTAACATTCACGCACTATTCAAACGAGATAGAGAAAGCAGCAAAAATATCTGCAGAAAAATCTGGTAGAGACACAGGTAATATTGAAGATCAAATTCGTACAGCAAGTGAACTAATTCGTGGACTTGAAATAACCGGGGACGAAAAATATAAATATATTCAAAAAGATCTCAAAACTATTTTAGAAAGTTTTTCAAAATCGATACTTAAGGGTGAATCTGATCTAATAAGCTCGGATTCCTCTAAGAGAGAAACGGCATTTAATTATCTTGTTAGTTTCTTAATGAGTTTTGCAAGTCGAACAGGAACTCGAGATAGGTTGCAAATATTCACAACCAATTACGATCGCTATATTGAAACTGGAGCTGATCTAGCAGGACTTCATTTGTTAGATCGTTTTGTAGGAGTGCTTTCACCTATTTTTCGATCTTCCAGACTTGATATTGATATTCATTACAACCCGCCAGGAATCAGAGGCGAACCTCGCTATCTTGAAGGGGTTGCAAAATTTACAAAACTGCACGGATCAGTTGATTGGATTAATACAAGACAAAATATTCGGCGAATTGGGGTACCGTTTGGAGCAGAGAAAATTGATCCATACTTAAAAACTCCAGGCTTGATCGAAGACGATGTTCTTCAACTCATGGTTTACCCGAATGCCGCAAAAGATCGTGAAACATCCGCTTACCCTTATGTTGAGCTCTTTCGAGATTTTGCCTCTGCCACTTGTCGCCCTAATAGTACTCTTATTTCATATGGGTATAGTTTTGGAGACGAACATATCAACCGAGTTATTGAAGATATGCTGACAATACCTTCTACTCATCTAGTTATCATTTCCTATGATGATCCATTGGAAAGAATCATGAGAACATATGAACGCTTGGGGCGACACGCCCAAATCACACTTCTTATCGGACCCCACCTAGGTGATTTTCAAACTCTTGTAGATTGTTATTTACCAAAACCGGCAATCGATAAAACTACATTCCGCATGGCTGAATTACTTAAGTCTCGTTGGGGAACTGAGTCTATGGAACAAGATAAAAGCACCCCTAATTCAGACTCTCAAGAGGTTAGCTTTCTATGAGTCAAACACCTTTTGAATACGCTGGAAGTCTACGTATTGGCACTGTGGATTTTGTTTCACCTGATGAGATCAAAGTTTTATTGGATATTGAGGCCCCAGAGTCGGTTGCATTAAATACGGGTGGTCCTCGGCCTTTTCCTAGAGTAAACAGTTATGTTTTAGTACCCGTTGATGATGGTTACTTAGTTGGACAGATTGAATGGATCACAGTTGAAAGATCAGCTTTTCCAAAAAGAAAAGGTGTGCAAGATTTCGGCTTAATAGACTTGCCATATCCATTAAGAAAAATGCGTCTCAATCCGTTAGGTACCTTAAAGTCAAAAACAACTGCAACAAATAAGGAAGGTACCTATTGTTTTCGGCGTGGTGCAGATGCGTTGCCTTCAATAGGGGCGTCTGTAGTACTTCCTACAGACAGGCAACTTCGATCAATTGTTGAATCAGGAGAACGCAGACGAATAAAAATAGGCACGAGCCCACTAGCCGGAAATGCGGAAGTTTGCATAGACCCAGACCGCCTGTTTGGACGACATCTTGCGGTCCTTGGGAACACGGGTAGTGGCAAGTCATGTTCTGTAGCGGGACTTATTCGTTGGTCTTTGGAGCAAGCTCAGAGGGAAAGCAACAAAACTCCTAATGCCCGATTTATTATTTTGGATCCAAATGGAGAATATTCTCGTGCATTTTCAGATAAAGAAAATTCAGTCAAATCCAAAATATTTAAAGTTGATGCAAATATAGAATCGGGAGAATTGTTGCTCCAAGTTCCGTTATGGTTTTGGAATAGTGCAGAATGGTGTTCATTTACTCATGCGAGTTCCAAGGTACAACGCCCCTTATTAAAAAGGGCACTTCGAGAAGTTAAGGCTGGCAGAAATACTCCTTTAGGTACGTCAATTGAGGAAAAGAAACTCGAGTTACGTCGATATCTTTCATCTACCATGATCTCTATTCAGAGAGATATAAAGGCTGGTTCAATAAAAACAGATGAAACAAAATTTGGCTTCCGTTTAAAAGCGATTTGCAAGGATATTGAATCTAAAAAGAGTCAATTCGAAGATATTGATCTCACTAATGTAGAAACCGCTATCAATAGCAGTTTACAATCAACTTTTAACTCTTTCGAGAAGGACGGAAAAGTAATTGAATATTATCGCGCTTTTACCGAAAAACAAACGCAGGAAATTATTAATTCTTTGGAAGAATCCGTAAAAAGCCTAGGTGGTATTATTTATCAGGAAGGGCCTGATGAGGATGTCCCAATCCCCTTCAATGGAACAGATTTTGCTGATCATCTTCATATTTTGTCTGAACAAGAAGGGGTTAGTCAGTACCTTGATTTTTTAGTTTCAAGAATTCGATCATTTCTTTCTGATACGCGTATGAGATCTGTGGTTGGTGATAGTGGCGATTTAACCCTTGATAGTTGGTTGTCCGATTATCTTGGTAGCGCCAATGACGAGACTTGTGTAGCCATTTTGGATTTATCTCTTGTGCCAACAGAAGTCATTCACGTTGTAACCGCGGTAATTGGCAGAATGGTATTTGATGCACTCCAGAGATATAGGAAATCAAATGGAGTCGTTCTACCAACAGTTTTAGTTATGGAAGAAGCCCATACGTTTGTTAAACGATATAGAGACGATTCTGAAAATCAGGATGCCTCATCAGTATGTTGCCAAGTCTTCGAACGAATTGCAAGAGAAGGTCGGAAATTTGGACTTGGACTTATACTTTCATCTCAGCGCCCTTCTGAGCTTTCTCCAACTGTATTATCACAGTGCAATTCGTTTTTGTTGCACCGAATTAGTAATGACCGTGATCAAGAATTAATTCATAGACTGGTACCCGATAATCTAAAAGGATTGCTGAGGGAGCTACCCTCACTTCCCTCACAAAATGCAATTTTATTAGGATGGGCTTCGGAATTGCCCATATTAGTAAAAATGAATGATTTACCTAAAGAACATAGACCACATTCCGATGATCCTGATTTTTGGAATGTTTGGACCGGAAAAGATTTAGATGGTCAAACAGTAACGAGAAGAGCCAATTGGAAACCCATAGCAGACAGTTGGCAAAATCTAGATTCTTCTAGTGATTAAACACTTGTTGGCTAGCATTGGATCTTTATTAGCCTAACTTTATATTTTTTCTACCCGTAGACCCTCCGTTTATTTTCTGTTTTTTTCTCTTGACATGGTCGCTGCTTTTATGGTTTTTGCTCCCCAATTTTTAAAGCCA
>CAXPTH010000004.1:0-5031 GCA_964220215.1 Alteromonas sp. | reverse complement strand
AATAGCCAATAATTGTTTCCAAGATACGGACTCGGGGATCTGGTGGGGACCGGGTTTAATGCGGTTCCCAACAATGGCAGTCATGGCCTTAAATACGGTTGTAGATCGAATCACCCCTTGGTTTTTTAATGCCTGGGCAACATGGATGGCAGGCGTCCCAGGCTTGACATGAAGCGTTACTGCAGGGTTTGCCCAAGGATATAGCCAGAGTCCCAAGACCGCCACCAGCCCCAGACAGCCGGCAATAAGGCTGTATTTATTCATGGTGGTTAATGCGAACAATGCAGTAGGGATCAAACACAACACCGGTGGCAATGCCCACCAATGAGGCACCGGCGTTTAACACGGCGCGTGCTTGCTCCGGCGTTGAAATGCCACCCGTTGCAATCATGGGGCGCTGGTATCGGCTTAGGGTTTTAATACGGGCGAGTGTCGCCTCAAAAATAGGTGTGCCCGTAATGCCGCCACCGGGCATGGACAGCGTGTGGGTATTGAGACCAAGCGCATCCAAGGTCTGGTAGTGGCTGTTGCCGCTATTGAGTATAATATCCGGACAATCACTTAAACTGGCTATTAAAATATCCAGGGTATGATCGCGCCACATGGGGGATAACTTCAGGCTAATGGGCAATGGCGTTAGGGCTCGAACGGCGTTTACAATATCCACTAAACTGGTTGTGCTATCGTTGGTATCGTGGCCAAGATTCGGGCAACTGCTGTTCAGTTCAATATAATGAGGCCCGGGTAATTGAGCGGCTATAATACGCTGTGTTAATGCCGTGTAATCGGCCAGTGATTCACCATAAATGCTTAGGCCAATGGGGCGCCCTACAGATAAAACAGGACTTGTTTTAAGTGTTTGAAGGGTTGTGTCAATCCCATCGCTGGGAAGTCCCAACGCGTTGATTAAACACCGGGTGTTTCGTATGGATATTTCGGCAACGCGTGGTCGGGGGTTCCCCGATGCGGGGTGTAATCGCATGGTTTTAACACAAACGCCACCAGCTCCCAACGCTAGCCAAAAATTTAAACTGGGGATGTCGGCTTTAAAGGCTGCAATCGTAACAGGGCTTGGAAATGCCAATCCGCATACCATAATGGGTGCTTGATTGGGACAGGGGTGTTTAAAGAATCGCCATGTATGGCATCGGGCCAATAGGGCATCCCCAATGTGAATAGCGGATTCTAGATCATACGCACGGCCGAAGAGACGCTGAAATGTATAGACGATCCCAGTAATGGCCCATCGTGTTACACGGTATACGCCGCTGCCAATACGGATTCGCATTTAGTTAAAACTAATCAAATGCGATGGGAAATAAAAGGATTTGTCGGAGTGTTGGTCTGAAATAAAATTTGAGAGGGTTCGGTTGGCCAATGTGCTGGGGTGACTGGGAAAAATGGCTTGGACTCGGGTAGCATTTTTGAGTTGGCTCATGTTGTTCATGAGTTTAAACCAATCGGATTCGGAAATCGGATCGGTTAATACAAAATAATTGCGCTCATCCCGCGGTTTTTCTTTGTTAATTTCTTGAACAACAATGCACATGGGGTTGGTGTTGGTGCTTGAGTCTGTCTTTTTCTTTAAACTTTCTTGAATGCGAGCCAGTTTTTTTTCAATTAAAACGAGCGCTTTTTCCCGACGAACACGGGCATGGTGAGTATCAACAATGATTTGGAAAATCAGCCCAGCGAAGGCACCCGAACATAGCGCTATCCACCAATTAACATGTAGACCAACACCAAGGGCAACAAGAAGCGATACAGTCAGCTGATTAATGTTTAAGTTTTTCATTTTCCCTACCCATGGTTATTTCTATTAAATTATGACTATATTATAGCATTTTTAGTCTGTTTCGTCAATAAATTGATCTTGTTGTTTGCGTACAAACTGACCCGATGCAATGTCGTCAATGGTTTTAATTTCTTCGCGTTGGACGGCCCGTTTCCAGAGCGTTCGTCGATTCTCTTTGTCTTTTTTAATGATTTTTTCGGCCTGTGTACAGTAGGTTAGATTTTCTTGTTCGGTTTGGACCACAGCGTCAGCTTTTTCACGGGTTTCGATTTGTTGATCCACGGCTTTGGCCAGTCGTTCCAAGTGGGTTTTTCGTAAGATTAATGAATTAAAATCAACCGTTGCGCCAGCGCTGAGCTCTGTTCGCAATTCCATATACTTTTCAGCCTGAAATTTCTTTATTTCTTCTTCTTTTCGTTTTTCTTCAGCTTGAATACGTTGCGCTTTGGATAGGGTGGCTTGTTGTTGTTTTTTTTTAGTTTCCCGAGCCGTTAACACAGATTCAAGGCGATACTTAAATCGTTTTTGTTTGCCGGACTGACTCATACAATTGTACGCAATTTTTGAAGGGTATCCTCAAAGCTAATCGACTCATGGGTGCTTTGTTTTAAAAAATCGTTCACACGGTCTATTTTATTAATGGCTTCATCAATTTTGGGGTTGCTGCCACTCACATAAGCCCCAATGTTAATTAAATCTTCAGCTTCATTGTATTGTGCTAAAATTTCACGCAACTTGCCCGCTAACTTAACATGATTGTCATCGGACAAATGACTGAATAATCGGCTAATAGACATATTAACGTCAATACAGGGGTAGTGGTTTTTGGCGGCAATGGCTCGGCTTAAAATAATGTGCCCATCCAAAATACTTCGGGCGGAGTCGGCAATGGGTTCATCGGTGTCATCGCCTTCAACCAATACCGTGTAAATGCCCGTGATGGATCCAGTTTTAGCCATGCCAGCGCGTTCCATGAGTCGTGGAAGCATGGCAAATACAGAGGGGGTGTAGCCTTTGGTAGTGGGTGGCTCACCGGTTGCCAGCCCAATTTCACGTTGGGCCATTGCAAACCGGGTGACCGAATCCATCATAAACAGCACGTCGTTGCCTTGATCTCGGAAATACTCAGCAATGCTGGTTGCCAATAGGGCGCCCTTGAGTCGAATCAGTGGGGCTTGATCCGATGTAGCGGCAATGACGACGGATCGCTTGAGCCCTTCATCCCCCAAAGACTCTTCGATAAAGTCTTTGACTTCTCGGCCGCGTTCCCCAATTAAGGCAATCACGTTAATATCCGATTCACAATTTCTAGCCAACATGCCCATGAGTGTGCTTTTGCCAACACCAGACCCTGAAAAAATACCGATGCGTTGTCCTTTTCCAACAGTGAGCAGCCCATCAATGGCCCGAACACCCATAGCCAGTCGTTCATTAATACGTGGCCGTTCAATGGGGTTGGGGGGGTCTTGATCAATGGGGTAGTGGTCATCAACAATCAGTGGGCTTTTGCCATCAATCGGGTTGCCCAGTCCGTCGAGTACTCGGCCCAGCAACCCTGGGCCAACCCCGACTTGTATGGGTTTTCCGGTCGCAAAAATGCGAGCGCCCGGTCGAATGCCTTGCGTGGTTGTGAGGGGCATGAGTAGGACCTGTTTTTCTCGAAACCCAACCACTTCGGCTAAGACAGAATCCCCCGATGGGTGGTCAATCGCACATAGCTCTCCGATACTAACGCCCTGAACTTGGGCTTCAATTACCAAGCCAATGACTTTGAGTACTTTGCCAATGACATGAATTAGTTTTGCATGGTCAATGGCGGCATGGTAGCGATTAAAATCGAAATGGCTCACGATGATTCAAGGTCAGATTCAAGGTCAGACTCAGGCTCAAACTTTGTGGGTCCATCAACGGTTTGTATAGCGAGTTCAATGCTTGCTAATTTGGTGGCGACCGTAGCATCAATATAACCCAAGCTGGTTTCAATCATGCAGCCACCGGGTTCAATATTGGGGTCGCTATCTAGATGGAGGGTTTGAATATCGGGCACCAGTTGTTTGAGTGTTGATTGATGCGTTTGCAGGGCGGGTAAGTCATCGGGATGGACCCGAATTGAAACGGTGCTTTTGTCCGTAATTTTGGTTAACGCTTCGGACACAATGTGATGAATCACGTCCGGATTCAAGGTTAATTCGCACGATAAAAGTCGCCGAGCAATTTTGCTTGCGAGTGTGACAAGACCCGTTTGTGAGTGTTTGATTAAATTTGTTTCTTCTTTGGATAACACATTAACAGCGTTTAACAATGCGGCTGAATCTGCTTGGTATTGGCTCAATGCCTCTGCAGAGCCCGATTCAAATCCTTCTGTTTTTCCTTTTTCAAAGCCAGCCGCATAGGCTGAGTCTAAGGTTTCTTTTTTGAGATCAATTAATTCAGCCTCAAAGGCTTGGCGCTCAGCCTCACGGGATGCCGCATCCTGAGCATCAAGGACATCGGCTTGACTGGGGGCTAATGGGTCATCTGCCGAATCACTAGCCGCCGCCTGAATGGCGTTTGTTGGTTTTTCCGGAACTGGATTTTTGTCCGGACAATTCTGAACAAAACGACCACTATCTTGCCAATCCTTTTTTTTTATAATTGTCATCGCTCTTGCATATAATTATACCACACTGTAGAGCCTAACGCCCAAATAAAAGACGTAATATATTTTTTGCTGTATATTTTTTTGTCAGTTTTGATAGGCTAGATTTGATTTTCTTCTGTTGGTCTGAACGGTTCCACAGTGTGGCGATCGCTGTTGCCACGGGTTCCTCGTCAAGATGACCCGCATATTCAGGATAAATCGTTTGACCGAGCCATCGGTTTGGCAATGAAAAGAATGCGGTATTTTTTAGTTTATAGGCAATGGCTATTCGCAATATAGCGGTGCCCAAAATAGGGAGTTTTCCAATTAACCCAGCCAGACCATCTAAAATGAGTGCTCTGGGCTTGTTGGTTGGTAATAGTACGAGAGCCGGTTTGTTTAAATACGCCATTTGGGCGTTGTTGGTGCCGGGTATTGTCACAATGAGCTGAGCATTGGCTATGTAGGGCGTCATGGATGTGGTATGAATGCTGGTTATGCCCGAGCAGTCGTGGGTGCGTTGAAATTGGGCCCAATCCTCAGGGTCAATAAATGGGGATACCCCCAAGACCACGGGGATCGTTGGCTGGTGTGTGTGTAATCGTTGAATGACGGA
>CAXPTH010000003.1:0-136718 GCA_964220215.1 Alteromonas sp. | reverse complement strand
CTAATATGCCCCACGGCGACCAAGGCCGTTTTTTGGTTTAGTTTTTTCTCAAATTCAACCATGTCCAAATGCCCATTGGCCATGACAGGCGCAACCACCAGCGTGCACCCCACTTGATGGCACACTTGCTGCCAGGGAATAATATTGGCATGGTGTTCCGTGTGGGTAATGAGGATTTCGTCCCCAGGGGATAACCAGACGTTTCCAGCCCCACTGGCCACCAAGTTAATGGCATCGGTGGTGCCTTTGGTGAAGACAATTTCACGATCCGATTTGGCGTTAATAAATCGCTGAACCTGGGCGCGAACGGTATCATACTCTTGGGTGGCTTGCTGGCATAGCCAATAAACCCCTCGATGCACGGTACCATACCGTTGGGAATAAAACGACTGAATCGCATCAATCACACACTGAGGCTTTAACGTAGTGGCGGCGTTGTCCAAGTAGACCAACTCAGGGTCTTGGACAAGCATGGGGAATTGTTGACGAATTAAATCGGTTTTAACCATTGGCGAATGGGTTCGGGGGCCATTTGATCCAAACTGTCCTGTAAAAAGGCGTTTAGTAATAAGGCTTCAGCTTCAGTTTTGGATAATCCCCGAGCTTGCAAATAAAATCGGGCTTCATCCGATAATTGCCCAATAGTAGCGCCGTGATTGCATTGCACATCATCGGTCAAAATATCCAGCTCGGGTTTGGCGTTGCCAGACGCACGCTTAGACAACAGAATATGCTGGCTTAACTGATGCGTTAAAGTCCCCTTGGCGGCTCGGCCCACGGTTACCCGGCTGTTGTGATTGGAGATTGCGGTATCATACACAATGCTACGAAAGGTTTGGTTGCTGCTGCTGTTGGGCGTGCTGTGATTGGCGTGAATATTAAAATTAACGCTGTTTTTATCCGTAATTTTAGACACACCAAAAAAATCAGCATGGGCCCCTGTAGCATCAAATGTGGCCGTGGCGGAGTAGTCCACGTGTTTGCCCCCTTGGGTAATAATTCCGCTGGTTAAATGGCTATCGGCTCCCATGGTAACGCTCATAGTTTGATTGATTGTGCTGCACGGTTGTAAAGCGTGTTGAATTAATAAACACAGCGTGGCGTTTTCCCCCAAACTCACCTGAAGGTGTTCATCAAGCGCGACATTGGAACCGGCTGTCTGATCGTAGAACACAACCGCCTGAGCATTATTGGCTAAGTGAATGTGCCAGTGTGCGGTTTGATCTTGCTCAGTCAGATCAATCGCAATGCGCTGGGGAGTATCGGCAATGGTGTCAATGTAAAGGTCGGTAAATTTAGCCATTGGCATGTGCCGATTCATAGGCTTGGACAATATCATCGTACCCATGTTTTTCCAGTGATACAGCCAGAGCGGCATCCCCCGATTCAATAATGCGACCCTTGTATAAAATATGCACAAAATCAGGCTTAATATGATCCAACAAGCGTTGGTAATGCGTAATGAGTACAACCCCATTGGTGTCAGACTTAAACGAATTGACCCCTTCAGATACAATGCGCAAGGCATCAATATCCAAGCCCGAATCGGTTTCGTCTAAAATTGCCAGGCTAGGGTTTAAGAGCAACAATTGTAAAATTTCATTGCGTTTTTTTTCACCGCCAGAAAATCCGGCGTTTAAGTCTCGGTCTGCAAATGCCGTATCCATGCGCAACTGCTTTAATACAGTTTGCAAAACCCCATCAAAATCCAATGGGTCCAATTCAGGCTTGCCCATGTGTTTTTGCCGGTTGTTGTAGGCCTGTCGAAGAAAATCCGCATTGTTAACCCCAGGGATTTCAACCGGATACTGAAAGGCTAAAAATAAGCCAGCCATGGCCCGCTCGTCTGGGTCCATCTCATCCAATGCTTCTCCGTTCAGATGAATGCTTCCACTGGACACAGCGTAGGTCTCATCCCCAGCAATAACTTTGGCCAATGTGCTTTTCCCCGATCCATTGGGGCCCATAATGGCATGCACCTCACCCGCATTCACAGACAGAGACAAGCCATTGAGAATGGGCGTTTCATCAATACTGGCACATAAACGATCAACACTAAACAACATACGTATTCTCCTTATCCAACTGAATTTTCTAATTTTAAATTTAATAACTGGGTCGCTTCACTGGCGAATTCCATCGGCAATTGTTTAAAGACCGATTGACAAAATCCCCCCACAATCATATTAATCGTTTGCTCCATGGTCATGCCCCGTTGTTGGCAATAAAAGAGCTGGTCATCTCCAATTTTAGAGGTTGAGGCTTCGTGCTCAACTGTAGCGCTTGGGTTGCGGGTTTGAATATCTGGAAATGTTTTTGCACTGCATTGATCCCCAATTAACATGGAATCGCATTGGGTAAAGTTTCGAGCCCCATCGGCGGAGGCATTGACTTGCACTAGCCCACGATACACATTGTCCGATTCACCCACAGAGATGCCTTTGGAAATAATCGTGCTGGTTGTATTTTTACCCACATGGATCATTTTAGTCCCAGTATCGGCTTGTTGCTTGTGGTTGGTCAAGGCAACCGAATAAAACTCCCCAACAGATTCATCCCCAATTAAGACGCAGCTGGGGTATTTCCACGTGATGGCGGACCCGGTCTCCACTTGGGTCCATGAAATTTTGGATCGTTTGCCTTGGCACTTGCCGCGCTTGGTCACAAAATTGTAAATACCGCCAGCGCCGGTTTTGGGGTCACCCGCATACCAGTTTTGAACGGTTGAATATTTAATCTCGGCATTGTCCAAGGCGACCAATTCCACAACGGCTGCATGCAATTGATTGGTATCAAAGGCTGGGGCTGTACACCCTTCCAAATAGCTGACGGAGCTGTTGGTATCGGCAATAATGAGGGTGCGCTCGAATTGGCCCGAATCTTGGGTGTTAATTCGGAAATAGGTGGATAATTCCATGGGGCATACCGTATCTTTGGGCACATATACAAACGAGCCATCGGAAAATACGGCGCTGTTGAGGGCTGCATAAAAATTATCCGTATGCGGCACTACAGAGCCCAAATACTGCTCGACCAAGTCCGGATACTTTTGAACGGCCTCTGAAATGGGGCAAAAGATCACCCCTTTTTTCATTAACTTTTCTTTAAACGTTGTCGCCACGGAGACGCTGTCAAAAATGGCATCCATGGCAACATTGGCCAATCGTTTTTGCTCGGTCAAAGGAATACCCAGCTTTTCGAAGGTCCGTTTGAGTTCGGGGTCCACGTCATCCATGCTGTTTAAGACTTCTTTTTTCTTGGGGGCTGCGTAATACGAAATGGCTTGAAAATCAATGGCCGGGTAGTCCACGGCGGACCAAGTGGGCTCGCGCATGGTTTGCCAATGCCGAAAGGCTTTCAGCCGGTACTCCAGCATAAAGGCTGGTTCTTGTTTTTTTTCTGAGATAGCACGAATGACGGACTCATCCAAGCCCGGAGGAAAGGCGTCGGTTTCAATATTGGTGGTAAATCCATATTGATATGGCTGGTTGGCAAATTGTTCAAAATTACTCATGGTTGCTTTGTCTCTCTGGCTTTAATATCCCTGATACAGTGTATTTCTTGAGTACAATTGTATCAAAATCGGTATCGGGTAATCAAGTAGACTTATTCGGGAAGCCCCAAGGACTTGGCGGTAATGCGGTCACTGGTGTAATGCCCATTCACAAATACACTGGGCGTTTGGGAAACACCCAACTGGATGCCTGCTTGGATATCCAACTCAACAGCATTGAGGCTATCGGGCCCAGTTAAACACGCTAAAAAGGCTTGAGTATCCAGGTCTAGGTTTTTGGCGATTGTCATGAGACTGGATGGGCTCAGGCTTTGTGCTTGGTCAAAAGTCGCATCTAAAAATGCCCAAAATTGGCCGGATTGTCCGGCGCACCAACTGCCCCGGGCTGCCCGCTTGGCTTCGGGGTGATGATCCAGTGGAAAGTGCCGGTATTCAATCTGAATCGCTTGGGGGTACCGAGCCTGAAGGGCGTCGAGCTCTTGGTGTTTGGTTTTGCAATATGGGCATTGGATATCGGAAAAGCTAACAATGCGAAAGGCAGCATTGTCGGGCCCTTTTTTAGCAAATGTGTGCGGTGTTCGGGGCAAGTTTATTTGGCTGCTTGTTGGTAATGTGAAGCCAATCTGATACGTATCTTCTAAATAGGTTTGATAGGCGTTAATAGACGCAACCGACGGCTGGGAAGGAAAGACCATTTGCATCAGAACCCCAGGCGCAACCTGGTTGGCGGCCGCCTCACGTGCAATAGCGTATTCGTATGCCCAATTTTTTCGTAATTGGTTTTGCTGGTTTTTTAGCTTGATCATGCGAAGGCCAAGCTCAGCATCAACGTCTGATTGTGTATAGCCTTTGCCGTCGATGTGAATGATAACCGAATCACGAGTCACAATAGAATTAACACCGTAATGCAAAATCGGACCGGTTAAAAACACAGCGCTGAGTACTAGCAGATACCCCATATCCCAACGGGGCTTTTCAGGGTTTTGTTGATACAGCCATGCAATTAAAATTAACAATAGGGTAATTGTGCTGGCTGATGTGATGCATAAGAAACACCAATCCTTGATAATAAAGGCCTGGATAAGTATCAATCCCAAGGAGGCTAGGGCTGCAGTACCAATCCCAATTAAGGCTAGGAACCAGTCTCGGCGTATAGATAGCAGCAATAATACTAAGTAAAACCCCACACCAAGGCTAGCGTTAGAAACTCCAAATACACTGGCGTACGGACTGCTAAGCACAGTATTGCATGCAGTTGTGCTGCAGCCGGTTTGCATGGCTTTAATTAAAACAATATACCCAGAAAGCCCAGCCCCAAATAGAGCCAATAAACTTACGAGTGTTTGAGTGATTGCTTTGATCATTCCTTATACTTGCTGCAAATTCTTTTTTCGAATTCGAATGGACTTGGGGGTGAATTCAACCAATTCGGTGTCATCAATAAAAGATAAATAATCTTCCAATTGCATGGCTTTGGGCGGGGTTAGCACCAAGCTGTCATCTGCGCCGGCTGATCGCATATTGGTTAATTTTTTACTTTTGGCTGCATTGACTGTAAGATCGTCGTCTTTGGCGTGCTGGCCAATAATTTGACCTTTGTATACCCGAACCCCTGGGCCAACAAACAATGTGCCACGGGGTTGCAGATGATACAGGGCATAGGCGACTGTTTCACAGGTTTCTTTGGAAATTAAAACGCCTTGTTTGCGGGTTCTCAACTCCCCAACATAGGGGCCATATTCATGAAAGCGATAATTGATAACGCCAGTTCCTTTGGTGGCCATCATGAATTCAGCTTGATAGCCCAACAACCCACGGCTGGGAATGTGATAAATTAAGCGGACTTGGCCATGCTCTTGTTCCATGCTTTGCATGGTGCCTTTTCGGTAACCCAACTGTTCGATTACACTGCCCATCAGATCTTCGGACACATCAATGGTTAAAACTTCATAGGGTTCCAACCTTTGGCCGTTTTCTTCTTTTAAAATCACATTGGGTTTAGAGCATTGAAATTCATAGCCTTCCCGACGCATGTTTTCAATCAAAATTCCCAAGTGAAGCTCCCCGCGACCAGAAACATTAATGCCCCGTTCACCGGGCAGTTTTTCAACATGCAGGGCCACATCGCATAAGGCGGCTCGATCCAAGCGATCGTATACATGGTTGGGGGTTACAAATTCGCCTTCTTGTCCTGAGAATGGCGAATCATTGGCCATAAACGTAATCGCTAACGTGGGGGGGTCAATATGAATACCGGGAAGCCCAATGGGGTTTTTGGGGTCACACAGGGCGTCCCCAATTCGGGCAGTTTTTACGCCGGCAATTGCCACAATGTCTCCGGCAATGGCTGTCGTAATTTCTTCTTGTTCGTTGGCTTTAAATTGGTATAGCTTGGTAACGCGTGTTTTTTCGCCGGGGGTGTCGCCGGTCATTACAATGATCTCGTCATTCACGGCAATTTTTCCGGATCGAATACGACCAATACACAATTGCCCCATGAAGGCTGAGTAGCTAAACGATGCGATTTGGAATTGAAAGGGGTGCTCAAGATCGGCTTTTGGTTCGGGAATTTTTTCAATAATGGTATCAAAAATTATGTTCATGTTTCCGCTTCGGTCTGTGGGGTCAGCGCTGGCAAACCCTTCTTTGGCGGAGGCATAGACGGTGGTGAAATCAAGCAATTCATCGGGTGCGTTTAATTGCACTAAGCAGTCGAAGACTTGGTCAAGGACCCAGTCTGGACGAGCGGCTGGCTTGTCGATTTTATTCATGACTACAATAATGGGTAGATTGTGTTGGACTGCTTTTTTTAATACAAAATAGGATTGTGGCATAGGGCCTTCTGCGGCATCCACTAAAAATAAAACGCCATCGGTCATGGCTAAGACGCGCTCAACTTCGCCACCAAAATCGGCGTGCCCAGGGGTATCAATAATATTAATTCGGTGATCGTTATAGAAACAGGCCCCTGTTTTGGATTGAATCGTAATCCCGCGTTCTTTTTCTAAACTCAGGGAGTCCATGAGTCGCTCTTCAATAGCATCGGGATTGTGGAAGGCGCCGCTCTGTTTAAATAGCTGGTCGACTAGGGTAGTTTTTCCGTGGTCAACGTGGGCGATGATTGCAACGTTTCGTCTCTTTGTTGTCATAGTTGACTTAGTGTACTACACTACAATCCGGATATTCAATAAATTGCCGCACTAAGCATCCGGTTACTTTGATAAAATACCGGCTGAGATTAGCAATTTCATGCTTTGCTCAACACTGATGCTGAGCTCAATAAGTTCGTCTTTCTTAACAAAGAGAAAAAAACCAGATGTTGGGTTGGGCGTTGTTGGGACAAAGATTGCACAACGATCGGCGCCCAGTGCCTGGCCGGATTTGTCATACAATCCCGAGGCGGTGTCCTGGGTCACGAAGGCCATGGCCCAGACGCCTTTTCGAGGGTATTCCACCAAAACGGTTTGGGACAGTTGTTTGTTTCGAATGGTTAGGGTGCCAATAAGTTGTTGAACGCTGGTGTAGACGGTTCGGATAATGGGAATTTTGGCAATAATGCTGTCAATGTAATCGACGATTGTTCGGCCAATAAACAATCGGCTGAGCATGCCCACGAGTGTCACAATGATCATGGACAAAATAAGCATCCATATAAACGGCAATTTGTGTCCAAATAAGGGGCTGAGTAGGCGGGAAAGAACCTGGATAGAGGCGACAAAAAACCAAATGGTAACAATGGTAGGAACAATTACCAGCAGGCCGTAAATAAAATATCGTTTAATATAAGTCCACATATGAAAATTGAATTGTAATTGGAGGCGGCACCCAGAGTCGAACTGGGGATGAAGGTGTTGCAGACCTCTGCCTTACCACTTGGCTATGCCGCCGATTGTCCCAATCAGTTCTTAGATTTTAACGCAACCCGGTGGACTTGGGCAACTGGTCCGTGGCCTATCGGTCGGGGTATTTACAAATGAGTAATTATCTGATAATTTGGGCGACGTATCCCGATTGATTGTGAATTAGAGTAAAAAAAAGGAGTGCGTCTATGATGTTTTTGTCTCGATTGTTCATTGCGATACCGATGATTGTGTTTGGTTTGTTTCATTTTATGAATGCGAATGGCATGGCTGGAGTGGTTCCATCCTTTATTCCTGGGGGCGTATTCTGGGTTTATTTTACAGGTGCAGCGTTGGTTTTGAGTGGGGTGGCTATTTTGGCTCAAGTCAAAGCGCATACAGCGTGTTTGGGCTTGGCGGCGATGATTGGGATTTTTATTTTAACGATTCATTTACCGGCTTATTTAGCGGGTGATGCGATGGCGTTGATGTCCTTGTTGAAAGATTTGGCGATTGTTGGTGGTGTGTTGGGCTTATCTGTTTTGTTTCAAGACGCAGAGTAGTTGTTATTTGAGGGGAGAGGGGCTTGTCAATTGGGTTATATTTCGGCATAATAAACGAATCGCACTTAAATGCGCCTGTAGCTCAGCTGGATAGAGCGTCGGACTTCGAATCCGCAGGTCGGGGGTTCGAATCCCTCCGGGCGCGCCACGATATAACCATAAGAAAGATAAGGGGATTCGAAACGGATTGAGCGCCGACCGAGTAGGGAGGAAGAGCGAAGGCCGAAGGACTGAGTTAAGCGAAAGGAGCTGCCCGGCTGAATACGTGAGTATTCAAGAAGGGCGAATCCCTCCGGGCGCGCCACGATATAACCATAAGAAAGATAAGGGGATTCGAAACGGATTGAGCCGGATTGGCGTTCGTTGGAGTATGCGAGTGAGGCATTGAAGGCTGATCGTGAGGTGGTGCTGGCAGCGGTGCAGCAGGATGGGCGTGCGTTGCTGTTTGCGAGTCAGGAATTGCAGCGTGATCCTGATGTGCTGGCGGCAGCTAAGCGCCCTCGATAGCAGTGCGCTAGTTGGACGTATTTTTCAGCCCATTGCAAATGGGTATCATAGTTCCCCTGGACTGTTTTGACATAGCGTCCGGGAACGCCCACCCACAATTCATTGGGGCCGACTCGGGTGTTTTCTTTGATCACAGTTCCGGCGCCAATCGCTGCGCCGGATTGAATGACCGCCCCATTTAAAATAATGGCCCCCATGCCAATCAACACCCCCGATTCAATCGTGCATCCATGAATCACCGCCCGATGGCCAATCGTGACCGAATCCCCAATGACCACGCCCCGATCATTTTCAACATGCACCACAACACCATCCTGAATATTGCTACGGGCACCCACCAAAATTGATTGAATATCCCCCCGCAACACAGCGGAAAACCACACCGATGCCGATTCATGCAACACCACATCCCCAATAATATCCGCACTGGGCGCCACCCAGGCCGATTCATGAATCCGTGGGGATTGACGCAAAACACCATCCGGCAAATCTGTTTTTTTCATTGTATAACTCCTAAGCAATACCCACTACCGGGTTTTTTTCTAATAACACGACAATTCTTTTTTTTGCGCATATGCTGAATGTATTCAATCGATAATGGGGATGACCATGCATCGGTGGGAATATATTGAAGAATGAACGGCGCTTTAGCAATATCCTGCGTCCAGGTATAAAAGTCTGGCAATGTCTGAATCGTGCTGGGGCGAACCAGGGTCGTGATCCGTAGGGGAATTTGGGCATCCTGAATCCATTGAATCGTTGTGTTGAGTTGATCCCAACCATCATACCCCGTATGGTCTAAATATTCCGCTTGGCCATACGCCGGAACAAATACTGTAATGCGGTGAATGTACGGCAATAGCGGATCCAAATACGGCTTGCCAATGCCCGTGGTCCATAGATGCACGCGATGCCCTTGAGTCAAAGCCAGCCATTCCGTTGGGTTGGCCAATAACGGCTCCCCCCCCACAATGTGATGAAAGAACCATCGCTTGGTCATGGGAAACCAAGGCGAAGTCTCTGAGTGCGGGAGGGCTGGGCGGTTTGCAGGCGTTTTGAGCGGGCAGCCCGGACAATCGAGCAAACACGCATAACTCACACAAGTTTGCATCTAGGCTATTGATTCAACCGCATGAAACGCCACCGGTTGAGCACTGTGTGGGTTGGGATAGCAGGCCCCGTCTTCATAGACCAATTGCCCATTAACGATGGTTATAATGGGCCAGCCTGTAAGTTTTTTCCCTTCAAACACAGACCAATTGGATTTGGATAATAAGTGCTTGGATTGAACGGTTTGAGTGCGTTTCAAGTCTACCAAGGTAATATCAGCATCATACCCAACCGCAAGCCGACCTTTATTGGCAATGCCATAAATATCACTGGGGTTTTGCGCACACCATCGGACAACATCACCCAATTTAAATCGCCCCTCATGCATCGCATTTAACACCAATGGAATCGTGAGCTGGACAATGGGCATTCCCGATGGGGCTTGTCCATAGGGCTGGTCTTTTTCATGGCGTTGATGCGGGGCATGGTCACTGGCAATCATGGGAATGGTTCCCGATAGTAGGGCGCTCCATAATGCCGCTTGGTGCCGGGCATCCCGTATGGGTGGGTTAATTTGCAAATACGTTCCCCATTCAGCATAATCATCCGCATTGCAAAACAAATGCTGGGGTGTTACCTCACAGGTTACATAGGGCGAATTCAGTTGGTGTAAATAGGCACATTCTTCTGCGGTGGTTAAATGACAAATATGCAGGTGTTTTTGATGGCGTATTGCCAATTGGGTGAGGGCTTCTGTACACCGGATGGCCGCTTCACTCGGACGCATGTGCGGATGCTCGGCAGCGGTTTCATGCCCGGTTCGATTGGCATGCTTGGCTCGAATCATGCTTTCATCTTCCGAATGTACACTAATTCGATGGTGTGTGCGAGAGAATAGAGTTTCCCATTGCTCGGGCTCACTAAGCAATAAATCGCCTGTGGATGAGCCAGCAAATAATTTAATCCCGGGAATGCCGGTAATGGCATCCAACATGTGCAAGTTTTGGCGCGTTGCTCCTATGAAAAAGGCATAGTTTACCAGAGATGTATCTGCCGCAATTTGTTTTTTTTGATCTAAAGTCGCTTGATCCACGGTCATGGGATTGGTGTTGGGCATTTCAAAAAAGGTAGTAATGCCACCAGCCGCAGCGGCTTGACTGCCTGTTTGGATGGTTTCTTTGTGAGTTGGACCCGGTTCTCGAAAATGCACATGGGCATCAATAAATCCGGGGCATACTGTTAGGCCGGGCTCGTGAATCACCCGTTCGGCATGCACAGACAACGAGGGGCCAATTGCGTCAATTTTACCGTTTCTAATCAGTAAGTCCCCCTCAAAAATGCCATTGGGAAGAACCAATGGCATGTGTTTGAATAATACGGATTCAATCATAAATTAGGATTACCACTCCAAACTACCGGTCTGGTATTCGCGTACGGTGCCTTCAAAAAAGTTCACTTCTATCATATTGCCTTGGGTAAACTCATCAATCCAAGGAAATGGGTTCTTCGTATTGAAGGCTTTGGGCAACCCAATAGCTGTTAGACGCAAATCACCAATAAATTGAATGTATTCTTTTAATGTATCGGGTGTGATGCCCAAGATTCCATCCCCTATGCAAGAGCATCCCCATTCATATTCCATTTGAACGGCATCAACGATATTTTTCACCATTTTATCTTGAACCGCTTGGGTCCATAATTCAGGCTGTTCGCGTTTAATTTCATTAATAATATTAACGAACAACTGCACATGTAAATCTTCATCCCGATTAATGAATTGGATCATTTCTTTGGAGCCGGGCATTTTTTTGTGCCGACCAAAATTGTAAAAGACTAAAAATGCGCTAAAAAAGAAAATGCCTTCAAAAATCAAATTGGTTGTACACGCTTCTAAAAACAATTTGGCATCTTCGGTATTTTTAGTATCAAAATCGGGGCGCTTGATTTTAAACATCGATTCCCAAACGCGTTTGTTTTTGTAGTACAACGATTTGTCTCGGCGATATAAACCATACACATCTTCTGGATTAAGGCCAACCGCTTCAATCATGACGGAGTAGCTATCGACATGCAAACACTCTTCATAAATTTGGCGAGCTATTGCAAGGGATACTTCCGGACTCGTAATGCTGGGCTTGATAATTTCACTGAGTGAGTGAACCAATAAGCCATCCAAGTTAGAGGCAAAGGCTAAAGCACGCAAAAACGTATCTTTTTCTTGATCGGTTAGGGCCCCGCTTTCCCATTGTTCTTTATCTTTTTGAAAGGGAACTTCTTCTGCAACCCAGTTGTTGCGTTGCATATTTTTAAAAATTTCACGCGCCCACGGGTGCTTGAGCGGCGACACCTGCATGAGGCCATCATCATACCCATTGATGACCCGGCGTTTATTAATAATTTCAGCATTGCTCAAACTTTCGTTATTAAACTCGGCTTGAAACAAGGATCGGCGGGATGCTGTTTGGTTATCGGTTTGATTTTGACTGGTCATAGTATATTCTCCTATTTTATTGACATGCTTCGCAGTTGGGGTCTGTAATTGAACAGGCGACGGCTGTTTCAACCCCAGCTTTTTCTACTTGTGATGCCGCTAATGTTCGTAAATAATAGGTTGTTTTTAAACCCATTTTCCAAGCCGTTTGATAAATATCTCCTAAGACCCGACCACTGGTTGTTCGTGTAAAGACATTGGTTGATGCAGACTGATCAATCCACTTGGCTCGGCGAGCGGCCGCCTCTAGAATAAAGCGGGCATCAACTTCAAATACTTCCTTAAAGACTGCTTTGATTTCATTGGGAATGTCATCAATCGCTTGAATGGATCCGTTATGCAACTTTAATTTATTGAGCAAGCCCGTGTTCCATAGACCCAACGCTTGTAAGCGATCAATTAAGTATTGATTAATGATTACAAAACTACCGGATAAGTTTTCTTTCATGTACATGTTTTTGTAGGCTGGCTCGGTACATGGATACACGCCGCTAATATTGGCAATGGTTGCCGTGGGGGCAATCGCCATCACGTTGCTGTTTCGCATGCCATACTGTTTCACGTGGTCTCGAACCTCCGTCCAGTCCAAATGGGATGACTGATCCAATACGAGGGCTTCACCACGCTCCTTTTCCAATAGCTGCAAGGTGTCTTGGGGAAATAAATTTCGATCCCATTTACTCCCCGCATAAGAGCTGTAGCTGCCGCGTTCTTTGGCTAACAGGGAGCTGGATAAAATGGCATAGTAGGCAATGCTTTCCATGGATTGATCCGCAAAGTCAACCGCAGCTTGAGAATCAAATGCAATATTGAGCTGATACAAGGCATCTTGATATCCCATCATCCCCAAACCAATGGCCCGGTGTCGCAAATTGGCCGTTTTGGCTTCTTCGGTGGGGTAGTAGTTGTTGTCAATGACATTATCCAACATACGAATCCCGGTTTGAATGACACGGCGTAGTTTTGTGTGGTTCAGCTCACCGGTTTCAGTAATAAACTTGGCTAAATTTAAACTGGCCAAGTTACACACCGCGGTTTCTTCCGTGGAGGTATTGAGCGTAATTTCGGTACACAAGTTGGATGAATGAACCACGCCTACATGATCTTGAGGGCTTCGGACATTAATCGGGTCTTTAAAGGTAATCCAAGGATGCCCAGTTTCATAAAGCATTGTGATAATTTTTCGCCACAAATCAACCGCCCCAATTTGGCGAGCACTCGGTAAATTTTGGCCTTCATACTCAACGTAGCGTTGTTCAAATGCTTGCCCATATAGATCATGCAAATCCGGAACATCCGATGGACAAAAGAAGGTCCAGGGCTCGTTGTTTTGAACCCGTTTCATAAACAAGTCCGGAATCCAAGCGGCGGTATTAATATCGTGGGCACGCCGACGCTCATCCCCGGTGTTTTTCTTAAGCTCTAAGAATTGCTCAAAATCGGCATGCCAAACTTCCATGTACGCACACATGGCGCCTTTTCGCTTCCCACCTTGGTTAACTGCCAAGGCAATGTCATTAAAAATTTTAATAAAGGGAATGACGCCCTGGCTTTCGCCATTGGTGCCTCGAATGTTGGATCCGGTCGCTCGAATATTGGACCAATCCGTCCCAATCCCGCCGGCCCATTTGCTCAACTGTGCATTGTCTGAATAGACTTTGAAAATATGGGTCAAGGAATCATCGACTGTATTGAGATAACAGGAGCTCATTTGACTGTGCAATGTCCCACTATTAAATAGTGTCGGCGTTGATGAGACCAAATCCATGTTGGACAATACTGTATAAAATTCAATGGCTCGAGCCTCTCGATCGGCTTCTTGCAAGGCCAAGCCCATGGCCACCCGCATCCAGAACCACTGGGGAAGCTCATAAATGACTTTGCTTTTTGTTCGGTCTCGCAATAAATAGCGGTCGCTTAAAATTTGAATGCCCAAGTACTGAAATAGTTTGTCATTATCGGCTTGAATGGCGGCACCCAACGTGTCTAGGTTGAAGTCAGCCAATCGTGGATCCAGCATGGTTTCTTGGATGCCTTGTTGAACATAATTGGCAAACTTTTCTTGGTAAAGCTGAGCTAAATTGGGCGTGTTAAACCCATCGCCTAAACATTGCTCATACAATCGATTCAACGCAATGCGAGCCGATAATGTATCGTAATCATAGTGCCGTTCAATGTTGTCGCGTGCGGCATTCAAAATCAAAATTTCAACTTCACGCGCCGGAATGCGTGGGTAGACATTGCGGTTCACAGTATCCAAGAGCAAATGCGTATCAATGTGATTTAAATTCATCCCAATTTGATTCAACAAGGCCTTCGTATCATGAGGGTTGTATATGGACGTAGTACCATCTGGATGCGTAACGGTTAACTGCTTATCTGCAATGGCTTTTAAAATCTTTTCTTCACGGGCTCGTTTGTGCTGCTCACGATATAAAATAAAGTTTTTCGCAATAGTCGTATAGCCATTGTCCATGAGTACCAATTCGACGGTATCTTGAACATCTTCCACATGGGCAATGCCAGTGCTGGTGTCAATGCGTTCTAAAACGGCGTCGGTTAATTCTGAAACAGCGGACGGGTCTGAGACATTGGTAGACAAAAAGGCTTTTTCAATGGCTCGAAAAATTCGAGCTTGGTCAAAGGGAACCGATTCACCGGTGCGCTTTATAATATACTCAATGGTACTGCTCATGTTTCCTCCTACAGGTTATGAAGTTAAAGTTATTGTGAATGCTTATGTAAATCTAAAGAACTTAAAAACTAAAATCTAAAAAACTTAAATAAACTCAAAAGGTATTGCTGTGCACGGCAATACACGATGTGAGAATTAGAATACCAGACTGTATGCAATCAGGGTCAAGTAGAATAATTGTTAATTTTTTTTAAAATAATAAGTAAAAACAGTTTTTAATAATGTGCTATTGAAATTTTCTGGTGTATTATTTGGTTGAATTTGATGCCGTTAAAAAATAGCCTAATCCCGTATGTCGATGGATGGCAGACGTATTGTGAATGGCCGTGTGCAATGCCGTGGGTTGCCCCATTAAGATAACCATGCGTTTCCCACGAGTCAGCGCTGTATAGAGTAAATTTCGATTTAGCATGTGCTGATGCATGCGATGGATGGGAATGATAACATAGGGGCATTCACTGCCTTGGTATTTGTGAATGGACACGGCATAGGCCAGTCGAATATCAATTAAATCCGGTAGTTTGTATTCAACATCGCGTTCATCAAACCGAATAAAGAGGGTTTTTCGATCTGCATAGTAGGCATCGACGGTGCCAATATCGCCGTTAAATACGCCTGAATCATAATTGTTTCGCAATTGGATGATTTTGTCATCTTTGCGGTATTCAGTTCCATCGGGTGCGGTTAGTAGAATGGGGTTGTGGTGATTGAGTCGCTGTTGCAGCTCCGTATTAAATGCGTGCACACCCAGGGGACCCGTGTTCATGGGGGATAATATTTGGCAATCTGTTTGTGGGTGAATGCCGTATTTTTTAGGGAGTCGATGGGTCATGATGTGGGCAATATCCTGTAAAATTGTATCCGGATCATCGGCCTCCATAAAAAAACAGTCGGATTCAGGGCCATGCACAAACTGGGGGATGTCGCCTCGCTGAATACTGTGGGCATGCCGAATAATATGGGAGCCTTGCGCTTGTCGAAAAATATGGGTTAAGTATGTTTTGGACAGGCCTGGGCTATTTAGAATATCCCGCAGTACGGTTCCTGGGCCGATGCTGGGTAGTTGATCCACATCGCCAATCAGAATCAGCTGAGCGTGACTGGGGATGGCCATCAGGAGCTGATGAAACAGTCGGGTGTCAATCATGCTGGCTTCATCCACCACAACAACATCATGCGTCAATGGCCGTTTTTTGTTGTAACTAAACTCACCCGTAGCAAAATCGTAGCTTAAGGCACTGTGAATGGTTTTAGCCACCAGTTGCGTGGCTTGGGATAGTCGCTTGGCGGCGCGCCCCGTTGGGGCCAAAAGAAGCAACGATTTTTGATTATAAAACAGACCCGTGATCATGCGAGTTAGGGTGCTTTTCCCGGTGCCTGGTCCGCCAGTAATGGCGTGGAAGGGCTGGGTAACTGCTTGGCAAATGGCTTGTTTTTGAGCCGGGTCCAAGGTTAGGCCAACCCGACGTTCCAATTGGGCTAGGTTTTCAATAATGTCAGTTAATGGGGCCCGGACTTGGGTGTGTTGAATCCGACGCAATTCATTGGCGATGCCCCATTCAGCCATGGCCAATGGTCGGGTCCATATCATGGGGGTTCCCTCGATGCTGGATGCATACAGGGTCTCTTGGTCAATTAGGGCGTGTATGCGATGCTGAATCACCGCATAGTCGGCCAAATCCAGCACGGTGGCGGTATTTTTCACAAGGGTGTCTACGGGGCAGCAGGTATGCCCATTGAGGGTCTCTAAACAATGTAAAATACCCACATCAATGCGATTGGGGTCATCGTGGCGAATGCCCAGTCGATGGGCCAATTGATCCGCGGTTTTAAAGCCAATACCCGAGATGTCTTTCGCCAATATGTACGGGTTGTTTTGAATGACCGATAGGCTATTGCTGCCGTATTGTTCTTGAATTTTAGTGGCCCAGGTATGCGATAACTGGTGGTCAGACAAAAATAGCAATAAGTCCCGATTGGCTTGGCTGTTGCGCAGGGAGGCCTGAATGAGCGCGATGCGTTTTTTGCCCAAACCGGGAACGGCATGCAGTTGGGTACTGTCGGTATCTAATATACGAAGGGTTTCCTCTCCAAAGTGATCCACAATTTTTTTGGCATACACCGGCCCAATGCCTTTAATTGCGCCGGAACGCAAATATCGCTCAATGCCGCTAGCGGTCGTTGGCGGCTGAATGGTGTGAGTCTGAACACTAAACTGCTGGCCATAATTGGCATTGGTTTCCCAATGACCCGTACAGGTGATGGATTGGCCCACATGAATATCGCCCAGATGACCGGTTATGGCAATGGGCTTAGCGTGCGTGTTGGTTTGGATTTTAGCAACGGTAAACCCGTTGTCGTGCTGATAGGTAATGCGTTCAATGACCCCGGTGATTTGGTCCATGTTGAATGGTCTGAATGATGGAAGAGGTTGAAAACCCATCCAAAAATGACAGCAGCACAACGCGCCCCCCATAGGCTGAGACAATCGGGTACTCGGGTAAGGCGGTCGGGTCTGAATAATCACCGCCTTTGACATGAATATCGGGTTTTAGGGCTTGAATAATGGGAATCGGGGTATCGGATTCAAAGGCAATTACCGCATCCACAGACTGAAGCGCGTTGAGCACCAGGCCGCGCCCGGTTAATGGTACGATGGGGCGCGTATTGCCTTTAAGCCGACGCACGCTAGCATCGGAGTTAATGCCCACAATTAACCGATCCCCCAAGGCCCGAGCCTCGTCTAAATAAACAGCATGTCCGGCATGGAACACATCAAAGCAGCCGTTGGTAAACACGAGGGTTTCGCCAGCCTGTCGCCACGCATCGCAATGCTGGCATAGGGCAGACAGGTCATGAAAAGTATCCAGCAACATGGGCTGAACTAGGCTTGGTTCGTGGAGCCTAATACGTGGGTATTTTTATATTTAACCAAGTCTTTTAATCGGTCTCGTGCTGCTCCAAAATAGTGCCGAGGGTCAAAGCTTTCCGTGTTTTCAGCTAAAAACTTCCGAACAGCAGCCGTCATTGCTAAGCGACCGTCGCTGTCAATATTCATCTTGCATACGGCAGATTTGGCCGCTTCACGCAATTGCGTTTCCGCAACACCCACCGGGTTTTCAATGTGCCCGCCAAAGGCTAAAATATCCCGAATATAATCGGGCATTACAGATGAAGATCCGTGCAACACAATGGGGAATCCGGGTAACTTTTGCTCAATTTCATGTAAAATATCAAATCGCAACGGTGGCCCCACCAAGATGCCTTCCGCATTGCGGGTGCATTGCTCAGGGGTAAATTTGTTCGCTCCGTGACTGGTTCCAATTGAAATGGCCAAGGAATCCACCCCAGTACGCCCAACAAAGTCAATGACTTCTTCGGGTTGTGTATAAACGGATTCAGCCGCTACCACATCCTCTTCAATACCGGCCAGAACACCCAGTTCTGCTTCTACGGATACCCCAAACTGATGGGCATAGTCGGCCACTTGCTTGGATAAGGCAATATTGTCTTCATAGGGCAAATGCGACGCATCAATCATAACAGACGAAAACCCGTTATCCACACACCATTTGCACAACTCAAACGAGTCCCCGTGATCCAAATGCAAGGCAACAGGAATGTTTGATCCGTGATCCCGAACAAAGTCCATGGCCCCGCTGGCCATCGCGCGCAACAACGTGGGATGGGCATAGCTGCGTGCGCCTTTGGATATTTGTAAAATAACCGGGGCATTGGTTTCAATGCAGCCCAATAAAATAGCCTGTAATTGCTCTAAATTATTAATGTTGTATGCGCCAACGGCATAACCACCGGTAACGGCTTTTTTAAACATAGCTTGGGTGTTGACCAACCCAAATTGTTTGTAAACGGCTTGTTGTGTTGTGCTCATTATTTGTAACCTCACTATTTTTTAGTATGCTGAATATTAGCCTAAAGCTAACATAGACTATTCAGAGTTTAGCATACTTGTAAGCGTTTTATAAACCGGTTAATGCGTAGCTACTATCAGTTGATGGAGGTGTTCCGGGGAGCGTGGCCCCAGAATAAGGCCATGAACGGTGGGGGTTTGAATCACCCAGCGCAAGGCATCTTCAATAGGCGTTGTTGTGTTGGCATGAAAATCTTGGCAAGCCGCTCGATAGGATGCGTGTGTATAAATGGGATGTCGGGCCCGGCGATCGGATTTGGGTATGGTTTGATGCAGGTAGTTGGGATTGGCCAGCCAGCCGTTGGCCAACGGCGAAAACACCAAGTTATAGGCGTGTTGATGGGTTTTGTGCAATTGGACGCTGTTGTCGATGATGCAATTGTGTTCCAACTGATACACGGTATTGGGATAGTTTACTAAATGATGAAGTTGAGTATCGGCTAAATTACCCAATCCCCAGTGTCGGGCATAGCCGCGATCCACACAGGCTTGTAAGCCGTCAATACTGGTGGCTAAGTGGCAGTGGGGGTCCGGCCAGTGAAGCATGAGTGTATCAATATAATCCGTTCGTAACCGGCGCAGTGCCACTTGGCAATCGTGAATAATTGCATCTGAAGTTCCTGAATGAATGACCCGGTTTCGACTGGCCCAGCGCAACCCCACTTTTTCGCAAATATGCCAGTGGGATCGCTGATTTTTGATGGCATTGGCGATGGTGTCGTGTGCTTGCCCGTTGCCGTAAAAAAAAGCCGTATCAATATGCCGGATACCGTGCTGATACGCTGCATCAATGAGGGCCTTTGAGTGTTTTACAATACCGGAAACTCCTTTGCCACCCAGGGCCCATGTGCCGAGCCAAAGGTCGGGGGTTGACTTAGCGTCTGCCACACACCACCATGTACCAACACGGAAATACAAACAAAATTAAGGGGGTTGCAACCAATAGCCCCCAACCCATCGCTAGTGCCATTGGGGCTAAATACGGGTCGTTGCCGGCAAAGCCATACGCCAAGGGCAATAGGCCAAACACGGTGGTCATGGATGTTAATAACACCGGTCGGAACCGGGTGGCGCAGCCGCTAGCCACATGCGCAATTGTCTCAGAGAGGGGCAAGCCCGACGGCTTGGTTTTGTTTAAATGATGCATCATCACCAAGGCATCATTCACCACGACCCCAGACAGTCCAATCATGCCAATAACCCCAATAAAACTGAGCACTTGACCATGGGCAATAAATGCCAAAGACGCACTTAAAAGACCAAACGGAATACAGGTCAAAACTAAGAGGGTTTGGGGAATCGATCGCAATAAAACAATTAACAAAATAAACATGCCAACCAGTGTAAGTAGAAAAACGTTGAATAAGTCATTCATGGATCGATTGGTATCTTCATTTTGGCCAGTAAATAGCACTTGGGCCCCGGGCCACTGCGTGGTATCGATTTGGTTTTCAACGCGTTTGACAACAGATTGAATGGTTGTTTCTGATTCATTGATTTCACCATAAATACTGGTTTTTGGGTCGCCATTGTAGTGATAATAACTGGGTGTGATGGGCCCATTGTCAACCGAAACCAGTTGGGCTAGGGGGATTAGTTTGCCCATGGCATTGGGTACAACAAGCGCTTGAATGCCGCTAATGGTTTGATCGTTGGGGGCCAATTGCAATCGAATGGGGATGGTATCGTTGTTTTGATTGAACTCACCAATAATTTGACCGGTGTAGGCCATATTGATCGTTTGGGCAATGGTTGCCAAAGAAACCCCCAGCTGGGCGGCTTTCGCAATATTGGGTGTTATTTGAATGGTTTTTCGCAAACCATCATCCGTCCGTGATAAGTCACGAACTCCTGGTGTATTGGCCAGTAGTTGGTAGACGTAATTTGTAATATCGGTCCGAATGGATGTATTTGGGTGAATGATTTCAACGCTAATGGCTCGGCCAACCGGCGGGCCACCCGATTCAACACGGAAAAACACCGTATCGGGTACCTGTGGTTTTAAGTCTTGAATAATGGCTTCAGCGCTGCGTGTGCGCTGGGCAATTGGCGTTAAAAACACCGTGATTTCCGTTTCATTTTCTTTATTGGCAAAATCGTATGAATTGGTATTGGTCATGCCCACAAAGGTTTTAAAGCTAATCCATTCATGCTTGGGCATGGTGGCCAACACCGATTCAACAGCACGCACTTGGTCTCGATTGTTTTTTAGAGATGTGCCTTTTGGGTATTTAATATTAACAATAAAGGATTCAGCGGATGCTTTTGGAAACAGCTCAAATGTTATATAGCGTATTGAAAGAATACCCAAGCCCAAAATGCTGATTAAAAATACAACACTCATGAGTTTATACCGGTTTAAGCAGGCATGCAGGGCACGTTGATAGGCCATTCGGGCACGATCCATACTGAGTATCGGCTTTTTAAATCGATCACTGGTATTGGCCAAATGTGTGGGCAGGGCTGTTGACAGTTCAACCAAGCTAAATAACAAGGCAAAACTAATAACCAATGGAATACAAAAAACAAATTTGCCCATGATTCCACTCATAAACAGCATGGGCAGAAAGGCTAAAAATGTAGTGATCAACGTGGTAATGACTGGCGCAAAAACAGTTTGAATACCCAAAAGTGCGGCCGTTTTTTTATCATGACCGGCTTCTAATTGCTGAACAACGCTATCGGCATCAATAATCCCATCATCCACAATAATCCCAATGACTAAAATAATGCCAATTAACGATACAACATTAATGCTTTGCCCCGCGATTGGCAGCAAAAATAAAATGCCCGACACAGCAACCGGAAGCCCAGCTGCTACCCATACGGCAATATTGGCACGCAAAAAAATACTCAGAACAACAAAAACAAAGGCCATGCCAATCAGGCCATTGGATACCAAAACAGACAACCGACGCGTTAAAAAGTACGACATATCATTGACCAAGACAATGGATAAGTTATTGGGTAAAATTTGTTGGTCTAAAAAGGCCTGCAAGGCTTTAACCGTCGGTAAAATTTCAGCCGATTCTTTTTTTATGATATCCAATAAGATACCGGGCTGGCCATTAATATGGGTGTAGCTAATTGGTTTTTCAAAGTCCATGCGCACGGTGGCAACATCCCGCAAATAAACGGTTTTTTGGTTAAAATTGGACCGTATAATTAAGTTGTTTAGGGCTGATGTATTGGCAAACTCAGCATTTAAAACAACTTGTTGGGTATCCGGACGCTCAATGGGGCCGCTGGATACACGAATGTGCCGACGTTTAAAGGCTGCTTCAATATCGTGCATGGATAATTGATACGTACGCATCGCTTCTAAATCCAATAAAACTTGGGCTTCTTCCTCGAAATAACCCACCGCAACGGCTTGGCTAATGCCGGGCAGCGATTCCAGCTGGTCTTTTAAGTGCTTGGCATAATAAAACTGATCGGCATAGGTTGTGCCGCCAATAATGCCAAGGGTATAAACGGGAATTTCATCACTATTGATATCTTGAATGCTGGGTCGATTTTCAAGCTCTGTAGGCAATTCGGCATTATCAACGGCTCGATACAATTTGTCTTTGACTTCTTTTGGGTTTTTTAGTTTTTCTTCCAAGACCACTTTAATCATGGACCGTCCTTCAGAACTGCTAGACTCATAGTATTGAATGCCCGAAATAGTCGCCAGTTTATCTTCAATTTTATTGGTAATGCGCAATTCGATATCTTTAGCCGAATACCCTGGATGGTAGGTATTAATCACCAATTCATCAAATGCGACGCTTGGCCGAATGTTAATGGGGACGGTATTAAACCCGTAAATACCCAGCAATAGTAATGACCCCGTAATCACTTTGCCAATGAGTGGGTCCTGGATAAAATAATTAAAAAACCGGTTCATTGCAATCGATCCAGTAGGGCATTGTGTTGAGCAACAATGCAATGCAATTGATAGGCGGTATCCAGCATGGCCAATTTAGCGGCATGCTCAGCATCTTGGGATTGCAACACAAAGGTAAGGTTGCGACGGCCTTGTTCATACAAGCGATTTTCTTCTTTAACGGTTTGGGTGTGTAAAGCAACAGCCGTTGTTTGGTAGTCATAGTGAACACGCAAGCGCTGGTACTCAGATTCCAAAAACGCTTTGTGCGCCATGAGTTGATTCAATTCATGATCAATGGTGTGTTGAATGCGTTGCGTGTCATGCTTGAGGGCATCCAGCTCAGCAGCAACGGGTTTCAGGCCCAATGGCGTTGAAAATTGCACAACCACTTGTTTGTCCATGAGTCCATAGTCGGTTATGCGATTGTGTTCATTAATACGGTCATGCCACTGGGCTTGCACAACAAGATCAAGCTGGGGCTTTTTTTGATCCATGATACTCGCATACATCAAGTGATTGCCGGCTTGTTGGGTTTTGAGGGCATCCACAATTCGAAGCGACGGGGGCATCGGTTCTGTATTTAAATTGGGAATTTGATATAAGTTTAAGGTTGGTGTGCTCACCCGTATCGCTGGGTAATTGAGTCCGGCACTGAGCTTGTTTTGATGCGTTTCAAGCAACAATTTTGCCTGACTGTCGTGGGTTTGTTGCTGATTTAAATAGTGCTGGGATTGCAAGATGTCTAAGGTTTCAATTAAGTTGTTGGTATATTTGGCCTGATTTTCAGTATACAGGGCAACGGCAACAGCGAGCCGATCACGCATAATCGTTGTCATCGTATAGTAATGGGCCCATGTTAAATACTGTAAAACGTATTCCAATCGAAAGGATTCATCGGATTCAGCCTGGATAATGGCCTGATAGCGCTGGTTATTTTTCGCCAATTTATAGTGGATTTCAGATTGCGTGCCCCATCGATTTTGCAATAGGGGTTGCCGATACGATACACCCGCCGAACGGGTGTACAACGGATTGGGTTGAAGGGGCTGTTGGGAGCCGCCTAGAGAAACGAGGGGTTGGGATTGATCCATCCGTCGCAATTCATGGGATAGGGCAATCTGTCCGCCCGTTTGCCAAATGGGTTTATGTAACTGGGTGGCTATACCGGTGTACGTGGTTCTGGATTGGGACATAAATAAGCGATTGGGTGGGTTGGGGTCTTGCTGATCCCAGTACGACTTACCCGATACAACCCAGCCTGCTTTTCGGCGTTCTGTTTCTACGTGATCGCGCTGTTGTTCGACCGATTGCTGGGTGCTTTTTAAATAAGCGCTATGCTGATCAACGTGCGCCAAATACGCATCCAAGGATAGGGATTGACCCCATACAGAGACGCTGAATCCAAGAATACACAAACTGAATCGGAAATTCATAATATTAAAAATAATACCATGCCTGCGTAATTTTTAATAAGCCCAAAAAATTTAAATTAAATAATTTTAATAATTATATTGACGTTAATTATTTTTTGTGGTTAAGTAAATATCTCAAATGGGTAGTTTAATTCATAATAAATGGGTGTCCCACGGTAAAAATGCCAGCAAGCAGTCTTTATATGCCTATTTAAATCAATTGGATTCAACGACAGACAATAGCGGGACACAATCCAATGGCCTTGTGTTTGTGGGCAGCGATTATGCCAAACGGGTGGGTGGCTTAATCCAATTTAACACGCATAAAATGCGCGCGATCTCTCATTTTTTTAAATGCGAACAGTGGTTTGTCTGGACACCCTTGGGCTGGTGTTTTTTTTCACCCAGCCAACAGTGGGTTCGGCCAAAATTAAAGCGGATCTTAGTCAGTATAGCTGTACTGGGTATCGCATTGTTTACGGGATGGTCTCAGTGGCTTGTGTACACAACGAGGGGTGTATCCGAGTCGCAGATTCAGCGGGGCTATTCCTATCCGATTGCGTATCAAAACTGGGTGGATCGTTGGAATGCAGAACCCATTGATATCACCTACCTAGCCATTGATTCAGATGCCAGCTATAGTATCATTGGCGTGTTAACCCACTCCGACGCAATGCTGACTGTATCCGATGCGGACCATGTCCAGTATGCGACTCGGCAGGGTAAAAAATGGGCAAAAGTATCGGGTCGTTTATGACGGCGGCAATTCGATATATTCGGTGGGGATGCTTGATTTTAGCGGTGGTTAAGTGGGGCCTTTGGGATTCAATACTGCGTATGGAAAATTCTTTGAATGCGCTGCAATCACTCGCATCGTCCGAGACAAACCCGTCTGTTTTTCTGCGCGCTCAAACATGGGAAGGGATCCACCAGCAGCTCAACCAGATTCACAGTCAATGTCCTGAGCCAGCGATTCGCATTGAGTTAACGCAATCCGGCTATGAGGCAACCGTAACATGCGAACCCGTGTAGTCCGATACAGTGGCATTCTGTGGCTAATATTGGGCTGTGTTGGGTACGCAAACACAACCTATTTTCATGAATTGTTTGTGGAGCCTCTGCCCAGTCAACGCAAACAGACTTATCGCGTGGATATTGCCTATGCCAATGTGGGGGTGGTTCAGCGAGCCATTGATTCGGTGATGAACGTACCGCTGTCGATTGACCCGAGTCAAACGATGATTGTGTATCAAGCAAACCCGGATGAACACGATCGTATCCAAGCGTTAATTAATCAAATTGATCAGCCCCCCAAACAGGTTGTGTTTCATGTGATGATTGTTGAGATTAACACCCAACATATTGAAACCTATCAATCGATTTTTTCATCACTAATGGATGGCATTCAGGTCAACTATAATTATACGGACAATCAAATCGTACCTGCGGATGCGATTGCTGGGCTGATTCAAGCGAGCATTCAAAATGGGACAGCGACCCTAGTTGCCAATCCCAGCATTGTGGGTGTGCACAATCAAACCGCTGAGTTTCATGTCGGGGATCGCATTCCCTATGAAACTGTCCAATACAATGGGCAAACACCCATCAATCACATTGACTATGTTCAGACGGGTCTTGAGTTTTCAATTCACCCCCTAATTTCAGAGAACAATCCGTTGATGCTAACGATTGATTTAAGCATGTCCAGTGTTAAACTTTGGCAGTCGATGCAAAGTGGCCGAGTGCCCATTATTGCGAAACGACAAGCGCATACTCAGGTTGTGATGCAGCCCGACGAAACATTGATTATGGCTGGATTATTGGATAATGCTCAGCAAGTGGTTACCAAGCGAGTCCCGTTTTTAGGCCGAATTCCGATACTGGGTCGATTGTTTCGGCATAAAGTAAGTAGAAACAATCAAACCGATATTGTGTTTGTAATAACACCTAAAATAATTTAATTAAATACAAATAGTATAATTTTAATTTGACATTTTTAAAGTTATCGTTTATATTTATATTAAGTTCAAACAAAATAAAATCAAAAAAATTTTTTAGTCCGTATTGTTGTAATCGATGAATGAACCGGGGTTAATATGTCTGCAAAAACAAAGAAATTTATGAAATCATTGCCATCACTGTCCTTGGCTGGCCTGGAATCGATTGCTCAGGAGCGAGCTATCGCCTTTGGTGTTAATCTGGACCGAAACCAATTGATTGAAAAAATTATTGAAAGTTATGTGGTATCCGACGATGCCCTATTTTCGAGTGGGGTCTTGGAGGTTGAAGAATCGGATGAGGGCGATGGGGTTATTCGGGTTCACAATTGCTTTCCCAGTGCCCACGATTGTTTTGTTCCAAACAGTGTGATTAAAAAGTACGGTTTATTGCATGGAGATGGTTTGTGTTTTAGTTATACGGAGAAAAAAAATAAAGAGTATGCGCGAACGGTTGATATTATTCACTCAGTCAATGAATTGTTGCCCAACCAAATTAAGGACAGACCTCAATTCTCAGATTTAACGCCGGTATACCCCAACAAGCAGTTGAAGTTGGAGACCGATGAAGAAAATTTGAGCGGTCGAATGTTGGATATTTTTGCCCCCATTGGGTATGGGCAGCGGGCCTTAATTGTTTCGCCACCCAAAGCAGGAAAAACCAGCATTATGAAAGGGATTGCCAATAGTATTGCCGCGAATCACCCAGAAAGCATTATTAAAGTTTTATTAATTGATGAGCGTCCGGAAGAAGTGACGGATATGAAACGCTCGGTTCGGGGATCTGTGGTGTATTCTACGTTCGATGAGGCGCCTCATCGGCATGTACGCATTGCGGAGTTGTTGTTTGAAAATGCCAAGCGTTTGGTGGAGTCCGGCAAGGATGTGGTTATTCTGTTGGATAGTATCACACGGCTTGCGCGAGCGTATAACTTGGTGGTGTCGCCATCGGGCCGAACGTTATCGGGGGGGCTGGACCCCAATTCGCTGCATAAGCCCAAACGGTTTTTTGGGGGGGCTCGTCAGATTGAATCGGGGGGTAGTTTGACGATTATTGCAACGGCTTTGGTCAATACAGGCTCACGCATGGATGACATTATTTATGAAGAATTTAAAGGCACGGGGAACATGGAATTGCATTTGGATCGGAATTTAGCCAATCGGTTAATTTTCCCAGCGATTGATATTTTGCAGTCGAGTACACGAAAGTCCGAGTTGTTATTGGCTCCGGATTTAATTAATAAAATTCAAGTGTTGCGCAAAAACCTTCGAGAAGATTCCATCGAAGAGTTAATTAAATTATTGAAGCAAAGTGAATCCAATGATGGGTTTTTTAACTCGCCATTGTTTCGATAACCTGATACACTAAGACTATGTCCGATTGTGGTGATGTTAAAAAAGTTTTTGTGAAGCCGGATGAGCCAGTGAAGCCAGATGCGGGTGTCATTAAAGGCATTCAGATTGAACCGGTGGCCGCTGAGAAAATCAAAGCATTTTTGTCACAAGACAACAAAGATCCAGAGACGCACGGGTTATACGTTAAAGTAGTAAACGACGGCTGTTCGGGTAAATCGTATGTGATGGATCTAAAGGCATTGGCCGATGCGCAATCCGATGGGGATCGAGTATTTCAATCCGATGGTGCTAACGTATTTGTGGATAAAGGCAGCTATTTGTTTGTTGTGGGGTCTATTTTAGATTACAAAGAGGCCCTGACTGGCTCTGGGTTTAGCTTATACAACCCCAACGTGAAACGCAGTTGCTCGTGCGGAAGCTCGTTTAGTACGTAGTAGTAGCGTTGCGTTTACGCAAAGAGATGCGCATCAATGGGCGAATAACCATTGGGTCATATGTCTGACACGAGTCTAGCCAAATCCCCCCGGTTGGGTTTGCTGAAGGAGCAGTCACGGGGCCATGGGTAGTATGCAATTGGGCGTTGGTAGGGGTGCAGATGCTGAGTGGCCCAAGCCTTAATATCCGGGACTACCGGATCAATAAAAGCTATCGGCCGGTGCCCATACTGCGCACACGGTTTGGGTACCACGCAGCATGCCTGAATAGCCGAATGGCTTAACAATACCGACTCAATTGCTTCAGGCTGAATATTTTCACCCCCTGAAATAAACATGGCGTCTACCCGGCCCGTCACACTGAGCTGCCCATCATGAAGCACGCCCAAATCACGCGTCGCTAAGCCGCCCTCAGCATGGGTCTGCAAGACAATTCCCGCCGCTGTCCAATACCCCAAGCACCGGCATCGCCCCGATACATAAATCTGCCCATCGTCAGTATAGACTGTCCGATAGGGCAACACCGTCCCGGTTCGCGCATTGCCCACACTGGTGGCAACTTGCCCCCCCATTTCTGTTAGGCCATAGCTAACGGCCACCGGAATCCCACCCGCACGGGCATCCTCAATCACCGTGTCTGGGCAGCCACTACCGCCCAACAAGACGTATTTTAAGTGTGTGTAATCCCCCCCTTGCTCAATCATGCGTCGCAGTTGAGGCCTTACTACCGAGACATGCGTCACGCGATGCACATCCGCTAAAAAATCACGGGCGGTTTCGGCAATCACCAACCGGGCTCCCCGCAACAAACATCGAAATACAATACCCAGTCCGCTCACATGATGCAGGGGCAAATTGAGCAACCAAGCATCGCTATGTAAAAAATGATTGGCCTGAATTGCCCCCAAAGCTGCCCAAATATGGTGCTCCAAGCTATGCACCACACCCTTGGGTGTGGCACTGGACCCCGACGTATAAATAACCGTGCTTGGGGCTGTAATGGTCCACGTATTTGGTCGGGTCGTTTTGGCGTGCCAGTGTGCGGGGATATGGGGTACCGAGTGCCGAGATTGTGGGTCCAGAAGTTGCACGCAATACCCAGCCCGAAAGGCCGCCACAAGTTGAATAATGCTTGCAAGTGGATCTGTGCAGACTAAGCGAGACTCTGGGGTAGCCTGCTGAACCCGTTGGTGCAACTCCGCATAGGTGATACGCGCGGTGTTTGTCTCAATGGCAAGATGGGTTGGGGTTAGTTGGGCCCAAAAATAAACTGGGCAGGTGATCATCCGACTGCCCAACGCACTAAGTTGGGTGGAAGATCATAGTGCGTGGGTAGATCATAGCGATTTAAATCCACCGACGGCGTGTCATACATGGGGTGTTTGGGGTATAGCTGAGCATCCAAACCAATGGATTGCGTTGAAAATGCTGCGCACAATTGGGCATAGTAATAATAATGCGTAATAGGGGAATCGTAGCTGGAGCTAATCACCAACTGCGTGGGCGTGTTTTGCGTGGCCGTGTATAGATCAACAATGGTATTTAATCCCACACACATGGGTTTAATAATCAAATGCGAGGCCCCGGTTAAGTTCCAAGATTCTGGGTTTTCAATCAAGGTTTCATCCAGACCAATGGTCATGCCGGTAGCCGCATAAAACTGGGGCAATTCATCGCTGCGTTCAATGGGTTCTTCAATGTATTCAATCGGCAAATCCCGAACGCTGACACCGAAGTTAATGGCTGTTTGGAGTGGCCATTGCCGATTGGCATCCAGCCAAAATTGATGCTCTGGATCGGTGTGTTTAAAAAACTCCACCAATTGACTCCGCGTGTCCCGTTCGTTGAGATGCCCCACCTTGATTTTAAATCGCGTGTAGCCCAATTTGCTCTGGCTTCGGTATCGCTCTAATAGGGTTTCGAATGTGCCATTGAGTAAGCAATGTCGGGGAATAATGGGCTGAAAGTTGGGGTTGAGCAAGTGTGCAATTAAGCAGTTTTTTTGACGCGACATTAGCATTAACAATGCCATTTCTAGGCCGTGCTGCAAGGCAATAGGAAGCGTGTGGGCATCGTTCAGTGTTTTAATGCCTGCAAGCAGATCGGCGAGGGTTTTGGGGGTTTTTATGAAATACACAGCTGGGATGATTCGTAAAAAAGCGGCTTCACACTCAGCCAGTGTGTCAATGCTCATCCCCGGGAGTGGCGCCACTTCCCCAAAGCCCACATGACCCGAATCCGACACTAGCCCAATAATAAACCCGGAGCGACTCTCAGACTCAGCCCCCCGAATCAGCACGGGTGGGGATAGCGGAATCGTATAACGCCAAGCTTTAATATTAATGATGGTCATACAAATAGTATACCAAAGCCTAACGATCATAAAAAACAAGCTGCTTAAGCACTCTGTACCATTTTGACAGGGTGTCTGAGAGTTCTTGGCCGCAACTGATTCAAATCCGGATTGACAACAGGGTATATTTATTTTAAATTCATTATTAAAATTTATTTTTATTATTTTTAACAGTAAATATTTAAAAATTTTTTATTTTTTAATTAAAAAAAGGGGGTAGGTTATGGCTATTCAATCAGCAATACAACGAATCTTCAATCTCAAAACGCGAGCAGCAGCACAACCAGCAGTATCATCGTCAGATCTGTCTACTAAACAATCAGCATCGTTTTCACCACCGCCAAGGTCAGGTTCAGCGTCATCGTCAAGGTCAGGACAAAGTCTCGCTATTACTATTTATAAATTAAGTGGAAAACCTACTAGTATACAAGTTACGCCTGGTGATAATAATGTGTGGAATTTAAAAATAAAAATTCGAGAGGCAATTAAGATTCCAGTTGAACAACAACGGTTATTTCTGGGCAATACAATTCTGTCTGATGATGAAATTATTTCAATTAATTCTCAGATCGAGCTAACAGTATTGGTTAGACCTAACAAAGTTGTGGAAGCGATTGAAGCCGTGAGTGAGTATGGGTGGACATTGGCTGTAATGCCTCCGGTTAAGTCAAGGAAAAGAAAGGGAGAATAAAGTTTAGAAGATGGGCACCGATTGTGGGGTATGATTAGCAGTGGCGATAGCCATAAACTGCTGAGGTGTTTTGTAGTTTAAGGCTTGGTGAGGAAAATCGGAATTGTAAAGAGACACCCAGTGATCGAAGCTGGATTGGAACTCGAATGGCAAATTCCAGTCATGGGTCCAGACAAGATCTTCTTTAAGAGTACGAAATACGCGTTCAGTATCCGCATTCCCTTTTGGGTTGTTCCATGTAGTAAAAATTTGTTTAATGCCGATCGTAGCGCATGATTTCATGAATCGCTGAGCTGTTGGCTGGCATCCGTTATCGGTAACCAGAGAAAGACGATGTTTAGCAGCGAGAATACCATCTGGGAAACGGGTGTTAACGGCGTGATTTAAGGCATTGAGCCAATCGTCGGTTTTAGATGTTATGGATACGGAAGTGCCTACAATTTCTTTGGTATACCAGTCCAAAACCACATGAACATAGATCCAGCCCCACTGATTTAAACGAACTTTTGTCATGTCCATGCCCCATAATTGATTGGGCGTTTGAGCCACTGGTTTTGAGCGATAATGTCCGCGTTTGGCTTTTAATCGTGTATTGGGCTTGACCAACAGTTGATGTTCTTTCATCAGTCGATAGACTCGGTTTTTACCAATAACACGACCATCTCGATACCGCATATAAGCCCAAATACGACGGTATCCCCATAATGGATGGTCAGACTCGATTCCCACGACTTAGTAACTGTTCTCGCCATTTGTAATATTGACTTTGACTAATTGCATAATGCGCGCACAGGTCACTGATTGATCGCGTTTTGCTTAAACCAACCATCACTATTTCTAATTTCTTCTGACTATTCCATCGTCGTTTTTTCATTTAAATCTCTCCTTTTTTTTGACTCACTTTACCACAATATCCACAGGCTCGCTGGCTCTGTGGTTGAGCCCGCCTGTGGAATTGGGGAAAAGCTGGGCTCTCGCAGCTTTTTCTCCCTTTCTTATGTCCTGTTCTTAACTGGGGTCAGTATATATCAGCTGGTTTATCGCTGGGTGTCATTGTACTTGCTTTACTATCCACGGTGTCTTCGACAGGGCCTTCACTTTTTGTCGAGGGATTGGTTGTTTTAGTACTATTCCGTGATATACATGAAAAAATATTCAATGGTATACATGGAAAACACTGCGGTTTACACTTGCTAGGCTTAGTGCTGGTTGCATTATTCAAATCTTCAGCATTCACATCTTGGCTCAATTCAGCGGCTCGGTTTCTTGCTGCTGTTCTGGGGCTGTCAGGACCATCGGCATACCACTGTTTACCAGGCGAATGCGTTGGTAGATTCTGTTTAAAACAAGGCAAACAATTTAACCAACTACCCATAACTACCTCCATGTAGAACTTTTTGTTTTTCAAAAATACTGATATAACTTGTGTGAAAACATTTTGAATAATACAACGATTGCTTAGGTGCAATCAAGGCATTAGGCTTAACGCCAGGTTGCCATCTGGTGTACACTGGCACTTATGACAATGTCAAACGATTCGTTGGTGATTGCTGACCGGGCCTTTCAATCCCGATTGTTACTGGGTACCGGCAAATTTAGCAGCATGGCAAGCATGCGTTCAGCCTTGGCGGCTGCGCATACCGAGCTGGTTACTGTAGCCCTTCGCCGTGTTGACTTAAACCAACCGCAAGACGACATGCTCACCGTTATTTCCCCAGATCAGTACTGCATTTTGCCCAACACATCCGGAGCGAGAAACGCTGAAGAAGCCATTCGCCTTGCGCAATTGGCTCGAGCAACCGGCGTGTCCCACTGGGTTAAGCTAGAAGTCATCCCCGATGCCCGATACCTACTCCCCGATGGGCATGAAACCCTAAAAGCAGCGGAAGCCTTGGTTAAAGACGGCTTTGTTGTGTTGCCCTATATTCAAGCGGATCCTCTATTGGCCAAACAGCTGGAAGGTGTTGGGTGTGCAACCGTCATGCCATTGGCATCGCCCATTGGGTCTAACCAGGGGGTACAAACCGAAGCGATGTTGCGCATTATTATTGAACAATCCACCGTTCCGGTGGTGGTGGATGCCGGGCTGGGCAAGCCCTCAGAAGCCGCTCGCGTGATGGAATTGGGCGCCGATGCCGTCTTGGTTAACACGGCTATTGCAACAGCCCCGGACCCTGAAGCCTATGCTACGGCCTTTCGATTGGCCACCCAAGCGGGCCGTCTGGCTTACACCTCGGGGATGCCCCGAGTGGGTCAAATCGCTTCTGCAAGTTCCCCCACAACGGGTACCTTGACTCAGTTCTTGCATGACTAGCGTTTTTCACCATCACGCCGACGTAGCGCCTTTATTAATGGCAACGCCCACATTGGCGGATATCGATGCACTGTATTCGGCAACACACTGGTCGTTGGCGGATATGCCGGCGTTACTTGATCCTCGTGTGGATCTTGAATGGCTTGCCCAAACGGCGCATACGCGTACTGTGCAGCGATTTGGGTATACGATGCAGCTATTTGCTCCCTTGTATTTATCCAATTTGTGTTACAACCAATGCACCTACTGTGGGTTTAGCATGGAACACGAATACCCCAGAAAAACACTCAGCATGGCGGAGCTTCAGCTTGAATTGGGGGTTTTGCATCGGCAAGGGTTTCGGCATGTCCTATTGCTGACGGGTGAGGCGCCGGGTAGCGTGGACGCTGATTATATTGCCGAAGCAGTTCGTCTGGCGAAGCAAACCTTTGATTCCGTTGGTGTTGAGGTGCAGCCGTTATCGCAACCGGAATATGCAACGTTGATTCAAGCCGGTGCGGATAGCTTAACGCTATACCAAGAAACATATCATAAGGAAACCTATTTAAATCATCACTTGCGGGGTAAAAAACGCCGCTACGATTGGCGACTAACGGCCGTGGAGTCGGGGTGTGCTGCTGGATTTTATCGCATCAATGTGGGGGCCTTACTGGGTTTGTATGATTGGCGGTACGAAGCGTTGTGTTTGAGCACTCATTTGGCCCGTTTGCAGCACCGCTACGGTTCCATTCAGTTTGGGGTATCGTTTCCGCGCATTCAGGGTATGTTTGGTGAATACACCGTTGATTACCCGGTATCGGATGCTGATTTGGTGCGCTTAATTACGGCGTTTCGGTTGGTATTTCCGGATATTGGTATTACGTTGTCCACACGAGAGCCAGCCCAGTTGCGGGATCATTTAATTCCATTGGGCATTACAACACTGTCTGCGGCCTCAAAAACCAATCCGGGTGGATACTCGGGTCAGGATACCGAGGTCCAATTTGATATTTCCGATGCACGCAGTGTCCAAGCGATTGATGCCTTGTTGCAACGTAAGGGGTATTGTCCGGTGTATACGGACTGGTCGTGACGCCTAAAGCCCAGATTCGTCAGAGTCTTTTGGCTGCAGCAAAGCAGCGTCAGTATGATCCGGTTGCTTTGGCAAACGCAATTTTGCAGCAACCTGCCGTGAAACAAGCCAAGCGCATTGGGGTGTATATGGCGTTGCCCTCTGAGCCCAGTTTAGCGCAGTTTATTGATAGGGTTTCGGTTCCATTGGCGTTGCCGGTTTATGATGCGCATGCGGACCGGTATGTATTTCGGGTATTTGTACCGAGGCAAACAGGCCTAGTGCGTGGCGAGGATGGCTGCTTGGCGCCGGGTATCGAGTCGCCGATTGTTGCGCAACTGGATGCCATACTCGTTCCGTGCGTGGCTGTGGATAAGCAGGGGAATCGGTTGGGGCGTGGCCGTGGGGTTTATGATCAACTATTGGCGGATCACCCGACAGTTGCGATTGGTGTGGTGTACCCTCAGCATGTGCTGGATCAACTGCCCGTGGAGCCGCATGATCAACCGGTGCACGCCGTTATTTTAGCTGAATAACAGTGCCTATTGTCTATGATATACTGACTCTTATATGAATGCCCTGATAAATACCCCAGATACTGTTTCTGATCAATTTTGGGCGGATCAGGCCGAACGTTTGGAATGGTTTCAACCGTTTCATACGGTTCGTAACACCCAATATGGTTCTGATCATACCCAAATTGAATGGTACTTGGGGGGGCAGTTAAATGCGTGTTATAACGCTGTGGATCGGCATTTGACTAATTATGCAGAGCGTACCGCGTTTATTTGGGAACCCGATACTCCTGGGGAATCTATTCGTATTACATATTCAGAGTTGCATGCAGCCGTGTGCCGAGTTGCCAATAGTTTACGGGCACTGGGTGTTCAGCGTGGCGATGTGGTGACCGTGTATATGCCCATGATTCCGGAAGCGGTGTACACCATGCTGGCATGTGCGCGGATTGGAGCTGTACATTCAGTTGTCTTTGGGGGATTTTCAGCTCAGGCCTTGCGAGATCGAATTGTGGATTGCCAAAGCCAATGGGTGGTTACTACCGATGTGTCATGGCGGGGTGGCAAAGCGGTAGCTTTAAAAGCCAATGTAGACCAAGCTGTGGATGGGTTAGCGAATATGACGGTGTTGGTGTTTGGGGATGGGCCGTCGGATCAGTGGGTATCCGGGCAAGATTATCGGTATTCGGCACTGGCCCCAACGGTAGATGCCGATTGTGATCCGGTCCCTATGGATGCTGAAGATCCCTTGTTTATTTTGTATACATCGGGTTCAACAGGAAAACCCAAAGGTATTGTGCATACTACGGGGGGGTATTTGGTTTATGCGGCTATGACGCATCAGTGTGTGTTTGATTATCAACTTACGGATGTGTATTGGTGTACTGCTGATATTGGGTGGATTACGGGCCATACGTATGGGGTGTATGGCCCTTTAGTTAATGCCGCAACAAGCGTGATATTTGAAGGGGTTCCAACCTATCCAGATGCGGCGCGGTGTTGGGAGATTGTGGATCGGCATAATGTGAGTATTTTTTATACGGCACCAACGGCCATTCGAACATTGATGGCGGCTGGCGATGACTATCTGGGCACAACACACCGACGTAGTTTGCGGGTATTGGGTAGCGTGGGAGAGCCCATTAACCCGGTTGCGTGGCAGTGGTATCGGGATGCGGTGGGGCATGGTAAGGTTCATGTGGTGGATACGTGGTGGCAAACGGAAACGGGGGGAGTGTTAATTGCGCCGATTCCGGGTCATATATCAGATCCAAAACCGGGCTTTGCCATGCAGCCGCTGCCGGGCATTCAGCCGGTTCTTGTGGATGAATCGGGACAGGTTTTGGAAGGGGCATGCGATGGGTTTTTATGTTTGGTTGAGTCCTGGCCGGGTCAAATGCGTACAATTGTGGGGGATCACCAACGGTTTTTAGACACCTATTTCAAACGATTTGATGGGTATTATTTTACAGGGGATGGGGCCACCCGTGATGCCGAGGGTAATTATAAAATAACGGGACGAGTGGATGATGTGTTAAATGTTTCGGGGCATCGGTTGGGAACGGCTGAAATTGAAAGTACCTTGGTGGCGCATCCAATGGTGGCGGAAGCTGCTGTTGTGGGTGTTCCGCATGCCATTAAAGGTGAAGGTGTTTATGCGTATGTTTGTTTAATGGAGGCTCGTTCGGATGTGCGAGTGTGCGATGAGCTTATGGCGTGTGTTCGAGATGCGATAGGGCCTATTGCCAAGCCCGATTGTATTCAGATTGTTTCAGGGCTGCCTAAAACTCGGTCGGGTAAAATCATGCGGCGAATTTTACGTGCCATTGCGGCGGGTAATGTGGATGATTTAGGGGATATTAGTACGTTACTGGATCCGGATGGGGTTGCTCAAATTATTGCTGATCGGCAGGTTGTGTCGGGGTAGAAATAGTTGCCCACTGCTTCTAATTAGGGGCTAATTAGGGATTTAATGCTTGAAAAATCGTACCCAAACTATATTATGGGCCAATCGTGACCCCCCTCCCAAATTATCAACTCCCGATCATATTCAACATGTACCAAATAGAATTGGTGGAAATATTGAAGGGTGATCGTAAGGTGGTGATGGAAGCGGTGCGGCAGAATTGACTGGCGTTGATGTATGCGAGTGCGGAATTGCGTGGTGATCGTGAGGTGGTGCGGGCAGCGGTGGAGCAGAGTGGGCTTGCGTTTTTTTATACGAATGAAAACACAATTCCACATTGTTTGTTGGAATTATATGTTGCATCCCCGTCTTGATTTTAATTATTTAATTACTAGCTGTTCTTATAAACCATTATTGACTTAGCATAGCAGGCGTTACTTGCAGCCGTAGTTATATATAGTTTAGAATTATAATATGCTTATTCGAATCCTATTTATTTTAGTCTATTCTGTTTTGTCTGTTCATGCCTTTGACCTTGCGCAAACGTCCGTGTATAGCGATGTAAATAGTGAACGAGCGGGCATAAAGGTACCGCTAGGCATTGATAAACTTGCATTGATGGCCAATATGTCTTACACAACTCAATCAACTCGAAAAATTAATCATAGTTTAGGGGTTGATGGGTTTCCCATTCCATTTTTAGGTGACACGGCAATTAGTGGTTATTATTATGATACCGATGCGTATTGCGAAAATGGGTTTGTGATTGAAAAACATGCCTTGTACCGTGTGGCTCGGAATATTTATATTGGGATTAATGTTTCAATTATGCGGCAATCGGTACGCCGAGAGTCGGGGCGCAGCGTTTCCAGTTTTTCGATTTTGGATTCGTTTAGCCCAATGGTCCAAGTGAAGTTATTTGGATTTTAGGGGTTTATTGTTTATAACCAAACAGAATGGTTGGGAATCTGTTGAAGGATGAAGCACCAGTAGTAGCATTATGAATTAAGCGTTGCTATAATTTTGCAGTTGGTCTGCATAGGACTCGGCTTCATTACCGCCGAGTCCTTCGCAGGATAAAATATCACGTTCTATCGTTTGGCGAAGCGCGGTTATATCGGGTGACTGTTGAAGGTTACGCAATGTTGTCAGTGTTAATCGATAGAGTTCCGGGCTGGGTTGCTGAATCATTGTTGAGCGGATAATTAAGTTAAACATATGCATGCCACATTCAAAATGGCTATAATCCGTGCGCAAGCTAGGGAAGGTTTCAACGGCTTGGGCATGGTTAATATAGGTAAATGTTTTTCCCTGAAATACGGATAACTCCACTCGGTTTCCGGGTTCTAGGTGACCGTGGAAGGGATTTTTTTTACTGGGTGTTCGAGATAGGACATACATGCGGCCAAAGGATTCTGTGAATAGCATGACTTGCCATTTGGATTCAAATAACGGTTTATGCCGTAAAACAATGCCCGTGAGTGTTTGGTTCACAAAAGTCCTAGAATGAACAAAGTCAGGCTAAAGTAAACCAATTGGCTAATAATATCCAAGCTCATGGAAATAAACGGAGCGGATGCCACGGCTGGGTCAATGGATAATCGATTAAACATAACGGGCAAACTGGCGCCAATTAAGCTGGCTAGGCTCATGTTGAGCCATAAAGCCAATGACACAACGGCACTAAATAAGAGGCTGTTATTCATAAGCATTGTTAATCCGAATAAAACAATCGCCAATAGACCCCCCATGAGCCATCCCACAAAGCATTCTCGGCCAATATAGCCTTTGGCTTGCCCCAATTTAATAAAGCCGGTAGATAGACTGCGTACAAAAATGGTGGCGCTTTGATTGCCAATATTGCCCCCCAAGCCCATGAGCAAGGGAACAAAGCTAAGGGAGAGGGCCAATGAAAATTCAGCAAATTGAAAGCGATTGGCATAGGTATGAATTAAGCTGGCGGAGGCAATGCCACCGAAAATTGTCAGCAACAACCAAGGCATTCGGGATCGAATCGCGCGCCATATACTCCCCCCCAGAAGCTGGGCTTCGGAAATATCATGGGTTCCAGATAATTTATACAAGTCTTCGGTGGCTTCTTCAATAACCACATCCATAATGTCATCACTCGTAATGACGCCAATTAAGACATCCTGATCATCAATCACGGGGATAATGCTTAAATCGTATTTTTGACAGACCATAACAACGTCATGGCGGCTCATGGTCACCGGAACCGCAATCGGGTTGTCTGACCGAATGCTTTTAATGGTTGCAGAATCATTGGCTAATAAAATATCGGCGAGCGTTGTAAAGCCGACCAACCGTTTTTTATGATCCGTAATAAAAATGTGAAACCCATGTTCTTTATCAAGCAAATCTGCTTGTAATCGAACCGATGCGATGGCATCTTTAATCAGCAGGTTTTCCGGAATAATTACCATGCGGGAATCCATAATGGCACCCGCAGAATTGTCTGGATAGGTTAACAATTCTTGAAAATGCCCAGATAATGATTTGGGCAATCGAATCAACAATTGCTCACTAATATCAGCGTTGGATTTATTTAATTCATCCAACAAATCAACGGCATTGTCGCGAGACATATGCGTTAAAATTGCGCTCATGGTGCTGGTGGATAGGCATTTAGCCAATTCAATTTGATAGTGAAGGTCTAAGTGCTCAAATACGCTAGCATTGAGTTTGGGAGGGACTAGCATAAAAAATCCCACTTGTTGGTCCATGCCCACCATTTCTAATGTTTCTGCGATATCGGCGCTGTGATACTTATCAAAAAAACCTGAAATTAAGGACGAATCATCCAATAATGCTTGGATGGCTTCTTGCATTATTCCCACTCAATGGTTGCGGGTGGCTTGGATGAAATATCGTACACCACCCGATTAATGGCCGTGAGCTCATTGCAAATACGTGTGGAAATTGTTTTAAGTAAGCTGTAAGGAACATCGGCCCAATGCGCGGTCATGGCATCTTCGGAGTTAACAAACCGCAAGGCCAAGACATGTTGATACGTGCGCTGATCCCCTTGAACGCCGACGGTTTTAATGGGTGTTAAAATGGCAAATGATTGCCAAAGTTGCTCATATAAGCCGGCTTTTTTGACTTCTTCTAAAACAATGGCATCGGCGTCTTGCAAACAGGCAATTTTTTCCATGGTAATGGCCTGGTTGATAATTCGAATGGCTAAGCCAGGGCCTGGAAAGGGTTGCCGATTGATCATGCTATCCGGCATGCCCATGTGCCGACCAATGCGCCGAACTTCATCTTTAAATAGTTTTCTCAGGGGCTCGAGCAATTTGAAGTCAAAGTCTTTGGGAAGGCCCGATACATTATGGTGAGACTTGATTGTTTGAGCCGTTGCTGAGGCTGACTTGGGGGCGGACTCGATGACATCTGAATACAGGGTGCCTTGCGCTAAAAACGCATGGTTTTGGGGTAGTTTTTTGGATTCTGCTTCAAAAACACGAATAAAGGTTTCGCCAATAATTTTTCGTTTTTTTTCAGGATCTGTGGTATCGCCCAAGGCGTTTAAAAAGATGGTGCTAGCATCAATGTAATGAATCTTAATCGTCAGTTCTTGAAACAGTTTTTGAACCATTTTGGCTTCATTTTTTCGCATGAACCCATGATCAATAAACATACACGTTAGTTGATCCCCAATGGCCTTATGAATTAACACAGCGGCAACAGCCGAATCCACACCTCCGGATAATGCACACAAGACATGCGCATCCCCAACGGTTGTTTGAATATCGGCAATGCTTGTTTGAATGAACGCATCTGGGGTCCAGTCTGCTGAGCACTGACAAATGTCAATCGCAAAGTTTTTCAGTAGCTGCGCACCCTGTGTGGTGTGCACCACTTCTGGATGAAATTGCAGGCCATACCATGGCTTTTGGGTATGTGCAATCGCAGCAAATTCACAGGTTGCTGTGCGTCCAATCGCATCAAAATCAGCTGGAATGCTGTGAACGCTATCGCCATGACTCATCCAAGCCGTACTTTCTGTTGGAATTTGATTAAATAGGGGATGGCCAGAATGTGTAATTTGGCTTTCTCCGTATTCGCGACTATGCGATGCCGCCACGTGCCCACCGTGGTGATGGATCATTAATTGCAGCCCGTAGCAAATACCTAAAATGGGAATGTTGGCATTTAAGATAGCCGCATCGCAGGTGAGTCGATTCGATTCTGTGACGGAATTGGGGCCTCCAGATAAAATAATGCCACGAACCGATTCATCCTGTAAGGTTTGATAAGATACCGTGATCGGAAATAATTTGGCTAAAACACCGTGCTCACGGAGCCGTCTTGCAATGAGTTCAGTGTATTGGGACCCAAAATCAAGAACGGCGATCATGCGATTTAGTGCTTACCCATACCCAGCTTTTGTGTTTTTTGGTAGAGTTTGCCTTCTGTTTGCAACGACGGCGCAATTAGCTTTTTGACGCGTTGCATTTCAGAAATAGTCTTGGCACCTAGGGTTGCCATTCCCGTGGATAAGGCACCCGCTAAATTCAATGACCCGTCGTCGGATGACGATGGCCCTAACAAAATTGTTTTCAAATCAGCAATGGATCCCACTTCAACACGGGCACCTCGAGGGAGAAGTGCATTGGGGGTTGCCATGCCCCAGTGAAAGCCCAAGCCAGGGGCTTCATTGGCACGGGCTAGGGGAGAGCCAATCATGACGGCATCGGCGCCACACGCAATGGCTTTACAAATATCGCCTGAATTAATAATGCCGCCATCCGCAATAATTGACACATAGGTCCCCGTTTCTGCAAAGTAGTCGTCGCGGGCTTTGGCTGTGTCTGCAATACAAGTTGCCATTGGAACCCCAATACCCAGAACGCCCCGTGTGGTACACGCTGCACCAGGACCAATACCCACAAAAATGCCCCGAACACCCGTTGACAATAAAGACTTGGTTGCATCGTACGTTGCCGTGTTGCCAATTAACACTGGAATGGGCATAGACGCACAGAACGCTTCTAAATCCAATTTTTTGCTTTCATTGCTACTGTAAAAGTGCTTGGAAATGACCGTGGATTGAATGACAAATGCGTCAGCGCCCGCTGCGGCTGCCAATGGGCCCAAATGCGATGCACGTTGTGGCGTGGATGACACAATCGCTGGGACGCCACCGGCTTTAATGGTTTTAATGCAACGCTCTACCAACTGGTCTTTAATACTCTCTTTTTGATAGGCCGTTTGCATGGTCGTGACGTATTCCGTATTTGAGACGCTGGCAATTTGCTTTAAAATCGACGCCGGGTCTTCGTATCGGGTATGAACCCCTTCCAAATTTAATACCCCTGTGGCCCCGAGCTTGCCCAGTTCAATGGCCATGCTTGGGCTGCATACAGAATCCATCGCAGACGCAATAATGGGAATATTGAGTTTGATATCGGCGATGCTAACACCGATATTTACATCGGCTTCATCGACGGTAATGTCTGAGGTTGCGAGTGCAATTTCGTCAAATCCGTAAGCTCTATGAAATGTCATAATTTAGTTCCTATTCCTATTTGTAAATTTGCTGATAAATCGTGTCAATATTTTTAGTGTATCGCTCAAATGAAAACACATCGTCAATTTGATCGTGGGTTATATGCTGCATAATTGTTTCGTCTGACAAAATAGCCGCTTTAAAATCAATGTTTTCTTGATGCGCTCGCATGGCTTGGTTTTGAACCAATCGGTAGGCATCTTCTCGTGTAATGCCTGCATTCACCAATACGAGCAACAATGGCTGTGAAAAGAAAATGCGATTGGATCCATTGATATTGGCCATCATGCGATCATTGCGAACAACTAAGCCGTCTAAAATGCGAATCATTAAACTCATGGCATAATCCAAAGCAATCGTCGCATCGGGAAAAATAACCCGTTCAGCCGATGAATGGGAAATATCGCGCTCGTGCCACAAGGCTTGGTTTTCTAAAGCGGTCAATGCGTAGGACCGAATTAAGCGCGACAACCCGGTAATGCGTTCCCCTAAAATAGGGTTTTTCTTATGCGGCATGGCCGATGATCCTTTTTGTAGGGCATCAAACGGTTCGTAGACTTCACCAAACTCGGTTTTTTGAAGGGCTCGGAATTCAGTGGCCATTTTTTCCAAACTACCCGCAATAATAGCCAATGTTGTCATAAAATGCGCATGCCGATCCCGTTGTAGGGTCTGCGTGGATGCCGAGGCGGGTACTAAGTTGAGTTTTTTACAAACAATGGCTTCGATCTTGGGATCTAAATTGGCATAGTTGCCCACAGCACCGGATAGCTTGCCAACGGCGAGCCCTTGAAGGGCAATGCGCAAGCGCTCATAATTGCGTTGCATTTCACTGTACCAGACGGTTAATTTTAAGCCAAAGCTGAGCGGCTCAGCATGAACCCCATGCGTTCGGCCCATTTGCAGGGTTGTTTTGTGCGCTTCTGCTTGAATTTTTAATTTTTCCATCACATGTTCCAGACCGGTCATGAGAATTTTTCCAGCCGCTTGAATTTGCAAACAAAATGCGGTGTCCACAACATCCGTACTGGTGAGGCCCATGTGGACAAATCGGGATTCAGGTCCAATATTTTCAGCTAAATTGGTCAAAAAAGCAATGACATCATGATGAATTTCCGATTCGATCTCTTTGATGCGTTCCACATCAAACGCAGCCTTGGCTTTAATAACATCCACAGCCTCTTTTTGAATATTTCCCAACTCAACATGCGCATCACAAGCTGCAATTTCAACAGCCAACCACTTCTCAAATTTGGACTGGTCGGACCAAACAAATTCCATTTCTTTTCTTGTGTATCGCTTAATCATAAAGTTGGGTGGTAGATTAACACGAATTAGGCAGAAATGTAAAGCGCAATTTGCAACCAGGGTTTGAAAAATACAACTGTTCAGCAGCTATCATTTGATTATATACTTAAGGGAATGAATAAAGTTCGACATAGCTTGCTTATTCTGGGTGCTGTTTTTTGTGTTGCTGGTGCGAGCTATCTAGTGGTCCTAGAGAGTGCCTGCCTGCCCGTTCAACCCCCTAAATCAAACACTCAGGTGTTGGGACGGCTGCCATCGGCTATTAATGAAGCATCGGGACTGATTGCGAGTGTGCAAAATCCAGGGTTGTTATGGGTGCATAATGACAGTGGGGATTCGGCACGCTTATTTGGTATTCAATCCAACGGGGATCTTGTTGTTGAATTGTCTTTTCCAACGATTCGGGCTGTTGATTGGGAAGACATCGCCTTGGATCGTGCCACGGGTTACATTTATATTGGCGATATTGGGGATAATTTTTCAGTTCGCAATACAAAACAAATTTATCGATTCAAAGAGCCGCTCATCCACTCGCAAACACCCCGTCAAGTGACAGTTGATACCGTGGATACCCTAAGCTTTGAATATCCGGATGGCCGACGCGATGCGGAAGCGCTATTGATCCATGATGGTGATTTAATTGTGATTAGCAAACGCGATGCCATCCCCCGTGTTTATCAATTGCCCCTAAATTTTTCAAATCATTCAAACGATTCACATGTGGCAACAGCGTTGGGCACGGTAGCCTATCACGTGCATACCGGAACGGACCGCATTGTTGCTGGGGATGCCCAAGGGGATCGAATTGTCTTGCGGTCTGCCAGTCGGGTGTTGGTGTGGCCAAATCGAGAAGCCCTGCTTAATGAACCCCCTCACAGTTTTGACTATGCCATTGAACCCCAAGGAGAATCACTCGCTTTAACCACTCAGGGGATGTATACTGTTAGTGAGTGTTGTGAATCCAAAAATCCCCCAATCTATTACACACGGTGGCCCTAATGCGTGTTCGAACTCATACCAATCCATTTAATTTTCATTTTGAGTTAAACCCCGAAGACTATGCGGATCAACTGGCTCACTTGCCGGATCAAATCATGGTTGAAATTGGCTGTGGGCGCGGGGTGTTTTTGCGGCACTATGCTAAAAACAATCCTGAGCAATACAGTCTCGGCATTGAGATTCGAAAGCCCTTGGTAACTCTGTTGAATCAACGATTGCATCAACTGGGTTTAAGCAATGCCAGTGTGATCTATGGTGAGGGGCGCCAAGTGATTACCCAATTGCTCAGACTCAAGCAAATTCAAACATTGTGCGTGTTTCACCCAGACCCATGGCTAAAAAAGCGACACCATAAACGGCGCGTGATTCATGAACGCTTTTTGGACGATGTTCGGCCGTATTTGTCCGATACGGCTCGCATTCATATTTCAACCGATGTGGGTGAACTGCATGCTGCTATGGACGAGACCATTCACGCTGTGCCTTGGTTGTCCCAAGTGGATCATGATCCGTTTTGGGAGACTCAATATGCATCACACTGGCATCAATTTAGCAAAGAGACGGGGCGAAAAACCTGGTGTATGACGGCTCAAGTGGTGACTTAGCATGCACTCACCCCATATACCCGTATTACTGGATGCCGTTGTGGCGGCTTTAGATATTCAGCCCAACGACTGTATTGTGGATGGCACGTTGGGGTTTGGTGGGCATGCGCAAGCCTTGATTCAGCACCTAGGTCCCCATGGGCGCTACATTGGTTTGGATCAAGACCCGGCAGCCATTGCCCATTGCGAATCCCTGTTTGAATCGGATACTCGAGTCTCCCTACATCAGTGCAATTTTCGGGATGTAAATACAGTATTAACAGACAATCAGCCCGTACACAAAGTATTGATTGACTTGGGGGTATCCTCGTATCAGCTGGATCACCAGACGCGAGGATTTAGTTTTCAACACCCGGATGCCGCGTTGGATATGCGCATGGACCCCACGCATGGCCAGCCGGCTTCGGTGCTGTTAAATACGGCAACCGTTGGGGCGCTTTCGGATATGTTTAGGCAAAATGCAGACTTGGATGCCCCCAAACTAATTCAAAAAATTGATGCCTTTCGAGCGACTCGGCCATTTGAAACGACGCATGATTTAGTGAGCGTCGTCAAACAGTCGTTTTATTTTAACAATTCGCGCCGACAGTATATTGCCATGGTTCAACGCGTGTTTCAGGCTGTTCGCATGGCAGTGAATGATGAATTGGGCGCTATACACGATTTTTTACACAGCATTCCAAGCCATATGCCCAGTGGGGCTATATTGGCCGTTATATGCTTTCATTCGGGCGAAAGTAAAACGCTAAAACGTGCCCTGCCGACCGGTTTATCTCCGGTGCAAAAAAAAGTGATTAAGCCAACGTACGCGGAACGACGAAAAAACTCGCGATCGTCTTGCGCTCAACTTCGAATTTATGCGAAACTATAACATAGAATAAAAATATAAAAGGATGGTAATCAGTTATGAGTAAACAAAGTTGTTTTTTTGAAGGATTTATTATCGGTGGTTTAATCGGCGCTGCTGTCGGCTTGTTGTACGCACCCAGCCCAGGCTCTAAAACGCGAGAGGCGTTGCAAACAAAGCTCAATGAGGGGTTGAATGGTTCACCGGATACATTGAGTCAAGATGAAATTAAAAAATTGTTAACCAAAACAAAAGATGCTGTTGAAACGGGTATTTCATCACTGAAGGCTCAAGTTGATGCCTTGAAACAACAACGGCAAAAATAACAATGATGAAATACTGCAAACCAGTTGTATGGATGGATATAACCATCGATGCCTTACTTGTTTTAGTTTTATTGGTGGGTCTGTATTGCTTAATTCAAATTGCATTGATTTTAACGCGAACGCAGCGAGTATCGCAGCGTTTGGAAACGGTCACGGATATTCGATTTGTTTTGAATTCAATCAAGCAGCTGTTTAAACGCAAACCTTGAACACACAGGCTTTATACGAGTCGTTTCGATCGTTTTTTGAGCAACGGGGACACCATCGGGTTGGGGCCAGCCCGGTTGTGTTGCCCAATGATCCCACCTTGTTTTTTGTCAATGCGGGCATGAATCAGTTCAAAGATGTCTTTTTAGGAACGGGATCCAGAGAGTACACCCGTGCGGTGAATAGCCAGCCGTGTATTCGGGTTTCGGGTAAGCACAATGACTTAGAAACAGTGGGGCATGATGGGTACCATTTAACAGCGTTTGAAATGCTGGGAAACTGGTCCTTTGGGGATTACGGAAAAAAAGAAGCCATCGTGTGGGCCTGGGAATGGTTGACTCAGGAATTAAAGCTGCCAAAAGAAAAGCTCTACGCCACCGTGTATGAAACCGATGACGAGAGTGAATCGTTATGGCAAACTCAGACGGATATTGCACCCACGCATATTGTACGGTTTGGTAAAAAAGATAATTTTTGGGAAATGGGAGAAACCGGGCCATGCGGACCGTGTTCAGAGTTGCACATTGATCGTGGCCCTGAGGCTTGCGATAAGCACGATGAGCCCCATGTTTGTGAAGTCAATGGGTGCTGTGCCCGTTACATTGAATTGTGGAATTTGGTCTTTATTCAATCCAACCGATTGCCCGATGGGACCTTACAGCCGTTGTCTCAGTTATCGGTTGATACCGGTGCGGGTTTGGAGCGACTCGCCGCATACATGCAACAGCAGTTGTATGTCTATGACACCGATGGATTTTCGACAATTAATGCAACGATTGATACGCATATCGATCCGAGTCATGCCGTTGCCAAGCGGGTAATTGCGGACCATGTTCGTACGCTATGCTTGGGCATTGCTGATGGGGTATTGCCCAGCAATGATGGGCGTGGCTATGTATTGCGGCGATTGTTACGACGGGCCATGCGGTATTCCCGACAAGCGGGGTGTACAACCCCCATGGTGCACACCCTGGTTCCTGCCGTTGTTGAGTCTTGGCGGGATCGCTATCCACATATGGTGGAAAAACAGACCTTAATGGAACAAGTGATTCATCAAGAAGAGCAGTCGTTTATCAAAACCTTAGAGACTGGCCTGGCTATTTTTGATAGTACAACGGCGAATACAACCGTATTGTCGGGTTCAGATGCATTTAAATTGTATGACACGTACGGCTTTCCCTTGGATTTAACGCAGTCATTGGCTGCAGAACGGGGTATTGTGGTTGATGAAGCCGGTTTTTATGCTGAGAAAGAGTTGCAGCAGGAACGTGCGCGTGCCAATCGAAAACAGACTCAGGCCAATACCGAGTTTGATGCCACGCATGAACAACGGATTCAGACGGATACGGTTATTTACTGCACCCATCCCGATGGGGGGCGGGGCGGTGAATTGGCGTTGCCACAAACAGACGCTGAGCGATTGGCATTGGCTCGGCATCATACCGCTACGCACTTGCTTCAAGCCAGTTTGCAACGCATTGTGGGGGATCATGTGGCACAGGCGGGTTCGCTGGTATCGGCGGACCGGTTGCGGTTTGATTTTACCCATTTTCAAGCCCTCACCGCTGACGATAAAGCCACGGTGTTGGCCGATGTTCAACGGGTGATTGATGCCGATGTGCCTGTAGAGGTCTTGTATATGCCCTTAGACGATGCAAAAGCCATGGGTGCTATGGCATTGTTTGGCCAACAGTATCCCGACGAGGTTCGGGTGATTCGCATTGCCAATGAATCCAGTGAATTGTGTGGGGGGCATCATGTGACCCATACGGGTTTGCTGGAGCGCATCGAATGGGTGTCAGAATCGGGTATTTCGGCGGGTGTTCGACGCATTGAAGCGATTGTTGGCGATGCCGCATGTTTGGCGTATGATACCCAGAAAAAACAACGGTTGATTGATGGGATTTATCGGCAATGGGATCGATTCAAGGATGCCGCGCATGCATTGCCCGTCCTGGATGGGCAACCCGTTCCCAAGGATCCAGCCGATTGGCTGCAGTGGGAGTATGGCATGCTTGAGCGTCAGTTGGACCACATCACCCATCGGGCCAATGAGCATCACAAGCAAGTGGCCAAAGACGAGCAAGCGGCAGCGGCTAATGCGTGCCAAGTTGAACCCACTATGATTCGTGGTATTCCTGTTGCGATGGCAACCGTTTCGGGTGATATGAAAACACTAAAATGGACCAGTGATACATTGAGTAATCAGCATGCCACTGGAATTGCCATTGTATGCAGTGCTCAAACGCCCAATCAGGTGGTGGTTAAGCAAGGGAAGTCGTGCAAAGCACCGGGGGCCGCCTTGGCAATTTTACAGGCTATTACTCAGCAGTTTGGGGGTAAAGGGGGTGGCCGCCCGGATATGGCCCAAGCGGGTGGGGTGCACCTTGAGCATTCCGATGCTTTGGCCCCAATCGTTCAGGATGTCTTGTGCGCTATCTTGGATTAGACGTGGGGCACAAGCGAGTGGGGGTGGCACTATCGGATGCGCTGGGTATGATTGCCCAACCGCTGGGGGTATTGGATCCCAAACATACAAATCAATTGCGGGATTGGGCGAATGCCTACAACATTACGGATGTTGTTGTGGGCTTACCTAAAAACCGATTGGGCCAACCCACCCAACAAACCGAATGGATCGAAGCGTGGGTCAAAAAAACGACCCCGATGCTGACGGTTAACTGGCATTATTGGAATGAAGCCTATTCCACAAAAGCAGCGGAATATGTGTTATTATCTGCTAATGTAAAACGTCAAAAGCGCAAGCAGTTTAAAGACCAGCAAGCGGCCGTATTTATTTTGCAAGGATATTTAGATTATATGAACAATCAACAAAAACAGGTGAAAGCATGAGTAGTTATAAAGACAGTGGGGTGGATATTGATTTAGCCAATCAGGTGGTGGGTGATTTGACCCAGCGTGTTCGGCAGACCTATAGCCCCAATGTTATGGGGGGTTTGGGTCATTTTGGGGCATTTTATGCATTGCCAACCGGATACAAAGAACCCGTTTTAGTATCCTGTACCGATGGGGTCGGTACAAAGCTAAAATTGGCGATTGCGCACAATCAATACCAATCCATTGGGATTGATTTGGTTGCTATGTGCGTGAATGATCTGATTTGCTCAGGGGCAAAGCCGTTGTTTTTTTTGGATTATTATGCCTGTTGCAAGCTCAATAAAATGCAGTTAAATGCCTTAATGGATGGCATGATTTCAGCGTGTCAAGATACAGGGCTATCGTTGGTCGGGGGGGAGATTGCGGAGATGGGGGATTGTTATCGCAATAACGAATTTGATTTGGCGGGCTTTTGTGTGGGAGTTGTTGAAAAATCCGCGATGATTACCGGGCAATCGATTGCCTCTGGACAGTATGTTTACGGGCTGAAGTCCAATGGGCTTCATGCGAATGGCTTTTCGCTGGTTCGGCGTGTCTTGACAGAGTCGGTCTGCCAAGAGCGTGGCATTGACCCGGCTGATTTATTGGCCCCAACGGCTTTGTATGTTCAGCCAATACAAGCCCTTATGGCGGCACAAACCGTCACGGGCATTGCCCATATTACGGGGGGGGGATTAGCCGAGAATATCGCTCGTATTTTGCCCAAGCATGTATCGGCGATTTTAAAAAAATCAGCCTGGACGGTTCCCAGTATTTTTGAACATATTCAATTGGCGGGCCAAGTGTCCGATTCCGACATGCTTCGAACGTTTAATATGGGAATTGGCATGGTTGTTATTACGCCGACCCCAATTTCAGATCCCAATTACAGTGAGCTTGGCTATATTGTTGATGGCAATGGAACCGTGGAATGGGCACCCTGAGCGATACGGTTTCAGTACCGGTGTTAGGGGTTTTTATTTCAGGCCGAGGGTCTAATTTTCAAGCGATTCATCGGGCGATTCAGTCGGGCGTGTTGTCGGCTCGAATTGGGTTGGTTATTTCTGATCGAGATGCCGATGGGCTTGTTTATGCAAATGCGAATAATTTGCCGTGTGTGGTGTGCCCTCGGAGTGATTTTTCTACGCAAGCGGACCACGATGCGGCCATGCTTGAGCAGTGTCAACGCGCTCAGGTGAATTGGATTGTTTTAGCCGGGTATATGCGAATTTTATCCGCAGGGTTTTTGGCTAACTACCCGGATAAAGTCTTAAATATTCATCCGTCACTATTGCCCAAATTTAAAGGGCTTCACCCGCAGCGACAAGCCTTGGCTGCCGGTGAATCTGAATCGGGATGTACCGTGCATTACGTTATACCCGAGGTGGACAGTGGGCCCATCATTTTACAACATCGGGTGCCCATTTACGATGGGGACACGGAAGCACAGCTAAGCGCCCGTATTTTAGAGGAAGAACACAAGGCGTATGTCGCAGCATTGAAAATAGTATTGGGAGACGATGAATGAGAGCATTAATTAGTGTATCGGATAAAACCGGTTTGGATGTATTGGCACAAGCGTTGGTATCGCAGGGATATGAGATTGTATCAACGGGAGGTACATTGCGGTATTTGGTGGAGTGTGGATTGCCGGTCACGGCGGTTTCGGATGTTACGCAGTTTCCGGAAATTATGAATGGTCGGGTTAAGACCTTGCATCCCTTGATTCACGGGGGTATTTTGGCACGCCGTGATGTGGATACCCATCGGCAAGCCTGCGATACGCATGGGATTGGGCTGATTGATGTGGTGGTGGTTAACTTGTATCCATTTCAGGCTACGGTCAGCCAACCCAATGTTGCGCTGGCGGATGCCATTGAAAATATTGATATTGGTGGACCGTCCATGGTTCGCTCGGCGGCTAAAAACCATGAATTTGTGGCAGTAATTACCAATCCCGACCGGTATTCAGACGTGATTCAAGCCCTGCAAACTCCGCACGGGTTATCCGCAGAATTTCGTCGCTCTTTAGCGATAGAAGCGTTTGAGCACACCGCTCAGTACGATGCTGCGATTGCGCAGTACTTGGGTCGTGTATCGGGTGGGGGCACACCGCCCAATCGCTTAACCTTGCAGTATGAAAAGCATAGTGACTTGCGGTATGGTGAAAACCCCCATCAAAAGGCTGCGTTTTATAAGCCAACGCCGTTATCGGGGTTGTCTGGATTGATTCAACATCACGGCAAAGCGTTGTCGTATAACAATTTGGTGGATGCTGAGGCAGCCTGGGAATTGGCGCGTGCATTTGAGCCCAGTCAATCTGCGGTTGTGATTATTAAGCATACCAATCCGTGTGGGGTTGCCGTAAAATCGACACTTGTGGACGCCTATTCGGCAGCATATGCGGCGGATCCAGTATCGGCGTTTGGTTCCATTATTGGGGGTAACCAACCGGTTGATGCGGCTACAGCATCGGCGATGCAAGCAGTGTTTGTCGAGGCGATTGTGGCCCCAGGCTATACGCCAGAAGCCTTGGCAATTTTAATGCAAAAACCGTCTGTGCGATTGTTGGAATTGCCGGACTTTTTTAGTTTTTCCGAGCCGTTTACACAAAAAGTGATTATGGGTGGGGTTTTGTATCAAGAGTCGGATGGCATTATTTGGGATGATGCCCAATTATCCACAGTTACCGGTCATATTGCAGCGGAACAGTGGGCCGATTTAAAATTAGCCTTTACGGTGGTTAAATCCGTCAAGTCCAATGCAATCGTATTGGCTAAACACGGGGTCGTTATTGGTGTGGGAGCGGGTCAGATGAGTCGGGTTGAGGCGGCTAAGTTGGCGTTAATGCGGGTTCAAAATAATGATAATAATCAACAAACAACGGGCTGTGTAGCGGCTTCGGATGCCTTTTTTCCATTTCCCGATTCGATTACGCATTTGGGTCAGGCAGGCATTTCAGCCATTGTGCAGCCAGGCGGGTCTAAAAAAGATGATGCGGTTATTGCAGAATGTGAAAAGCATGGCATGGGTATGGTAATGACGGGGATTCGACACTTTAAGCACTAAATGATGATGCACCGATGCCGCCTGTTTTTGGTTTGTATTATCGCGATTCATACGAGTCTATTTGCGAGCAGCATTCTAACGCCGGTGCAGGCATTTTATTCTGAGCAATACTGGGTGGCGTTAAATCCGGATCAGTTTCAGAAAAAACCGGATTCCGATGTGGATCAATTATTAAAAGCGCATGCCTTAATTAAATTGGGCAAAACTCGAAAAGCCTCTAAAGTACTCCATGATATTCCGTCCAGTCCGGGCATTGATAATTATGTTGTTTATCTAAACATTCAAATTGCATTGTTAGACAACAACATTGATGAAGCCGAGCGATTATTGGCCATGATGTACAATGACCCCGAGTTAAAAGTCTACACGTGGACCCAATTGGCGATTGCAGAGCATGATGCACGGCCAAAACGTGCCATTCACTATTATGAATTGGTGCGCCAAGAAACCCAGGACTCACGGGTTTTAGCGTCCACATACCGAGCGTTGTGGGGGTTGTATAATATGACCAAACAATTTGATAAAGCCAATAGTATTGTTGTGGAGTGGTTGGCGCAATATCCGGATGCCGTGGATCATGAGTATCGGTTAAAGTATTGGTCCGATCGGTATGATTCCAATGCCATGGCCTATGCCATTGGGTATTCGTACTATAAACAACGCCAATATCAAGATGCGATTGAGTCTTTAAGCCAAGTCCAGCGCAATACGAAACCCTATGGAAAAGCCCGGGTGTATTTGGGGCTGTCATACTACTTTAATTACGATTTTGGCAATGCAATTTATGTGCTTAAGCCCATACCGGATTCAATCTTATTGGACCACAATGCCTTAATTTATATTGCGCGCAGTTATCAACGGTTGGGTAAAGATCGGGAGGCTATTCGTGCATTTGAATATGTATTAAAAACAAAATCGGTTCACCGGCCCAATGCCTTATATTATTTGTATTATTTAAGTGATAATCAGTCGGATAAAGCAAAATATAAAGAGCGTTTGTATAAAAAGCATCCCAATTCATCATTGGTTAACAAATTGATTTGGACAGAAGTTGAAACGCATTTGGAAAATAAAGATTGGATTGAGGCACACAATCAGCTCATGAATACATCGTTAATTTCTAGCGATACCGAGTTGCAGGCACGTTTATCGTATTGGACGGCTAAAACAAAGCAATATTTTGGTGAATTTAAAGAGTCTTCCGTGATTTATAATCGTGTACTGAATCAGTTTCCGTATACGTATTATGCCTATCGATCCAGTCAAAATTTAGATGAATCCAATGTTAATTTTTTAAATTATCATCATGTTAATCAAACCACGATTTTATCCCATAAAGATTATTTGTTGGTTAATATTGGGTTAGCAGACTTGGTGCGACAACGGTTGAGCCAGGCTTTATTAAAAGCGCATGAAGACAACACGAATGACAAAGAAAAATTAACCCATCAACTCAGTTATGTGTATCAACTCATGGGGGATTATTATGAATCAATTCAGACCATTCGACGGCAGTATGGTCGGGAGTTGTATCCGCAAAAAGATGCTGAGTTGTCGGCTCAATTGCAGCCATTGTTGTATCCAACTCCGTACCTTGAATGGGTGCACTATTACGCCAAACACTATTCGATTCCGGCATCCATTGTGATGGCGGTGATGCGAGAAGAAAGCTTGTTTAAAACACGCAGTGTATCGCGAGCCCGTGCCGTTGGACTTATGCAAATTATGCCTCAAACGGGTCAGGAGCTAGCCAAGCAGTTGGGGGTAGCTTGGGCTGGGGTATCCAGTTTGCAAGATCCGAAAACTAACATTCAATTTGGGTGCTATTATTTGTCCCGTTTATACAAGCAGTTCGGCAATTGGGAGCATGCCTTAATGGCGTACAATGCGGGTCCGAATCGTGTTAAACAATGGCAAAAAGAGTATCCAACGGATGACATGGATTGGTTTGTTTTAATGGTTCCCTATGATGAAACCAAACACTATGTGAAGCATGTGCTTCAGTCGTATTTTATGTATCAAAAGGCAGGTTTATCTCATGTTAAAAGTAATTGATTTCGAATCGGTAAAAACACCCGCGTATGTTTTAGATGAAACGCAGTATATTAAAAACTTAACGCTATTAAAGTCCATTGAGGATCGCACGGGCTGCCAAATTTTATTGGCCATTAAAGCCTTTGGGAATCCGCATTATTTGGCATTGAGCAATGATTATATCTCCGGAATTTCAGCGAGCTCATTGCATGAGACCCAATTGGCGCACTCGGTGATTACCAACGATATTCATGTGTATTCCCCAGCATTTAAGGCTGAGGAATTGGCACAGATTCAATCCATGGCCAATCATATTATATTTAATTCATGGCCACAGTGGATGCGGTATCGGGATACAGTCCCATCGAATGTGTCGTGTGGCCTTCGCATTAATCCCGCCTATTCTGAAATTGATCAGCCGTTGTACGATCCGTGTCGACCCCGGTCGCGGTTTGGGGTGCATCCGGAAGTGATTCAGAGCTTGGATGGGTTGTCCGGATTTCATGTTCATGCGTTGTGTGAGCAGCATGTGGATGTTTTAGAACGCTTGTGGGGACATATTGAGGATCAATTTGGAGAGTGGTTGCCGCAGTTAGACTGGATTAATTTAGGTGGGGGGCATTTATTAACGGATCCAACGTACAATATTGATCGGTTGGTTGATTTTATTAATACGGTTCAGGACACGTATAACCTTCGGGTTATTTTAGAGCCTGGCACGGGCGTGGTTGTGGATGTGGGGTACTTGGTGGCTTCCGTGGTTGATATTATTGAACGGGATGGGTTAATTGCAATTTTAGACACCTCAGCGACGGCACACGTGCCGGATATTTTAGAGATGCCGTATCAACCGCGTATTTTGGGTCAATCCTATGGAAAATATACCTATCAGCTAACAGGTATTACGTGTTTATCTGGGGATATTATTGGGGATTATGGGTTTGATCGACCCTTAGCAATTGGGGATCGGGTGGTATTTGAAGACGTTGCTCCGTATACGATGGTTAAAAACACAACCTTTAATGGGATTGCCTTGCCGGATATTTACAATTATTCTCGGGAGAAAACGTTGTCGGTTATGCGAACCTTTGACTATACGGATTTTGTCCGACGATTGGGGTGATGCGGTTATAGCACCCCAAGAATTGCGTCTGTCGACAATCGTTTTTTATAGTCGGTATCGGTATGCGAAAATACGATAGTCCCGCGATTATTAATCACAAACACGCTGGGTTTTGGTAGTTTTCTATCGGTGTCTTGATCCACAATGCCAAAGTGTTTAGCCCCTTCCATGTGGGTGTCTGATACCAATGAATAGGTTAGGTTATTTTCTTTTTGTGTCTTGGCCAATACGCTTGGGGAATCTGGGCTAACGGCAATTAATTGATATCCCGCTGTTTGAATCGCCGATTCAATTTGGTTCAATTCATTTAAATGGGTAACGCAGTAGGTACAAAAACTGCCTTGATAATAGACCAATACCACTGGTTTTTCTTGGGTAGCATTGAGTAAATTGAATGGTTGATTATTGACGCGTGTATACTGTAAAGTTTCTGGAATTTTATCCCCTTTAGTTAACGGCTTGAAGGCTTGATCCGACGCCGTTTGAACAAATTGAAATACAAGAAAGCCCACGCTTAGACATAATCCCATGACTACCAATTTTTTAACCCAAGATTCCTTCCGACGGCGACGTGATCTTAATCCCATAACAAGCTAACCTCCAGTTTAAATATATCATTGTTATACAATCGATTTTCATGCTGATACGATACCGATACTTCATAAGACTGTAACGCAATACCAACCCCAAAGCTTAGATTCGTATTGCTATTGCCAACCCGCAAGGCAACCGCAGAGTTTAGTTGCAATTCAGCCCCTAAAATCCAATTGGTATCGTATTGGGTTTGAATCTCGGATGTGACTAATAACTTGTCTTCTAAAATACGGGTTGAGGCCCCGATGGCATAGATAGGCTCAATAAATTCTACAGTGCCATTTTCCCAACGCATGGCCGATGTGCCCGCATTTAAAACGCTAGCCCCAAACGTATAGTCTTGATAGCGGGTTAGCATTCCAGCATTAAACCCGATGGCATGGCCCGTATAGCCCACTAAGTTTTCATGAATATAGTGCATACTAATGCCCACATCCGCCCACGGCATTGAGTAAGCAGTTGCCCCATGATAGACAAAGGCATCCCAACTGCTGCTACCCAATACGGTGTGGGGGGTGTAATCCGCTAGGGGGGTATTGCTGATATCTGGATTCTGACTGGTTTCCGTTAAAATAATGTCATCTAAATGGGCATTTCGAAAGCCTAGGTTAAATCCAAATTTTTCATATACTTTGTTGTAGTTTAATGCATAATATTGCGTTTCAATTTTTCCAAAATTAGCAAAAGAAACCCCATTTCTGCCTTGTATAACGGCGGCTGGGTTGTTGTACACAAACCGGTGATCATTGGGAATAGCCACTGAAGCGCCACTCATCCCCGATGAGCGAACATTAAATTGATTGCGCAAATAATCGGCGGCCTGATTGGTGCCCCACACAGATAAACCAATGCACAGCAAGAGACAGAGGCGAATCATTTATACACCACTACTTTGCATTTACTAAACACGGTGCCATCAATGCTGGCAAACTTAAAATACGCCACATAGACGCCGTTGGCCACCGTATTTCCGTCTTTGTTTCGTCCATCCCAAGTAATGTCGCCATTAAATCCTTTAGCCCCGCCACGGTTACCCCGTTGACGATGGGCCTCATAGACTTTGGTACCGGATAAGGAGTAAATATGCATCTCAACATCGGAGTCATTGTTCAGTGTGTATTGAAATCGGGTTATTTGGCCGATGCCTGGGTTAAATGGATTGGGTCCGTTCAAGACCCTTGGTGCATATAGACTGATTGTCGCAAGGGATTGTGTGCTGGCGTTTGGCACGAGTATTAAGGCGCTGCCGCTGACTGCAGTGAGTTGATTCACAACGGTTTTCCATGTATTGGGCGTCCCGACACGTTGATTATCCAACCACTGAGCCAGGGTGTTTGCGGCGTAAAGCACATGATTCGTAGGAACCAATTCATGCCCAATAACATGAACATCAAATACCGCTGTGTATTTATTGAATGAGGGCACGTTAATGGTTCCTAGACTGGCTAAATTTTGACTCACCGTTGCATTCAGTGTTGGGGCAACATTAAAGGTTGGAGTATTTGCCGTGATTTCTTTGGGCATATAAAGACCGTTGGGCACTTGTTTAGGCATCACAATATTATCGACTGTTCCTGTTAATAATTCTGTAGCATCGGGGTCAATGGCCAGCATTAATTGAGGGGTGTGGGGTTCCCACTCACCGATCGTTTTTGCTTGTCGATTTGCGTTATAGCCAGTAACAGACAAAAGCCCTAAATAAAAATAACGAGTGATTAAACATTTATAATCGCAGTTGGAATATGTGGGGTAGTAACTGGCCGTTGACGGATAAGCCTTAAGGTTGGTGGTCGCTTCGGCAGCGCCCCCTCTTGCGGCATCCATCGCGATGTTAAATGTTGATTTTTGTACAGCTGAGACATTGTCTGTTGGTTCGAATGCATCAGAGACTTTGCCCAAGCCGTTTTCAAAAATTAGGGATAAATTGGATTGCAAGATCTGGGTTTTGTTGTAATCTAAAAACACGCTTTCAGTCGCATTGACCGATACGGTTTGAACATGAATCGCCCCAAAAGCAACGGTGCTAATGATTAAACCAATAAAAACTCGAAGCATACTAACTACCAGTGTACCAGTTTGTGCTATGATTAAACAGTAGTGATGACTAAAACAACATCAATTCGATTGAAGCAAGTCAACAGCCGTGTGGATGTAGGGTGGGGGTGTTTGTCTCAGCTTGGTTCGGTTATTCGAGATCAAATTTCAGGTCGTCGTCTGGTTATTGTGACACAATCAACGATTCCAGATTCCTATTGTCAAGCCATTACAAAATCCTGTGAATCGGTTGGGTTTAATGTGCAAACCATTGGTATTCCCGATGGTGAAACATCGAAATCAATGGATCAGGTGTCTGCAATAATCACCCAGTTACTAACCTGGCGATTGGATCGGCACGATGCCCTCATTGCCTTGGGCGGGGGTGTTGTTGGGGATTTAACCGGCTTTGTAGCGGCCATTTATTTGCGTGGTATTGCGGTTATTCAAGTTCCCACCACGTTGCTGGCTCAAGTGGATGCGGCAATTGGTGGAAAAACGGGGGTTAATCATCCCTTGGGAAAAAACTTAATTGGTTCCTTTCATCAACCGTTAATCACCTATTGTGATGTGCAAACCTTGTGCAGCTTGCCCAAGCGTCATATCCAATCGGGCTTAGCGGAAGTCATTAAATATGGCATGATCATGGATGCTCATTTCTTTAATCAACTATTGACCCAAACATCGGCACTCAGCGCTGTGTCTGGGCCCGAACCCTGGATGCAAATTGTGCAGCAGTCGGCTCAGCATAAAGTTCAGGTGGTTAATGACGATGAAAAAGAAGCCAATCGACGCATGATTTTAAATTTTGGGCATACCATTGGGCATGCCATTGAAGTAGCTGGGGATTATCAGCATTATTTTCACGGAGAAGCCATTGCCTTGGGCATGCTGGCTGAGACACGGCTTGCAATTCACTTGGGGCTATGCCAAGAATCTGTGTATGAGGCCTTGTTTTCTTTGATTCAGGGCATTGGGTTGCCAACACAGCTAGACATTCCGAAATCGGACCCAAAATCAGGGCTTATGGATACCATGCGTTTGGATAAAAAAGCCATTCGGGATCAATTGCGGTTTGTATTGCCCACAAAAATAGGGGATGTTACAATTGTTTCTGTTGCTGAATCCGATATTCAAGCGGTTTTGGATACCCTTTAAAACGTATGAAAAAGATTTTAATTATTCATGGTCCCAATTTAAATCAACTCGGTAAACGTGAGCCGGATATTTACGGAACGGATACCTTAGATGATATCAATCAACAGTTGCAAGCGATTGCGCAAGCGGAATCGGTTTCTTTGACTATTTTGCAGTCCAACCACGAAGGCGATATTGTGGATGCTATTCACCTTCATGCACAGGATCATGCCGGTTTGGTTATCAACCCGGCTGCGTTTACCCACACAAGCATTGCCATTCGCGATGCATTAGCGTCAGCGTCTATACCAACCGTTGAAGTGCATCTGTCTAATATTTATCAACGCGAAGCGTTTCGGCATCATTCTTATATTAGTTCAGTGTGTGTGGGTCAGATATCGGGATTGGGGGCCTACGGGTATGCGGCAGCATTGCGGTACTTGTGTGCTCGAGATTAAGCAGCTTTCAGTCCAATTTCACGTTAATCAAACACAGTTAACCGTTATTCGTGATTTGTCATTGTCAATTCCAGACAATACGGTCATGGGATTGGTTGGGGAATCGGGGTCAGGAAAAAGTGTAACGGCCTTGTCTGTGTTGGGTCTTTTGCCCCCAAATGGCCATATTGAGTCTGGTAAAATTATCTGGAATGGCACTGAAATACAGGGGTTTTCAGATGCGGATTATCGCACCATTCGGGGGCGGGATATTGGGCTGGTATTTCAAAACCCACTGGCATCCTTAAACCCGGTGTTTAGCATTCAGGATCATTTTGTTGAAACGTTGCGCTTGCATTTTGGCCACACCCGAAAACAAGCCATTCAAGAAGCCGAATATTGGCTGAATCGTGTCGGTATTCCCGATGCCCATAAACGCTTGTGTGATTATCCGCATCAGTTTTCATGGGGTATGTGTCAGCGTATTATGATTGCGCTAACGTTGGCCATGAAGCCTAAATTATTAATTGCCGATGAACCAACGGCATCTCTGGATGTGACAATTCAGGTTCAAATTTTAGAGTTGTTGCAAGATTTGCGCGCCGAATTGGGCATGTCGGTCTTATTAATTTCCCATGATCTAGGCGTTATTGCGCAGCAATGCGATCGTGTGGCCGTTATGTATTTGGGTGAATTGGTTGAATGGGCACCCGCAGAGACACTGTTTTCAAATCCCAAACACCCGTATACTCAGGCGTTGCTAGCGTCGATTCCAATTCCAGATCCTAAAGCGCCCAAACCGCAGCGATTAAGTGGCGAGCTTCCCAGCTTGTATAAGCGTCCAGCCGGGTGTGCCTTTCATACCCGTTGTCCCCAGGCTATGCCAGTGTGTCAAACGAGTCGTCCCGGCCTGAACAGTATGGTTGATCACGCCGTTGGTTGTTTTCTTTATCCAGAAGAACCCGCGACTCAATAACCTAGCCCAAGCGCATAAAGTTTGTTATGATGATAACCACATGACACACACAGATACGAAACGCATTTTATTGATTGGATCGGGTGGTCGAGAGCATGCCATTGCCTTGGCATTATCCCGATCTCCACGATTGGCCAAGCTGTATGTATCCCCGGGCAATCCAGGGACTCAGGCTATTGGGGAATCCATTCATTTATCGATGGATAATAATTTTGATGCGGTCATCGAGTTTGTGAAGCAAAATAATATTGATATTACGATTGTGGGTCCGGAACAGCCATTGGTCGATGGCATTGCAGATCGATTTTTGGCTGAAGATTTGGTGATCATTGGCCCGTCTAAAGATGCGGCCCAGTTGGAAGGCTCTAAGGCCTTTGCCAAATCATTTATGAAAAAATACAATATACCGACTGCAGAGTATGCCGTGTTTGATGACTACGATAGTGCCAAAGATTATGTAAAAACCCACGGATGTCCCATTGTGATTAAAGCCGATGGGTTAGCGTCTGGAAAAGGGGTTGTGGTTGCCCATGATGAACATACCGCCATTGACGCTTTAGAATCGGTATTTGTGCACCATAAATTTTCATCCAACCGTGTGGTCATTGAATCATTTTTAGAGGGCGTTGAAGCATCGTTAATGGCATTTGTGGACGGTAATCACATTGTCCATATGGTATCGGCTCAAGATCACAAGCCTATTTACGATGGCGATAAAGGGCCAAACACTGGTGGGATGGGGTGTTTCTCGCCGTCTATGGCTTTAAATCCGTTGGTTGAGTCGTATGTTTTAGAGTCAATTGTAAATCCCACGCTGTACGGCATTCAATCGGAAGGCATGGACTTTCGGGGAATTTTATATTTTGGCTTAATGATACATACCAATAATCGAGCCAGTGTAGTGGAGTATAATACACGATTTGGGGATCCAGAAGCTCAGGTTGTGCTGAACCGACTGGATACGGATTTAATTACTATTTGTGAAGCCATTCATAATCGAACATTGGATACCTTGACGATTGATTGGGATGTTAAGCAGGCAGTATGCGTAGTCTTAACGTCAGGGGGCTACCCCAATCATTATGATGTGGGGGTCCCCATTCATGGAACTGAAATTTTCGAAACAACAGATTCCTATACCCTCATTCATGCGGGAACACGTCTAGAAGGGGAGCAATTGTTAACCAATGGGGGGCGTGTGTTGGGTGTTTTGGCTAAATCTTGGGACATTCCATCGGCTGCTGAGTTGGCGTACAATGCCATTGGCCATATTCACTACCAGGGAATGTATTATCGGAAGGACATTGGACTTAAACCCAAAACAGTTTAAGGGGCGTTACGTCTTTGCCGGTTCACCTGATTTTGCTGTTCCGACGCTTTCAGTCCTTCTGGATAACCATGAGACACACTGTGTAGGGGTGTTTACACAGCCTGAAAAGCCAACGGGGCGGGGGAAAAAGCTATCACCAACGGCGGTTCAGGCTTATGTACAAAGCCGATCAGCATCCGTCCCGCTGTTTCATCCCACAACGCCGGAGGCATTTGCCGATGCGATACACCAATTAAACCCGGATGTGATTGTTGTCGTGGCTTATGGCATGATCATTCCCAAACATATTGTAGATGCGTATTGTTGCATCAATGTGCATCCGTCATTGTTGCCCAAATACCGAGGCGCAACGCCGATTCAAGCCGCATTATTAAATCAAGACACGGTGTCCGGGGTTAGTTTGATTCGCATGAATGAATATATGGATGCTGGGGATATTTTATTGACACAATCCATGCCCATTCCGATGGCCAGCACAGCCGGGGATTTGCATGCGATTTATGCGGGAGTGGGGGCCGAATTGTGCTTGCGTTATTTGTATGATCACACTTCGATTACCCCAACAGCCCAAGACGATACTCTGGCGACGTATTGCAAAAAAATTCAATCCGCCGATGCGTGCTTGCTACCTGAGTATGATGCGGCAGAAAAGCTGGCTCGAATTCAGGCATTTTCACCGAAGCCGGGGGCGTATATTCTTCAGAACAATAAACGCATTAAAATTTTTCGGGCTCAGATAGCGGATGGTTGTTTAGAGCCGTTGGAGATTCAAGTTGAGGGCAAGCCGAGAATGGCGTATTCAAATTATTTGGCTGGCAATCCGCCACTTGTGATTTAGCCATGTTAACCAAACGCATTATTGCTTGTTTAGACATTGACAATGGCCGGGTGGTGAAAGGGGTCAATTTTGTGGGGATTCGCGATGCGGGAGATCCGGTTGAGTTGGCCCAGCGTTATGATGCACAGGGTGTGGATGAATTGGTTTTTTTGGATATTACAGCAAGTTCGGATGACCGAGCGGTTTTAATTGACTGTGTATCGCAAGTGGCGGCGTGTGTGTTTATTCCATTAACCGTTGGGGGTGGGATTCGCACTGTGGCGGATGTGCGGGCGGTGTTGTGTGCGGGTGCGGATAAAGTAGTGATTAATTCAGCGGCGATCCACACGCCGGAGTTAATTACGGCTGGTGCCAATCAATTTGGGGCTCAGTGCATGGTGGTTGCCATTGATGTGAAGCAAAATGATGCGGGGGAGTGGATTGTGTACACCCATGGGGGGCGGCGAGCAACGGCATTGAATGCCTTGGATTGGGCCGTCGAAGCGGTGGCGCGCGGTGCGGGTGAATTGTTAATTACGTCGATGGATCATGATGGAACGAAATCAGGGTATGCGTCGGATTTAATGGCGCAGATTCGATCCCGAGTCCGTGTGCCCATTATTGCTTCGGGCGGAGCGGGAACGGCGCAACATGTGGCGGATGTGTTGCCGCATTGCGATGCCGCTTTGTTAGCATCACTTCTGCATGATCAAATTTTGACCGTTCAAGAGATTAAACAAACGGTGGACGCAGCTGGACTCCCTGTTCGGCATGTATAGCCTAAAATTAATGTCGCATAATATATATTATGTAAAAAATAGATAGAAAAAAGTAGTCCAAACGAGGGGGTTTAGTTTATAATAGTGGGTATTGTGATAGAGTTTTTGTTTTGGCAATGAAATATCCGATTTCCTGGTTATCTGAGTATGTTTCCATACCAATACCACCCAATGAATTGGCAGATCGGTTGTGCATGGCTGGGTTTGAAGTTGAGGATTTGATTACGATTGGTGAATCGCTTCGCGGCATTACCACCGGAAAAATTATGGATATTCAGCCGCATCCACAAGCGGATCGATTGGTGATTACCCAAATTTCAACCGGTGATGCCACGCATCAAATTGTAACCGGAGCGACCAATATTGCCGTTGGTGATCGTGTTCCGGTTAGTTTGCCCGGGGCTGTTTTGGCTAATGGGACCGAGATTCACGCCCAACCGTTGCGTGGCATTGATTCGTATGGGATGTTGTGTTCAGAGTTGGAACTGGGTGTGAGCACTGAAGCATCGGGTATTTGGATTTTGCCTGAAGACACCCCCATTGGCTGTGATTTTATTGCTTATGCCAGCCTAACGGATACCCTATTGGACATTAGCATTTTGCCCAACCGTGGCGATGCCTTGTCTATGATTGGGTTGGCCCGTGAAATTGCCACCATAACGCATGAAACCGTTCGGTATCCCACACTCAACTCCCCCGTTCAATCCAAACCAGCCAAACCAGAAACCCCGTTTAATATTCGCATTGAATCCCCCCACTGCATGGGTTATCAAGCCAGTACCTTGGCGGTATCCGTTCGGCCATCGCCCATTTGGATGCAACGCCGGTTAGCGTTATGCGATGTTAAGCCCATTAATAACGTTGTGGATATTACCAATTATGTCTTATTGGAAATGGGTCAGCCCATGCATGCGTTTGATCACCAACGCCTGAATGCGGACACACTATGCATTCGGCAAGCCACGGAAACGGATACGATTGACTTGCTGGACGGCCAATCGGTTGCCTTAACCCCGGATGACATGGTCATTGCAACGGATACAAATCCGGTAGCTTTAGCCGGTGTCATGGGTGGTTTAACCAGCAGTATCCAGGCAGACACAACGGCGATTGTCTTAGAATCCGCCCAGTTCCAGCCGACCCCCATTCGTCGAACCGCCAAGCGATACAATTGCCGAACCGACAGTGCCATTCGGTTTGAAAAGTCCATTGACCCGTGTGCCTACACGCGTGCGACGGATCGTGCCATTGGGTTGTTAATTCAGCACGCATCGGCTGTCTTTGGTTGTACAGTGACTCAGGCGGTATCAGACTATACCCCACGCACAATTAATTGGTCCGGTGATGCGATTAATGACCTGTTGGGTACTCATTTGTCCCAATCAATTATGATGCAGTGTTTGGAATCCCTAGGCTTTGCTGTCACTGAAACGACAGCCACTGTGCCCAGTTGGCGCCATGCGGATGTGATGGGGCTGCCAGATTTAGCTGAAGAAATTATTCGCTGCTATGGCATTGATCACATTGACAATGCCCCCTTGCGACTGGTTGGACCCATGAGTGAGAGCCCTCAGCGTTGCGTAGATGCCTTAAAAAATCAGTGGTCAAGTATGGGCTTTAGTGAAGCAGTTTGTATGCCCATGATTGCCGAATCAGATTGCGATCATTTGGGGCTTGAGTCTGGAGTTCGGGTGGCAATTCAAAATCCCATTTCAAGCGAAGAGTCTATCATGCAACCGCACGGTTTGCCAGCTTTGCTGCGGGTGGCCAGGCACAATTGGCATCATCAACACCAGTGCATTCGGTTGTTTGAATGCACCACCCTATTTACACGCACCGAAACTGGCTATCAAGAAACGCCCATCTGTCATGGCATTATGGTTGGTGATGTTGATTTTTTTGAACTTAAGCGTGTGCTTGCATCCGTATGCCCTAGTTTAGTCTATCAGGCGTTTGTAGACACCCCTGAGTATTGGCACCCTGGACAATCCGCTTGTCTAACGGGGCCAACCCATGGCGAATGCGGGATGGTGCATCCGCGTGTTGCACAGGCGTATGATTTGCCCAATGTAGCGTATTGGGCATTCCACTTGCCCATCGCGCAATCAACGCCAGAGTATCAGGCGTTTTCACGGTATCCAAGTGTGACCCGGGATATTGCGTTGGTGTTGCCTAAGGCAACCCAATATGCGGATTTGCTCAGCAGCATTCAGAGCATGCGTTTATCGGATTTGGCGTCGGTATCGCTGTTTGATTATTTTGAATCTACCGAAAAATTGGGTGCCGGTGTTAAGAGTTTGGGATTATCACTAACCTATCAATCGCATAAAAAGACATTGGAAGATAATCGAGTCAATCGCATGCATGATCGTGTTGTTCAGCATTTATTGGCCCAGTTTCCGGATGCCCGTATTCGAGAATGAGCGCATTTAACACCCCCATGTTGCGTCAATATAAAGCCATTAAGGACCAGCATCCGGATACGGTGTTGTTGTTTCGCTTGGGGGACTTTTACGAACTGTTTGACGCCGATGCGCGCACTGTTTCGGCCTTATTGTCCCTGACATTAACCGGACGTGGGAAAGCCCCCAATCGCGTGGATATGTGTGGTATGCCGTATCATGCTGCGGACAAATACATTAAACAATTGGTGGATCATGGGTACAAAGTCGCTCTATGTGAGCAAACCGAGGCGGCGGATGAAAAGCCGGGGTTGACCGAACGAGGGGTGGTTCAAATTATTACGCCAGGCACGGTCTTTGAAGATAGCAGTAATCAGCATAATTTTTTAATTAGTTTCTGCCAATTTAATAAAAAAATAAGCTATAGCTTAGCGGATGTTGGTACCGGAGGAAGTTGTTATTGTGGGTTTTTAAATGATGAAGCTCAGATCCCTAATTTAGTGGCTCGATACCAGGCCAGAGAAATTGTTATTGATGATACTGTGACCATTTCAACGCCCCTACCCCAGTGCATTGTTACCCAACGCGATACACTAACAGAAACCCAAATTGAGCACTATATTTCCAGAGTATTTGGGGATAATTGTTGTGAGCGATTTGGCGTTGATTCGGATCAATTGGCTAGCATAGCGTTACTGATGAGCTATATTCACAATACTCAATATGCACAGGCCAAGCATATTACACGCATTCAACGTCAGTATCCAGACGATACGCTGATTATGGATTACGCAACCCTAGACACGTTAGGCTTGGTCTACCATCAAAAGCCCGATAGTTTATTTCAGCATATGAATCGAACCCAAACACGGATGGGGGCTCGGTATTTGCAACAACGCATGATGATGCCATATCGGTCACCCAAAGCCATGGAAACACAATGGAATAGTATAGAGGTGTTGCTGAATGCCTCGGATGAGCGTCAGGCTTTGCGTCAGGCCTTGCAGGGGGTGAATGATCTGAATCGGTTGGCCACCAAAATCAGCCAAAAAACCCAAAATCCACGCGATTGTATTGCGCTGGCTGAAACCTTAACAGCCATTGCGAGCATTGCCGCTAAATTGCAGGGTTCAGATACACAGTTGGCCAATGCTCGACAGGCCATTGAGCATGCCCATTCAACATGGCTAGCAGCGGTTGTTGCGCACATTCAAGCCACGGTTGTGAGTGAACCGCCGGTGCATATTAAACAAGGCGGAACGATTGGTGCCGGCTGCGATGCTGAGTTGGATGCATTAATGGATTCGTTTCAATCCATTCGGAACTGGATCAATACCCTAGAAGCCACTGAGCGGGCAGCCACCGGTATTCAGACACTCAAAGTGGGGTACAACAAAGTATTTGGCTATTATATTGAGTGCTCCAATCGTGCCACAGTGCCTGAGCATTACATTCGCAAACAAACCCTGACCAATGCCGAGCGCTATATTACAGCTGAATTAAAAGAAAAAGAAACCATTTTATTAACGGGCCAGGAGCAACAAGTATCTCGAGAAACCAGTGTGTACAATCAATTAATTGACACGCTAACCCCCCATGTTGCAGAGATGCAGGCATTGGCGCAAGTGATCGCCCAGTTGGATGTCATTCAAAGTTTAGCCACAGTGGCGCACGAGTATGGGTACACGCGCCCCCACGTATTGGCCGAACCGGTCTTGCATTTGAGTGATAGTTATCACCCTATTTTAGCGCGACAATCGGATATAACCTTTATTTCGAATAGCGTCACGTTATCCAATGAATCGGGAAATTTAGGGCTTATTACCGGCCCCAATATGGCGGGCAAGTCCACAATTATGCGCCAAGTCGCCGTGTGTATTGTCATGGCGCAAATGGGTAGTTTTGTTCCCGCATCGGTATGCCAGTTTGGCCCAGTGGATCATTTATTTACTCGTATTGGTGCCATGGACAATTTGTATGCAGGGCACAGCACCTTTATGGTTGAAATGCTCGAAAGTGCCGCTATTTTAAATCAAGCCACGGAAAACAGTTTGATTTTATTGGATGAGATTGGCCGGGGAACGGCCACATACGATGGCCTAAGCTTAGCCACTGCCATGACGCACTATATTCATAATACAATTCGCGCACGAACATTGTTTGCCACGCATTACCATGAGTTGGTGGAGTTGACGCAAGATTTAGCCCGGGTATGCTGTTATAAAATGGGAATCATTGAATCGGATTCATCCATTACGTTTACCTATCAGTTGGAACCTGGGCATGCCAATCGCAGTTATGGGATTCATGTGGCAACAATGGCTGGGCTTCCCGATAGTGTTATTCAACATGCCCGCACGATTATGGGGTCGTTAACGGATACGGCATTATGAAGATTATTGATACTCATATTCCCGATATTAAATTAATTCAGCCCACTATTTTGAGTGATTCACGGGGCTTTTTTTATGAAAACATTCATGCTGAAAAACTCCGTGCATACGGCATTCATATGCCTATTCAGCAAGAAAATATATCCCGATCCGCTCAGGGAACGTTACGGGGATTGCATTATCAGATTGCCCCCCATGCACAATCCAAATGGGTCCATGTTGTTCGTGGGCATATTTTTGATGTTGCTGTGGATATTCGGCCAGAGTCTAGTACTTATGGGCAATGGGTGGGCGTGCATTTATCGGATGAGAATCGGCATATGTTGATCATTCCACACGGATTTGCCCACGGGTTTTATGTGTTGAGTGATCTAGCGGATGTGGTATACAAATGCGATGCGGTGTACCATAAAGAATCCGAACGAGCCATTCGATGGGATGACCCAACACTGGGCATTGATTGGCCGTTATTAGACCATCCCATTCAGTTGTCAGACAAAGATAAAGCAGCGGCATTGTTTCAACCATGATTCTTATTTCAGTTATTATTGGTACATACAATCAAGGGCATTTATTGCGCAAAGTGTTGGGTGGCTATACCCAGCAAACTGTGCCGAGCGATCAATTTGAAATTATTATTGCCGATTCCAGTTCCACCGATAATACAGCCGATATTGTCGCTGATTTTTCAATGCTACCCATTCAATACCATTGTATTGAAAATCAAGGAAAGGCGTATGCCCGTAACTACGCGGCGCAACAAGCCTCCGGAGCGTATTTATTGATTACCGATGCGGATATGATTCCCGATGAAAATTTTATTCAAGCGCATATTAAGGCGCATGACGCTACCCAAGATCCGACCTGTTTTGAAGGGGCTGCCTTTAATTTAAAAACACTTGAATGGCCTCTAAATTTGACAGGCATGACGCCTCAAATTGGTAAAGTTTTGAAGAAGCAAAAGCCCTTAGGGTGGTATTATTTTTTAACCGGCAATGTGTCCATCCCCACGCATCTATTTCATCATGTCAATGGCTTTTCAACCGATTTTAAAGGCTATGGATGGGAAGATTTGGAGCTGGGGTATCGCTTGCATCAGCTCAATATCCCCTTGCTGTATTTGCCGACTTCAATCAACTATCATTATCATATTGTTGATTCTGTGGCCGAGTTAAGTCGGCATGAAGAAAAGGGAAAATCGGCGCTTATTTTTATGGCCAAGCATCCAGAGTTAAAATGCTTTTTAGGCTTTAATGCACTGGCTATGGGTTTAGCGAAGCGCATAACACCAACCAGTTGTTGGTATCGGTTGGCCAAGCATTATGCGGATCAGGGTCGATTTCAATGGCAAAAAAAACTAGGGACCTGGTTTTTAACGGAATACCATTATCGCATTGGGGCCTTGAGTGATGGGCAAGCAGTTTTGTAAAAAGTGCAATCAATCGGTGAATGATGCCGATGCTGTTGTTGATAACTTGGAATTTTTATGCCCACAGTGCAACGAACAATTGGTCTATTTTGGCAGCGAAATTGTGAAGTTATCGCCACAGCACGCTGTGGGCACTAAGAAAATGCCTGAAGCACCAACACGCACCCAAGGCAGTATTGAGTTATCGGAAAAAACAAATTATAAATTAGATCCTATATTTTTAAGTATTCAAGCAGCGCTTAAAGACAAACCCAATGATCCTAAAATACGCCTAGAGTTGGGGCATTTTTATGCCGCAAAACAGCTCGATGATCTTGCGATAGAGACCTATCAATCCATTATTGATACGCATCCTAAGGTGCTGTTGGCGTATAAACGATTGGCCAGTTTGTATGCCGGAAAAAAAGCGTATTTATCGGCATTGGATTACTTGAAGCGAGCGGCTCAGTTAGCCCCCCGGGACACGATGATTTTTTATAATTTAGCGATTGCGTTTATGCATTGTCAGGATCGTGATAATGCAAAAAAATCCATTGATCATGCGTTATTGGTCGCAAAATCGGATTCCGAGCGTGCGCTTATTCATGATTTAGCTGAAAAACTATTCTAATTAATAAAAGCCGGGAAATGGGGTTGGCGATGCCGTATCTGCTATGTTAGTATCTGGGCGATAGCTTGAGTCGGATGTTGAACCGTTCTGAACCAATGGTTCATAGTTTTCATATGTGGTTTCCAATGCGACGGACCGTGTATAGGATTGGATTGGAATTGAAAGCCGACTGCCAATATACCATTCTTTTTGCTTACCCGTTGTGTACTGAATTCCAATATCCCAAACCACATTATTTTTAAATCGATAGCCGGTGGATACTTGAAACTGGGAGGCTTGATCATCCGCACTTTCATAGTTTGTATAGGCGATTGAATACAATCGAAAATCTTTTTCCCCATGCACACTATATGTCCAATAACTTGATATCGCATCACGCCCATCATGATTAATCAAATGCGTATATTCGAGTAGTCGACTTACCGCCATACCATTGACCATGGCATCCCCAACGATACCCACCACATACCCCGTTTCATGGGATGCTTTTGGATGCGCAATGGACCGATAGCCTAGATAATAATCAAACAAATCATTGTAACGGCTACTTGCTTGTATGGCCATAGATTCCAATTCTTTTGTTTTCATGCTGGGTGGGTCTTCTGTGTATCGATCGACGAACCATGAATGTTGCAATGGGGTTGTATCGGGTTTAAATAGGCTGGCAGATAGTGTTAACGGCTGGGTGTTGCGTAACCATCGGGTGTGTTTACGGCCGCCAATTCCAATTTGTTCATAGACTTCATATTTTTGTGGAAGGCCTAAGTTGCTCCAAATTCCCGAATCGTCGTTGAAGGCTTTACCAAATTCAGGGGCGAACTTACCTAAAAATACCGAGCCTTCTTTGGATCCATAATTTGCGTACAAATCTTTAATGTAAAGGCCCTGATCTTTAAAAAACACATTGTTGGAATAGTGTTTGTGATAGTATTGTCTTGCGTAAATAGGTTCAAAAGCGGCTTTGGATTTGATTGAAAACCGAGGATCCAGTTCGACTTCAAAATCAGACTCAACAAAGGCATAACCCACCACTGTTTTTTGCCCATCAAGGAAGGATCCAAGATCGTTTCGGATTTCGATTTTTGAAACATCTATATTAAGGGTAACCGCTTGATTGCTATATGAAAAAGCGCTCAGCACACCAAGTGCAAAGATTCCAATAAAAATAAATAAATTAATAACTAAACCTCCAAATCTGAGTGATTAAGTTACAGTCTAGCATAGTTTTTTATTCCAGACGAGTGTGCATTGGGACGCTTGTCCATGCGTGTGTTAAGCAGTCGCAAATCTGATTTCTAGATAGCTTGCAATTGACAATAAAATTGCCATGCGGTCGATTGTTTCGATACTCGGGCTGTTTGGGTGGTTGCTTGAGATAATAGCTGATTTTATCCAAATCAAAGTCATATAAAATAGTGCCATGAAACAATAAGGCATGGCGCAATCGTCGTTGTGCGTTGCCTGAGAATTTATTCATCCCAATCGTTAGATCCGTATGCCCCTGAACCGATACCGTCGATAAATCAGTGCGAAAACTATCGGCCATTGTTTGCATTATAAAAGTATTGGTACTACCAATGGTTTTAAATGCGCCATGGGCCTGAATGGGCATGATTAATGAATAACTCAAGCACCCAGGGCCCTGTAAGACTGTTCCACCGCCACTGCTGCGACGGATTACGGGCACAGAATCGGTGTCACAGCGTGATGCATACACGTCATCCTCAATAGACCCCGAGCGACCCAGCACAACACAATAGGTATCCGATTCCCAAAAACGCAGGATTCCCCCTTGATTTGGATTCTGGTCCAATGCTGTTAAATTCGCATTATCCTGGTCTAAATGGTCTTGAGTGGACCCCGTAGCATCCAGCATAATGCGAATACTCATTAGCAAAAATGAATGGGGTCGGATTCTAAGCTGTATTTGCCTTTGTCTTTAATTTCAATCGGGTAATTCGCATCAAAACAGGCGGTGCAAAACGCCCGGCTATCCACACCTTCAATGGCGGACAACATTCCCTCTCGGGATAAAAATCCCAAGCTATCGGCGCCAATGTAGTCACAAATTTCATCCACTGTTTTATGATTGGCAATTAATTGGGATTCTTCTGGGGTATCAATACCAAAATGACAGGGAGCAATCACGGGTGGCGATGATATCAGCACATGAATTTCTTTGACACCCGCACGTCGCAAGGCAACAATCCGACGTTTTGCTGTTGTGCCTCGAACCAAGGAATCATCCACCACGACAATTGATTTTCCTCTAAGAATAGCCGATACCGGATTCAGTTTAATTCGAACTGAGAAATTGCGAACACTTTGCGTGGGTTGAATAAACGTACGCCCCACGTAATGATTGCGCGTAATCCCAAACTCAAACGGAATGCCTGAGGCTTCTGAATAGCCCAAGGCTGCGCTATTTCCAGAATCGGGAATGGCAATAACAAGATCTGCTTTTCTTGGAAATTCGTTAGCTAAAACACGGCCAAACGCTTTGCGTACCTTGTGTACACTTTGGTCATAGACAATGCTATCGGGTCGAGCAAAATACACGTGTTCAAACACACACTGTTTAGGCATTGCAATGGTGCTATACTGAATTGATTGAAGCCCTGATTCAGTAATAATGACACATTCACCGGGTCGTATCTCGCGTTCGTAGCTGGCCCCAATTAAATCCAAGGCACACGTTTCAGACGCCAAGACAAAGGCCTCATCTTTTTTGCCCAAAACCAACGGGCGAAACCCATGCGGATCCCGAACACCAAATAAGCAGTGTTCATCCATGCCAACCAATGAAAAAGCCCCTTCAATTTTTTGCAACGCTTGTATTAATCGATCGGAAAAGTCCATGGTTTTTAGTTGGGCCATAATATGCAAGAGTACTTCGGTATCCACAGTGGATTGAAACAGAGCGCCATCATCTTTTAGAATTTTATGCAAATGGGCGGCATTGGTTAAATTGCCATTGTGGGCAATTGCTAATTTGCCATGGGCTGTTTTGGCATATAATGGCTGAATATTGTGGGCATGGGATGACCCTGTTGTCGAATACCGAACATGCCCAATGGCCGCAGTGCCTTTTAATGATTCCAGTCGATTTGAATCAAAAACCTCTCCCACCAGTCCCATATCTTTAACCACATAAAACTCCCCATTGTCCGAGGAAATAATACCGGCACTTTCCTGCCCCCGATGTTGGAGTGCATACAACCCCAAGTAACACAATTCAGAGGCTTCTAAATGACCAAAAACACCAAAAACACCGCATTCGTCTTTCATTGGTTGCTTAATACTCCTTGAATAAACGATGAAAACAAGGGATGGGGCCGATTGGGTCGTGATTTAAACTCTGGATGAAATTGACAAGCTAGATACCAAGGATGATCCGGAATTTCGATAATTTCAACAAGATTGCGTTCTTTGTTTTCGCCAACAATACGCAAACCGGCCGATTCAAACGCCTGGCGATACGTATTATTAAATTCGTATCGGTGGCGATGGCGTTCCGATACAACCGATGTTTGATAGGCTTGATAGGCTAAGCTATCGGTGACTAAATAACAATCGTAAGCGCCCAATCGCATGCTGCCACCTTTGTCTGTTTGATTGTGTTGATCTTCCATGAGGTCAATGACCAATTTGTCTTCAGAACTAAATTCACGGCTGTTGGCATTGGGCCATTGCAACACATTTTGAGCAAATTCAATAACGGCAACATGCATACCTAAACACAACCCAAAATAGGGGATTTTGTGCTCGCGTGCATAGTTCGCCGCTCGAATTTTACCTCCCAATCCCCGATCGCCAAATCCACCGGGAACTAAAATGCCATCCACGTTGCTAAACTGTGTGTCCAAGCTGTCTGTGTTTTCCAGCTCATCGGCATGCACCCATTGAATTTTGACACTGCAATTGTATGCCATGGCGGCATGTTTTAGGGCTTCCACAACACTAATATAGGCATCACTTAGGGCCGTGTACTTACCCACAATAGCAATGGTTAGTGTTTGGTTTGGGGTGGATTTTGATAATTCAACAAATTGCGCCCAATCGCTTAAATCAATGGGAACAGATTCCCATCCAAACTTTTTAGCAACGACGCCATCTAGATTTTCTTTCGCTAAGACAAACGGCACTTCATATAAACTGGGCACATCATGTGCGGATATGACTGCGGTTTCATCCACATCACAAAATAAGGCAATTTTCTTTTTAACGCTTTCATCTAAAGGCAATTCTGCTCGGCACACAATTGCATCGGGGTGAATACCGATTTCACGCAATTCTTTAACACTGTGTTGGGTTGGTTTTGTTTTTAGTTCGCCAGCAGCTTGTATGTAAGGAACCAAGGTCATGTGAATGTGAAAACAATTGGCGCGATTGTTGTATTGAAATTGACGAATGGCTTCTAAAAACGCCATGCTTTCCATATCGCCAATGGTTCCCCCAACTTCGGTTAACACAACATCGTAATGGGTTTCATCCAAGACGCTGACCAAACGCCGTTGAATTTCATTGGTGACATGAGGAATAATTTGAACGGTATTACCTAAAAAGTCCCCCCGTCGCTCTTTTGATAATACATCCCAGTACACCATGCCGGATGTTACGGAGCTGAGTCGGGATAGATTTTGATCCATAAATCGTTCGTAATGCCCCAAATCCAAGTCGGTCTCGCCCCCATCTTCAGTGACAAATACCTCCCCGTGTTGATATGGGCTCATGGTGCCAGGATCAACATTTAAATAGGGATCAAATTTTTGAACAGCCACAGACAAGCCGCGCCGCTTTAATAATAGGCCCAGCGATGCAATGGTTATGCCTTTACCAATAGAAGAAACGACTCCCCCTGTAATAAAAATAAATACAGTATTACTCACTCAATTCTTGGTTGGTCATGGCTTGTTTATACCATTGATTCATTTTGGCGATATTTGAAACTTTAATGCCTTTGGGGCATGCTGCTTCACATAAATATTCATTGGAACAATTGCCAAACCCACTATTTTTCATTTCATCTACCATATTAATCACTCGAGACGCTGCTTCAGTGGATCCTTGGGGTAAGCTGCCTAAATGAACGACTTTAGCACTGGTAAACAACATAGCTGATGCATTCGGGCAAGCGGCTACGCAGGCGCTACAACCAATACAGGATGCCGCATCCATGGCGCGATCAGCCAAATCTTTTTTAACTAAAATTTGATTGGCTTCAGGAGCACTTCCCGTTTTTACGGATATATAGCCACCGGATTCGATAATGCGATCCAGCGCCGATCGGTCCACAACCAAGTCTTTAACAACGGGCAACGCTTTGGCTCGAAATGGTTCAATTACAATCACATCACCGGATTTGAAGTGACGCATATGCAATTGACACAGCGTTGTTTTATCTTCACCACCGTGGGCCTTTCCGTTGACCATGGCCCCACAGCTGCCACAAATACCTTCTCGACAATCATGCTCAAAGGCAACAGGCTCGTCACCCGATAATGTCAGTTTTTCGTTTAAAACATCCAACATTTCAAGAAACGATGCGTTTACATCGACATTTTCCAAGTCATATGTCACAAATTCACCGCTTGAATCTGCATTCTTTTGACGCCATATTCGTAATGTTAAATCCAATGTTTTACCCATGACTATTTATAACTCCTTGTTGACAGTGGTGCATTTGGAAACTCCAGGACCTCTTTATGCAATATTTCTTCACCCGTTTCTGGATTCAATTCCCACGCAGCAACGTATCGAAAATTCTCATCATCCCGAACGGCTTCCCCATCTTGACTTTGGTATTCCTCTCGAAAATGTCCGCCACAAGATTCATTGCGATGCAAGGCATCTTGTATTTTTAATTTTGAAAATTCAAAGAAGTCTGCCACACGCCCCGCTTTTTCAAGGCTTTGATTTAATGTATCCCCAGATCCAGGAACATTTACACGGGTCCAAAACTCTTGTTCTAGCTTTTTTACCGCGTCTAAAGCTTCTTCTAGACCCGATTGACTGCGAGACATGCCGCATTTATCCCACATAATTAATCCCAATTCTCGGTGAAAATCATCCACAGTTTTGTCCCCTTTAATAGACAAAAGTTTTTCAATTCGAGATTCACAGGCTTGGATAGCTGTGACAAACTCGGAATGCGTTGTATCTACCGTTTCTAGATCGGTTGTTGCCAAATAATCTGGAACAGTGTACGGAGCAACAAAATACCCATCGGACAACCCTTGCATTAGGGCACTGGCGCCCAGTCGGTTGGCACCATGATCAGAAAAGTTTGCTTCACCCAAAACATGCAACCCTGGAATCGTGCTCATAAGATTATAATCCACCCAGAGTCCTCCCATCGTGTAGTGAACAGCGGGATAAATCATCATGGGTTGCGTATATGGATCATCGCCCGTGATACGCTCATAAATTTCAAACAAATTTCCATAGCGTTGTTCAATAGCCGATCGTCCATCGCGTTTAATTGCATCAGCAAAATCCAAATAGACGGCTAAGCCCGTGGCCCCAACACCCAAGCCCTCGTCGCAGACATATTTTGCATTTCGTGAGGCTAAGTCTCGGGGAACCAAGTTTCCAAAGCTGGGGTAGCGTTCCTCTAAGTAATAATAGCGCTCTGCATCCGGAATATCATTGGGATGTCGGCTGTCATTTTTGTCTTTAGGCACCCAAACGCGCCCATCATTTCGAAGGCTTTCACTCATTAGCGTTAACTTGGATTGGTAATCCCCTTTAACGGGTATACAGGTAGGATGAATTTGTGTAAAACACGGATTGGCGAAAAACGCCCCCTTCTTGTGCGCTCGCCATGTTGCTGTGACATTACACCCTTTTGCATTGGTGGATAAAAAGAACACATTGCTGTATCCGCCGGTTGCTAAAATCACCGTTTCAGCAGCATGCGCTTCTATCTTTCCAGTTTCTAAATGCCGGGTGATAATTCCACGCGCTTTGCCGTCAACCAAGACCAAATCCAACATTTCGGTCTTAGTATGCAACCGAATACGTTTGCGATGCACTTCTTTCATCATCGCTGAATATGCGCCTAACAATAATTGCTGACCAGTTTGTCCCTTGGCATAAAATGTTCGCGATACTTGCGCACCCCCGAAAGAACGATTGGCTAAATGACCGCCATATTCGCGAGCAAAAGGAACACCCTGAGCCACGCATTGGTCAATGATATTGACGCTGTTTTGAGCAAGTCGATAAACATTGGATTCTCGCGCTCGAAAATCCCCGCCTTTAATTGTATCGTGAAACAGCCGATAAATACTGTCCCCATCGTTGCAGTAATTTTTTGCTGCATTAATACCGCCCTGAGCGGCAATACTATGCGCCCGTCGTGGACTGTCTTGGAAACAGAAGACATCAACGGAATAGCCCATTTCAGCAAACGATGCAGCTGCAGAAGCACCCGCTAAACCGGTGCCGACAATAATAATTCGATACTTTCGTCGATTGCTGGGATTGATTAACTTAAGATTAAACCGATGGGAATCCCATTGTTTATCAATATCACCAGTTGGAACTTTAGAATTTAATTTATGAGACATAACAACACCCCACTATATTCATATATGAAAAATAAAACGGAATACTTGCAAATAACACGGCAACAAGCACACCCAAACCACGACTCATGTGTTTAATAATCGGGGTGTATTTGGGGCTGTGATAGCCCAGCGTTTGAAACACACTTTGAATGCCATGCGATAAATGAAAGCCCAAAGAAAAAACACCCAGAACATAAAGACCAACGCGAAACGGATTGGCAAATGCATTGTATACGAGTCCGTACAAACCAAGGGACTCTCCGCCAACAATACTTTTAGCACCAAAATGATCTTGAAGAACAAAATCATTAATATGCACGGCCAAGAATAATAGCAGCAGGGTTCCGGTATAGGGCATTAACCGAGTGGCAATGCTTCGCTTGGCGTAGTTCACTGTTTTGTATTGCTGCCCACGGGCTTTTCGGTTTTGTCGAACCAGTGCAACGGTTAGCCCAATGTGAAGAAAAAAAACAGCGGCCAATCCCGATTCAATCATTCGCAATCCAATACCTGTGGAATGAATTAATTCAGGAAAAAAATTAAAATAATCTGGCCCAAGAAACAGCAACAGGTTGGCCGATAAATGAAACATAACAAATAAGATCAAGGCAAGACCGCTGATGGCAACGAGTTGCTTCTTGCCGATTTGGGATTGTATATACTGTTTTATCATTTGACTTGCACGAGCTCCTGACATTTTACATATGTTTCTCTAACCGATTCAGCCGATTGGTGTAAGGCTGCTTGCTGTTCATCGGTTAATGAAATGGTTACGATATCAACCAATCCCGAAGCACCCAGTCGAACGGGAACCCCACAATAAATATCTGAGATTCCGTATTCTCCATTTAATTTAACACAAGCGGGTAGTAAGCGATTTGTGTCCAAGGCAATGGCCTCTACCATGGCCACTGCTGATGCAGAAGGCGCATAGTAGGCACTCCCCGTTTTTAGTAATTGAACAATTTCAGCCCCACCGGTCTGCGTTCGCTTGTTAATCGCCTCAATGGTATCTGCGGGCAAAAGCTCCGTAATTGGAACACCGTTAACCGTTGAATATTGTGGCACCGGAACCATAGAATCCCCGTGACCCCCCAAAACCATGGCGCGAACATCTTGGATAGAGCACTGCAGGGCTTCTGCAATAAAGCAGGCATAACGGGATGAGTCTAAGACGCCGGCCATACCAACGACGCGATTGGTATCCCCCACCCGATCAGCGGCCAATTGCGTCATCACATCCAGAGGATTCGTGACCATGACAATGATTGCGTTTGGAGAATGAGCAATAATTTGATCCACAATGCTTAAGACGATTTTTGCATTTGTTGCCAACAAATCATCCCGTGACATACCAGGCTTCCGCGCAATCCCAGCTGTAATTAAGACAATGTCTGAATTAGCTGTATCGGCGTAGTCTGTTGTGCCAACAATCTGTGTGCCAAACCCTTCCGTGGCACCGGATTGCATCATGTCCAAAGCCTTGCCTGCGGCTAAGCCTTCAACAACATCAATCAGACAAATTGGCCCCAATTGTTTTTCTAATAACCGCTGTGCTGCTGTGGCGCCAACATGACCCGCACCCACGACTGTTATTTTCTTTTGGTTCATTGCTTTCTCCTTACTACAATACTTAAATAACCTGATTTTTTCATCTGTATTTTATTGTAGCACAAAGCATGACGCAAACAAAATGAAAGTGGGCCGGTTCAGGCCCACTTTAGACACTGAGTTTAATAATTCTATTATGCGTTATACATATCTTCGGATATGTCTTCAAACATAGTTTCTTTATTGATTTCCTCTAAGTCTAAGTCAATATCAATCGAATCCATGATCTCTTCAAAATCATCGTAATCAAAAAGTGCCTCATAATCATAATGATCATCTGAAAAATCGTAATGCCCCACAGTTCCCCTCCCATATTTTTTAAACACTATAACCGGATTGTTGTAAATTTTTGATTTACATAATCACTTATCGTGAGTTATATAAACAAAACTTGCATGTTAAGTTTATTTAAATTGGATAACCTGTTGACTGGGCAATTCAATGGCGCTGAGCGCACCCCCGTACACGGCCCCTGTATCAATATTAATTTTATCCGATTGAATATCGACATGGTTGACTCGGGAATGGCCGTGAACAACGACTTTGCTTAAACCCGTGGGTTGATCCAAAAACTCGTTTCGGATCCATAATAAATCGCTTTCATGCTGTTGATACATGGGAACATTGGGCTTAATTCCGGCATGGACAAAAATATAGCTGTCCGTTTCATGATACAGTGGCATATTCTTAAAAAACTCAGCGTGTTGAACCCAAAGATTATCCATAGACCCATAGCTTAGTAGCGTTGTGTCTCCCCCATTTTTTAGCCAAACGTGTAAGCGTCGGTTGCTGACAGCCGCTTGTTCCAGTAAAGCTTCGTGGTTTCCTTTTAGAAACAAACACTGGGTCTGAGTTGATAAATCACACAGAAACGACACAACGGCTTGGCTATCGGGACCACGATCAATGTAATCTCCTAGAAATATTAATCGATCCGATGGTGTTGGATTAAGCAACTGGATTAACCCACAAAGTTTGTTAATCTCACCATGAATATCACCGATTGCAAATGTTCGCATAATGTTAATGGGGTATACGTATTTGTATACTGAGTTTATTCTATCACATTTAAATCATGGTATAATAAAATTTTTGGAATAACTATGGGCATAAAAACCGGCACATTATTTAGAAACAAGCTATTTTGGGACGCCTTGATTCTTTTAGCAATGATTTCTCTTGCGTTTACATATATGAAGGTTCAGCCCATGGTGAGTAAAATCACGCCGCCGATTAGTATGAACCGATCTATGGCCTTGGATCAGGCGCATGAATTGGCTAAATCACTGGGAATTGGGCCCAATACGTATCAACAAACGGCCGTATTTCGTTCCAATAAAGCAGAAACACAGTATGTGGACTTCAAGGCCAGCGTGCATGGCGATAGCCTTGTCAGTACACCGTATGAGCCCTTTTTCTGGGAAGTTCGGCACTTAAGCGCGCAAACCCAACAGGATGTTCGAATTTATTTAAGAGCCAATGGGGAACTCTATGGATTTGATGATCGCAGTCGTTCTGACCAGCCCTTAACAAAAGCAATGCCCCTGGGTGTTGATGCGGTATCCAAGCAATTGACACAAACGTGGGGGGTCAATTTAAGCCAGATGCGTTGGCTCGGGTGTGGCGATCAAACCAAGTCTCGCTATATGTGCCGCTATCAATACGATCAGCCGTCCAATGGCTACACTAAAACAATAGAGCTTGTGGTGAGTCTAAGAAATAATACAGTGAGCGGCTTCCAATATCGATTGGTTATTCCAGATTCTTTTTTAGCGAACTACCAACGCGCCAATAAAACGCATCAATTAATTACATTAATTGGCCGTGTCGGTTTTGGAATATTTTACGGTATTATTGGCTGTTTTTTTGGACTTGCTTTTTTAATCAAGCGGGGCTATCTCATTTGGAAAAAACCCATTATTGCCGGGAGTCTTTTGGCTACATTGGTTGGACTATCAAACTTAAATTTGATGCCCATACGATTGCATACCTACAATCCATTAATTGCACAGACAACATTTTTAATTGAATTGGGGACACAGTTTGTTGGGTCTCTGGTGTTTTGGTTGATCTTATTTTCACTGGCATTAATGGTTGCCGAAAGTTTAACACGTAAAGCGTTTGAAAATCGAATTCAATTGTGGCAATTGCTGTCGTCCCGCGTGGTTAGTAGCCCGTCTGTATTTGGACGTATTCTTGGCGGGTATTTGCTTGGAATTTTTTTGATCGGCTATATGATTTTATTCAATCATGTGTTAGCGCCATTGGTCTCGGGATGGACACCATCCAATTTATTTGCGCATCAATCCATCCTGAGCAGCTATTTTCCGGGGGTTAGCCCGGTTGTTTATAGTCTGAGCAATAGTATCTGGAAAGAATGTTTGTTTCGCGCGATTCCATTGGCTGGAGCGGCGTTGCTTGGTAAACGATTTGGGTTTAAATCAGCTTGGATTGGGTTTGCACTACTGGCACAGGCGTTTATTTATGCGGCGTTTCATGGTATGTACTCAGGGGCCAGCATTCCAGCTTCGTTGTATCTGACTAAGCTGATTGTTCCTGCGTTGCTCTTGGGGTGTGTGTATTTACGCTTTGGGTTATTGCCCATTATCATTGCGCAGTTTATTTATAGTATTAGTGTTTATGCGCTTCCATTATTTACCGTTATTGAGCAGCACACGATTATTGATCAAGCCATTATTATTTTGGGTGCTGCGGCTCCGTTTATGTATGCCATTGCGATGCGGCTCAAGCAGGGGGGGTTTTCTCCAATTACGGAGGCTGTGCTTAACAAAGCCTGGGAGCCCAGCACCAAAACAATTTATCGGCAATTGCGCCCAATTGAAGCGTTTAGCCACTTTAAAAAGGGGAAATTATACGCCATTGGCGTGTGCAGCCTTATTGGGATTGCTGCTTGGGTCATGCTAACGCCCTTTACTGCCAATTCGCCAATGCTTACTTTAGACAAAGAATTGGTTCCCAGTCGGGTTGAATCCCTCTTAAAGTCTCAGGGAATTACCTGGCAGCCGGAGTGGAAATTGCTGATGAGCATTCGCCAAGAACCCACTATGCTGGATACGTTTTTATGGGAAAACCAGCTAGATTCTCAACAGTTTGGTCACTATACCGTAGCACCGTATTGGCGCATTCGCATTGTCAATACGCAGCATCGCGTTCAAGATTTATATGCCATTACACTAGGGAGTCACGGTGAGCTGGTGCGGTTTAAGCGCATGGTCATTCCGGAGTCGTTTTCAACAACGAATCATTCAGCGTTAATTAAACAAACCATTCAATTGTTTGATTATGATCAGAAGCACCCGTTTGGTGTTGCCAAACGGGCAACCAAGATTAAAGATAATACGCAATATTATCAGTATATGCTGGATCACACCGAGGTTCCCCAACCGTTTAATCGCGCATCGCTAATTTTAAATGTAGCCAACAATTATAGTGTGGATACGTTTCAGCTTTTGAAAATGCCAAAAGAATGGGTGCATAAAACCAAAGCCAATCAATCGATTCGCAGTCAAATTCTCGGTATTTTAAAGCTAGTGTACTACAGTGCTATTTTGGCGGTATTTATTTTTAGTCTTTATAGTTGGCAGCATCATTATTTTAGTTATCGCGTTTTTTATGTTTTTTTCTTTGGCCTGTTGTGCCTGAACACCGTTCTTCATGTTAACCACTACCCGGAGTTGTTATTTCGTGTTATTGATGGTAAATCGTGGACGTATCAATTGGTTCTTTTAAATGTTAAAGCGGGCGCTTTTATTGTGATTGAATCAATGGTTTTATCGGTTATTGCGGGGTTTATTCATCACGGATCGTTCCGCCGATTGGAAATGTGTTTGTCTCACCGGGTTTTATTGTGTGGCGGGGTCACGTTTATTGCGCTTGGCTTACTCTCAGTTGCATACTATATTCAACCCAACACATTGGTTTTTTCAGATTATACGGCTGTTAATACGTATTTCACTACCGTATCAGCAATACTGTCCCCCATTCGGCATTACATTATTATTAGCTTAACTATTTTTATGACACTGTACGTCTATGATCGATTGTCTCGCTTATTTCATTGGCATTGGAGTATTCGCCCGCTTGTTATTTTTATTACTGGATTTATTTTAGGCATGACTCAGTTACCCAGCGCATTGGCGCATGGAGTCGTCATGGCTGTGTTAATGGGCATTAGTTTGCTGGTTATTACAAAATTAGTGATTCGTAAACATTTGCCATTTATTCCACTGATTACTGGATTTTTCGCCACAATTCATACGCTTAAACAGGGGCTGTACCAACCGTTTGATGGGGCATTGGGTTTATATTTAATATCGGCACTGTTAATTTTCGCTTTAAGCCTTTTCTGGTACCTATGGTTGGTTATTACAAACTGGAAAACGCATGCAATTCGGTGATATAGTATAAATAATGAAAAAAAGTCCCTGGGTTTCCTATGCTTTAATTCTATTGTTTTTAATTGCATTGGGGGTTTCAAGTATTCAAAATTTTCAGCCTGAGCCCACGGCTAGCGTGACGCTGCCCAGCTGGAAAGCAACCCCTAGTGTTGGCGTTGTTGTGATTAACGGTCCTATTTCATACAATTATTCAAGCACCAGCTTTTATTCGCAAACCGTGGACCATGTGATTAAAAATTTAAAACAATTGCGTAAAAACAAGGCGATCAAAAGTTTGGTTGTTCGCATAAACAGCCCGGGCGGTACTGTGGGGGCGTCTCAGGAGCTTTATTCGGCCATCGTGGCGTTTAAATCTGAAAATGCAATACCCGTAACGGTATCGGTTGCCGATGTATGTGCATCGGGTGGCTATTGGGTGGCCTTGGCTGGTGATACTATTTTTGCCAATTCCGGTAGTTTAGTTGGGAGCATTGGGGTGATTATGCAGGGATTGGATTTAACCGAAGTTCCGGATAAATATGGCATTGATACCCGAACTTACAAATCCGGAAAATACAAGGATTTATTATCCAGCTGGCGAGACCCAACCGACGAAGAGGAACACTTGGTTCAAGAATTGATCGACGATGTGCATGTCCAATTTAAAGAGTATGTGCAACAACGACGCAATTTAACAGCCGAACAGGTCAATACTTTGGCAATGGGGCAAGTATTTTCAGGCCGCCAAGCATTAGACAATGGCTTGATTGATGCAATTGGCGGTTTTGAAATGGCCGTTGCGCACAGTAAAGCCATTGTGGGTTTGGATGAATCCGCTCCGCTGGTTTATGCCCGAGATCAATCCGTTACCGATTGGTTTGATAAGCTGTCGCTGCGATTCTCAAGTTCATCTCCGATGCAATGGGTGTTCCCACAATTGCCTGAACTCCAGTAGTATGCGCCAAGCCGTTCATACGATTATGCGCATTGTGGAGTCACCGATTGGCTTTATTCGCCAACATGATTTTCAGTTGTCCTGGCGGCATGCGATTTATGTTTCTGTGCTGATTAGTGTGGCGCATCAAGCGCACCAACCGTTTTCAAGTTGGGGCCTGTGGGTATCGCGGGTTGGCTTGGAATGCATGGGCTGGTTGATTGCATTGGCTATTATTAGTGCTAGCTTGGACTTTTGGGCTCAATATTTGGGGTATCGGTCAAAATTAAAATCGCTATACGCATCCTTGGCCCTAATTGCGTGGCCATTGGTTTTGTATCTGCCCTTTCAATTGATTCACCCGACCGGATGGTCGTGGGTATCGTCTATTATTCATATTTATATTGGCATTCAAGCCTATCACGTGATTCAGCATCAGTATCGACTCTCTGGATTAAAAACCGCTTGGTTGATGGCCTTGCCTGGGCTAAGTAGTTTAATCATTGTCATCCTAACGGTTGTAGTGTTGATTCAATCGATTGGCTAATGCGTATTGGGATTGGAATTGATATTCATCGGTTTGAGGATAACCGCCCCCTCATTTTAGGCGGCATTACGGTTCCTTACTCTCAAGGTTTAGCTGGGCATAGTGATGCGGATGTTTTAACCCATGCCGTTATGGATGCCCTGTTGGGCGCATTGGCTTTGGGTAATATTGGCACTCATTTTCCCGATACGGATCCTCAGTATAAAAATGCCAACAGCGTACACTTATTGGATCAGGTTGTGGCCCTGATGCAGGATCGGCACTATCAACTCAACAATTTAGATGCCACGATCTTGTGCCAATCGCCGAAATTAAATCCCTATATTCCTGAAATGCGTGCCACACTCGCCGATCATTTGCAGTGTGACCGTGCCACGATTAATATTAAAGCAACTACGGGTGAAAGCCTGGGATTTATTGGCCGAAAAGAAGGCATTTGTGTGCACTGTGTGGTGTTGCTCACTCAGGCTTAAACGTTTCAGTATGAAGTTGGAACGGCTTGCCATTTAAATACTCTGAAACATACTGCTTTAAAGCAAAAGATACCGCTGAAAATGCCAACTGATCCCATGGAATCGCATCCAATTTAAAAAACGCCGTCGCCTGTGTTTCAATACCCGGATCGGTTTTTTTTGAATCTAATGTGGCCAAATATAATAAATACACTTGGCCAATATGGGGCAAGTTATACAAGCAGTACAGTTGTTGAATTTTAGGGTGGATTCCCGCTTCTTCATGGGCTTCTCGAAGGGCACCCGCTTCCACGGTTTCGTTGTTTTCCATAAATCCAGATGGAATCGTCCACAATCCTTTTTGGGGTTCAATGGCACGTTGGCATAACAGGACCTCATCGCCCAGTACAGGCAAAACACCGGTAATAATCTTTGGATTTTCGTAATCAATAAACGCACACGCCGAACACACCCATCGCTCGTGGGTATCGTGCTCGGGGACACAGCGCTGCATGGATGCGGTACATTGCTTACAAAACACTAGGTAACGCCAATAGCCTGAGCGGCTAATTTGCCAGATCGACAAGCCCCTTCAATCGATGGGAGTGTTGTCCAGTCCCCGGCTAGAATACACGTTGGATCAGGATGCTTGATGGCATGCGTATCCGGTAAGCTATGCGCCAATTTCACATGGTGAATCCAGCGCCAGTGTTGGGTTTGGGTGTAGCGTGCTAATTCATCCAAAACAGCCTCAGCCGATACGGCGTCTGTGCCATACGTTGTGGCCATTATTAAATGCCGATGATCGGGGGTATAGTTTGGGGCAACCCGTGTTGGAATAGCTACATGGTGGCACGTTGTCCCATTGGGAAATAGCGTCAGCGGCCCCAAGGTATTGGGAATAGTATCGGTTAAAAAATAATGCGTGGATACTGGTAGCGCACGCGTAGGGCTTGGCAATTCTTGTAACAACGCACAGGCATGGTGATGCGCAGTTGCCATCACAATAATGGGGGCTAGAAACGATCCCGTTTCGGTCTCAACCTGCCAAATACCGTCTGCTTTGCTAATGCGTGTCACAGGCGTGTGGGTTTGCACCGTGTCCGGATTTAATTGCGCAGCTAAACGCTGAGTAATTTCACCCATGCCGTGGCTGGGTACAGCCACCCCACCCCGGACAAACAACGACAAATAATACTGAAACAACGATGCCGGAGCGTGCAACTCGGGGTCTAAAAAGACACTGGAAAAAAATGGCTTCAAAAACTGGTCCGATACCGTTTTGGAATAGCGATTCAGATGCGTGTGGGTTGGTACCGTGTCCGTGCATTTGGGATTCTGTAAGCCAGCGGAAACATCGCGAAAAAAATGCCAATAATCCCGGGGGGTTAGGCGAAGCTTTTCGCCTATTCCAGAGGTAAATGGAGCCCCAAACCATTGTTGGTTATCCCCATGAATGATGGCGGATTTTGGATACGCTTTCCAGTCAATGCCCAGAGGCTTAAACACCGCGCTGGCTGTGGGGTATGCGGGCAAAAACACTTGAAACCCTCGGTCACACACCACCCCCTCAATATGATCCGATCGCACCCGACCCCCAACCGTTTCATTGGCTTCAAGAATATGCGCGCGAACGCCATTTTGCTGACAATCATGTGCACAGACAAGGCCGGATAGACCGCCACCGATGATTAAAACATCAGCTTGAGTCAAGGCTATAAAACTAAGGAATAGAACAAAAAAGCATTGGCTACAGCCAAGCTAAAGGACGGGAGCATTTGAATGAATGTATGCGAATGCTTAATATGAACAATAAAGGCAGATAGCATTAGAATAGATAATACAGCGGTTGCAACACCCATCAGCGGCACACTGCCAATCAACAAAAATGCGGCTGCAATGCATTTTAAGATACCCATGATGTCTCGAAACCAATTGGGGAAGCCGTATTCTTGAAATTCTTCAACAATATTGGTGTATCGTACAATCCAAACAAAAAAAATAGATATAGCAATACTGATGCGAATACTATCAATGAGAATATTGGAAATCACAGTAATGAAAATTACCATATTCAAAATTAGCCTGTCAAATTATGTTTAATCATTTTGTTAAACGGGTATAAACGTATAAGCAATCATGATTGATGCAATACGATTGTGAATAATAAGGAGCTTAATATGAATGTGGAGCAATTTCAATACCATGATAAAACCGGCTGGGTTCGTCCACTATACATACAGCCCAATGTGGACTGGGTGTTGGTGTTTGGTGCTAAAAAATTAGTAGAAACACACGCAATTATGTCGGTATTAGACGACACCTTTCCAAATGCCATTATTTTAGTCTCATCAACATCGGGTGAAATACATGGCAACCAAACCTACGATGATAGCCTATCGGTCAGCGCGGTTACCTTTAAAAAAACAACTATTAAAAGCATTCAGTTGGATTTAAATGATTTTTCAAGCAATTTTATGGCGGGTCAAGCCATGGCCAATGCACTCAATCACGATGATCTATGCCATCTATTTGTTATTTCCGATGGGGTCGTCACCAATGCCACTGAACTATTAGCCGGTATTTACTCCGTGATTCCAAAAACAATTGCTGTTACGGGCGGACTGTCTGGAGACGGTGCTGACTTTAATGAATCTGTATTGGGCCTCAATGGTCATTACAAACCGCATCAAACCTGTATGATTGGGTTTTATGGACAATCATTAAAAATTGGATATGGGTCCCGTGGGGGATGGCGGCCCTTTGGCCCCAAGCGATCTATTACACGGGCGGATAACAATATACTGTATGAGCTGGATAAACAAGCCGCATTGGATCTCTATAAATTGTATACCCAAGATCAAGAATTAAATTTACCGGCTTCCGGCCTACTATTTCCATTATCAATTTATAACCAAAATTCTAAACAAAAATCATTGGTTCGTACTGTTGTGGGCATTGATGAAACGGAAAACGCATTAATTTTTGCCGGGGATGTTCCAGAAGGCACTGTGGCTCAAATGATGCATGCCACAACCGATGATCTCATTGGCGGCGCGATTGAAGCCGCTGAATCAAGCATGGCTATGAATCCCGATCCGGAGTTTATTATCTTGGTCAGCTGTGTTGGCCGAAAGCTCATTATGGGTCAGCAGGCTGATGAAGAAATTGAAGAAATTGCAGCAATTTTTAGCAAATCTAAAAATTCAATAGCTGGATTTTATTCATATGGCGAACTATGCCCATTTGATCATCAAGCCAATTCAGTTAGCTTGCTGCATAATCAAACCATGACCATTACAGCGATGCGAGAAATTGAATGATCCCTGTAAACAATCGACTGTTATTGCGGCTCCTTAAAAAATATTTGCCGATGTCGGAGTCGTTTAATCAACTCCCCCCACCCATTCAAGCGTTTGTTGAGGCCTGTGACATCGCGTTTAATGACCTAATGGCACACCGCGCTCGTGCCGAGCATTCCCTATCTCTAGTCTCCAGTGAATTGTTAGAAAAAAACGAACTGATCGAATCCAATAAAAAAAGCATTGAAACTATATTATTAAATATATTGCCACAAGATATTAGCAACCGTGTATTACAGGGCGAAGCATCCATTGCGGATGCGATTCCAGAGGCCCATGTTCTGTTTGCTGACATTGTTGGGTTTACGGCATTAACGGATCAAATGGGTACCCAAACGGTTGTGAGCTTCTTAAATGATGTCTTTTGCCTGTTTGACGATATTGCCCTGCAGTACAACGTTCAGAAAATCAAAACCATTGGGGATTGCTATATGGTCGTATCTGGGATCCATAACCACCGTCAGGGGCAATTGGATCAACTCATTGATATGGCACAGTCAATTATTCAGGGATTTTCAAAAAAGATACTGTCGTATTCAATTCAATCAAAATTAAAAGTCGGGATTCATTCTGGTCCGATTATTGCGGGTCTCATTGGAAAAACGGTGTTTAATTATGATGTTTGGGGCAATACCGTTAACATTGCTAGCCGTATGGAATCACACGGTGTGGGCAATGCCATTCATATTACAGAACATACGTATCATAAATTATCCCCTCCGTATCAAACACGATTTAAAAAAAATAAACACTTAAATTTGAAAGAAATGCCGAATCTAGTGAGTTACTTGTGCTTATTGGATCAAGACAGGAGCAATCATCATGATACGCATTAAATTTTTTGGTGTTCGGGGGTCTCTTCCCATTTCTGGGGACGCCTATTGCCGGTATGGGGGCAAAACAACGTGCTTGCAAATTATACTGGAAAATGGGCATTCGATGATTATTGATGCTGGAACGGGTATCGTTGATTTAGGGGATCAAATTATTAATAAAACCGACCCACTCTATTTATACTTCACCCATTTTCATTGGGATCATATTCAGGGACTTCCCTTTTTTAAGCCCTTGTACATTCCCAATCAAGACATTCATTTCATTGCCGATTATCCGAAAGGATGGGAAAACAATATTATATCGCAAATGAATGGGCAGCAGTTTCCGGTTGAATTTGATCACCTGCCCAGCAATTGTACATTTCACCAATTTAACTCACAGTCTAGAACATTGCCCAGTACATTGCGTATGGATACGGTGCCGGCCAATCATCCGGGTGGTTATACCGTTTATAAACTGACCCTGGATCAAAAATCAATCGCCATTTGTACCGATAATGAGCTATTGTCTACTGACTCATCCGCGCGATCCGTCTCAGACTTTGCCAACGTTTTTAAACAGTGTGACTTGCTGATTCACGATTGCCAATATTTACCGGAAGAGATTAAAGAAAAGTCCGGTTGGGGACACAGTGATTATCGATCAGTGTGTGATTTGGCAGCCATGGCTAATATCAAACAATTGGTGCTGACCCATCACGATCCTTGCCGAACCGATCAGGATATTGATGAAATGCGAGAACGCATAAACTTTTACATTAAAGAAAAATCGTATTCATTTTCAATTACAATGGCCTATGAAGGGCTAAGCTTGCATGTGGTTTAACAATCAAGTCAATGCGTTTGAGTAACACCCACGCAATCGGCGTAAGGTTGTCCGCTATTTAGGACTCCCGAATCGCAATGAGTGTCATGGTTTGATTATGCAAACGACTTTTTTTACTTGTGTGTCCAGGATTAATTTGTCCGTACGAATAAAATCCAGCCATTGAATAGTTTGAATGCGAAAGACAGTTGTAGACATCCTGCACTTCCTCGTGGATTTGGTTATCTAACACTAATTTTCGCGCCACACAACTAACCATAATAACCAGATCCGGATGATGGGGCTCGAGTGTTTGGGCAGCTTGCGTGACTCCATTTAACAAATCATCAGCTGTTGCGTGCATAATTTGAGTGAAAGCGCCTTCGGGCATATTGCCTGCAAAGCGTAAGGACTGATCGTGTGTATCAAGCCCGACAACGGTTCGAATAACCTGTGTATCATCATCATTGAATAGCTTAATCGGAAACAATAAGCCGGAGGAAGGCAGTGAATCCGCCTGTTCTTTTAAATACGATTTGTAAAACTCAATTGCGGGTTTATGATCAAATTCATACACTGTATTTTTAGTTGATAACGTAATTTTCTTTTTGGGGCCTAGGGGTGTCCATCCCGATCGCAAGGCATGCTCAATATGAATGGCCGTGCCGTAAAACCCGATAACAATAGCCTGATTGGTTTGGTTATTGCCATTTAAGCCCACAATGCTTTCATTAAAACTGACGCCATCCCCAGCCAATCCACCAGAAATCGTAATGTGATCCAATAAAACGGATTCCAAACCCTCAACAAGATCGGACCCATTGGTCATCATGCCATCAGCAAATACTAGAACATGAGACAAGTCTTTTTGGTTAAATGATTGACCCAACTCCTGCCCAGCATCAAAACTATCCTTAAAGTTACTTAAATCAACCTGAATGCCACTCACAGATGTCTTTTCAAAGGTAATCGCCGTTATAGACAACGTGTTATCGTAAATTTGATTGCCCTGAATTTCACCCGCTGTGGATACAGCGGCAATCACCGCATTGGGAAAGTTTCGATTAATTATTTGGTTATGCGAATCCGCTTTAACCAACCGTTTATCCCCAAACACAAGCACCAAATCCACATCGGCATCCAATTGGATTGGACTGGACCAACCATGTCGTCGATGATATTGAAACTGTTGACTATTCATGATGGACTCCTTTGTTGTTCAATGTATCTCTAGTAACGAATACCCGCTGTCCAATATTTTCAAACACCCTCTGCATTTTAATTTAAATGTGTTATTATTTTTTAAAAATCATCACAAAAAACTATTAAATAAAGGGCATCCGTTATTGAATTGTAAGGCTAAACAGTCGTATTATAGGGACTATGTCTATTGAGTCTCTGCCCTACTCGTATAAAACAATTAATCGGTTAGCGACGGCAGCGGATGCACGAAAGTCTTATGGGGTTTATGTCAGTGAGTCAATCAAGCATTTGCAGGCAGTGCCGCCCGCTGATATTGTATGTTTCATTCTGCGCGACGGGACAGCCCTTGACTTGAATGCTCAAGCGCCCGTTTATACCGTTAGCGAATCCTGGTTTAATCGCATTAAGTTAACCCAGCGATCCCAAGGGGTTTTCGCCATTATTCGCCAACCGACATGGTCGGCTGAAGCTGAGTATACGCATTGGGTTGTGTGCGATACCATTCAAAATCCAGGTAATTTGGGAGCCATTATTCGGTCCGTATCGGCATTTTTGCCCAGTGCGTTGGTTGTGTGTTGTGGGCAAGGTTCGGATCCGTTTCATCCGGATTGTGTACGAGCCAGTGCCGGCATGATTCATCGTCAACCGGTTGTCAGCCTAGCCGACGATGCGCTGCCAGTGGACCGAGCTTGGTATGCACTGGATCCAACGGGGAACCCCGATTTCAAACGCCTAAAAAAACCAGTCAAATTGGGGATTATATTAGGGTCTGAAGGCCACGGTGTGCGAGAATCACTAAATAGCCGCTATAAGCCAGAAAAAATTCGAATTCCAACAGCACCCCACGTTGAATCGTTGAACGTTGCGGTTACAGCGGGTATTATTGCGAATTATTTATCCCATTGATAAAGAAATAAATTGACACAATTTATTAGTGTTGGGTATTATTGATGAACATGATTTTTGATTACACAACACTAACCGATTTAGCCAATACACACGCACAATCGTATCAAAACACAGAACCGTATCCCTATATTCAATTTGATAATTTTGCACAAACCGATGCAGCGAATGCAGCTTTGGATGCGTTCCCAAGCCCCGATTCGATGGCCTTTTACAAATACGACAACCCCTTAGAAAAAAAACTCGGCATGGATCGATTATCGGTGTTGCCAGACCCCATTGTGGCGATTCTCCAAGAATTAAACAGTGCGCAATTTTTAAATTTTTTAGAAGCGTTGACCGGCATTGACGGCCTGATTCCGGATCCGTATTATCGGGGCGGGGGCATCCATCAATCGCAGCGTGGGGGCAAATTGGACATCCACATTGATTTTAATATTCACCCAAAACTCAAATTGCATCGCAGGCTCAATGGAATTTTATATTTAAACAAAGACTGGGAGGATGCTTACGGTGGTTTTTTTGACATTTGGGATGGCCACCAAGATGCCAACAATCAGCATGTTTTAACAAAAAAAATGGCCAGTGTTGCCCCACTCTTTAATCGATTTGTCTTATTTAATACGTCGGAGCGATCTTACCATGGGTTCCCAGACCCCATTCAATGTCCCGAGTCCATGACGCGAAAGTCTATTGCTGTGTACTATTACACGGCTTTGGAATCTAGCGTGACATTGCCAGCACACTCCACAACATTTATTGGACGTCCGGATGACCCCAAAAACCCCGAATTGGATGCGCTTCGGGAACAACGCAATCGCGGTCGGCTTGCCAGCAACCTATAAGCTCGAATTAGTCATTACTGTGGCCTTGGCCGCTGAACTGCCCCCCCAATGGCGTCCACCTAAGGGCACATCCATTTATTACTTATTTGATCGTGTGGCCATTGTTGTTACCGGTCTTGGACTGGCTCAGTCGCACCAGGCCGCTGAGTATATTCACACCGAGCTCAATCCCCGGTATGTGGTTAATATTGGAACCTGTGCGGCGTTACAGCGTCACCATCCTTGGGGCACTTGGTTGCATATAACGCATGTGCAGACGCAAACTACCCGGTATACAATGCCAGACCGTTTGCCGATTCCGTGGCCACTGGCCCCATACAGTACGGATACCTTGTATAGCAGCCCCACGCCGGTGCATGCTGTGCCAGCGTGGCCCTTGGCACCGTGTGTTGATATGGAAGCGAGTGCTCAGGCGGCTGTTTTTCACAATACCCCAACCTCCTTTCATGTGCTTAAGCGTGTGAGTGATTTTGGCCATCAACCATCGATTCGGGACTATAAAAACCAGTTGCCGAGTTTGCATGCCGATATTCAAGCACTATTGACCTGGGCGCCTGTAACCCCCGATGATATTACGGCAATTATTCCAGCTTTTCAACGACCGCGTGAAACACGCCGGGCCATTCAATCAGTCTATGACCAAACGTACCCCGTATCGGCATGTTCGGTCATTCGAGAACCGGAATCGGCTCGAGGGGTTTCCTATGCTCGAAATTGTGGAATTCACCACGCCCAAACACCGTGGGTGGCCTTTTTAGATAACGATGATTATTGGTTGCCAGATCACATTGAACGGCTGTGCAAAACGCATGCGGAAGCCCCCTTTTACTATTGGTTGCAAAGTCCTGAGCAATGGATTCGTCATGGTAAGCCAGTCATGCCCCAACGGCATCATATTAAGGTTGCCGGCTGGATATTTGATGCCGCTTGCCAACGGTGTATGGTGTCCCCCTCTGCGGTATTAATTCGGCGGGACTGGCTCCTGGCTCATGGGGGGTTCCAAACCCAGTTGCCCGCTTGTGAAGATTATGATTTATGGTTGTCTCTATCAAGAGAATTACCAATTGGGCTATCCCCGATACCCACGGTTGTGAAATACGGTGGCCATGCCGATCAATTATCGCACCGCTACCTGGCCATGGATATCTATCGACTGGCTAGTTTAATTCGCCATTTGCTCATCGAACACCACCCTGTTTATCAAAAAAAAATACTGGCTACGATTCAAAATAAATTTAAAATTTTATACAGGGGCGCTCAAAAAAATGGGACGCTTCATCAACAATTATGGGGAAGAGAAAAAGAATCGCTTACTCTCGAATATTAACTTTAGCTCGATTCTTAAAAAATAACCGAATGGGGACCCCCTCAAAATCAAACGCCTCTCGAAAGCGTTTCTCTAAAAATCGTTGGTATTGTGGCGATAGCAACTGTTTGTTATTCACAAAAAAGATAAACGTTGGCGGGCTGCTTTCCGCTTGTGTGGCATAAAAAATACGCAACGGCTGCCCCGTTTTTGAGGGCGGTTGGCTGTGATCCACCACCGATCGAATAAACTGATTTAACCGCGATGTTTGAATGCGTTGCTGACTCCGAGCCACCAAATCCGGAATCTTTGCAAAAATACTGTGATGCTGATGCCCCAAATGGGCCGACCCAAAAATAAACGGATAATGCTGCAAGGCGGGCATCGCCCAGGTCGCTTTTTTAATTAACGAACGCCGATTGGCATCGCTGCGTTCCAACAAATCCCATTTATTCACAAAGACAATAATGGCCTTGGCCGAATCCATGGCCATACTAAGCAACCGCTTATCGTGATCGGTTAAAAACGGATCCGCCTCCAAAACTAGCACAACCACATCCACATCACTCATGGCAGAGGAGGACCGAACGACCGAATAATACTCAACATCATCGGTAATTTTTGATTTTCGGCGAATACCCGCCGTATCCACCAACATAAACGACTGATCCTGAAATTGAAACGGCACCCGAATGGAATCTCGGGTGGTTCCAGCTTTATTATCCACCAGCACACGCTCATCATTTAAAATTGTATTGAGCAACGACGACTTGCCCACATTCGGGCGCCCAATAAACGCAATGCTGTGACTAGCGTCTGATTCTACCGCCTCTACCTTATCTGCTTCAGCATACACCTGCGTGCACACGGCATCCAACAAATCCGAAAAGCCAGTGCCGTGCGCCCCCGATACTGGATACACCGCATCAAATCCCAAGCGATAAAACTCCGTATACTCATGATGCACCCGGGTATCGTCCACTTTATTCACCAACACATACACCGGTCGGTTGGCCTGGTGCAAATACCGTGCAATCAGTTGATCATGCGTTTGAATACCCGCTTGGTAGTCCACGACAAATAAAATTGCGCTGGCTTGCTCAATGGCATGCTTGACCCTGGATTCAATAGCCGATTGTAAATAAATATCGCTGGAATTGCTTAAAAACACCCCCCCACTGTCCACCAATAGCAGCGCATGGGAATCCCACGTTAACGGGTACATCGCAATATCCCGAGTGACGCCTGATTCATCCGATGTAATGGCTTGTCGCTTTCCCAATAATCGATTAATAATCGTGGACTTTCCCACATTGGGGCGTCCCATAATCAATAGCTGTGGGTGCTGATTAGACATGCGTCAAGGCCAGCAAAGCGGTGTGGGGATACAACGACGCATGATCATCCGACCATTGAACCCCAATGGCATATTGACCAACCGGCTGAATATCAACCGGAACGGCATCGCTCTGAATACCCGTGGGGGTATCCGATGTGCACAATGCACACTGACACGCCTGTCTTAATGCATCTAAATGAATTGAATGCGCATGACTCTGATGCGTCAGGGTTAGCTGATTGTCTGCATAGCTTAGGGCAGGCAGGGTTCGATCCCCTTGTTCGGCCAAACGCTGCGTCAGGCCTTGTGCCAGTTCTTGAAACGCCACACTAACCGAATGATCGGGATCCGCCAAGACCAGCGGAACTCCATGATCGCACGCTGTTGTCAACACGGCATCCAACGGCAACTGAATGGTATGGCTAAAGCCATATTGGCTTTCCAAATAGTCTTTGGCGCCTTGCCCAAATGGATAATGCCGATGGGTACACCCCTCGCATAGAAAGTAGCTCATGTTTTCAACCACCCCTACCGTTGGAATGTTTAACGAATCAAACATATGAATGCCTTTAATCACATCCACCAAGCTCAGGGCTTGTGGCGTGGTTACAATCAGGGCGGCTGCAATGGGAATTAATTGGGCCAAGGTAATGTGAATGTCGCCGGTTCCTGGCGGCAAATCCAAAATCAAATAATCCAACTCTCCCCATTGGGTACCCATTAACAATTGCTGAATCAGGCGACTCACCATGGGGCCTCGCATAATGGCTGGCTCGGGTTCGCTGGGATCTTGGGTATAAGCAAAGGACATTAATTTAACATCCTGAAACACTTTGGGAATTATTTGCTCGTTAATCATACCCAACGGTTCTGGGGGTAAATGAATTAACGTATCCAGACTGGGGCCATAAATATCGGCATCAAAAAAGCCAACAGAATAGCCTTGTTTTGCCAACGAAAACGCCAGATTAACCGCAACGGTGGATTTCCCGACCCCGCCTTTACAACTGGAAACGGCCACAATGGTGTTGACGCGATCCAATCCCTGCTCCGGTTGCGGATGGGTTGACTGGGACCGTGGAATTAAGCCAATCTCCACACTGGCTACCCACGCTAAACCCGATATCACCGTTTGGGCCTGTTGCTTATACGCATGGCGTTCATCATACGCACTACCACCCAGATCCAAGGCTAAGGATACCGCATCCCCTTTGACAACTAAGTGTTTCACATATCCCAATCGAACAATGTCTTGATCCTCATGGTATACACTGGATAGGGCTGCAAGAACCGCTTCTTTTTTATTCATGATTCACCGGCGTGCCATACAAAACCAAAGGCGTTGCCCCAGTGATGGTAACATCCACCCAATCCCCCACAGCCAAATGGGTCGCCATGGCTTCAGGCACAATCACAATGGTATCCGATTCATTGCGACCGGCCATATCGTTGCCTTTTTTAGTCGTGGCTTGATCCATCAAAATGCGTTGAACGTGCCCCACTTGACTGAGTAAAATTTGACTTCTGTTTTCTTTTTGAATGGCATTGAGTATTTGCAACCGTTGGTTTTTAATGGCCTTGGGAACATCATCGGGGTACCGGCGGCTTGCTAACGTGTTTTCTCGGGGCGAATACTCAAATATATAGGCTTTTTCAAACTTAGCGCGCCGGGTGACATCGGCCGTATCTTCGAAAGCAGCGTCCGTTTCTCCGGGAAACCCAACAATAATATCAGTGCTAATACTCACATTGGGAATAATAGCACGTGCGGTGTCTAATAAACCTAAAAATTCTTCTTTGGTATAGGGGCGATTCATTTTTTTCAACAATTCGGTATTTCCTGATTGCAAGGGCATATGCAATTGATTGCAAATGTTGTCCCGCTCGGCAATCACATGCAGCAATTTTTCGGGGAAGTCTTTGGGGTGTGGGGATGTAAATCGAATGCGTCGAATCCCCGGCACATCACTCACTTTTGCCATTAAATCAGCAAAATCATAGTGCTCATCCCGATACGAATTAACATTTTGGCCCAATAGCGTAACTTGTTCATAACCCAGAGCGACCAAGCGCTCCACTTCCTCAACAATATTGTCGGCACTGCGACTGCGTTCGCGCCCACGGGTAAAGGGCACGACACAAAACGAACAAAAATTGTTGCATCCGCGCATGATGGCCAACCAGGCATTCACCCCGCTTTTTTGAGCCGGCATTACATCGGAATAGGTTTCAAACTCAGACAAGGTAACATCAAAGGGTTTTTCTTGTGAGTCGTAACAATTGTTAATTAATGACGGCAATTGTTTGTAACTATCGGGCCCAGCAATAAAATCAATGTTCAGTTTGGGATCATTGAGTAAATCGGATTTGAAATTGGTTGCCATGCAACCTAGAATCCCAATTTTAACGGGTTGGTTCTGCTTGGCTTGCCGAATGGTGTGAATGCGATTGTACACTTTGGTATTCGCATTTTCTCTCACCGAGCAGGTGTTGAGCATGACAACGGATGCCGCCTCTACGGTATTAACCAGGGTATGCCCAGCTTCGCACACAATCGACTCCACCAATTGGGTGTCGTAGACATTCATCTGGCATCCGTATGTTTCAATATAAATTTGCTCTGTCTGAGTTGTTCCCACCTTTTTAGTATACCATTAAAATCGATTTGAAATAAAACATAAATTTGATGAGCTCCAAACAATTCTTAACCGGTCAAATTATTTTACGCATTATGCTAAAATAGAGTTAATAATGAGCAAAAAATCAGTTATTGTGGGGATGAGTGGCGGTGTGGATTCATCGGTCTGTGCCGCTATTTTAAAATCACGTGGGTATCGGGTGATTGGCATGACCATGCAATTGCTGGATGATGCCCATGCTTCACGCTGCTGCAATGTTAGCGATGTGACCGACGCCAAACGCGTGTGCGCACAATTGGGAATCCCCCACTACACCCTCAACACCAAAACCTTGTTTAAAGATGCCGTCATTGATCCATTTATTCGCAGCTACTTAAACGGTGAAACCCCAAATCCTTGTGTTAATTGCAATCGATTTATTAAATTTGATGCCTTGTTAGACAAAGCCAATGCGCTTGGTATTGATTATGTGGCCACCGGGCATTACTGCAAAAAAACCTATTCGAACAAAACAAAAACCTATCGCCTGAATCAAGCAGCGGATGACCAAAAAGATCAAACGTATTTTTTATACATGCTAAATCAAGCCACCCTCAGCCGTGTGTTGTTTCCATTGGGTGGCTACACCAAAACCGAGATTCGACGCATTGCCCAAGACCACGGCCTAATTACCGCCAATAAAAAAGAAAGTCAAGATATTTGCTTCGTGCAAAACTACAAACCGTTTGTGGAAAAACACAGTGATCCGGCGGATCGAAAACCCGGGTCGATTGTGGACACAACCGGGCGCTATTTGGGGGACCACCAGGGCCTGTACTTGTACACGGTGGGCCAACGTCGGGGACTTAACTTAGGAACCGAAGTACCCTACTACGTCATTGAGCTAGACACCGACACCAACCGCGTCATTGTGGACACACAACCCGCCATGAGTATTCAAACGGTTTCGCTTCATACCGTGAGCTTTATGAATCCCAATGAACCCATCCATACCCAGACATATTCCATTAAAACCCGGTATCAAATGCCCCCAATTTTAGGCACTGTTCAAGCCTATGATCCCGTATCGGCAACGGCTGTCATCCAACTCAATACCCCCACCCATGCCACAGCCAATGGACAGTCGCTAGTGCTCTATGACAAAAATCGCGTGGTGGGCGGCGGCATTATTGGATCCAGCTAAAGACTGGCACTACCAGCAAAAAACCCGGTATCATTAAGACTATGCCAACCATGCAATGCTTTGAATCCGAGCCATTACGCTTAGCGTCTGGGGAATCCTTGGGTAATATTACGGTTGCCTATGAAACCTGGGGCACATTAAATGCCAAAAAAAGCAACGCCATTTTACTGTGCCACACCCTCACAGCAGACAGCCATGCTGCTGGGCCAGATGGCTGGTGGGATGACTACGTTGGCCCCCACAAAGCCATTGATACAACCCGGTACTATGTCCTATGCACCAACGTGCTGGGCAGCTGCAAAGGCAGCACAGGCCCCACGTCCGATGCCTTTCCGGTCATTACCATTGAAGACATGGTTGCGGTTCAACACGCATGCATTCAGCAGTTGGGAATTGAGCAACTAGCCGCCGTGATTGGGGGATCAATGGGTGGCATGCAAGCGTTGACCTGGAGCTTGTGTTATCCGGATGCTCTGCGATTGTGCATCCCCATTGCGTGCACCAGCCGGTTGTCCACCCAAGCCCTTGCGTTTAACGCCATTGGCCGACAGGCCATTTTGAATCATCAACGAGACGGCTTGGTTTTAGCTCGAATGCTGGGGCATACTACTTATTTGTCTGGCGATTTATTGGCGGATCGATTTGGCCGTGATCTTCAAGATGCGAAACCCGACTACAGTTACAACTTTATCAATGATTTTCAAATTGAAAGTTACCTGCATTATCAAGGCACCAAGTTTAAAGATCAGTTTGATCCATACAGTTATCAGTATTTGTCTAAAGCCATTAGTTATTTTGACCTGGACCGTCGGTATGGCGATTTAAAAACGGCGTTTGCCAACACAACAGCCCAGCATTTTTTTATTGCCATTAGTTCCGATTGGCTCTACCCTGTTTCAGAAAGCAAGCGAATGGTTCAGGCCTTGGTTGAGCTGGGTAAGCCCGTTCGGTATGCAACCCTGCATTCGCCCTACGGACACGACGGGTTTTTATTGGCCAATGAACAGTTAAGTCAATTGCTTCGGAGTGCGCTATGATCGGATTTCAGCATAGTATTGTCAATGAAATACACCAAGGGGCTCGCGTCTTGGACCTGGGATGTGGCAATGGGGAGTTTATGGAGCTATTAATTCAAACCAAGCAGGTTATCGCCTATGGCATTGATATTGACCCGGATAATATTTTAACATGCTTAAACAAAGGGTTGAATGTTATTGAACACGACATTAATAGTGGATTGGATTTATTTAGCCCCAATACGTTTGACGTGGTTATTTTTTCCGAAACATTGCAAGAAATTAAAGACCCCGTGTCAACATTGGATGCCATTTTACGCATTGCCACCACCTGCATCATTAGTTTTCCCAATTTTGCTTTTTTACCCAATCGGATTCAAGGCTTGTTGGGACGCACCCCTCAAAGCGCATCCTTGCCTCATACGTGGTTTGAAAGTCCCAATATTCGCTTTTTATCGATTTATGATTTTAAACAGTTTTGCCATCGGCATGCCATTGAATTGGTTAAACCCTTACCGCTGTTTAATGCGGCATGGCTCAATGCCATAATCCCCCATTGCCTGGACAATCTGGCTGCCCCCCGAGGCCGATTTATTATTCAGCGCCAGGCCTAGATGCTCCGCTTATTTCTATACGCTATTCGCATTAAAACATTGGCCGCTAGTTTGTCTCCAGCCGTATTGGGCAGTGCGTTAGCCTACCATCATGGGGCGTTTTCACCCTGGGTATTTGCGTGGGGCTGCGGAACAATTATTTGCCTTCAAATGGGAACGAACTTAGCCAATGATTATTACGATGCAAAACGAGGTGGCGATCGGAACCGGCAGCATGGCACCACCCGATTGACCGCCGCTGGATGGGTCGCTCCTCCGACCATGTATGCGTGGATGGTGGGCACCTTTTTGGCTGGTTTGATGTGTAGTGTGCCTCTAGTATATGCGGGAGGCTGGATTTTGATGGGCATTATTGGTTTGGGCGCTACGGTTGGGTATATGTATACAGGCGGGCCGTACCCATTGGCGTATCATGGTCTGGGAGATCTGGCCGTATTTAGTTTGCTGGGTCCACTGGCGACGGGGAGTGCGTATTATTTGCATACGCATCAGTGGCATTCAGACGCCCTGATTCTGAGCCTAATTCCGGGTTGCATGGCTGCGGCTATTTTGCTGGTTAATAATATGCGAGATTGTGTGGAGGATCAGCACAACCGCAAATACACATTGGTCGTCCGGTTTGGCCTGCCGATGGGCCGGGTGCTGTATTGGATAATGCTGGGCATTGCATTGTGTGTCCCCGCCATTCTTGCGTCCCGTTACCCCATTGCGATTGCCTATGTAGCGACACCGCTGCTAATTCGCCCATTACAAATTATACACACGCCACCAAGCCCAGCGTTTAATTCGGCCTTAGCTCAAACAGCCTTGTTTTTACTCGTGTTTAGTATTGGGATTGGTATTGTATTGATTGTAACTACTTAGTCATTGAGTACTATACCACCTCACATACCGAACCGCATTTTCACAATCCCACACCGCTGCCTTCACCATATCACGATCACCACGCACTTCCTCACTCGCAAACTGCAACGCATCCCCATTCTGCTTCACCGCTTCCAGAATAAAATCACGATTGCCATGCATGGTCATCCCCAGTCAATCCCCACGGATTCATGAATCGGCCTGGGTGGCGCCCAGTGCGGATATTATTGGGGATAATAATCGGTGCGTGGTTATTGGGGAGTCGGTCACGATTGGCGCCGGAACTGTGATCAAAGAAAACACCCGAGTCGGCCCCAATGAATTGTGGGTGGGCGTTCCCGGACGCTATGTAAAAACAGTCCAGGGGAACTATGATACCCATTTGCAATGGGCTGAAAAATACGTCCACCTAACGCAATGCTATCGAGGGGGATTAGCTGCCGAGTTATTGGCAAGGAAAGTTTAATAGCCATTGTAAACCCCAACAATTTTTCATATTTTCATCATTAGAATCAGACAAAACAATACGGATTTTATCAGAAGCTTCACAACGATCATCAAAAAAAGTAATTGGTTGCAATCTAATTCGCCCACTTATTGTTGAGTGAACGCACTTCAAACGGTTTAGAAATCTATCTTCCTTGCCTGAAGCCGCACGAATATGCCCAGACTGCTTCAATCGATCAGATGCAAATAAAAATGATTCCCAAGAACTTTTCACAGCGGCTTCAACTACGTCTGAATCATCTTTCAGCGCATCCGATGCGTACTCTAAAACTAAGCCGAAAAACTAAGCCGAATTTTTGAACCGCTTCCAGCACTAATTCCTTGTTATTTTTTATACTATCAGGCAAAAACTCCAAGGTTTTGGGTTCCTTATTGAGAGCCATAGACGCAATTTCTGGATCTTCTTTAAGACTACTATCTGCCCAATGAATTGCTACCGGATTCTGATTAATCGCAGCCATAACAACGTCTTTATTATCTGCAAACTGTGGGAGATGAGCCAAGTATTTTCCGCTAGATTGAACGTATTCCAAAGCCTTTAGCAAAGCATATTTTTTTCTTCTTCTATCACTACCGCCAGAGCAGGCGGAATACTACCTTGTGTCGATAATGCATGGTATTGACGGGCATTACATCTGGATATGTTTGTCATAAAAGCTCCTCTTGATTTTATGCAATTAAGATTAAGACTATATCTAAAATTCAATCAAGTTAATTAATCAATTTAAAGTCTTTAATCAAAATGGTACACTGATTAGACAATTATGGGAATACGCCAAACCACTATTGCGATTGCAGACATTAACATCACAGACTACGAATCCAGCTTCCCCAAACATCTAGCCACGCCACCACGCGAATCGTTGGTTCAGTCAATGCATCAAACCGGAATCCTATCGCCCATATGGGTAACCCCTACCGCAGATGGCTATACGCTACTAGACGGCTACCAACGCTTAACACACTGCCCCAGCACGCATATCCTGGCCAGCCTAATACCCGCGTCTGAATTTGAGCAATACACGCTCATGCTCGAGGCCCACGCAGAAAAACTAAACCGTTCAGTGATGCAAAAAGTCTTGTTTTTATTAAACTGGAAATCCACGACGGCCTCATTGGCCGACCACTGCGCCCCCTTGGGCCTTCAGCATTACAACGCACTGCTCGTTCACAGTAAAAAAATCGCTCAGCTACCCCAAACAATTCAAACCCGCTGCCACCAACACGCCCTAAGTTTTGCCGTGTGCTTGCGACTGGCTTCCTATACCCAAGAGCTCTTGCATACTCTAGAAACAGTCGTTGCGTCTGTACACGTATCCAGCAGCAATTGGCTTCGCATTGCCGATCAATTGCATGACTTATCTAAACGTCACAATACACCCGCATCCGCCATCCTTGCTGAGCCAGACACGCAGCACATTCTCAAGACCCAGGGAGCTTCCGCATTAATTCAGCATCTAAGCAACCAAGTCCAACCCACCGTGCATACCGTCAATGCCCAGCTAACCCAACTATCTCAAACCGCACCTGACGGCATTCAAATTCAGTGGGACCATAGCTTGGAAAATCGCCAATTGGCCCTGCATTGCACACTCAGAGACCCGCACGAACTCAACCACTTAAGCCAACAACTTCAAAAGGCTGAACCCGTAGTATCCAGTATGATGGCATTGCTATGAGCCGATACTATCGCGACGGCAAAGCGAAGATCCAATATATCCCCAAAAAAGGCGATGTCATGGACACCTGTGCCACCATTAGCAACAAATATGTATGCTGCAATGTTCAAGTTATTAAAACCGTAAGCAATTGCCCCTTTGATTGCAGCTACTGTTTTTTACAAGACTACCTCAACGACGGCAACACCAAAGTCATTCAAGACATTGACGCCATCATGGCCAATGTCCACGAAAAAGTGGATCGAGAACCCAACCGGCTCTTTCGAATTGGCACCTGGGAACTGGGCGACAGCCTCGCATTGGAGGTTCAAACCGGTCAAGCGGCGGCGCTCATTGAGCGATTTCGAGATATCCCCAATGCCTTACTGGAGCTAAAAACAAAATCCGATGTAGTCGCCCCCATTTTAACCCTAGATCACGGGCAAAAAACCGTTGTGTCTTGGTCGCTAAACACCCATGCCGTAGTGAATGCCGAAGAACATAAAACCGCGCGACTAGCGGATCGATTGGCCGCCATGAAAGCGGTTTACGATGCCGGCTACCTGGTGGGCGTGCACATTGACCCCATGATTATTCATGATAACTGGGAAGCCGAATACACCGATTTAGTGGATCAATTGTTTGCACACATTCAACCCGATCGATTAGCCTGGCTATCCATTGGCTCCTTGCGATTCAAACCCGAAATGAAAAAGAAAATGGAAAGCAATTTTCCAACGTCTTCACTCACTGCCGCTGAAATGGTACTGGGGGATGATGGCAAATTGCGATACCCAAAACCCATTCGAAACCAGATGTATGCCCATATTTTGGCCGATCTTTACCGATACCTGAAGCCAGAAACCCTCATTTACTTCTGTATGGAACGCTGGGACATGTGGCAACGGTTTTTTGGAGAAGGCCCCCACTACACCGCCATGCACTATGGGCACTTATACCCACTGCCCCAGTCTATTCAAGAACTTGACTACCATTTTGCCCGATCACTCACGGATCGATACCCCCATCTAAATCTACCCATCCCCCACCCAGACAACTATCTCTAATCAACACCCAAACCGCCCCTCTATTTTTGACACAAATTAATCCATTTTTAAAATAAATTGTTGACATTTGTATCGAATTTTATTATAATTTAAGTTGTGTTTTTAAAAATAAAACAGAGAAACACATAAAATCAAAAATATTAGAAGGAGAATTAGAAGGGAAAAATAGAAGGGGAATTAGAAGGGAAAAATGAAAAAACTAAACTTGCACACTAAATTTATCATCGCTGTATTCATCGGTTTATACACAACCAATGGATTTGCCGAGCTGCATTACAACATTCACGAAAACGCTACGGATGAAGTAAACACGACACACAATAAACAGACTCGAAAACCCAACTGGGGCATGTGGCAAGTACGACTATATGGTGGTCTACCCCTGGGACCCGGGCCATACCAAAGCAGTCAACCGCCAGCTAAATCGGTTGAGGAATACTATATTAATGGAAATGAAAATACAAATTACACAGTAAGCCTAAAACCAAGCAAACGGTTTGGGTATGAACAAGGCATTGAAATTAGCCGGCAATGGCTAAGCCCTCAACTATGGGTTGTCGCCGGATACGGGCATACCGTTGTTCATGAATATCGTCCAGGGGTTACCATAAAGATGCCAGTTATATATATAGCTATTGATGCGAATATGTATGCTTTCCGGGACACAAGTAACCTAACCGAAATATTTAACTTATCCAACAGTGGTAGCAGCAAATACATCCACGCCGGCCGGTTGGGAGTGCGCAAATCACTGTACGCCAAACACGCATACAATACCCAATTTGATCTGTACATTGGCGGAGGGCTCGTGATTAGCACAGCCAGCATTTATGGGAAAAACTACACGTTACCAAGACAAAATCTAATTGAATCTATTGTGAATGATATCGATAATATCAAGAGGGAAGATCTTATTGTTCAACCCCGGCAATTCTATTACACCAATAATCAAGTATCAGTATATGGCGAATTGGGGGCTATGCTCAGCATAAATTCGATACTAATTGGCACGCAAGCCAGATTTCAAGAAAATCCAGGGGAGCTATCCGTAGATGAATATGGTCGGAAACGACTAACCAAAGAACGAACCCTCGTTGGCACCGTGTTTGCAGGCATAACATTTTAAAGAAATTAAGAATCAAGAAAGGGGAGATATATGACAACAAAAATACAAAAATTATCAGCTAGACCAGCATCAGCTAGATTAGCATCAAGCCAAACGAAAAATGGCGTGAAAACAAAACCATTTACAAAAAGTCAGACCTCCCCTATACCAGCATGGGGGCCTAATCCAGTCACTCCTACCAATCAAAAAATTCAAGAGGCTTATCAGTTTAATATAAAATCTTACGAAATCATGGTTAAACTCGGGAAAGACTGTCCACAACAATTAATTAAACTAAAAAATATTATAAATGAGCAAATAAACCAATCCAGAAACAATCAAAATGACAACCAGCTACCAGGGAAAATTTTAACAAAATCACAATTGCTGCTTAACTTAAGCACAGCGTGCTATTTAAACAAAGAAATAAATAAAAAAAGCACAGAACTAAGTAATACGCTTAATGAATTGGATGCCGTTCTAACTAAAAAAGAAAACATTTGTCAGATTAGCCAACAAGCAACCAAAATCAAGCAAGAAGTATCCAAACACTATATACAATTTGTTCTAGACAAGCATAAGGATAGCGATTCTGAAACAATTAAGGTTATTTGTAAAAAAATAGAAAATCTGAAATCAAGTGATCCCAACAACTTACTCAATAGGCTTACAGAACTCACCCAAGTATTGGATGAAACCCTTCAGACAAAACACTCAGCGATTCAAAACAAAATTTTAACCACTATTCATGAGGCTCTTTCTTCTGAAAAACCACTAACTAAGGCCACTGTAGACACCATTGCTTTGAATGCTAAGTTATTGACTCAACACTACACCACACTAAGTAATTTTCCTCAACGACTTAAGGCATTAAAAAAAGATGGCGTTATTAATGAGGACCTAAAAAACCAGTTAGCAAACATAACAAACAATACTTTATTAGAACACTTGCTCAATTCAGCGTCTGTTACTCCTGAGTTGGAACGAGCAGTAAGTTGGCTAAATGATTCAATCGGTCAATTTGAAACAATCGCCGAATTAAAAAAAGAAGCTAAAACTATTGACACAACGATATTCAACGAAAACTTAAATAACCATAAAAACAATCCAAACCAATTATTTGCCAATCCGATTAATTGTATTGAAAGTTCATTAGAAGTACAGAAATCAATTAGTCAAGCAAAACGATTTCTAACAAACTTAGATAATTACAGAAAGACAATCACGTGTTTGGAGCATTTAAAGAGCACTGCAAAAAAAAGTAAAGAATTACAGACAGATATTGAAAAAAGCATCGCTGAACTAAAAGAATTCAACAATAACCCTCCAGTGTTATTTGAATTTGATAACGACACGGTGACTCACTATACCTGTAATAAAGAATCGATAACGGAGTTATTAGAAAACATCAACACAGCCAACATGATAGACAATCTGTATCAAGAACCAGTGTTTGAAGATACTATACATAGCGTTAAATTTGCCTGGGAAGAGCAGAAAGATGCTAAGAGAAGTAGAAACAGGAGAGCTGGTAGTTCAGCTGCTATTAGTATTTTACGAATCGCTACTCTACTTATGGCAGCAACTACTGCAGACGCACAGCCATCAGGTTTTATGGGAATAGTGCCAGCAACAGGTTCACGTGCAGATGGATCAAGCACCAGACCTAAAACTACGAGTAAAATAGGTAATCTCAGAGGATCCGGGCAAAAAAGTTCATCAAATTGGCAATATGCTGTTGATCAGGCAAAAGTATCTGGTACTGCAGACGCTGCTGCACAATGGTTAGCATGGGGAATTTATAACGCAAACGATTTAAACAATGCACAATACAATAATATAAAACAAATTATTTTAGCTAAACTTGGAGAAATTTCAAATAACATTGAACAGGCTGTAAATGCTATTTTAGATGATGGCCAAGGTGGCCAGCTTGACTTGAGCGAAAAACATATTGCAAATTGCTTGGATACGAATGAAAATTTCGATGCCGCTATTCAGTGTGCATTCACAACATCGGTCACGCTAACAACTTCACCAAGCACAGGTACCACCACATCATTAACAATCACAACAACATCAAAAACATCAACATCAACATCAACCACCACAACAACGATCACACCAACATCGACAACAAAAACAGTAACAGAAACAAGTACATCAACAACAGGCACCACAACCGCCACCGCCACTACCACCGTGACTGACACAACAACAGGCACATCAACAACCTCAACAACGACAACAACATCCACCACATCGCCCACGTCAACCACCACGACTACACCCACCACCACCACAACCACAACCCTATCAACAACACCCACCACCACCACCACCACCGTGACCACAACCAACACAGCAACCGGAACCACCACCGCCACTACCACCGTGACTGACACAACAACAAGCACATCAACAACCTCAACAACGACAACAACGCCCACCACATCAACCACATCAAGCTCAAGCACCACCACGACTACACCCACCACCACCACAACCACAACCCTATCAACAACACCCACCACCACCACCACCACCGTGACCACAACCAACACAGCAACCGGAAACACCACCGCCACTACCACCGTGACTGACACAACAACAGGCATATCAGCAACCTCAACAACGACAGCAACATCCACCACCACATCGCCCACGTCAACCTCAAGCACCACAAGTAAGACATCCACCACCACCACAACCACAACCCTATCAACAACAGGCACCACCACCGCCACCATTGTTTCCACAACCAACACAGCAACCAGAACCACTAGCACCGTCGTCACCGTGATTGACACAACAACAGGCACATCAATAACCTTGTCTTTCACAGATGAAGAATTAATAGATATAATTAAAAACAAAAATGTTATGGAGCTTTATCGGCTTCCAAAAACGGACAGCATAGACAAGCTTTTGCGTGCACTCGATTCGCATACCCCCTCTGGTCGTCGATTAAGTTATGAAAATGAGAAGGCCTTTACGGCTCTTCTTGATTTAATTAGTGATAAAGAATTAAGAGATAAATTGGATAATCTTAGTCCTCAAGAAAAAACAGCTTTGCTCAGTAGACTAAAAACCAATATTCAAGATATAAAATATCAAAAAGATCTTTTAGGATACATAGCTTTTGCACTAATACTTATTAGCGTATTTGGTCGTTTAGGAATCGATATCTTGAGGCAGTTTGACTATGAAGCACCTCCTCTAGTCAGACTTATTTTGAATTGTCTTGATGAGGTGAGTCTAATACCTGCTTCTATTTCTGATAACCTTAATATAGCCCCTAGTTTTATAGCCCCTGGTTTAGCTGCTCTAGCACAGATTTTAATTTCTATAATTAGTTCAAAATACCCCGATCATAAATATAAAAAATCACTGGCTACATTTGTTCCAGTTATTCCGTTGTTAGTACTTGATTATTTTATTAACAAGAGCGTTTCTAATAACTCATTGTCATATCTAATTTCTAATTTTTTCAGTGTAGGCGTTGAAATGAGTTCAATTAAAATAGCAGAAGCACGAGCAGCAGCAGCAGTAGAATCAGATGCAGCATCAGTAGAATCAGATGCAGCACCAGTAGCAGCACTAGCAGCAGCAGAAGCAGAAGAAGCACGAGCAGCAAAACGAGTAGAAGCAGCAGCAGAAGCACGAGCAGAAGCAAAAGCAGAAGCACGAGCAGAAGCACGAGCAGAAGCAGTGATATCTGCAAGCGAGATACTAAATAAAAATATAAAAACTAATGATAGTTTTTTCCTTAATATAGATAACTTCAATCATATAACAACAAAAAAACAAGTATTAGAAAACCTGGATGAAGCAATAGCTATTCAAAATTTACCAGAGAGTTTTAAAAGCGAACTAGAAAAAATTAAGAAAGAATTAAATATTTATCCATATTTTCGTTTTAATATGTATAAAAAGTATTTATATAACTCGACGTTCAATATAAAAGGCAACGATTTCCATATCAATATGATATATTTTGAAAAAGTGATACAAGCATTAGAGGAGTCTCCAGAAGCACGAGCAGCAGCAGTAGACAGTTCTTTCCCTCCTTTAAAAGCAGAAAAAGATTGTACGAAGGTAATAAGTCTAGATCATCTTGATAAGAAATAATTTACCTAAATATAACCCTAAATAATTCAATCGCAAAGCACTACCAATCGCTACCAAGTAGCCGAAACCCCTTAAAAGTGCTATAGTCAACATCAATGATTATTGGGATAGCAGTGGGTGGCGTTCTGGGCACATTGGCACGGTATGGGCTGTATTGTTGGGTATACAGCCATTGGACCACGTGGGGGATTAATCTTGTCGCCTGCAGTTTAATCGGGTGCCTATACGGACTATCTGAGTCCATCAACACACCCACTATCGCTTGGCTATCCGTTGGATTTCTCGGTGCGTTTAGCACATTTTCAACCTTTTCAAAAGACAGCCTCGTTCTTATTCATGCTGGCGCCTACGGCACCGCCTTGCTTTACATGATGGGCAATGTCTTTGGCGGCATACTGGCAACAGCCTTGGGATACTGGATCGTTAAATGACCCAGGATTGGCATCAGCCCTTTTTAAATCAACTGCAAAACGATAGCCCCGACCGCCCCACCAGCCATGCTATCTTTCAATCATTCCTAAACCAACTCAATCCCGATGGACACTGCATGCAACCCCATTGTATTGGTGATGTTGAGTCCCTGCACCCCACAGACACCATCGCCCTATCCCAGCTAACCGACACGCAAAACCCACCCAAAACGATTGTCTTAAAACTCAACGGCGGCCTTGCCACAACACTCGGCTGCCAAGGCCCCAAATGCCTGGTCATTGCAGACCCAAAGCGCCACCGATCCTTTCTAGACATTATTATTGAACAAAATGCCAACTGCCCGCACACACACCTATGGCTACTCAACAGTTTTTACACCCACCCAGGTTGCGTCAAGCACCTAGACGCGCACGGCATTCCTGCCTTAATTCAAAATCGATGGCCATGCTTAAACACAGACACACAGCCAGTAACCCCCTATCATTCAGCCGCTAGCGAAGCGGATTCTTGGGCACCTCCCGGTCATGGGGATATTTTTTCAGTGTTTCACGATACTGGCATTTTAGATCAATGGCTCGCCAATGGGTACGAGTACGTGTTTATTTCCAATTCCGATAATTTAGCCGCCACCTGGGACCCACGCTTTGTGTGTTACATGCGTGAGCATGGGCTGCATGCTTTGGTCGAAGCAACGCCTAAAACCGAAGCGGATAAAAAAGGCGGAGGCTTCGTTCGCCACGCAGGGACTATCACCCTGCTGGAGCGCGGCAATATTCAGGCATCGGATACCCATACCCAAGCCCTGTTTAATGCGTTGCCATTGTTTAACACCAACTCATTGTGGCTATCCATTCCCTATCTTAAAACGCTCAAGCCCATAGGGCTAACGCAATGCATTGCCAACCCAAAAAATCGAGCCGGCACCCCGATTATTCAACTGGAGTCCGCCATGGGGTCTGCCATCCAAGCCATGACCAACGTCACCATTGTTCAGGTTCCGCGCAGTCGATTTCAACCCGTCAAAGACCAAGCGGATCTGGATCGGCTACACGCTAGCATTTAAAACGATTTTTTTGTATTAATTTTGACGCATCGGACCTCCCATCGTTATACTAGAGAACAATAGATTTTTATTTATTGAAGGAGTATAAAGTATGAGTATTGAATCCGAATTGAAGACACTAAACATTCAGGCGTCTGACCTGCATGTTAATTTAAGCTATGATGCATTGTTTGAGCATGAAACGGCCGCTTCAGGCTTTGAAAAAGGCACCGTAACCCAAACCGGAGCCGTTGCTGTCGACACCGGCGAATTTACAGGCCGATCCGCCAAAGACAAATACATTGTATACGATGACACCACCAAAGATACGATTTGGTGGAAAGCCGAAGGCTCCGATAACCAACCCCTATTGCCTGAAAGTTGGGACGCCTTAAAAACCCTATCAACGGATCAACTCAACGGAAAAACCCTATACATTATGGACGGATTTTGTGGTGCAAACCCCAATACCCGATTGGCCGTTCGATTGGTGACTGAAGTTGCGTGGATGGCCCATTTTTTCAAAAACATGTTTATTGAGCCTACGGACGCTGAAAAAGCCAATTTCTCTCCCGACTGGACCATTTTAAATGCCTGCAAAACCAAGTGCGACAATTATGACGAGTTGGGCATTCGGTCTGAAACCTATATTGCGTTTAATATCCAAGAACGCCAAACAATTATTGGCAATACCTGGTACGGTGGAGAAATTAAAAAAGGCATGTTTAGTATTATGAACTACTTCTTGCCCCTGCAAGACATTGCCGCCTTGCATTGTTCGGCTAACCAAGGCAGTGCTGGCGATACCGCTTTGTTCTTTGGGTTATCCGGAACCGGGAAAACAACGCTGTCTGCCTCCCCGGATCGAAAATTAATTGGGGATGACGAGCATGGATGGGACGACGATGGTATTTTTAATTTTGAAGGCGGTTGTTACGCTAAAACAATTGATTTATCTGAGGAAAAAGAGCCCGATATTTACCGTGCCATTCGCCGCAATGCCTTGCTTGAAAATGTTGTTTTAGATAGTAATGGGGTTGTGGATTTTGCCGATGGTAGCAAAACAGAAAACACCCGGGTATCGTATCCCATTGAACACATTGATAACATTGTAACCCCCCGATCCGTTGGCCAGCACCCCCAAATTATTATCTTTTTGACGTGCGATGCGTATGGCGTTTTGCCCCCCGTATCCAAACTCACCACGGAGCAGGCCATGTATCAGTATTTAAGTGGCTATACGGCTAAAATTCCCGGTACTGAACTGGGCGTGACTGAACCCACCTCGACGTTTTCAACGTGTTTTGGAAAGCCCTTTTTAACCCTACATCCAACCGCTTATGCTAAAACATTGGGGGATAAAATCAAGGCCCACAACAGCCGAACCTATTTGGTCAATACCGGTTGGACCGGTGGTGCATTTGGGGTTGGGCATCGAATCTCACTCAAAAATACACGAACCATTATTAATGCAATTTTAGACGGCAGCATTGAGTCTGCACCCACTGAAATCTTCGGTGTATTTAATTTTTCAATTCCCACTCAATTAAATGGCGTAGAATCAAGCATTTTAAATCCGGCAAATACCTGGGCAGATGCACAAGCCTTTGACGCACAACGTGAGCAATTAGCCAAACAATTTGTTGAAAACTTTAAAAAATACGAATCGTTTAGCATCGCCAAATCCCTCACACAGGCTGGCCCTGTACTAGCCACGGCCTAAGCCATGAATACCTTGGATAACATGCGGTTTTTTTGTGGTTCAAGCAACCACAAACTGGCGCAAGAAATTGCCGCTCAGTTGGGCATCCAAGAGGGGTTGGTTGAATTATTTAAATTCAGTGGTGGGGAAAGCTATGCCCGAATCCAAGAAAGTATCCGAGGCTTTGATTGTTTTGTGTTGCAGTCCATTGGCCATAACCCCAACGATGCCTATATGGAACTGTTTATTTTAATGGATGCGTTGAAACGGGCATCGGCCAAATCGGTTAACTTAATTGTGCCTCATTTTGCGTACGGTCGCCAAGACAAAAAATCCGCTCCGCGTGAGCCCATTACAGCCCGATTGATTGCGGATTTGCTGGACTCGATTGGGTTTGATCGGCTCATTACGATGGATCTGCATTCGGATCAAATTCAAGGCTTTTTTTCTCAACCCGTGGATCACTTAACGGCCTTGCCGATTATTGCGGATTATATCAATCAAAAATCATTGGCCAATTTAGTCGTCGTGGCACCGGATGCTGGACGGGTAAAGTTTTCCAAACGATTGGCTGATCGCTTGCATGCATCCTTAGCCATGATGTACAAAACCCGGCCCGCACAACAAGTGGCTAAAATTACCAACGTGATTGGGGATGTCAAAGACAAAACCATTTTATTGGTTGATGATATGATTGACACGGCTGGATCGGTCATTTCAGGTATCGAGGCATTAAAAGCAGCCGGCTGTGGCGATGTGTATTTGGCGGCGACCCACCCCGTTTTTTCAGGCCCCGCCATTGAACGGTTGTCTGAAGCCCCGATAAAAGAAGTCATTGTAACCAATACTATGGCGCTTGAGTCTGATAAACACTTTGATGGGTTAACCGTACTATCAGCCGCCCCGCTATTGGCCGAAGCCATTCGACGCAACTACCAACGCCGGTCTATATCCAGTTTGTTTAACTAGGTCGCGTGAATGCCCGCATGCATCGTTCCGTTATTAACCGATGCATATCAGCATGAAGCTATTGCCGCAATTGCCTGTCAGCTGTATGATTCTCAGCCCGATGTCCGCTTGTGGGTATCGGGGCACTATTACGCAGCACTCACCCATCGCGATATTCAAGCGTCTATTGCCAATACCCAAGCGTATACGAGCCTGTCGGCCTGTTTAGACCATTGGATCGACACCCTTCGCGTGCCACACACCGTATGGCTTGTATCGGATTTTAATGAACCAAATTACCAAGCATCCTTACAAGTAGCCAGTCAATGCCATTCAATTACTCCGGTGTTTGTTGATTTTACATTTGATGCGCTATGCCCCACAACCGGATGGCAGTCCGTGTCCAAGCCAAACGCGCCGTGGTTCACCACTCGCATGATTCACGCAGACAGTGCCGATCTTCGGGCTCGCTATCAGCATAGTCAATCGGTGAATCGATCGCGATTAAATTATATTTGTCAGCAGCTTAACCTGGTGCCCCAATGGTGGGTATAATGGTGGCGATCATCCGGGGGGTAACGCTGTTGGGGATCGGCCTTATTTTGCATGCCAGCACCCCCAATGTCAGCCTTTATCCCATTCATACCACAATCGGAACACCCATCGAATACACCGTGCATATGCCAGAGCCCGTATCCAGCAATGCTTGGGCATCGATTCACCAACAACTGAGTACCGGTATTCATGTTGAATCCCTTCATATTGACCAAACAACAATCCAAGCAACCCTAATTCCGTTTTCACTGGGTGCTCGTGTCATTCCCAGTGTGAATACCCATAGCGGCATAATTCCCAGTCAAATGATCGATGTTAGTGCCATGACCCAGAAAACCACGCCCAAAGTATCCAGCACGTTTTTAACCACCCATCAAACCCCCTATCCGCATACCTATTGGCAACTCGCCGCACCCCTGTGGCTTCTGGCCATACTTCCCCTCATTATGGCCCGGCGCATTCAGCCGCATAGCCTCCCCAAACCCTTGCATTATATTGTGGCATTGCCCGGCCTGTTTCGCATGCTAATGCCCCTGGCTTTTCGTCTCGGCGTGGGGATTGTTGTTGTGGGGCTTGCCCACCCTGTTTATGTCACCGATCAACCCATTCATACCCAAAGGCCCTATCACGTTATGATTGTTTTAGACACGTCCCAAGCCATGCAAACCATTGATTTCAAACCCCAACACCGATTAAAAACCGCACAGCTATTGCTGGAAGACTGGCTCGACACCAGCCACTATGATCGCGTTGGGCTCATTGCGTTGGGGGCACACCCCTACACGGTTGTTCCCTTGACTCAAGATCATAGCCTCGTCAAAAAAGCCATTGCGGAACGTACCCACAATGACGTGGGGTCCCCCCCCAATGTGGGGCTTGCCTTGGCCATGGCCATTCATCGATTGAAAGACGTTCCGGGCCCTAAGCGCATTGTGTTGCTCAGCAGTGGCTCCCAGCCCGATAGCCCAACGGCAATCAACCCCACAACACTGGCTCAACTGGCTCAGCAGTACGACATTGCCATTGATACCCTTGGATTTGGCTCACCCGACGGCATTTATCAAATTGTAGACAACCCAACGTATACCCAACTGTATCGGCGCAATGCCAGCAACACCATTGTGTCCACCTACCGCAATGACGCAGAACTAACGGCCATTAGCCATATCACGCAAGGCCATGCGTTTACACTCACCAAGGCAACCGATACCCACCCGCTGGTGCAATCCCTTCGCGCCCTCACATTGCCCAAAAGCACACTAGCGTATCGCACACAAAAACAATCCGTTCAATTCATTTGCCTGGGCATCGGAGCCGGCATCGCTATTCTGAGCGTATTCATTCAATGGAGGCGCCCATGGGGCCATTATTAACTCAGTGTTTGGGATTAATTTGCGTCGCTATTGGGCTGCTTGTCTATGCGCTTCAGCCCCCACACACCCCCATACAGCCACTGCGTCACCCCGATATTTACTTCGCCATTGATAGCTCAACCAGCATGATGGCCCAAGATGTACACCCCAATCGACTGGCTGTCGCCAAGCAACAGGCGACGGAATTGGCGCGTCTATTGGGCAATTACCGGCTGGGCATTATTCAGTTTGCCGGCGACGCGCGAATCACCTGCCCCTTAACCCAAGATTTAGCCAGTGTCCAGCAACGTATTGCGTCAATATCCCCACTGTATGATTGGCCCGGTAGCCGATTGTCTGATGCTATTTTAGCGGCCTATCGGGGGTTTTTAAACCAATCGAGCGACCCTGTTTTAGTGATCTGGAGTGATGGAGACAGCACCGCTGGCGATGCCTACCGCATGCTATTTTATGCAAACCAATTAAACATGCGCATCATCAGCATTGGCATGGGGTCTCTGGATGGCGATCCGGTTCCCAAATTATCCGGTGGCTTTGAAAAAGAAAATGGGGCGATCATTTTATCAAAATTAAACCGAGACACCCTCATGGGCATTGCTGAGCAAACCCAGGGGCATTATTTGGAAGCCACCAAAACCCCAGCTATTCCCCAACGTGTATACACACACATTATGCAAATGCGTGGCCCCACCCAGACATCCCCTGCCCCCATCAACCCCATGCCTATCCTCATTATTGGGGTTGGATTGTTGCTGGTTCCCTTCCTGTATTCACGGCCTTGGATACTGCTGGTACTGCTGGTGCACACCACTGCCTTTGCATCACTTCCCAGCCACTGGCACAATCATGAAGCCAAACTAGCCTGGCGACAGAACAACCCATCGCTGGCTATGCGTCAGATCCAGACAATGGCCGATCCCTCAGGCACGTCACCAGATTGGCTATGGTTTAACCGTGGAAAATTGCATCAAGCACGGGGGGAATATGCCCAAGCAGCCCAAGCCTTTGCGCATAGCCATTCAGTATATGAGCAGGCTATTTCGCTGTATATGATGGGCCAATTTGACACGGCGATGACACTGCTCAAACCACTGATTATCCAGAACCCCTTGCACGAGTCTGCCCGCGTGTTATTTGAGCATGCGTATCGCAACAATGCCACCGTCAAAACCTATCCACCAGAACCATTAACCAGGACTCATACGAATATTGGGCCAATGCCACTACCGGCATCGTGGCAATCGATTGAAGCCATCGACACCAGCAACTATCAAAATTACAATCAGACGCCCACACCATCCATACAATTGGAGGGGCGCACGTGGTAATTTTAGCCACTATTTGGTTCCTGATGATTGGCAGCAGTTCATGGGCAGAGTGGGCGCATCCGATGAACCCAAACCCGCCCGTGATGTTAGTCGCAACGGTCAATCAAACCACGCCCATTGTTGGAGAACCGCTCATTTATACGGTCTTGGAATACCGAACCAGCATTGCGCCCAATTATGCAACACTTGAATCCCCACACATTCCCACCGCATCCCTATGGAGCGAATCCCAGGCATTGCCCGATCACCCCAGTATCGAGTACCGCAACCAAACCCGATACTATGTATACACGCGCATGAAGCTCAAGCTTCTGCCGCAACATGCCGGTCCGATTACAATTCCACCAGCTGTCAGTTATGCCGAACGCCCCCATGTATCCAACCCAACCGTTCTCATGGTTAAAGCGCCCCCAAGCACCCGTGTTACCCACCCCGTTAGTGTGGGGCAGTTTTGGTTGGATGCCCCTCGTGTGACCTACGATGTTGTGGCCAACGCCCCCATTGCCGTCCCCATTATTATTCATGCAACCGGGAATTTGACGATCCAATCCATTCGTATTGGGCGCAGTCACGTATTCCGGCATTACTTAGACAGCCATGAAACAGAAACAACCGAGGATCCATGGGTGCAAACGCATCGATTATCCTATATTTTTATCCCCAACCGGAGTGGCGATTTTCCACTTCCGGCCATTCAGTTATGGACATTAGACCCAAAAAGCGGGCATTACCAATGGCTCGAAGCCCCCAAACGCTATGTCACCGTATACGATGAGCATAGCCCCAATGCCGCTGTCATTCGGCAAGAACAAACCACCGAATCAATCCCCAATCTTTGGAAAGAACTGCAGTTACATCCCCGCGATACCGATCGGCACCATCGCTGGGCAAGCCTCATTCAGACCCATCCGGATCGCCACTTATTTCCAAGCCCACCACGGCGATTGGGTCGGTATGAGTGGCTTGCGTTGCTATTTTTCAGTGCAGGGCTAGCCGGGATTGCCTATGCCTATCAACGCCATCGACTGCTATGGCTATGGCTGGGAATGCATGTAGGCGTTTGGATTGCCTATTTTACCCTATACCCGTACCCGATTGTCCTGCTTGACGCCGAACGGACCGCTTTTTATGCGCATAAAGATAGCCAAACGGCATTGTTTATGCTGCACCGGGATCTACCCGTTTATTACAAAAAACCCAACGGAAATTGGCAACAAATACAATTGGGAACAGGCCAAACCGGATGGATTCAATCAAACTTTTAACTGGCGTTAATCCAGCTGGCAAGTAACCCCGCAGCTCGATTGACAGCGCCGGCTGGTCCCATATAGGCTTTGATTGTTTGAAACCCATGCCGTTGTCGTTGCCGATATGGGTTTTGCTCAACCGGATACTGTGGATCGCACAATTGATACAGTTCGTGCGCTAAATTAGACACTGTCGCTTGGCGTTGCAGGCATTCCGGGACCACGGGTTGTTGCAGCATTAGATTAGGCAAGGATACCCAACGCAGCTGAATCGACTTGACCCGTAGCCAGAGCCGAATAAATAAGGTTATCAGGGGGCCAAACCGATACGCAACCACCATCGGAACCTGAAATAAGGCATGCTCCAACGTTACCGTGCCAGACAATACCAACGATGCCGTCAGATGCGGAATAATCCCGTAGGAATCGCCCGTATAGATGTGTATCCCATCGGGCGTGTTTTTTCGAATATAGGCTGCATACTTTGCCGACCGCAATACCACCACAATGTGGGCGGAAACCCCACGCTGAACCACGGCCTGTGCCGCTTGAATCAGGTGGGAATACGTGGATTTAATTTCTTGCCATCGGGACCCTGGAAACACCCCAATAATAGGACGGTCTAGTGAAAGCCCCAACAGCGCATAGGCGTCTGCTTTGGATTGCGTCGCATGCGCCATGTCCAACAACGGATGGCCAATATACTGAACTGATGGATGCCCCAAGTGGGTGTACACGTCGGCTTCGGCTTTAAAAATGGCCAAAATATGATCCGTCACAGCCATTACACGTGTCGCTATTTGGTGTTGGTCATGCCGATTGCGTGTCCACCATATTTGAGGCGATATGTAGTAACAGTTGGGAATATTAAGATCCTGAACCGCACGCAACAATGGCACATGAATGGCCTCGCAATCCACCACAATAATATAATCCGGCCGCTGGGTTTTAATGATGGCCGTAAGGTCCCGAATGGTTCGACGAACCCGGGTTAGTTCACGCACCGACTGCCACATGCCAATGGCACTATGATCCCGAATCGTGGCCAACAATTCCACCCCTGCGTCGGCCATTGCGGAATCCCCCATCCCAAAAAATTGAGCCTGTGGCATGTGGGTTTTCAACGCCTTGACCAATTCAGCGGCATGCAAATCACCGGATATTTCGCCGGCACTGATGAAAATATTGGGCGATTGATGGCTCATACATCAATCATACCGTTGATGAATTTGAACATTCAAGCTACACTTTAGTAAACACATGTCAATAACTTACAAACGAATTTTACTCAAACTCAGTGGCGAAGCCTTCAAAGGATCCCGCAGCTATGGGATTGATCCGCATTTTTTAATGTTCATTGCCAATGAAATCAAAAAAGGGCACGAACTCGGGGCTGACATTGGCATCGTCATTGGTGGCGGCAATATTTTTAGAGGCATGTCTGCCTCTGCCCAGGGCATGGATCGTGTTGCGGCCGATTACAGCGGCATGTTGGCCACTGTCATGAATGGCATTGCCTTGCAAGATGCCTTAGAGAAAAGTGGGGTAAGCACACGGTTGCAAAGTTCCTTGGAAGTGACTGAAATTGCCGAGCCCTTTGTGTTGCGTCGAGCCTTGCGTCATTTTGAAAAAAACCGAGTGGTTATTTTTTGTGGTGGAACTGGGAATCCTTACTTTACAACCGATACGACAGCCGCCTTACGTGCAGCAGAAATCAAAGCCGATGTTATATTAAAAGCAACGCAAGTAAATGGGGTTTATGATAAAGACCCGGTTAAATATGACGATGCCAAAAAATTTGAATCAATTTCCTATATGGATGCTTTGCAAAAAGAGTTAAAAGTCATGGACAGCACGGCATTGTCCCTGAGTATGGATAATAATATTCCAACCATTGTATTTAAACTAACCGAAGAGAATCATATTCAAAATATTATTTTGGGTCATAAAATTGGCAGCCTAGTTGGGAGTACTGAATGAGCGAGTTTGAACAAAAATTAAATAAATGTGTGGATAATCTTATCACGCGGTTCAAGTCGGTTCGGACCAACCGCACATCGCCTGATTTATTGGACGGCATTGTGGTGGATTACTATGGTGCGCCTACCCCATTGAAACAATTGGCCAGCATTTCTGTTCCGGATTCGACAACCTTGTCCTTGCAAGTGTTTGATAAAAGCGCAGTTGAAGCGATTGAAAAAGCTTTGGTTATGTCATCCTTAGGCATTAATCCCCACGTGGATGGAACCAGTATCCTATTAAAAGTTCCGCCTTTGACTGCTGAGCGACGCAGTCAACTGGTGAAGCAGGTTAACCAATTGGCTGAAGAGGCCCGAATCGGTGTTCGAAATCTCCGTCGATCCGCTATGGACGATATCAAGAAAAATTCAGACTTATCGGATGATGACAAAAAACAAGAAGAGCAGCGCATTCAAAAAACGACCGAGCGATTTAATCAAACCATCAATACCGCTCTAGATAAAAAAGTTGAGGCGTTAACGACTGTTTAGTCATGCATTCACCGGCACATATTGCGGTTATTATGGATGGAAACCGCCGATGGGCCACCGCCAATGGGCACAGTGAACACGATGGGCACCGTGCAGGGGCAAAAGCCTTCCAAAATACGATCGATGCCTGCATTGAACAAGGCATTGCGTATTTAAGTGCATACGTATTTTCAACTGAAAATTGGAAGCGCCCGCAATCTCAAATCAAATTTTTGATGACGTTAATGGAACATGTGCTCAATGAGCATGTCAAAACAGCCTGCCAAAACGATATTCGTGTCCGTTGTTTGGGCAATTTATCCGCCCTACCCAAATCCTTGCAATCGACCATTGCCACGGCCCATGAAAAAACGCAGCATCACACAACGCTTAATTTAAATATTATGATTAATTATGGGGCTCATGAAGAAATTACCCATGCCTGCCAACGCATTGCCCGAACAGTTCATGCCGGTGATTTAGCCCCTGAAGCCATTACCCCACAAACGATTCAAGACCATTTGTACACCGAGACAATGCCAGCACCCGATATTTTAATTCGAACTGGCGGCGATACCAATATTCGACTCAGCAATTTTATGTTGTGGCAATGTGCCTACAGCGAATTGTTTTTTTTGCCAATCTTATGGCCTGATTTTGCCCCTGAGCATTTGGCCAACGTTTTGGATGCTTACAAGAGTCGTCAACGCAATTTTGGAGAATAGCCTATGATAACTCGGATTATAGCTGCCGCAATCCTGATTCCATTGGCCTTATTCATTGTCTACACGGGTGGATGGATTGCAACCGTGTGTGTCTTAGGCGTGGGCCATTTGATACTCAAAGAATATTACGCAATGATTGATCACACATTTTCCATCACAGCATCGCACTGGCTGGGACACAGCCTGTTTGCTTGTTGGATTATTGGACACTATAGCAGCATCAGCATCCTGCCGCACATGCTGTATGCCGGCCTACTAATCAGCGTATTGGGGATCCTATTCATTGAATTGGCACGTGGCCAGTTATTCGCCGCCCATCGCTATCGTGTGCATCAAATTCGAATCCCTGTAACCATTGCTGTATTGCTATTTAGTCTCATTGCCCTGCGTGCGCTACCCCATGGAGCCCTGTGGGTTTGCCTAGCCCTGGCCTTAACCTGGTTAACGGATAGTTTGGGGTTATTCATTGGCAAAACAATGGGCAAGCGGAAATTAGCCCCTCGCATTAGCCCGGGCAAAACCATTGCGGGCGCAGTGGGCCCGTTAATCCTATTAACGGGGTTGGTTGCGCTATTGCATGGCCACATTCCCTTACCCAATACAATCATTTGGATGACGCCCATTGCTATTGTTTGTGCTCAGCTTGGGGATTTGCATGAGTCGTTAATCAAGCGCTATTGCAAGATCAAAGATTCGTCTGCGATTATTCCCGGTCATGGGGGTGTTTATGATCGTATGGACAGCCTTCTATTTAGCGCATCGGCATTGTATCTTTGTGTTGTTTTAACGAGTCTATGAAACGGTTGTGTATTCTAGGCGCAACCGGCTCCATTGGCCAACAGAGTTTGGATGTGGTTCGGCAACACCCGGACCAGTTTACGGTTGTCGGTCTCAGTGGGCATCGCAATCTTGCGCAATTAATTCAAGATTGCCTGGCGTTTCAACCCGAGTATGTGCATGTCCCCGATGCGGCAGCGGCTCACCGTATAGCGGCCGAATTGCCCCCAAAAACGCAGTGTTTGATAGGCCCAGAATCCCTGGCGACTATGGCGCAAGAATGCCAAGCCGATTTATTAATTTTAGCCATTGTCGGAACGGCGAGTTTAGCCGCTAGTTATGCGGCTATTTGTGCACGCATTCCCATTGCACTGGCCTGTAAAGAAGTGTTGGTCTCTGCTGGCAGCTTGATTCAACGCACAGCCCGAGACTATGGGGTTCCCCTACTGCCCATTGATTCTGAACATGCGGCCATTCACCAATGCCTTGCGTATGTTGATCATGACAGCACCCAGGTTCGGCGCATGACCTTAACCGCATCTGGGGGGCCTTTCTGGGATCAACCCGATTTAGATTGGGCGTCCGTTACTCCAGAACAAGCCGTTCAGCACCCAAAATGGTCCATGGGAAAGAAAATTAGCATTGATTCATCAACCCTCATGAATAAAGGCTTGGAGCTCATTGAGGCGCATTATTTATTTGATATTGCCTACGATCAATTAGCCGTGCTGATTCATCCGCAAAGTGTGGTGCATAGCTTGGTGGATTTTGTCGATGGCGTGAGTTTGGCCCAAGTGGGGCCGGCGGATATGCGCATCCCCATTCAATATGCTATGACCTACCCGGAGCCCCAACGAGCCACCTGGCCCACGTTGAATTTGCATGAGCATACCCTGACCTTTGCGCAACCGGATACCACCCGATTCCCATTGTTGGACTTGGCCATTGCCTGTGGCAAACAGGGTGGGGTTTTACCCAGCATTTTAACCGCAGCCAATGAAGCTGCGGTGTATCAATTTTTAAATCATGCCATTGGGTTTGACGCTATTTATCCGTGGATCAGCCGAGCGATTGACCACTTCCAGCATGAAACAGCCGATGATATTGACGCCATTATTGACCTGGATAACCGGGTTAAGCAATGGGTCACTGCAGGGGCGTCCCACCGTTAGTTCACGTATTAAATCCACGCGCACATAGCCAATTAACCCAAAAGCCAGTATACTAAATGCAGTGACTGATAAAAAACTGGATCATTATTTAAATCTTAACGTGGTCTTTCACGATGCCCCCACGACCATGCACGCCTGCTTGGCCGAATACCCCGAGTATGCCGACTGTCTCGCCAACATGGAATCCTTTATTCACAGCCGCCGAGCCAATGAAAAAACCAAACACTATTGGCTACAACGGCATCGCAGCTGGAATGCCGATGCATATCGTCAGCAGCTCAACGCCCATGGCATTGCCTGCATCGTTTACGACACACCCGACTACCCCCAATGGCTGACTCATATTTATCACCCACCCTTAATTTTATATTGCAAAGGCAACCCAGAGACCCTACACCATCGGCTGTTTGCCGTTGTCGGTACCCGCCACCCCAGCATGTATGGGATTCAAGCCACCCAAAGTTTGTGCGCCGACCTCAGCGCCCATTTCACCTTAGTATCGGGCTTGGCCCTAGGCGTGGATGCGCATGTGCATCAAACGGCATTGCAGCACAACACTCCCACAATTGGCGTACTGGCCATTGGATTGGATGACATCTACCCCAAAAAAAACAGCCGCATTGCTGAAGCCATGCTCGACACCGGCGCATGGGTGAGCGAGCAGCCCCTGGGGATTCCCGCAATCCCCTACCGATTCCCCCAGCGCAACCGCATTATTAGTGGGTTGTGCGAAGGGTTGTTGGTAACACAAGCAGGGCATGCCAGTGGGGCTGTGATTACCGCTCATTTGGCGTTGGAACAAAACCGAAATGTCTATGCTGTTCCCGGGCCGATTAATTCTGAAAAAAGCATCGGTACCCATCAACTGATTCAAGACGGGGCCAAGTTGGTGCATCATAGTGCCGATATTTTATCCGACTACCTGGAGTTTCCAGACAAGCGTGTTGAACACGCATCCACAGAACCGACCCGAAAACCCGTGGATTTATCCACCGATGAGGCCCACATACTGAGTTGCATGGGCATGGACACCGGCCTATCTCTGGATGACTTGTGCGAAAAAACGAGCATTCCCATTTCAAGTTTGCTACACTATATAAGTCTATTGGAAATAAAATCATGGATCAAAAAAACAGAAACCGGTCACTATATACGCTGCTCATCATTGGCTGGATCATGAATGCCGTTGGAATGAGTTATGGCACTGTAGACATTGAAGCGGATTTAATTGTTGTTAATTATAAGAAAAAAATAATTACAGCTTCTGGCAATGTGGCCATTGAAGCGGCTGATATTCAAGCTCAAACGCCCTATATTGAGTACAATTATTTAGCCGATATCGTGAACTTTTCAGGGGACTCCGTCATTCAATATAAACAAAACCATTTAAAAGGATCGGATTTTATGGTTAAATTAAGAGAGAATAGTGTAATATCATCTGAGAAGTCAACCATTACTATTCAACTGGATTAATCAATATGTTAGAACCATTAGCTGTTTTAGACTCACTGAAGCCCACCCATAATGAACGATTTGATGTGGTGATTATTGGGGCTGGCCCTGCTGGCATGTCAGCGGCCGTGTGTTGTGCCCGTGCAGACTTAAAAACGTTAATCATTGAGCGTGCTTTACCCGGTGGTGGTGTATCCAGCGCCTTTAAAGTCCACAATGTTTTGGGATTTCCTGGCGGTATTGTTGGGCAAGAGTTGGGCAAACGCATGGAATCGCATATCTTAGATTATAATTTGGCGTACACCAATGCCTCGGTTGACGCAATTGAAAACAAACACGGTCTTGAGAAAAAAGTCGTAACCGAATTGGGTGAATGTTACTATACCCGATACATTATCATTGCAACAGGCTTAGAGCCCAAGCTTTTAAATACTGATTTTGAATCGCAATTCACCGGGCGTGGCATTTCGTATTTTGCCGATTGTGATGGGTCCTCGTATACAGGCAAAACCATCGGCGTCGTGGGCGGCGGCAACTGTGCCTGCTATGCGGCTGATTACTTAAGTCAATTTGCCGAAAAGATTTACATGATTCACCGATCCGATAGTTTGAAATCGGTCAGTTACTTGAAAAAACGAATTTTAAACAATCCCAAAATTCAAATTATGTGGCAAACCCATGTGACTGAAGCATTCGGAATTGATAAATTAGAAAAAATTAAAGTTGAAAATTTACACAATCATCAAACAACGTGGTTGGATTTAAAAGGCTTGTTTATTTACGTGGGGCGTATTCCATCTGAAGAAACCTGTCGAGTTGGGGTTGCCTTGGATGAAGAAGGCTTTATTTTAACCGATGATTATATGCGAACGGATATCCCCGGTATTTACGCCGCTGGCGATATTCGATCCAAACAGATCCGACAAATTCAGCCCGCTATTGCCGACGGCATGATTGCTGCGGTTAATATTGGGAAAATTATTGCGTGTTAAGTATGGCAACCGTTGGCATTATTTTATTTCCAGGGACCAATTGCGAACGTGAAACCCACGCCGCCCTAACCTTTGCAGGGCTATCTACCCGATGGTTGCCCGCATGGTCGTGTGACTTGGCGGATTTTAATGCCTGCGATGCCTATGTTATTCCGGGTGGATTTTCGTATCAAGATCGGGTCCGTGCCGGCGCCATTGCAGCCACATCCAGAATTGTGGATTGGTTGCGTGCAGCCAATGACCACCAAAAGCCCATTTTAGGGATTTGCAATGGGTGCCAAATTTTAGCCCAAAGTGGGATTATTCCCAATACGATGTTGGCGGCCAATCAAACAGGCACCCAAACAACGGGGTTTATTTGTGAGTGGGTGTACGTTTCTGTGAGCAGCAACACGGTATTTACTCAAGGCATTGAAACCGTCTTGCCCATTCCGATTAACCATGGCGAGGGCCGATTTTTATTTAAAACCCCTGCCGATGCCATTCCGGTCATGCAGTATTGCGAACCCGATGGAACCCAAACGGATGCCAGCAATCCCAATGGGAGCACCCAAAATATTGCGGCTGTGACCAATGCCGCTGGGAATGTGCTGGCCATGATGCCCCACCCAGAGCGCGGGTATTTGACCCGGCAACTGCCCCATCACATTGCCCCAAACCAAGGAACCATACTAAAGCAAAATCCCCAAGCTCCCGGACCCTGGCATGTCTTATTTCATAATTTAGCCACACAGCTGACCCATTCATCGGTGACCCATGCTTAAAATCTACACCTGGCCAAAAAACACAGACTTGCATGCTATTTCAGCCTTTGCTGCGCTCAAAAATCAACCCGGCTTAAAAGCCTTGTATCGATTTGGCATTATTACCCTTCACGCTGAAAAACCCTTGGATACACAAAACGTTATTCAACTGCTCACGGACTACGATTGCTTGATTAATCCCAATAACACCGCCTTTTCACTCACTGAACCGGAGTTTTTAGAGCATCCATCCTATGATAGTTATTGCTTAAATATTACCGATAAGACGCCCGTTAGTTATGCCGATCGTGTGGCTATTATTAACCAATTGGGGGTTATTCATATTACCGATATGCAACACAATCATGCATGGGGGATTCATATGCAAGCGGGCATTCATGAATCCGATGTCGTTGACACAATTGTTGAGCCCTTGTTGGTTAATACGATTGGAGAAACCTATACGTTAACGCGTGGACGTTAGTATACTCATTGTTAATTTTAATGGTGCTGCCTTTTTAGACCAGTGCCTGGCTTGCATTGAGCAAAGTCAAACAGACTTGCGCTTAGAAACGTTAATTTTAGACAACAATTTCAGCGACAATTCCCTGGCGGTTCTGCAACCGTATCGCGATCGTGTCGCACTCATTGAGCTGGACGAAAATATTGGCTTTCCCAATGGTGTCAATTATTTATTGCCCCACGCAACTGGCGAATACACCCTGCTCCTCAATAGCGATGCCTTTATTGAACCCACACTGATTGACACGCTGGTTTCGGTTATGCGATCCGATTCCAGCATCGGCGTTATTGCCCCCCAATTGTTGCATGAAGATGGGCGCTTGCAAGTGCCCGGCAATCCCCTAGCGCATTGGGTGTACAAGACAAATAAACCACGGTCTGTTCGATTTTTATCTGGGGCTGTTATGCTGCTCAACACCGCCTATTTCCGAGACACACTCCACGGCCTTGACCCAGCGTTTTTCTTTTATAATGATGATATTGATTTATGCTTGCGAATTCGAAAAGACAACAAAAAAGTGTATTATTACCCCAACGTATCCGCCACACATATTATTGGAGCATCGTCTAAAACCGTGAAGCACTTTGTATTAATCGAAGGGTATCGGGGTGGATTTTGGATTGTTAAAAAACACTATGGCCGGTTGGCCTATGGTGCGTACCGATGCCTAATGGGCGCTGTATTTTGGATTAAAGGCCGGTGGCATCGGTGTTTTTCCAGTCCCAACCACCGCGAACATCGGTTGGTATGCGATGCCGTAGTTCAATTTGCCATTCATGGCAATATTCAATTTTCTAAACTAACGCGTTCTTAGCTCAATAAAACGCCTGAGAACTGTTTCATATGCGCATTAAGCGTCTCTTTAAGGCTTAATAATTCTTCGCTTGAAAAATTAAACGCTGTATCAACAATACCCAAATAATGGTCAATCCCCGCTATTAGATTTTCTTTGAATGCAATAAAATAGTCTTTTTGTCGTTTGTCTAATTCATGCATAGACGCATTCACTTGATCGACCCAATACGCAACATACAACTGCAATTCTTTTACAAACACATTGGGCCTTAAAGCATCCTGCATAATCGACGCTCGTCCATAAATATGGTCTACCATAGCATCCAGCCGGAAAAACTCTTTAAAATACGCAATATTCGGCCCCGGGCACACAGCGGATACCTGAATGCGCTTAGACGCAATATCCCGCTGCTGCAACGCAGGGGCCGCCAAGTCTTCGCACAGGCAGGCTTTTGTGTACACCTGTTTTTTGGCTTTTTCCAAAGCCTCACCAACAACACCCGACGCCTCAATTGCCTTAACTTTTAGCCGCTGGTACGTCTTGGATGCCGTACAAATTGGCACTTTTGTAAATTCTGTATTGCTAACCAAATACCCCTTGGGGCAAATACTTCCCGGAGTTCCTTGCTGAACCCGTTCCCATTTTTCTACTTCACTTTGGGTGTCTTTCATCGTATTGAAGGGAACACCCAAAGGCGATATTTTGCTTAAATACAACTCATTGGGTGTTGCATTGGCAAGCTGTTGCCGGGTTTTCTCATCCACAGTTGTTGCTTCTGGGACTAGCAAAAATGGGCTGGCCCACCCGGTTCCATCCACTTGGTAATGATCCAACAAAACCCGTTCTTCATCATAGGTCCCAATGCCGCCTTGAAAAGTGACTCGAGACTCTGGTTTTTGGGTGTATTCTGGCAACTGCTTATTGGCTAACGCTTGATTGCACAGCCGATACAGTTTATCTGTTAGAGACTCCTTTTGATCCCGAAATTCGGCTAGTATTGGCCCCATTAATAAGCCATCGGTAGCAAAGGCATGCCCCCCACAATTGAGTCCGGATTCAATGCGATGTTCATAGACCCAGATTCCTTTCTTGGCTAAAAATGTCCCCTGTATTTGAGAGGACCGAAAATCCGATACTTTTAGAATAATACGTTTCTTAACATGGCCCGTCGCATCTGGAAAAAAATCTGGGGATTGTTCAATATAAGCAAATAGACGGCGATTAAACCCCGCAGAAAACACAATACAGGATTGATTGAGTCGACTATTGGCATATCCCCGCAATCCAGAAATAGCATCGGAATACATCTCCGGCAACTTCTCGCCGGTTTTCCGCGCATAAATGTCCCGATCCAACTTCGTCATAATATTCACATCAATGGACCCGATTTGCATAGCCCGGCGCAACTGATTTTGTTTGTCTGTTTTTTCTTGAGTATCGGATACGTTCAGCATTGTCTCATACGCCATGCGAAGTGGATGGTTGGACGCCAACAATTCAAAATACCGAGTAATTTCAGTACCCGGTTTAAATTCGGAGTCTTGTATTGATTTGAATTTTTCATTTACCAAATCATGAATCAAATTCAAATAGGCTGTAATTCGCTTGGCACGATAATCCAACTCTGATTTTGGAATCGCTGTAAACGCACCATGATGGGGGTGCTCCAGCAGTAAAGACTGACGCATTTCTTCAAATAATTCATCGTCACATAAAGATATAACGGATGAAATACCATAGGGCGCAACTTTCAATGGTGTATCCACCGTGAAGGCCGTCCCCATCACTGGAATATGAAACGAATGGGGTAATTGGTTTGCTTGTTTACTCATCTATACCTTCTCAGTGTACTTGATTTTTATATTGATGACTACACCGAAAACACGGTACAATGCTTTTTCATATGGAAAAACACTATAAAGACTGTCTAACAAAAACCCCAATTACTGAATTATTAAACACGGCTTTTCTAATTCGTGAACGCCATTTTGGCAACCAAGTAACCATTCATATTATTAACAACGCACAAAATGGGCACTGTCCGGAGGATTGTTCGTACTGTGCACAAGCCAAAACAGCGGATTCCAAGATTGAAACCTACGGCTTAAAACCAGCTGAAGAAATGCTTGAGGAAGCCACTCGAGCGTATGAGCAAGGGGCCCATCGATACTGCATGGTTTTATCGGGTCGTGGCCCAACCCCAACAAAAATCAATCAAATTACCGATGTAATCCGAACCATTAAGCGCAAACATCCCGATAAAGAAGTGTGTCTGTCAGCGGGTCTGCTTAATGATGGCATGGCTGTCGCCTTGCAGCAAGCTGGACTCGACCGACTCAATCACAATATTAATACCTCTGAAGACAATTATGCTGAGATTTGCACAACCCATACCTACATGGATCGACTCAATACGTTAAACTCTGCTCAAAAAGCCGGGCTTTCATTATGCTCCGGAGTGATTGTGGGTATGGGTGAAAGTCATGATGAGCTGATCGCCATGGCGTTAAAATTAAAGTCCCTCAATGTTCGATCGATTCCCATTAACTTTTTGATTCCAGTACCAGGAACCCCCTTTGAAAACTGCAACACACTAACCCCCGAGTTTTGTTTGCGTGTTTTATGTTTATTTCGGCTCATTAATCCCGATGCTGAAATTCGCATGGCAGCCGGCCGTGAATACCACTTGCGAAGCTTACAAGTTATGGGATTATACCCAGCCAATTCGTTATTTATGGATGGGTATTTAAATACGGTAGGCACCCAACAATTTGAAACATTAAAAATGATTCAAGATGCAGGCTTTGAGATTGAGTCCAATAAAACAGTGGATGCCCTATTGGCGGAACTTGGTGCCGAAACCACAGAAAAGTCTGTATCATTAAAAACAAAAGATGCCCTAAGGCCCGTCCAAACTCAACTCAATGCACATTGAATACGAGCATAGAAATCTGGTATACTATCAAGCTATAGTTATTTTTTGAATTAAGAAAGCGAGGAAAACATGACAACACTACTAGAGTACAAAAAAAGAGATACCGGAAAAAAGAGTGCGCGTGCACTTCGAAATGACGGCTTAATTCCAGCCATTGTGTATGGCAATGCGCTAGCGCCTACGGCCATCAGTATCACAGAACCATTCATTCGCTCTGTCCTGTGTTCCGAAAGCGGAAAAAACACACTAATCACACTTGATGTCGATGGCACTGAGCACCAAGTTCTCATTCACGAAGTTGTCAAACATGCAATTACAGGAAAAGTAACCCATGTGGATTTCCTAGCCATTGATCCCAATAAGTCATTAACGATCACTGTCCCATTAAAATTTGAAGGCAACCCCAGAGGGGTTAAACTGGGCGGATTATTGCTAACTATTATTAATGAAGTGACCGTGTCCTGTTTGCCCAAAGACATCCCGGCCAATCTGCCGGTTAGCATTGCGCATTTGGGATTGGAAAAGGCTTTGAAAATTGCCGACATTCCATTGCCCGATGGCGTGAGTATCCTCAACGAAAGCAATCGCGTTGTCGTTAAAGTAGCGGCACCGAAAGGAACGAAAGCAGAAGATATTGAAAATAGCCAAGCTTCTGAATAATTCATGCTATCCCATCACGAATTAGCAGCCGCCATTTACGACGCCGCTTATTTAACGGGCGAGTTTCAAACACGCTCGGGCAAGCATACAAATTTTTATATTGATAAGTATCGCTTCTCAAGTGATCCTGTTATTTTAGCCGCTGTTGCTGAGCGCATTGCGGCATTGCTTCCCGATGCATCAACCTATGACCGCATCGCTGCCCCAGAGTTAGGCGCTGTTTCAATTGCCGCTGCTGTTAGCTTAGTCACTAAAAAACCGTTTATCATTGTTAGAAAATCAAATAAAGACTACGGGACTCAGCGTAGTATTGAAGGCATTTATACCGCCAATGATCGCGTGGTCGTCATTGAGGATGTGATTACAACGGGCGGTGCTGTTCTCACAGCCTGTGATACCTTAAAACAGAACCAATTGACCCCGGTGCATATTGTGGCGGTGATTAATCGTGAAGAAGGGGCCGTAGAAACCATTCAAGCCGCTGGTTATTCTGTAAGCAGTGTGGTGTCCGCCCATGACTTACACGAAATTGCTAGACAAGTTTAAATCACTTAGGCTACACTATTCGAATAATTACAATTTAGAAAAGGAGAGTATATAACTATGGAATTTATCCCTGCTATTTGGCTACTGGCCCCATCATCCGCTTTAATTGCGCTGTTAACGGCCTTTGCCCTGACCAAAAAAATTAATCAAGCCTCTGAGGGCACCAGTCGAATGCAAGAGATTGCCGGCTATGTTAAGGAAGGCGCAATGGCTTACTTGACACGGCAATACCGCGTTGTGGGTATTGTATTTGGTGTGTTATTTCTATTGCTTGGTTTCTTGTCTCTCAATGGCATTCAGAACCCATTTGTTCCGTTTGCATTTTTAAGCGGAGGTCTTTGGTCTGGGCTCTGTGGTTTTTTGGGCATGAAAACCGCAACCAATGCCGCAGCTCGAACCGCAGCTGCTTGTCAAACGAGCTTATCCAGCGGATTGCGCCTGTCTTTTCGAGCCGGAGCCGTGATGGGCTTAGTCGTTGTTGGGTTCGGATTGTTGGATATTTCTATTTGGTTTTTTGGACTAAATTGGGCCTATGATCAAAACCTATGGGGCATCAGCAATGCCTTGTTGGGCGCTGAAAATATTCAAAATGCTATTTTGATGGAAATCACAACAACCTTGTTGACCTATTGTATGGGTGCCTCTGTTTTGGCCTTATTTGCTCGTGTCGGCGGAGGTATTTTTACTAAAGCAGCGGATGTTGGTGCGGATTTAGTGGGTAAAGTGGAAGCCGGTATACCCGAAGATGATCCTCGAAACCCAGCCGTTATTGCGGATAACGTTGGGGATAATGTTGGGGACGTTGCTGGTATGGGTGCGGATCTTTATGAGTCTTATTGCGGATCTATTCTAGCAACAGCCTCCTTGGGTGCATCACTAGCCATTTCATTATCGCAACCGGCTATGCCGTATGTCGTTGCGCCAATGATTGTCGCCGGCGGTGGTATTTTGGCTTCGTTAATTGGTATTTTCTTCGTTAAAACCAAAGAAGGCGCCAATCAAAAGCAGTTGCTTCAGTCTTTGCTCGTTGGAACCGGTGTGGCATCGGTGTTAATTATTGCATTTTTATTTTTGCTATTTAAGCTAGGCGTTATTAGCTTGGGGATTTTTGGAGCCGTTATCATTGGCCTAGCCACTGGAACATTAATTGGTCAGTTTACTGAGTACTACACGTCTGATCACTATGAGCCAACCAAGCAAATTGCAGCTGCGAGTACCAGTGGTCCTGCAACATTGGTCTTGCAAGGGATTGCAACCGGTATGTTATCGACGGGTGTATTGGTATTAATTGTTGTAGCGGGTATTATCTTGTCATTTGTTAGCTCCGGTGGCCTTCAGTCCATCAACAACGGTATTTACGGGATTGGATTTGCGGCTATTGGGATGCTGTCTACATTGGGGATTACGTTAGCAACCGATGCCTTTGGTCCAATTGCGGACAACGCCGGTGGAAATGCTGAAATGGCCGAATTACCACCTGAAGTGCGTGAGCGAACCGATGCCCTAGACTCATTAGGCAACACAACAGCCGCAACTGGAAAAGGGTTTGCCATGGGATCGGCTGCCTTGACCGCATTGGCGTTGATTGCCGCTTACTTAGAAACGATTAAGCATTGGATTCACGTATTAGCCAGTGAAGGCACTCACTTCGTGAACGAGATCGGGTTTACCAATAATCCCGATGTCGCAGCCTACAACCCCAATATCCACTTTGTGGGTGATTTAACTGTAAATACCATTGTTGAAATATTTAAAATTAATGTGATTAACCCCAATTTCTTGTCCGGTCTATTTATTGGATCAATGGCTGTATTTGTATTCTCAGCACTAACAATCTTAGCCGTTCGAAAAGCAGCCAGTGAAATGGTTGAAGAAGTCCGCCGTCAATTCCGAACAATCGCTGGAATTATGGAAGGCAAAAACAAGCCCGACTACGCCCGTTGTGTGGACATTTCAACGGCCAGTGCACAACGCACAATGTTAGCCCCGTCTTTATTGGCCATTACAACCCCTCTATTTGTAGGGTTTATTTTTGGAGTAGCGGGTATTGTTGGACTATTGGTTGGCACACTAAGTACCGGGTTTTCGTTGGCTATTTTGTTGAACAACACCGGTGGTGCTTGGGATAACGCTAAGAAGTATATTGAAAAAGGTGCTTTTGGTGGTAAAGGATCCGAAGAGCATAAAGCGTCTGTTATCGGAGATACCTGTGGCGATCCATTTAAAGACACATCTGGACCATCGATTAATATTCTTCTAAAACTGATGACAATTGTATCAATTGTATTTGCTGGCTTGATGATGTCAACCGGTTCGTTACTACCCTAATGGGAATTCTAATCGCTATTGGGCTGCCATTGTTGGCAGCCCTTTCGATTGGGGTGTTTAGACTCAAGCGCTGGGTCTTTACGCTTTCGTTTTTAAGCGCACTGGGGTCTGTTGCCAGTTTGTACACACAAGTACCGCTCAATCAAGTGTATACCTGGCCCTGGATGCCCAACATGCTCATTGATTTTTCATTCATTGCCGATGGCTTATCGTTATTTTTTGGTTATGTTGTCAGTGTGGTTGGGTGTTTTATTCTATTTTACGCCAAGCAGTACTTGCCAAAAGTGAGTGACTCAAACCCCCGTTTTTACGCCTATATTTTACTATTTATGGCCGCCATGTTGGGAACATTGTTTTCCAATAACATTATTTTGCTCTTCATTTTTTGGGAGCTAACCGGCGTTGTGTCCTTTTTGCTCATTGGATTTAACACCAATACGCAAAAAGGACAACTGGGATCTCGAATGGCCTTCATGGTTACCGCCACTACCGGATTGGTCATGCTGCTAGGCGTTTTGCTCTTAGGATTTTTATATCAAACCTTTGATATTAGTATGATTAGCCAATTGCCGGCGTTGGATAGCACTGTTTGGACAGTGCTCGCGTTTTCATGTATTTTAGTTGGCGTTATGGGAAAATCAGCCCAATTTCCTTTGCATTTTTGGTTGCCCAATGCCATGGCAGCCCCAACACCTGTCA
>CAXPTH010000002.1:0-19882 GCA_964220215.1 Alteromonas sp. | reverse complement strand
GGATTTAGGGGCCTGGGGATTGGGTGCTTTGGATTTAGTTGCCTAGACATACGGAGCCAGCGCCTTTTGTAAGGCATCCAGTTCATTAGCTGTTAACGGGACGAGTGGCAATCGTGGGTTGCCAACTGAAAATCCCAGCTGATTCATGGCTGCTTTGACAGGCACCGGAGTGGTGGTCATAAATAGGGCATCGCACAACGGCATGAGTGCATCCGCAATGGTTTGGCTAGCGGCGGTTTCACCCGCTTGGTGATGCTTAATCAACTGCTTGAGCTGAGGCCCGACAATATGCGAGGCCACAGACACAACACCAATCGCACCGGCATCCATAAAAGGCACAATCAACCCGTCATCACCGGCATAAATAATAAACGACTCCGGGGTCAGAGCACGAATATTGCGCACCATGTCCACACACCCACCCGCTTCTTTAACCCCCACAATGCGGGGATGCTTCGCCAATGTTGCAATTGTTTCAGGCGTCATATTAACGCTGGTTCGCCCCGGAATATTATATAAAATAATGGGCAGTTGGGTCGCATCGGCAATGGCCGTAAAATGCGCAATTAACCCCGCTTGAGAAGGCCGATTATAATAGGGAGTTACTTGCAAGGACGCATGCACCCCTAGGGCCTCGGCTGCCTGGGTAGCCGCAATGGCCGTTTGGGTGCAATTGGACCCAGTACCCGCAATAACAGGAATGTCTACCGCATCCAATACCGCCCGATACAAGTCCGCCTCTTCCGCATGCGTCAAGGTGGGAGACTCCCCGGTGGTACCGGATAACACGAGGGCATCGCTGCCGGTGGCGGCTAAATGCCGGGCAACACGCTGCGCTTCGGCACAATCCAAAGCCCCGGATTGATCAAAGGGGGTAATCATGGCCGTAATTAATGATCCAAACATAATATTAGTGTACTGTACTGAGCAACTGTTTGAATAGGGCTAAGGTATCGGTCCGCAATTGATCGGGGGTCGTATTGTGCAAAATCCAATCGCCACGAGCTTGAAACATATCCCGAGATGCTTGATGGGGCAAAATGCGGGCCGCTTTGGGATTGCTGGCTAGGATATCCGCATCGGCACGGTCCACCGTCACAATGGTTTGGCAACGATCGCGCAAGCCAATTTCCTCAATGAGCGCACCCACCAACAACGATGGGGTTGTGGGGGTTGGAAGTTGAGCACGAATGGCGGGATGCGAGATGCTGTTTAATCGCGCCAACGCCACCGGGTCCTGAAAGACAATACGCCCCAATCGGTTCCGGTCAATCTGCCCGTTGGGCTGCCGGACATCGGGCGAAATTTGCTGGGCAATAGCGGCAATCACATCGGGCAGTTCCAACACGGCCCAGCCAATATGGTCCAGCTCGACAATGGGCAATCCAAAGGCCTCATGGACGAGGCTAGCCACGGTTGATTTGCCCGAGCCCACACGCCCAATAATACCCAGCCACGTCATGCGTATAATCCGTGTGCTTGGCAATAATCGGCCACAGCGGGGGGCACAAGGGTTGCTCGCCAGTCCGCACGCAGCTCAGTCGCGCTTAGTGGATAGGGCGGTGCCGTACAGTGTGTGATGTGGGCAGCGGCAGGCAGGTGGGGATTGGTTCGGGGCTGAGTGTCTCGGGGAACCACAAAAAATTGGGCCAGATCGCAGAGTGTATCAATGTGATGCCAGGTATGCAGGGCTTCGTATTGATCACTGCCAATGACGAGGGTAATGGGGATGCCGGGGTATTGGGCATGAAAATGCCGCACGGTGTGTCGGGCAAAACTGGGGCTGTGCTGGGCGTCATAATCGGATACGGTCACGGTGGGCCACTGGGCGGTTGCATGCTGGACCATGGCGAATCGATGATGAAAGGGGGTTTCACTGGCCGCACGGTGCGGGGGGTGTGCCGACGGGAGCACAACAATGTGACGAAAGTGGGGGAGTAATTGCTGAATCACATGGTCATGCCCCCAATGAAAGGGGTCAAATTGGCCGCCAAATAGCGCTAAGGCATCTGGTATTGCCGGCATTAATGCACGGCCTCGCGTTTGAGGACGACTAAAAATGTTTTTAGTATGATTTTTAAATCCAAGAGTAACGACCAATTGTAAATATAATACAAATCGTAATGAAGCTTTAGATCGGGACGGGGGGTTAGATAGGATCGCCCATTCACCTGGGCCCACCCCGTTAGACCCGCTTTGACATGAAAGCGTTGGGTAAAATTGGGGCTTGTTTTTCTATAGGTATTGACGAAGTGCGGCCGCTCGGGACGTGGCCCAACAAAACTCATATCACCCACAAAGATGTTGAATAATTGGGGCAATTCATCCAAGGATAACCGCCGAAGCAGGGCCCCAAACGGAAATATCCGAGGGTCATCCCCGACCACGCATACCGGGCCAGTGTCGGCTTCTGCGTTGATGCCCATGGTACGGAACTTAATAATCATGAAGGGGCGCATGGTTTGGGTGAGTCGCTCTTGGGTGAAGAAAATGGGCCCGGAGGATGATACATAAATACCGATGGCAATCAGCAGCATCAGTGGGGTTAGAAGGATTAAGAGCACAATGGCTAAGCTGCGATCCAACAACTCTTTGATCGCATTTTGGATGGGGGTATTAAACACCCGATGGGTGCGCAAAAAGGTGAGGCTGTCCAATGCGCGAGATTGAACGGGGACATGCTGAAACAATGCCGTGTTGGCTAATATATACAATTTGTTTTTGTATTGTTGTAATAGCTGATCATAGGGTAAATCCAACGCTGGATCGGTGATATAAATAATATCGGGTGTATGGCGGTCCAAGTGGTCCATCAATTCGGATAGTGGCCCAAGGCGCTGATAGTGCTCCTCGATTCGGTATCGAAATTGGTGGGGCGTTTGGTCTGAAATGCTGCCGATATAGTGGATGCAATAGCTGGGCTGGTGCAATAATGTTTCGATAATCATTTGTTCGGTATCCCCCCCACCAACGACAATGGCTTTTTGATGTTGGCGCAATCGAAACCAGTGAAACTGCTCCAGTTTCCAGAGGGCAATACGAATGCTACCCGTGGCAATGAGGCACAATACAAATGCGTAGGCAATCACAGCTCGGGATTCTGGTAGTTGAGGGATCAAGAAGGACAACGCCATTAATTGCACGCAGGCAATGGTGGACCCTTTGACAACAACCAGAAGGGTGTCCACAATATACAACGGGCCGACCCGTTGCCGATAAACGCCGTATAAACAAAACGCCACCATCCATACCAATGTGGCGACCAGGCTTAAGATGCTATACGGATCGGTTAGTTCAACCCCAGGGAATTTAAGCCGATAAGCCAGTAAAAAAGCGCTGGGAATCGCCACAACATCCAGACCAAATAGCAGCCCCAAAATAAATTTATTCATGAATGAGCGGGCGTTCAAATAAACAGCGTAGAGCGTCTTGGGGGTGCTTAGCCTCAAGCAATACCCGATAAATTTCATGCAGCAACGGCAAACGCAACTGCTCGTGCTGTGCATAGGCCTGTAAGCGTTCCGTGGTTCGCACACCCTCAACGGTATGCAAATGATCCGTTGACGCATGGGTGCCAATGGCATAACCGTATTGCCAATTGCGACTCGTTTGGGATTGGCAGGTGGCAATTAAATCCCCAATGCCGGATAAACCGTAGACTGTTTGGGCGTGCCCCCCCATGTGGGTGACTAGGGTGCGCATTTCATTGAGCCCTCTGGTTAATAGGGCCGCTTTGGCATTTTGGCCCAGGTCTAAGGCATCGCAAAGCCCGGCGGCAATAGCCAATACATTTTTAAAAATGCCGCCAAGCTCAACCCCCACACAGTCCGTAGCCGTGTAGGGTCGAAACCAGGGGGTACTGATCTGATTTTGAAGGGTGACGGCCAATTCTGGATTGGAACTGGCAATGACGCTAGCTGCCGGTTGCTGTTTGGCAATTTCAGTGGCTAGATTTGGCCCAGATAGCACAGCAACATCGGGTGCGCCCATGCGGGTTAAATAGGCGGATAATAACCGATCCGGCTCATCGGTTAACCCTTTACTTAATATTAACCATGGGGCAGAACCCGGTGTGGCATCGCATGCGAGTGCGTAATGCTTAGCGGGCAAGGCATACACCAATAGATCGACGTCCTGTGTGATGGTGTCCAGCGATGGGTCCGCAGTAATCAACGGGCTGAGGGGGCAATCGGGCATGTAATCGGGGTTTCGATGCTGGGTGTTAATGTGGTGGCAGCGTTGGGTATCTCGGCTCCATAACCGAACCCGATGCTGGTTGTGGGCGAATAGTGTGGCAACCACAGTCGCCCAAGCCCCACAGCCTAAAACCCCAACCGAGATGGGTGTCGGGACTGGGCTCATTAGACTTTGTTTTCAGTTCCATTCAGGAGCCGGTGAATATTGCTCCGGTGCTTGATAATGACCAAAACAGACAAACTAAGGATGGCGCTGATATAGGCAATGGGTAACCCTAAGGCGTAGGCCATACCGGGTGCTAGTAGGGCCCCCAACAGACTCGCCACCGATACATAGCGTGTGATGCCAATCACCACCGTTGCCATACCGGCGAGCGATAGCCAAATAACGGGGCTTAACACGAGTAAAAACCCCAGGCTAGGGGCTACGCCCTTACCGCCTTTAAATCCCAAAAATACAGACCAGATATGCCCAACAATCGCCATCAGGCCAACGCCAATGTGCCACCAGGGGCTGCTGAAATAGTGCATGGCTAAGGCGGTGGGGATGGCGGCTTTACTGGCGTCCAATAGTAACAGCGACACGGCGGGTTTCCATCCGCCTTGTCGGTACATGTTGGTGGTGCCTAGATTGCCAGAGCCGGTAGTTTTTAGATCTAGGCCACACCATGTTTGGATGCCAATGGCAAACGGAATTGAGCCAATACAGTAACCTAGGATACAGGCAAGAAACCCAATCAGCATGGTTAATTTAGCGCATCAAATACATGTTCAGCCAAATAGGAACTGCGAACCAAGGGCCCTGAAAACACATGCCGAATACCCAGATCGGTGGCAATGTCTTTGTAATAAATAAACTCTTTGGGGTGATAATATCGGGCAATCGGCAGGCTGTTTCGGTCGGGCTTGAGGTATTGCCCTAGGGTTAAAATGTCAATGTTGCGATCGCGAATATCGCGAAATGTCTGAATGAGCTCGTCTTCGGTTTCCCCAAGACCCAGCATAACACCGGTTTTGGTTAATCGATTGGGGTCCTTGGCCTTGACCGCAGACAACACGTCCAAGGATCGGGTGTACAACGATCCTTTTCGGGCAATGCGATACAGGGATGGGACGGTTTCTAAATTGTGGTTAATCACATCCGGTCCGGACTCAATTACGGTGGTTAATGGCGCAGCTTGGCCTTTAAAATCTGGAATGAGTACTTCAACTTTCACTCGGTTTTGATAGCGTTTTTTGATCTCAGATACAATAAAGGCATAATGCCCAGCCCCGCCGTCCGGCAAATCATCTCGGTTGGGGGATGTCAGAACAACAAATCGTAAATTGAGTTGCTCGATGGCATTAAGAATATGGGCCAAATCAGCCGTATCGGGTGGGAGCGGTTTTCCAAATTTAACGCTGCAAAACTGGCAGCGTCGGGTACAAATGGTTCCCAAAATCATAAAAGTGAGTAGGCCTTTGGACCAGCATTCGGATCGATTGGGGCATCGCGCTTCTTGGCAAATTGTGTTGGGAATCTCCGCATTTAAGTTTTGGGATAATGTTTCAGCGGCTTCGCGCTTCCCAACGCTGGATCGAAACCAACTGGGCAATCGTTCGCCGGTTGTTTCCAGTTTTTCTGATTCTGTTAATACACAGGTCCGCTCTGGTGTCATACTTAGTTTGTATTCTACCAAAAATCAGGGCAATCAAACAGTCCGAATGTTTAAAATCTGCAAACAATGGGTATTTAGTTTATATACAATTACCAATTTATTCGTTGCATAGCATAAGGAGATACCATGATCCATTACTCAATGGAAGAACTTCAACAAAAATTGCCGACTGTTCTACAAAACACCGTGCCGGTGAAAAAAGAATTTGTCATGGAAGGGTTTAATGTAACAATTTTTGTTCAGTTTTTTATGAATTAGGTGTTGATGGATTAAGGGGCTTGAAATAGGTCCCGAATCGTCTGGATCCACGAGTTTAGCCACGTGGTTTTTTTGGGAGTCTCTGGTTTTTTATAGGTGGCCGTTAATTCAGTCAGCCAGGCACTCCGTGCCGATGGCGTGTCGGGCAGTTGACGAAGGGTTTGATAAATACCGAGCCAAACGGGATGCAGGTGTTTGATGAAGGTATCGTGCCCCGGTTTCTCAAAGAGGAGCAACAGCGTATCTTGCCAATGGGTTTGAAAGATCGGCCGGGATTCCCCCGATATTGCTGGGAGGGCACAGGGGGGGGCATTGGAAAAGGACAGAGTAAACAGACTAATTAAAAACCCATGGGCATCATTTGTTGAATAGTGTTGGCGCAGGGTCGCCATGAGGGGGTCTATTTGCTGGGTGATTATTACCGGAATGTCAGGGTCCGATTCAGTCGAATGGCCGCGGTATGTTTCGCTAATGGCGGCATCCACGGCTTCATCCGCCAAGGGCGGCAAGTCTCGGCGTTCACCGGGTTTGGATCGACGGGGGTAGAAGCGTTTGGATGAAGGAGTCGGAGCGGGGGCGTTGTTGGTTTGTTTGGCCCCAATGGTTGATTTGGGTTGTTTGTATTCGGGTTGCTTTCCGGTGAGTAATTCCAAGATTTCAAGGACAAAATTGTCATCGACTTTGCCACCTTGTTGAGTAATAATGGTTTGCCATTCTTGGCTGAGGGCTTCGATAAAGGCATCCGGAACCGAGATTTCAATGACTTCATCAAAAATTTTTTTCCATCCTTGCTGAATCCGGTCCATCTCTAAGCCCGATGGAATGGGCAGATCAACGCCGGAATAAATCGTTTCAAAATACTGAATCAGAAAGGCTTTGTGGTCATGATCATCTAAAGCGTTTTGAATTTTTTGGTAGCTCATGTGTGATTCTTGAGATATGTATAGGCCTGGGTGATGGCTTTTATTTTTTTGTCAGCAAGGGTTCGATATTCTTGCCCCAAATGCTGAACTTTATCGGGGTGATACTGCTTGCATAGTTTTTTATAGGCTTGCTTAATGGTTGCTATATCCGGGCGTCCGGATAATTCTAAAATAGCCAAACATTCCGCATACTGATTGCTGTGAGAGTTGGTGGGATGATGGGTCTGATGACTGGCATATTGACGCTCAAAAGCGGTACTGTCGTGGTCTCGGATGCCCAGCAATTGGCAAATTCTGTGAATGATTTGCCGTTCTTTTTCATGGAGGTGGTCATCGGCGATTGCCACTTGATACACCATGTCTAGCAAAATCAGTTTGGATTGGTATTGAAACGACTCATTAAATGCAGCACACAATTCATCCAACGGGGGGTTTTGTTTTAAGGCAGATTTTAGCAAATCCATGAGCCAAGGAATCCGTGAGGTTGGGAATCCAATGCGCTGAAAACATTGAATCACAATGGCCATTTCTTTATCGCTGACATGGTCATCGCTGTGAATCACATGGGCAATAATGCGAATTAAAATTTCAGTAAACCGTTGATGCGAAACGGTCGTGCTTTTAATATTAGTATGAATGCCGGTATTGTATCGAATGGTTTTGACTAAGGAGTAGACAACAAACCCAATCACAATCAGAGGGAAAAAATTAATCAGAATCGCTAATGTGATTCCAAACAGTAAGATAATGAACCGAAAGCCACCAAACAACAACAAAAACAATAAGATCAACCAAACGTAGTTGCCGCCATTTGAATAATTTTTGTATCGCATTGTATGCCTTAGTTTACCATGCTCTGGGCGATAAGCCCCAGTGTTTTTTATGCTATACTGGCAATTAAGATGACGAATACAGGGCCGGTGCTTGGCATTATTGACTATGGCGCTGGAAATTTATATAGCGTTGAGAAATTATTTCGATACTTAGGGTGCTCCGTTCGACGGATTGACACCCCCTCAGACATTGCCAACAGCGATGGGGTGATTTTGCCCGGTGTTGGTGCGTTTGGGTATGGCATGCATCAACTGAACCAACGGGGGTTTGTCGCCCCAATTTTAGATCATGTTCAGGCTAAAAAACCGTTCATTGGCTTGTGTTTGGGGTTTCAATTGTTGTTCGAAAGCAGTGCGGAATCCCCGGGAGTATCCGGCTTGGGTGTGTTTCCTGGGCATATCGAAGCGATTGACAATACCCAATTGGTTGTTCCCCACATGGGCTGGAATCAATTGCACGACACAGGAGACAGCCCGTATTATTTGCAGGGCATTGATCGTCCATTGGTGTATTTTGTTCATAGTTATTGGCTTCAAACGATTGATCCGTCCATGGGGCACACCCAGACGAACTATGGCCAATCGTTTGTGTCTAGTATATGGACCCCCACGGTCTTTGCGGCGCAATTTCATCCGGAAAAAAGTGGGCAAGTGGGCGTTCAGTTATTGCGCAATGTGATGCGTCATTTTGCGCATTTGAAGTGAGTCTTAGCTACCGTATGCAAACGGTCGCGCCCCAGTGTTTTGATAACACAATCATAGGCTGCTTGAATATGGGTAGCCCCTTTGGGCAGTGCAACGCCAATGGCGGTGGATAGCTGGCTTAAATCTGCAATAAAGCGGGCACGGGCGACAATGCTGGCAGCGGCAACGGCAATGTTGGATTCCGCACGGGTGGCCTGGTGAATGGTGACATGGGGAATACGCTTGGTTCCCAATGTTTGCAACACGGCAGGTTTGGCAAATTGATCCGATAAGGCAACCGTACAACCCGTTTGTTGGTTCATATGCGCAATGACATCAATATGGCAGCTCGCCAATAAACTGTTTAAATTGGGAGTTTGGGCATACCGCTGATTGTAATGATCTGGCAATAAACTGCATACGGTGTGGGGGCAGTGGGTTTGAATCCACTCGGCCAATGGCGCAATGTGGGTATCGCGCAGTTGCTTGCTGTCCATCACGCCACGGTCTCGTAAGGCCTGTGCGGTATCGGGTGTGACATACACAGCCGCAGTGACCAAGGGGCCAAAAAAATCACCTTTGCCGGATTCGTCCACCCCAATTAGGGGCAATGGCCATGCATCAGTGACAGCCATCGGGGATTGGGTTGCTGTTGGCTGGGCGGTTGATTGGGGGGTTGTGCGAGCCTTTAAGGGCGCTAACCAGGCACGCAACTGGTCTTGGATCGTCAAATTTTTAATTTGAGACAGATCCACGGTTGGGCCTTTTTTACCAAAAAACAAACGAATGGTGATAGCGCTTTGGTTGAGTCGGCACGCCAATTGGTGGCAATATTGAATGGCTTTTTCGCTTTCAATTTCGACTAAATTATGCTTTAATAAACGTGTGGCTTCCAGTATAAAATTATGATTTTGATTCATTATTTAAAGTGTACAGAATAGAGAATAAATTCGTCCATGAACATTCCCATTTTATTTGAGTTTTCTATTATGATTGTCACGGGCTTGTTTGCCCAGTGGGTATCTTGGCGCATGCGCTTGCCGGCTATCTTACCGTTGTTGTTATTGGGGTTATTGGTTGGGCCTATTTGTGGGCTGCTAAATCCCGATCAGTTAATGGGCGAGTTGTTGTTTCCCTTTGTGTCGTTGTCGGTCGCGATTATATTATTTGAAGGGGGTTTGAGTTTAAAAGTTAAAGATATTCATGGGTTGGGCAACGTTGTCTGGAATTTGAATACCATTGGGGTGTTGGTGAACTGGATTGTGATTGCCATTGCTGCTCATTATTTTCTGGGCATGACGGGTGCGTTAAGCACCATTTTGGGGGCCATTTTGGTGGTCACCGGGCCAACAGTAATTGGGCCTTTACTGAAGCACGTCCGCTTGGACACCGATTTGGGCTCAACATTACGCTGGGAAAGTATTATTATTGATCCAGTAGGGGCGGTGATTGCGGTACTGGCCTTTGAGTGGGTGTTTTTGAGTGAAGTGGGGGCTATGTTATCGTATTCGGTTGTCTTTTTGCTGATGACCTTGCTGGTTGGCTTGGGCTTGGGCTTAGCGGGCGGGGTGTTTATTATTATGATTTTGAAGCGGGGTTGGGCACCGGCGTATTTGCATTCGCCACTTACGCTGGCGATTGTTATGGCGGTGTTTGTTTTATCCAACTTTATTCAGTTGGAGTCGGGTTTGCTGAGTGTAACGGTTATGGGCTTAATTTTAGCCAATCAAAATCAAGTTAAAATTAAGCATATTTTGCGCTTTAAAGAAGATGTGACCTTGTTGTTAATATCGGTCTTGTTTATTATGTTGGCTGCACGCATTTCGTTTTATGATTTGGTGGGGTATACCACCTGGAATACGGTGCTGTTTTTGGTGAGTGTTGTCTTTGTTGCCCGGCCCCTGGGGGTGTTTTTATGCACGTTGGGTTCTCGGTTAACGTGGCGGCATAAAGTATTTATGAGCTTAACAGCACCCCGGGGAATTATTGCGGCGAGTATTGGGTCGTTATTTGCGTTAAAGCTCAGTAACTATGGCGTTGTGGATGCTGAACAGCTGGTGTTTTTTACGTTTATTGTTATTTTTGTTACCGTGGCTCAGTCTGGCTTATTGGCGGGGTATTTGGCGAAGTGGCTCAGTGTCACACGGCCCCATTTCTATGGCGTGTTAATTGCGGGATCCAATGCATTGTCCCGGGCAATTGCCAAACAATTGATCGATCAAAAAATAGATGTGCTGTTGGTGGATACCAACAAGCAGTCCATCAATGAAGCCCGAATGCACCATATTCCGTGTGTTGAAGCCAGTATTTTGGATGATAGTATTTTAGACGAGTTGGAGGATCGGAAAATTGGCCGATTTCTAGCGGTAACACCCAACGATGACTTAAATGTATTGGCGGTTAACAAATACAAGACCGTTTTTGGACGCAGCAAAGTGTATCGGTTGTTCCCTCAAGATGTTACCCATCAACAGCATTTGGAAATCCCCACACTATTTTCAGCGGGGATGACGTATACGCAATTGGTCAATCACATGATTTCTGGGTATTCCGTTGCGGCGATTAAACTGAATGAAGGGGAAGAATTGCGGGATATTTTGATGCACTATGATGCACCAGTTATTCCGTTGTTTTTTGTATCGCAACACCATGAGCTGTATATTTTTTCTGAAGGCAATCGCCCCCCACGATTGCCCAACATGACCCTGATTGCGTTGGTCCCATGACAAAACGGGTCACGATTCATTGGTTTCAACGCGATCTTCGGCTATCCGATAATCCGGCATTATTGGCAGCCACTCAGGATGCCACTGTGGTACCAGTCTATGGCCTAATCGATGAGTGGGCGCCCATCCCCACGGGGGCTGCGAGTCGGGTTTGGCTATACCATAGTTTAAAGCAGTTGTCTGATCAACTGGGTGGCCATTTATCCATTTTAACCAGCATGAGCGATTGGGATGCCCTAATTCGGCAGCATTCGGTAACAGCGGTGTATTGGAATGCGGTTCCGGGTATTGATTATCAGCCGGTCCATGAGCATTTAGCTGCGTTGGGGGTTGACTGCTATGGCTACAGTGATGGATGCTTGTGGGAGCCAGGCTCGGTGGTTAAATCGGATGGGCAGCCCTACAAAGTCTTTACGCCATATTATCGACGCTGTATTGAAACCCCGCCTACCCAACCGGTTCCCATGGCTAAGCCCAGCGTTGTGCCCGTTGGATTGGGGGATACTTCGGCGTTGCTGCCGGCCTTGGATTGGGCGTCTACAATCACAGCAACGTGGCAGCCGGGGGAGCAGGGTGCGGCGGCTCGATTGGCCGAATTTTTGGATACTATTCAGAATTATGCGGATGGTCGCAACACGCCCAGTGAGCCCCATGTGTCGCGGTTGTCTCCGCATTTAGCGTTTGGGGAGGTATCGCCTCGTGTGATCTGGTATGCGGTGGCTGAGCGTGGCATTGACCCCACCCAGGATGCATTTTGCCGGCAGCTAGTCTGGCGAGAGTTTGCGCATTATTTACTGCGGGATTATCCAATGCTGTACACTGAAAACCTCAACAAGCGGTTTGATGCTTTTCCATGGCGGGACCACGGCCCGTTGTTACAGGCATGGCAACAGGGAAAAACCGGCTATCCGATTGTGGATGCTGGGATGCGTGAATTGTGGCAAACCGGTACAATGCACAACCGAGTTCGGATGATTGTTGGGTCTTTTTTAGTTAAAAATTTGCTGATTCATTGGCGACGGGGCTTTGAGTGGTTTTGGGATTGTTTGTTTGATGCCAATGTAGCCAATAATAGCTTTGGCTGGCAGTGGATTGCTGGTTCGGGGGCTGATGCGGCACCGTATTTTCGAATTTTTAACCCTATTTTGCAGGGTAAAAAGTTTGATGCCGATGGGCATTATACCCGTCGCTATGTTCCGGAGTTATCGGCCATGCCCAATCGGTATTTGTTTAATCCGTGGGAAGCTCCCAAGTCAGTCCTGGATCAGGCTGGCATTACGTTGGGGGTGCATTATCCGCGACCGGTGGTGTCGGTTGACCACTCGCGTCGGGAGGCATTGGCGGCGTTTGGAAGTCTGTAGCCAGGGCTTCAAGCAATTTATTAAATATAAAATGATGGAAAGGCAAGCAGGTATACCAGTACAGCCGCCCGAATACACCCAAGGGGCGAAACGTAGCGGTTTGAATGAGGGTGTTGTCCCGGATTTGAAACTCCAACCAGGCTTCGCCGGGCACTTTCATTTCAGCATAGAGGAGCAAGCGTTTTTTGGATTTGTCGGCAATGAGGACCCGCCAAAAATCCAACGAGTCCCCGGGTTTAATGTCCGTTGGGCTTCGGCGGCCCCGGCGCAAGCCAACCCCACCCACCAACTGGTCAATGAAGCCACGCAGTTTCCATAATCCATTGCCAAAATACCAGCCCGATTGGCCGCCCAATTGCCATATTTTTTCCAGCGATTGTTTGGGGTTTTGGGTGGGTAATTGACGCCGATCAATAAAACAGCTATGGGTGGGCACTCGGGTATAATGCGCAATGCCTTTTTTTAAAAAATAATGATGGGGGGAGTCTGTCCAGCTGGATACAACGTCGTTTTGTTCAATTCGATGAAAAGCGGCTTTGATGGCTTCTCGGTACGTCATGGGATTAATATTTAGCAATTCCAGCAACCGGGTGTCCCGGCACACAACTTCGTTTTTCATGCTATCAACCAAATGCCGAGCAAGTGCATAGGTGGTTCGTGTGACGAAGTTGAGCCAATAGGAGGACAGTCGGGGTGATAATAATGAGGTTGTAAAAATATAGCGCCGCAGTCGACGGACTTCAGCAAATTGGAGGAGCATCTGTTTGTACGATAAAATATCGGGGCCACCAATATCAAAGCTTTGGTTATAGGTGGCTGGGTTGAGTATGCTGCGGTGTAAACACTTAATGACATCGCGAATGGCAATGGGTTGGCAGCGTGTTTTAATCCATTTGGGCGTTACCATAATGGGAATTTTTTCAACCAAATCGTGAATAATATCAAACGAAGCGGAGCCCGATCCCACAATAATACCCGCACGGAGTGTTGTGAGTGCGTACTGGTCGCTGCGCAGTAATGCTTCAACATGCAAGCGAGATTTTAAATGGGGCGATAAATTGGCTTCATTCACAATGCCACCGAGGTAAATCACCTGCTGAACCTGTGTTTTTTCTATCGCTGATTTAAAATTATTGGCGCATTGAGTTTCCAGTTTGTAAAAATCGGCGGTGGGAATTGCCATCGAATGAATAAAATAAAAAGCCGCATCAATATCATGGGGTAGTTCAATGGTGTCATCCAGAAAATCCACAACAATAGCAGATAAGTTGGGGTGGTTGTGATAATTGTAATTAAATCGGTCTAAATCTCGAACACAGCAGGTAACGCGGACATCGTCTGTGAGTATAGCCGGCAACAGTCGTTGGGCAATATAACCCGTTACGCCAGTAAGTAAAATATGCATGGGATACTAAGCAGTATACCACAGGATTTAATACCCTTGGGCGAGTCCCGATGGGGTGCGAGGGTCTGAGGCTCCGTATAAAACGCCACTGTGTTTCATAATACTTTGGGTGGAGCCCATAACCGGTCGGGTGACGAGGGTGTGCCCCCGTTGCGTGAGGGCAGCTTGCGTATCTGGGGACAAGCCATAGGGTTCAATGCGCAAGGTGTCGGGCCACCCTTGGTGGTGAAATCGGCCAGAGGCGGTTGCGTGTGCCAGGGGCATGCCATGGTCAATGACGTTGCTGATGAGTTGGGTGACGGTTGTAATAATTCGGCTGCCTCCCGGGGATCCAGTTACCAACACCACGCCGGTATCATCCAGAACAAGCGTGGGGGTCATGGAGCTGAGCATCCGTTTGTTGGGGGCAATGGCGTTTTGAGCATTGCCCAGCAACCCATACGCATTGGGTTCACCCGGTTTTGCAGAAAAATCATCCATTTCATTGTTTAACAAAACACCGGTTCCGGGTATGCCGATGCCAGAGCCGTAGCTAAAATTGAGTGTTGTGGTCACCGATACAGCGTTTCCCCAGCGATCCATGACACTGTAATGGGTGGTTTCGTCACTATCGTAGGGCTGGCCGGGTCCTGTGTCGACACTGGGGGTGTGTTGGTTTAAATTGATGCGTTTTCGGCGTCGATTTAAGTAAGACTCGCTTAACAATTGCTGCACCGGTACGGCAACAAAGTCGCTATCGCCCAGCCACTCCGCACGATCTGCATAAGCCAGTTGCATGGCCTCTGCCATGGCATGAATTGTTTTTGCACTATTGGGCCCCCAGGTCTTCAACGGAAATGGTTCAATTAATTTGAGAATTTGTGCCATAATAATGCCCCCAGAACTGGGTAATGGCATTGTATAAATATGCTGGCCACGGTATTGAATATGAATCGGTTGGCGTGTGATACTGCGGTAGTTACTCAAATCGGTTGTGGTGATAAGGCCATTGGTGTCACGCATAAATTGATCAATCGCCCGGGCGGTTTTCCCAGTATAAAATCCGGCGGTTCCATGCTTCGAAATGCGCGATAAAGTTTTGGCTAAGTCGGTTTGAACAAACGGATCTCCAGGATTGGGGGGCTGATTGTTGGGATAAAAAATAGCGGATATGTAGGGATCCTTTGCCAGTCGATCCTGGGCGGTTTTGAGCGACAATGCCAAGGGTTGCGACACAGGAAAGCCACGTTTGGCTAAGCGAATAGCGGGGGCAATAATACGCTTGCGGGGTAGCGTTCCGTAGTGGTCTAAGGCCGTTAGCAGCCCATGAACACTGCCGGGAACGCCGCTGGATTGCGTTGAAAATCGAGCTCGTTTGGTATTCACTGTGCCATCTGGGTCTAAAAACAAATCAGCATGAGCGGCTGCCGGCGCTGATTCTCTAAAATCCAGGGCAATGGTTTTGTTTTCACTAGCAATATGAATCATCATAAACCCGCCGCCCCCTAAATTACCGGCTTGTGGGTGGGTAACAGCCAAGGCAAACCCGACGGCCACTGCAGCATCAATCGCATTGCCCCCAGCACGGAGTATGTCGGTTCCAATACGGGTTGCCTGCGCCTCTTGGCTGACGACCATGCCACGGGTGCCCATCACGGGGTGATGAATGGCCATATTGGATAGAATGGGGGAGGCGATCACAGAAGCCGTTAGGCATAGACATCCAATAAGATACGCGCTAATTTTCATGGGGTTCTTAGTATAACACACACGTAAAATAATAGTTTATAAATCTTAAACGCTAGCTGATTGCAATAATCCTGTGATACGATTTTGTTGTATGATGCGTAAGATTCGTCGGGGTGCGTTACCCAAATTGGTGTTTGTCCTATTTTTGGGCATTATGGCGATGGGCTGGGCCCATGACCTAGAACACACTTGGGATGGGCACGACCATTCGACGCGCACGTGTTCGGTATGTTCAATCACGATCCTGCCACACACCGCTATTCGTTCGGCGTTTCTAAGTCCACGAATTGCCTTGGGTATTGTGTTTGTGGTGATTGGCCAACAATGCGGACGCATCCATGTCGGTAGCCATCCTCGGGCACCGCCGCTCCGTTTTTAATGATTACATGTAACGGTTTAATTGAATAAGCAGCGTGGACTGCTTATTATCGAGGAGTTTTTATGAAATTAAATACAATTATGGCCGCCTTGCTAGTCTCGGCTATTGGCCTATCCCCTGCAGCAGTTGCCAATTCTGAATTGGCTGAATTGCGTGCTGAGGTTGACGCATTAAAAAAACAGTATGAAGTCAAACCCACTGTGTATAGCAATCGGTTTAATCCATCCATTGGACTATTGCTAAATGGCGGGTACCGCAGTTATACCGCTGCGCATGGGGATATTGCGGGGTTTGCGGTTGGGCATGAAGGCCATCGAAAGTCGGAAGGGTTTGCAATTGGCGAATCTGAATTGGCGATGTCAGCCAGTGTGGATGATAAATTTTATGGACGTTTGACGGCCGCCATCGTTCGAGAAGACGGTGAAGATAAGGTGGAACTAGAAGAAGCGTATGTTCAAACATTGCCGGGGTTTGGGCTATTGGATGGGCTAACTGCTAAGTTTGGTCGTGCGTTTTGGACATTTGGATATTTAAACGAACACCATTTGCATGCCCATGATTTTGCGGATCGCCCCCTTCCCAATCGAGCCTTTTTAAATGGTGCGTTTAATGATGATGGTGCGGAATTGACCTATGTGTTGCCCACACAGATGTACACAGAATTGGGGGGTGGTATTTTCCGAGGTGATGATATGCCGTTTGGTGGCGCAACTGGGGATAAAACACAAGCATGGTCGGCGTTTGTTCGCGTTGGCGATGATATTGGATACAATCAAAGCTGGCGACTCGGGGCTTACCGGCTGGCCGGCGATGTGGGGGAACGGTTTGTTGCAAACGAAGAATCGGAATCAGATAGTACGGCTTTTTATGGCCATACGGCGCTGGATGCCGTGGATGTTCGGTACACGTGGGCGATGACGGGCAATCCCAGACAACAAGAACTAATCGTTCAGGGTGAGTACTTCTGGCAGCATACCGATGGGGTGTATCGCATTGGGGGAAAAAGCACCATTAAAGATCAAGACCCCCATGCGATTAATGCCCATGCAACGGGTTGGTATTTACAAACTGTTTATAAACTGGCACCGCAATGGCGTGTGGGGGTTCGCTACAGTGAACTGTCTCCAGCGGCTGTGCCGACGGCTTTAAAAACAAACGAGGTTCTTAATGCGAACGGCCACAATCCTCGGTCAACGAGTGCTATGCTAGACTGGACCAACAGTGAATTTAGCCGAATTCGATTTCAATACAATCACAATGTGTTGGCGAATGATCAGTCGGATGATCAGTTCATAATTCAATATGTGATGAGCATCGGAGCACACGGTGCGCATAAGTATTAAACACATCTTTGGCAGCTTAATTGCCGCATCGCTCGGTGCTCAGGCTGCCGTTTCGGTGTTCACGTGTGAGCCCGAATGGGCGGCTTTAACCGAAGCAATTGGCGGGGAGCAGGTGCGGGTGGTTTCGGCCACCCATGCCAAGCAAAACCCGCATTATATTCGGGCACGCCCGAGTTTAATTGCAGCCATTCGACGGGCCGAGTTGTTGGTTTGCTCGGGGGCAGATTTAGAAGTGGGGTGGTTGCCCATTTTATTGGAGCGTGCCCCCGTGGGCATCCAACCGGGTGCTATGGGCAATATTATGGCGGCGGATTATGTGCCCATGTTGGGCGTTAACGACTCTGTGGATCGCAGCCATGGGGATGTGCACCCGGACGGCAACCCCCATGTGCATTTAAATCCCCATCATATTCTTCAGATTGCGCGTCAAATTCAGGGTCGGTTGGAGCAGATTGATCCCGATCATGCGGGTGTGTATGCCGAACGCTACACGGCCTTTGAGGCGCAATGGGAAGCCGCCATTCAGCGATGGACAATTCAGGCGGCTCCGTTGCGTGGCCGGTCCGTGATTGTGCATCATCAATCGTTTGATTATCTGTTGGATTGGTTGGGCGTCACCACCATTGCATCTCTAGAGCCCGTGCCAGGGTTGCCGCCAACGGCTGCTCATTTAAACACAGTGCTGAAGCAGGCAACAGACCCGTCAGTATTGGCAATTTTGCGAACACCGTATGATCCGTCCCAAGCCAGTGAATGGGTGGCGTCTAAAACGAATATTCCAGCGCTTCGGCTCCCCTATACAGTGGGGGGTACCGATGCCAGTGTTGACTTAATAACCCTATTTGATGAGACAATTGCTGTACTATTAAATCATGGATCTTGATCTACTTGTATTGGTATTGCCAGCCTTTGTTGCCGGAATTATGATTGCGGCAACCCATGCGCCGTTGGGTTTGGAAGTGTTAAAGCGGGGCATTGTTTTTATGGATTTAGCGGTTGCACAGATTGCGGGGCTGGGCATGGTGGGGGTGTTGACCTGGGTCCACCACCCATCCGCTTGGTTAATACAAGGGGTGGCGTTATGCGCAGCGTTGCTCTCTGCGGCAGCATTTCGATGGATAGAATCGATGGTTCCGGAACGACAAGAGGCCATTATTGGAACCAGCTTTGTTGTCGCAGCATCGGCCGCGATCTTGGTGTTGCAGCACCATCCGCATGGGGGGGAAACCCTGCAGCACATGGTATCGGGCCAATTGTTATTTGTCACTTGGCTGGACGTGCTAAAGCATGCGCCGATTTATATTGGCATTGTATTGGCCTGGTTTTTGCATCCAAGGTGGCGGTCTGGACTCGGGTTTTATAGTTTGTTTGCCTTGGCCATTACCTCATCGGTGCAATTGGTGGGGGTGTATGTGGTATTTGCGAGTTTAATTTTACCGGCATTGGTGGCTACGGGGCGCTCGTGTGCGTTGCGAACCGCCTGGTCGTTTGGCGGGCTGATGATGGTGGTGGGCTGTGGGAGTGCCTTGTTTTTGGACGTTCCGGCTGGCCCTATGGTTGTTATTGTGGGGAGTCTATTGGCCGTTGGCTATTGGGTTTGGGGGTCCCGATGCCCATAACCAGTATTGTTTGGTTTAAGCGAGATTTGCGGGTAACGGATCACGAGCCCCTTAGCTTGGCGGCTCAGCAAGGGCCCATTATTGCACTGTATATTGTTGAGCCGGACTTGTGGGGACAACCAGATACGAGTTATCGGCAGTATCAGTATCTGGTGGACAGCATAAAGTCGTTAGATGAAAATTTAAAAGATCTGGGGGCTCACTTGGTGATTCGGGTTGGGGATGCGGTCGAGGTGTTGGACGCTTTGGTTCAGCGCTGGGGGGTGACCCACGTGTTTTCCCATCAAGAAACGGGGAACCACTGGACGTATGATCGTGACCGTCGGGTACAGCGTTGGGCCAAGACCCGGGGTGTTGTTTGGCAGGAGTCCACCCAAACGGGGGTGGTGCGTTGCCTGCAGGATCGGGACGGGTGGGCGGCACGCTGGAAAGCCACGATGCAGGCCCCGCTGGTGCCCGGCCCTGTGCAGATTCAGTCGATGCCAGTGGACCCAGAGGCGATGCCTTCGGCTGAGGCGTTGGGCTTGGTTCAGGATGGCTATACGGCTATTCAAGTGGGGGGTAGTGCGATGGCGACCGAGACGCTGTCGACGTTTTTAGCGACTCGAGGGCAGCCGTATACACGGGCCATGTCCTCGCCAGTGACGGCTTATACCCATTGTTCTCGGTTGTCGTCGTATTTGACACTGGGCGCTATATCCATGCGTAGGGTTTTTCAAGCGACTCAGGCGCGTCAAGTGGCTCTTAAGGAGCACGGGGGTGGTGGTGG
>CAXPTH010000001.1:0-5866 GCA_964220215.1 Alteromonas sp. | reverse complement strand
GACACTCATATGTTTGGATTGTTCAGCCTGGGTCACGATGCGCAGCTGCTTGGCTTGGCCAAATACCGATAGCGTTATGGTGTCGAGAATCTGTTTATAATGGGGTTCTTTGAGTTTTTCTAAAAAGAATTGATAGGTTTGCTGAAACGAGAGAGCAATATGGGTGTCTGTAATTTCATGACAGCGTGCGGGCTTGAGAAGTGGGTATAAACTGGGCTTATGGTGCTTGACGGCGGTTAAGAAGGATTCCCAATTGGCGGCTCCGGGATCCGGCTTAGGTTTGGGCTCTAGCTTAGGCTCGGGTTTGGGCTCTAGCTTAGGCTCGGGTTTGGGTTCTAGCTTGGGCTCGGGTTTGGGCTCTAGCTTAGGCTCGGGTTTGGGTTCTGGCTTAGGCTCGAGTTTGGGTTTTGTCTTAGGCTCCGGGTTTGGGTTTGTTTGGGTATCACGCACGGCTAAAAACCGAATTTGAATGGCTAATTCAGGGTGAACAAACCCTCGGATATCGCGCAATAATTGGCCAAAGTCTAGAATGTAGTGGTGGAGTCGATCCGCTTTAATGTCGGCAACAGCAGTTTTAAGTTGATGGTTTTGGTCAGTCGTGAGAGCGGGCGTGTCGATCCTTTCTTTAGCCATGATGGCAAATTTAAGTAAAGACAACCAGTCTTTAATAAACGCATGAGGATTCAATCCAGCATTAAACAAATCGTCCAAGGTTTGCATGACCGTGCCGGGGGATGCATTGAGCTGATGCAACAGTTGAATCAGGGCGTCAAACAGTGGGGTTCCCATTGTGGTTTGAACATCGGTGTCCGTAATGGTTTGCCCATAACTGGCAACGACTTGATCCAACAGTGTGATCCCATCTCGCATACACCCATCGGCATGGTTGGCAATCATGCTCAGTGCATTGGCGGGAATGGTGATGCCTTCTTGGGTGGCAATATGAGTTAGTTGTTGGATAATATCGGCCAGGGATAGTCGGGAGAAGTTGAGTTGTTGGCAGCGGGATTGAATTGTTTTTGGAATTTTGTGTGCTTCGGTTGTGGCTAAAATAAAGCAAACATTCGGTGGGGGCTCCTCAATAGTTTTTAGCAAGGCGTTAAAGGCTCCGGTGGATAGCATATGGGCTTCGTCAATAATATACAGCTTGTATCGGCATTCAATGGGTTGAAAATGCACTTGGTCATTGAGTTCCCGGATGTAATCGACACTGGTGTGGGAGGCTGCATCCAATTCCACAACATCCATGGACTGGTTGGCCGTTATCTTTTTGCATATATCACAGTGCAAGCAGGGTTCAGTTGGCGATTTTGGGGATTCGCAATTTAGGGTTTTGGCTAAAATACGAGCCGTTGATGTTTTTCCCGTTCCACGGGGGCCGGCTAGAATATAGGCGTGTGCGAGTCGATTGTGAATAATCGCATTGGACAATGTTTGAACAATGTGGGCTTGCCCCACAATGTCGGCAAAACGTTGAGATCGGTATTTTCGGTAAAAGGTATCGGTATCTCGCATGCTTTATGGGGTATAGATGAACCGGGTCATGCCCGCTACAAACCCGCCCAATAGTAGGCCCCACGCACAATCGCTCACCGACAAACTCCAATGCCATTCGCGTAACACAGCATGGTTGGTCAAGGTGTACGTGGCATAAGTAAATAGGCCATAAGCACTGCCCTGCCCAATTGTTTTAGCCATGGAGTAGTTGGGCCATAGGGCAAAATAGCAGAGTCCAATTAAAAATAGGGCATAAAATAAGCCAGCCGCCGGCATATAAGGAACGGATCGGATGATGCTGGGGATATGATGCATATAGAGAGGCTTAACCACTCGTGTAATCCACAGGATGTCAATGACAAAAAAGATGCCAGTGCTAATCATTAATTGAATAAGCATTTGCTTCATGATTCTGGCCCATAGTATAGCACAGAGATGCTTTCGGTTTCTTCCACTTTAATGGCATGCAAATGCGGGGTTAAGTGGGGCTGCAGTCGGTTCCAAATAACAATTGCAATGTTTTCAACGGTTGGCAATAACCCGGCCTGGAATTCAGGCACATCCAGGTTTAAATGACGGTGGTCAAAGTCGCAAAACACATGGTTTTCTAGCAATTCTTTAACAACGGATACATTCATAATCATGCCAGTGGTTGGATCGGGTTCTCCGCGTAAGCTCACATGAACCACGTAGTTGTGTCCATGACCGTGGGGATGGGCGCATTTACTAAAAATAGCCGCGTTGTCTTCTGGGCTTAGGGCCTCGGAATACAAGCGGTGCGATGCACAAAACGTGCGGCGTAGCGTTAAAACAACGGGATGCTTAGGCATTTGAATGAACCTCCAAAATAGTACCGGATAACCCGCTGGTGGGGCTGGCCTGAATTAAAAATAAAATGGATGGGGCAATGTCCCCAGGTGTTGTGTCCGTGCTTAGATGGCTACCGGCTTGCTTTAACATGGGGGTATCAACAGCGCCGGGCGCTAGGGCGTTGACACGGATGCCATGCGGTTTTAACTCGACAGCAAGGGTTTCGGTTAAGGCAACAACGGCTCCTTTGGTCATGCTATAAATGCTAAAGCCCGGGAATTTCAGGCTGCCTTGTATGCCACCCAAGGAGCTAATATTAACAATGCAGGCATTGGGGCTTTGTTTGAGCAGTGGAATAGCGGCTTGGCTGCATAAGATCGTGCTCATGATATTGGTGTTAATTAGGGTTTGAATCGTTTGGGTTGATACCGATTCAAATGGCTCAACGGATAGAGTACTGGCATTGTTGATTAAGCAGTCCAAGCGTTGATGGTGTGTTTGAATATGCTTAAATAGATCCAAAACCCCGGATTCGGTTGCAATATCGGCGACCACGCCGCTGATGATGCCAGTGGGAAATTTTTGGCGTAACTGCTGGACGGCTGTTTCAATAACGGATGACCGACGGCCACAAATGACCACGGCATACTGGTGGTTTAGGAGGAGTTCAGCTGTTCCATATCCAATTCCGGATCCACCGCCGGTAATGCAGACAACCGGTTGGGTCATTGGGCAATGGCTGTTGGTAAGCAGTAGTCGCTATAGTGTTGATTTAAAGCCACGCTCATGGGGATTTGGTATGCTGTGGGCCCCCATAGTTGCCGGGGGCCTGGGCTTGAAAAGCAATCCGTTTTTGCCCAATGGGGTTGCCGTTCGATTAAATATTGGTATGCGGGGCTGTCTATGGTTACTTTGGCTTTAGCAATGACAACATGCTGGCTGCCGTGGCGCTCTTCAGTATGCAATAAAGCAGTCAGGGGAATCCCCTGGGCTTTTCCGCCCGATTCAAAATCACAAATGGCCGCCATGTAGCCGGTGTGCTCATCCAAGGCCAATTGAGCGGCTACGCGGCCCAAGTTTAGGCAATACCAGGCATCAAACATGGTCGGAGCACCGCACCGCCCTTCGTAGCCAAAAAAATGGGTTTGTGCGGCAAAAGAAACCCCACGGTTTTGGAGTTCTTTTGCCACACCGTCAATAATAATTGTTTCTGTTTGGATCATGGATACCTGGACATTCCCATGGGAATCCCGATCCTGTGTGAGCTGCGCTTGAATACTAGGGGGAAGGCTATCATAAAGGGCCTGGTGATGGGCATCAAGGGGGGCTTCACGATCCAATGCCTGGAGCAGGGCATTGAATTCATGGATATGTTCAATGAGCCCTTCGGGAATCAAAATAACGCCGTGGTGGCAGTTGGCCTTGGCACGGGCTTCAATGGTGTCCGCTACTTGGTGAATAATATCGGATAAGGTGTGTTGATGGGCTTCAATTGCTTCGCTAATCAAAGTCAATGCGGGTTTGGTCTGAAGGGCTACTTCTAAGGTAACATGGCTGGCGCTTCGCCCCATTAATCGGACGAAATGCCAATATTTTAGGGACGATCGGGTGTCTTGCAAAATATTTCCAACCAACTCAGCATAAATTTTAGTGGCTGTGTCAAAGCCAAACGATATGGGTAAATCAGATCCAAGTTGCAAGTCACCATCGATTGTTTTGGGCACGCCAACAACCGCACACTTTAAATCATATAGCGCTTCGGCCAAAATTGCTGCGTTGGTATTGGAATCATCACCGCCTACAATAATAATGCCATCGAGTTGATGCTCTGTGACAACCGCTCGCACGCGATTGATTTGGTCCTGTGTTTTAATTTTAGTTCGATCAGTTCCCAAGCAATCAAACCCACCGGTGTTAGCTATTTTTTTCAGCATTTCGGGTGTCACGGGTATAAAATGACCAGCCAGTAGACCCTTGGGGCCGTGTTGAACGCCCAGTAACGTGTGACGGGTTCCCAGCTGACGAGCAATGCCACAAATTACATTGTGCCCCCCGGCAGCCGGACCGCCTGAAAACAGAACGGCAAAGCGCTTGGTCTTTGAATTTTTTTGGGGATCTGCATGCCCCACTAATCGTTGATTGTTATGTTGGCTAGTATAGGGGAATTGGTGATGAATATTGGGGGTAGCTGGAGTTAGAATGGGACCGGGTTGGAATCCCGTTAAGGGAATTTCAGCGAATGATTGGGACCGAATTTCAGATTCAAAGCACGAATTGTTTGCTTCTGTTCTTGTTAATTTATCATTCAAATTTGTCGTTGTTGTCATGCTTAATTGTATTGTTGTGGTGCCGAGAGGCGGGATCGAACCACCGACACAAGGATTTTCAGTCCTCTGCTCTACCGACTGAGCTATCCCGGCAACCTACAGAGCATTATACTACCTCAGTTTATGTGCACAAATCAATGTTCGATTTGGCGTGGGGTACCCTTCAGTTGTTTTATGGTCCCCACGATTCAAATGGGGCTGCATGCTGTGGTTGTGGCTCCATATGGTGGCACGCTGCTCATTAGGCAGTGTTGGGGACGAATCGATCAGTTGAATATCTGAGAACCCAGTGGTGTGCAACCAGTGGATGAGTGTGGTCGTGCTAGGTATAATCGTAACTTTTCGAATTCCGGCAAACGTACGGGTCGGCCGTATCGATGTATCTGGAACGGTGAGTGTTTCAAGCCACAGGTGTCCCTTGGGTCGCAATTGCTGATACAGTTTTTCCAGACTTTCTGTTGGGTTTGGGCAATAATACAAAACGCCCATGCAAGCAATGATGTCAACGGGTGCTAAGCAATGGATGGTATCCAGAGTCATGGGCAGTGTTCGGATGCCGGTCATGGGCTGCCAACGGTGTTGAGCAATAAATTGCATAGAGTAAATAAATGTAGGTTCAATGCCGGTCACATAGCGCGCGCCGGCTGATTTGAATTTTCGGGTAAAGTAGCCGTTGTTACTGCCAATATCCAACACAGTTTTATCAACAATAGTGGGGAGTAATGGTTGAAGCCGATTCCATTTGAATGTACAATCCCATTCAGCATCAATGGTTAAGGCGTCATGAATAATGGGCCCTTTTCGCCAGGGACGCAGTTGAAGAGCCACGGATTCTAAGCGAGCCAGATCCCAATGCCCCGGCCGGGTAATCGCTCGATACAATGGATACCAGTCCGCTAAGGGCCATTTTTGGGTCGTTTGGTTTATTGCCGCAGCGCAGCGCAGGCTTAAGGGGCCGTCGTCGTCCATTGTTTTCGGACTATACACTATCGTTAGGCTTGGTATCAATGCATGGCCAGAGTGTTGGCTTGATTATATTTAAAAAAAAATGTATTATTTCTAGGTAAAGAAAAAAAAGCAACATTGTGGTTGCGAAATGCACAACTTTAGGAGGTAGCAATTATGGCAAAAGAAAAATTTGATCGCAATAAGCCGCACGTGAATGTGGGAACCATTGGTCACGTTGACCACGGGAAGACGACATTAACAGCGGCCATTACAAAAGTATTGGC